>JARFXP010000001.1:922500-1522500 GCA_029194675.1 Nitrospira sp. | reverse complement strand
GGAAACAGCATAGTCAAGCGTATTCGGGGGTCCGAGCTACTGGCCGGACTGAATCGAGGATACAGGGGCGGGTCGTGGTATTGCGTGCTCCGAAGACGGGATGACGTGCCCGGTCGCGGCAAGGTCACGGGCGAGGAAGAGCCGATAATACCGCAAGACCTTGCGGACGTATTGGCGGGTTTCGTCGATCGGCGGAAGAGTTCGGTAACGATCGACGACATGCTCGCCAGCGTTATAGGCGGCGAGCGCGAGCGGAAGGTTGCCGCGAAATCGGTCGAGCAATTGGCGTAGGTATTTCGTCCCTCCTCCGATATTGTCTTCTGGATCGTAGAGGTCCCGGACATCCAGCCTCACGGCCGTTTGCGGCATCAATTGCATCAATCCGACGGCTCCAGCTCGTGATACCGCGCGAGGGTCGAAATCCGATTCGGCCTTAATGATGGCGCGGATAAGGGCAGGGTGCAGTTGATGCTGCCGTGAGAATCGACTAATCATCGGCTTCAACTCTTCTTCCGAAAGAACAGGATGCAGACGATTCGGGTGGAGGTCGATCCGGTGGTATCGGGCATCAGAGGGAACGTTGGTGAGCGATATCGTTCCTTTGGCATCGACATATTGATAAAGCTCTGCCTGACTATCACTTGGAACAGTTAACAGGACGCCGCTCAATGCGGCGAGGACGGCCATGCCAGGCCGGCTGATTGAGGAGCGATGTGTTTTATTCGGATTCAGCATGGTCAAACGATAGCAGTCTGTCACTGTCTGTCAAGGAAAGGCAGGTCCGGTGCCTTGGAGATCTGAAGAATTCCGAGAAAAAACGGGAAGATGAGGTTTTATCGACGGGGAGGACCGTCCGAGAATCGGCCTCGCACCGCCACGAACTGTTTTCTTAGCCTCTGGGTGAGCGGACCCGGTTTCCCGCCGCCGACAGGCCTACGGTCGACGGAAGTCACGGGCATGATTTCCATGCTGGTGTTGGTCAGAAAGCATTCATCGGCCCGGTACAACTGGTCGACGGTATAGCGACCTTCTTCGACGTGGATGTTGAGTTCCTCGGCCATCCGAAGCACGACCATTCGAGTGATGCCGTCGAGTAAGCCGCATTCCAGAGCAGGCGTTTTCAGCTTGCCGTCCATCACAAGAAACACATTGCTGACGGTGCATTCGGTCAGATGCTGTTCCCAATTGAGTAGGATGCTGTCGAGTGCGCCTGCTGCGATCGCTTCGCGTTTGGCTTGTATATTGTTCAGGAAGTTCGTGGTCTTGATCTGTGGCGACAAGGCACTCGGCAGATTTCGCTTCGTGGAAGCAACGATCACGTCGACGCCCGCTTCATAGAGCTGAGGCGACGGAGGCACGAGCGGCTTGGCCATCACGACGACGGTCGGCGATGAACAGAGTGCCGGGTCCAGTCCGATGTCTCCGGCTCCTCGGGTAACCGTGATCCTCAGATAGGCGTCCTGCCGATCAGTCCCGACCTCGTTGCGGGCCATGGCTTCATGCAGAATGCCTGGCCAATTTTCCAGTGGAATCGGGATCGTCAGACCGATCGTCTCGGCGGACCGGAGCAATCGAGACAGATGTTCATCCAGCATGAAGATGTGGGAGCCGTACGAACGAATCGTTTCATAGACCCCATCGCCGTAGAGAAATCCATGGTCGAAGACGGAGACCACGGCCTCCTCGTCTGTGACGAACTTGTTATTCAGGTATATCCACATCGGCTATAACAAGGCGCTGAAGAAAGCCTGGGCCTTATGGATCGTTTCCTCATATTCGCGCGTCGGTTCCGAATCTGCCACAATTCCCGCCCCGACTTGGAGGTAGCCCACGGCATGCCTCATAACCAGCGTGCGTATCAGGATATTGAAGTCGAGATCTCCGCTCCAGCTGACATAACCCATCGAGCCGGTGTACGGGCCTCGCCGCACGGGCTCCAACTTCTCGATGATCTCCATGCAGCGGATCTTTGGAACGCCGGTAACCGTTCCGCCCGGGAACATGGCTTTCAGCAGGTCGAAACCCGTCGCATGATCCCTGAGGGTGCCGGCCACATGCGAGACCAGGTGGTTGACATGAGAATATTGCTCGACCGTCATCAATTCATTCACATGGACGGTTCCGAAACGACAGACTCGACCGAGGTCGTTCCGCTCAAGATCGACCAACATGACATGTTCCGCACGCTCCTTTTCGTTCGCAAGTAATTCCTCGATCAGCCGTCGATCGTCGTAGACGGTTCTCCCGCGGGGTCTGGTGCCCGCGATCGGCCTCGTATCGGCTCGACGTCCTTCCAGCCGAACGAGCCGTTCAGGTGAGGAACTGATGAGACGAACTGCATCCAACCGTAGTAATCCTGAGAAGGGTGAAGGGTTCAATGTGCGCAACCGACCATAGACAGCCAGATCGGCTTCTAGGTCCTCAAGAGAGGAGAATGCTTCACCGGTCACATTGAAACGGTGGGAGAGGTTCACCTGATAGACATCACCGGCTGCGATGTATTCCTGGCAACGGCTTACGTTCTGACTATAGGCCGCCTGCTCCTGCTCCGGTGTAAACGTGAGGCGACCGAGATTGCGCCAGTTCGCATCGGCCCTGTCGGGCCTGGTCAATCGGGCTTCGAATTCTGCCAGGCGATCCCTCCCCTCGCGAAACAGCTTTTCCCGGGGCTCACCCAAAAATCGTTCGAGCGGTGGACAGAACATGAGCACCAGACGGTTCAACTCATGGTCGATTGCCGCAATCAGATCGAAAAACGCGAACTCCAGATCAGGACCGACAAGGTCATCGAGAGCCAAGGACGGCAGCCTCTCGAATTGGCGCGCGAGATCATAGCTCAAGTAGCCGATCACACCGCCGAAAAATGGCGGGACATCGGGAGGACGGGCGATCCGCTGACGGTTCAGGAGGTGGGCCAATTCTTGAAACGGAGATGCGTGTGAGTCTATGCGGCCTTGAATCGATCGGCGCACAAACGTATGCCCTTTCCCGTGCAATGTTTGATAGGGATCGACGCCGAAGTACGAATACCGTCCCATGGCGCCCTCACCGTTACCGCTCTCAAAGAGAAACGAGGGGTGTCGAGCTGAGGCGATCTTCGCGTACAATTTAAACGGACTTGCCGAGGGAGAGGGGCCGGTCAGGATGAGAGGTGAAGGAGAACCGTGCAAAAATGGAATCGACGAGGGTAAGGTTCTCGGCATAGTAGGCTCGTTTCCAACACGAAAGAGAGATCACCGCCTATGCAGGAAGCCACTGCCGTGGAGCCGTGGGGCTTCACTATACCGCAGCGATTTCTGCGCGCATAGGCCTCCAACGGCTTGACATTCAAAGCACGGGTTTGCTTAAATTGCGCACCCCATGAGGGGTAGAGTTCTGCTCACGTGCTCTCGCCGTCCGTGGGTTTGGGATGCCCCCTCAACAAGATCCCTTATACGCGGGGCTCGGTCAGGCCGTTCGAATCGGAACGGAACTGCTGGCTGCGTTGATCGTCGGAGGTGGGCTTGGGTGGGTCGTCGATACGTATCTCTTAGGGACAACCCCGTGGGGGCTCGTCATTGGGTTGGTTTTCGGTGCGGCAGCCGGAATGAGGAACGCCTATCGATCCGCACAGCGATGGCAAGGCCCGTCGAACAACGCACATAAGTAGGAATAGTCATGGAAGAAAGTCCGCTTCATCAATTCGAACTTCATCACTGGATTCCACTCTCGATCGGCGGTGTGGACATTTCCATCAATAAAGCTGTGATCTTTATGTGGATTGTCATCGCCGTAGCGGCGGTCCTCATGATCATGGCAGGATCGTCTCGCAAACTGGTGCCCGGCAAGTTGCAGAGCCTGGCGGAGATGATGGTGGAGTTCATTCGGAACATGATCCTGGATACGATGGGGAAGGATGGGATGCGATTTTTCCCGTTTGTCGCCACGCTCTTCTTATTTATTCTTTTTTCCAATTATATCGGGTTGATTCCCGGCACCTATACGGTGACGAGCCAAATTGTTGTGACCTCCGTCTTCTCCTGCATTGTGTACGGGTTGAGTTTGGTTTTAGGATTCTGGTTGCATGGTGCAAAGTTTCTAGGGATCCTTATCCCGCCTGGAACTCCTGGATGGCTGGTGCCGTTGATGATCCCGATCGAGATCATCAGTCAGTTGGCGCGGCCTGTTTCACTGGCTGTTCGGCTCTTTGCGAATATGACGGCGGGCCATGTGATGCTCGCGGTTCTATTCAGCCTCACGATCAGCGGCGGATTGTTGATCGGGTGGTTGCCCTTAGCGATTTCGCTTCTCGTGTATGGGTTGGAATTCGTTCTCATCGCAGGCATTCAAGCCTATATTTTTACCATCTTGACCTGTGTCTACTTGGGGGACGCGTTTCATTTGCATGGCCATGATGAGCACGCGCATTAGCGCGTGCCTGTTTAGACAAGAGAGGAGTAGGACATAATGGATTCAGCAGCAGCAGGGTTGATCGGTATGGGATGTGCCGCGGCAGGGTTTGCCGGGGCCGGTGTGGGGATCGGCTACATCTTCGGGAAGATGATTGAAGTGGTGGCGCGCCAGCCTGAAGCAGAAGCTCGCGTCACGAAGTATATGTGGATCGGGTTCGCGCTGGTAGAAGCCATTGCGCTGTATGGCCTGGTCATCGCCTTCATCATCATGGGCTTCCGCAAATAACAGTGCTGAGCGGTGAGTGCTGAGAGAGGCACTCGGTGCTCAGGACTCAGTACACAGAACTTAACTTAGGTCAAATCATGCCACAGTTTGAATCTGACTTTTTTTCTTCGTTGATTTTCTGGGAGATCGTTTCATTTGGGATTCTCTTGTTCCTGCTCTATAAGTATGCATTTCCCGGCATCTTGAGTGTTTTGGAAGAGCGAGAAAAGAAGATTAAAGACAGCCTCGATCAGGCTGAGCAGCACCGGTTCGAGGCCGAGCGACGGCTCAGAGAATATGAGGCCAAGCTTCACGCGGCGGGGAAGGAAGCTGAGGCTATTCTCGCCGCGGCAAAGGAACGTGCTCAACGGTTGCTCGATGAAAACGAACAACGGTTGACCGCGGAGGCGGAACGTATCAAGGGCGATGCGACGCGCGAGATCGAGCAAGAGCGTCGTAAAGCGCTACAAGATATTCGAACCCAGACGACTGAACTTGCGCTTATGGTGGCGGAAAAAGTGGTTCAGCGGAGTCTGACGGAGGCTGATCAGAAAAAGTTTGCAGACGAGGCGCTCGAAGCTCTTTCGAAGTCACAGCCACGCTGAGGTGCCGTGAGCTGCGGTGGAGTCAGCTCAGGGTGACTCCACCCGGCCGATATCCTTCCAAATCAACCGTCACGAATTTAAACCCCAGCGCTTTCAGTCTTGAGCTGATCTCTACACACCGATCTGCTTTCATGAGCCGAGGAAGTTCGTCCTGTGCCAATTCAATCCGGGCAATCTCACCGTGATTTCGCACCCGAAAATGACGGAATCCCTCATGATGCAGGATAGCCTCGGCTTTTTCAACACGGTGTAAGTTTTCCAGCGTGATCATGTTCCCACGTGGAATCCGTGACGAGAGACAAGCCGCAGCCGGCTTATCCCAATTCGAAAGTCCCAGATCCTTGGCAAGGATACGGATGTCGGCCTTCGATAGTTGGGCCTCCACGAGCGGGCTGCGTACACCCCATTCCCGCGCGGCTTTGATGCCGGGGCGATCCTCTCCCAGGTCGTCCAGATTGGTTCCGTCCACGACGTACGCGACAGCCTTTGATTGCCGCACATTTCCAAGAAGTTGGTACAGGTCGGTCTTACAGTGAAAACAACGATTCGCGTCATTCCTCACAAAGTCATCAATGGCCAGCTGATCCGTCTGAACGGTTTCATGGCGGGCGCCGATCTCCTGAGCGACCAGTTCGGCAGCTTCCAACTCAAGAGATGGAAACGTCGGTGAGACGGCCGTGATGCCGACCGCCTGCTCGTGGAGTTGGTCGTGCGCGACTTTAAGCACGAACGTGCTGTCGATTCCGCCGGAATAGGCCACCACGACCGAGCCCATCTCCGTCAGGAGCGTTCGGAGACGATCGAGCTTCTGTTGGAGAAGGGACGGTTGCATAAGGTGCGCTGTCTGCGAGTCTAGTGGCGAACTTTTGCCTTCGCGATATTACCGACCACGACGAGCGCGTAGTGTTGAGGATCCAGGTACTGTTTCGCCACGCGCTGCACATCCTCTTTAGTTACTCGTTCGATCCATTTTGGGTACTGACTAAAATAGTCGAACCCCAGTCCAAAAAACTCCACTTGGGCCAGGACTTTCGCCAGCTTCGCCGTGGAATCCAGTCGTAAGGGGAAGCTGCCCATCAGAAATGCTTTGGCATCCGCCAACTCCTGATCGCTGACCGGGGCCTCTCGGATCGTTCTCATCTCAGCCAAAACGCCGTTGATGGCCTGGTTAGTGGTTTCGGTACGGGTCTGGAGGTTGATCCAGAAAGAGCCCGGCATCAATCGGGCATCGTAATGACTGGTAATGCCATAGGCAAGCCCCTGCTTGTCTCGAATGGTATCCATGAGTCGGGACGAGAACCCTCCGGCCCCTAACACATGATTCATGACGGTGACGGCATAAAAGTCCGGGTTGGTCCGACTGATTCCAGGGTGACCTATCACAATAGTCGATTGGGTGAGATCCTTTTCGATGAGCTGCACGACTTTCTTGTCGATAACAGAGGGCTTCTTGACCGTTCTGGGTGGCACCATCCCTTTCTTCCAGGACCCGAAATGTGCCTGAACGAGCGTCGTCGCTTGTTCTACCGTGACGTCACCGACGATGGTGAGGATGACCTGATTGGGAAGATACTCTTTGGCGTAGAAGGTCTGCACATCCGCCAAGGTGATCTTGCCCAACGTGTCCTCCGTCCCGTTCACCGGCCAACGATAGGGATGATTCTGAAAGACCAACTGATTGAAGGCCTTCATGGCGACATGGCCAGGATCGTCATTATCACTGGTGATTTCTCCAAGGATCTGCACTCGGACTCGTTCGAACTCTTGTTTGGGGAAAGCGGGGCGCTGAAGAATATCGGCGAGGAGAGTGAACCCGAGGTCGATGTCTTTCTTCAGTATGCGCGCCGACGCAGTCGTGAAATCTTCGTCCGCCTGGACTCCCAACGAACCTCCGACAAAGTCGATCTGTTCGGCCAGCTGTTTGGAGGATCTGCTTGTGGTGCCTTCATCGAGGAGGCCGGCGACTAAATTCGCCACACCGGCCTTTTCCGGAGGATCCTGCGCTGAGCCGACCTTGATGAGGGCATGGATTTCAATGATGGGGAGGAAATGTTGTTCCAGCACGAGAACGGTCATCCCATTCGGGGTGGTGAATCTTGCGGGCAAAATGTCAGCGGCATCGGCCGGCCTCACGACGCACAGCCCGCACAGGACCAGCCCCACCATGCCGGTTACCGACCACCGGCGAACGGATCGAGGCGCGGGAGAATGGCGTCCTTGGTCTCTCGGCTCGGTGACCATGATGCTATGACTTCCCGTCATGCCCGGCCGTGGGTGCCGAATCCGGGGAGGGAGAGGGCAAAGGAAGGAGGATTCCGACGGTCCGATTGTCCGAGGTGAGATATTGCTTCGCAACGCGCTGGATATCCTTCGTCGTAACCGCACGGATGCGTTCCACGAATTGATCGATGCGCCGCCAGCCGGCGCCGACGGATTCCGCCTGCCCCATCAACATGGCATGGCGAAAATTCGAATCTTGCTCGAAGACCCGCGCCGCCTCCACCTGGTTCTTAGCCCGCTGAAGCTCAAGCTCGGACGGCGGCTCATTCTGGAGCCGCACGATCTCTCGCTGGATGGCTTCTTCGACCCCTTCGACCTTCGCACTGGGATTCACCAATGAGTAGAAATAAAACAGACCGGGATCTGTCTGCAACAGGCTATACTCGGCGCCGACGGCTAACGAATTCTTCTGGTCATAGACCAAACTCTGGTAGAGACGGGAGCTTTTTCCATGAGACAGGATCGATTCGAGGATGTCGAGCGCATACGAGTCCTCGTTGGAATAGTTGGGTACGCGAAACCCCATCATGACAAACGGTACCTGCGCTTCGCGCTTCAGGAGAAAACGGCGTTCGCCTCGCTGTTCCGGTTCCGGCGGCAGGGCTTGCTTGGGTGAGGGACCTCTGGGGATCGGCTCAAACAGGCGTTTGATCGTCGGAAGGAGAGCCTCGGCCTTGATATCACCCACGATCACTAGTGTCGCGTTGTTGGGAGAGTAAAAGGTGTCGTAGTGGCGTTGCAAGTCTTCGAGGGACATCGCATCGAGATCGGCGAACCATCCGATGACGGGCCAATGGTAGGGATGGCTGAAGAAGGCCTGGGCAAACAGCGCTTCAACCAGTGCACCCTGCGGGTCATCCTCGGATCTGAGACGACGTTCTTCTTTCACGACGTCGCGCTCGGTCTGAAATTCGTTGTGATCGAGAATCAGGCCCTGCATCCGATCGGCTTCCAGTTCGAGAACCAATCCGACACGATCTGCCGCCACATTCTCAAAATAGGCGGTAAAGTCTTGTCCGGTAAATGCGTTGTCGATTCCGCCGTTCTTTCTGACGATTCGTGAAAACGAGCCTTTCGGATATCGTGCCGTGCCCTTGAACATCATGTGCTCGAGCATGTGTGAAAGTCCGGCGCGTCCCATGACCTCGTTTCGCGAACCGACTTTGTACCACACCTGCACCGTGGCTACCGGAGCCTTGGGAACCTCGACCAGCAGCACTTTCATGCCGTTTGAGAGGACGTATTCGCTCGGCTCTGCTCCCAGCAAGACCGAGACGGAGCCAACGACGAGAAGCGTCGTCAAGATGTGGATGTGCCAATGATACCGAATAGTCCGCATGATCATGATGAAGGTCGAACTCATCATGCTAGCAACGAGTTTCGATAGGTGTCAAGGTAAGGGAAGGTCGGTTGCTGGAAAGTTCTCCAAGTTGTCCGCAGGCGCCGAGAACGTCCCGTCCTCGGCTCTTTCGAACAAACGCATCGAGGTCGGCGTCGCGGAGGATGGATTGAAACCGAAGAATCGCCTGTTCGGACGGGCGATGAAAAGGGCTGCCCGGAAATTCATTGAACGGAATCAAATTGACCTTGCATCGCATGCCTCTCACCAGTTGCACCAGTCGGCGTGCATCAGCCGTATGATCGTTTATACCGGCGAGCAAAACATATTCGAAGGTCAGCTGTTGGTGAGAGGCGAGCGGATAGCGGCGACAGGCTGCCAGGAGTGATCTCAATGAAGCGATTTCGCTGGCGGCGGGCATCAGCGCCCGACGCTGTTCTTCGGTGGTGGCATTGAGCGAGATGGCGAGGTTCACGCCGAGCGTTGCGACGTCCGTAAGGCGGGACGCCAACCCCGCCGTCGACACCGTCACGCGTCTACGCGACCACCCAAGACCCCAGGCTTTGCTGGTCAAGGCGGTCACGGCGGCCTTGAGACCGTCCAAATTGGCCAGCGGTTCTCCCATCCCCATGAACACCAGGTTCGTAATGTGTTCATCGGACCTCAGCAAATCTTGCGCAGTGAGGATCTGATCGATGATTTCGTGAAGCTTGAGGTTGCGTTTAAGCCCCATTCGCCCTGTCAGGCAGAAACCGCAATCCAACATGCAACCGACCTGAGTTGACACACAGAGCGTCAGCCGCTCCTCATCCGGGATCAGCACGGCTTCGATCGACATGCCGTCGTTGAGGGTCACCAGCAATTTGCGTGTTCCGTCCCGGGACGTCAGGACCTTGACATGGGACGAACGTCCGATCGTGGCCAATTGAGACAGCCTCATGCGATCGTGCATAGGGAGATCGGTCATATCGGTGATGGTTCGTAAGCGTCGTTGATAGATCCAGCGCAAAATTTGCTTTGCGCGATAGTCCGGCCAGCGCTGCGCACGGACAAACTTCACCATCTGTGGTTCGGTGAGACTCAGGAGCGTTGTCGCGGTAGCGGGAGGGGTCATTGACAAGCCCGCAGTATCATAGTTCAAACTCTGGAGCCTATCATAGCTGAAGTCATACCGCATATGGCCATACCCATCATCGGGTCCTGAAACTTCTTCCATTGCGGGCCGCTCCGTATATAATGAACACGGGCGGGCGTCGGCAGGCTGTCATGAAAACCTGTAACAAGCGTCGTTCCATCGGTGGTTGCGCGCGGGCGGTTGCGTCCGGCCTGGTGCTCGTGCTCGGGTGTTTTCTTTCCAGCGACGGATATACGGCGCAAGTTGAGACGTCCGAACAATCGACGGCCAATGGCTGTACGACTGCGGAGGATTGTTTCGCGGCGGCGGCCTGGCCGAAGGAGCGCTTGGGTCACGCTTTGACGAAAGATCAAGTGGTGGCGCTCAAGCTGGAACGTCTCCGAAAGGTCATGGAGGGATTTCCCGCCACGCAGTGGGCCAAACGTGCCGGGCTGCTGTCCGGGGTGATCTTGATCGATCGAAATCCCGCAGGCGCTCTGCCATACCTTCGGGCAGCCCAGCGGGACTTTCTCGTACTCGATGATTATATTCGCTCCTGGATCGGAGAGGCTTTGCTGCGCTTAGGGGATGCCAAGGAGGCGGCCGGCATGTTTGAAGGAGTGTCGCAAGCGGTCCCCGATTCCAATCTTCTCAATCAGGTGGCGCTCCGTGCCGGAGAAGCGTGGTATCAGGCGTCCAGCTGTCCCGAGGCGGTGTCCTGGTTGGTCAAAGCCGTCAATGTCAATGATAAGGACGTGCAGATCTCTCAGGCTTGGTTGCGGTTGGCGTCTTGTTATCTTCGAGAGAATCAATTGCCGGAAGGACGAGAGACGCTGAAGCAGCTTTGGACGAAGTTTCCGCAGACAAAGGAAGCCAAGGAAGCCGAGACTCTGCTCAGGAGCAATATCGGTGGTGTGCTGTGGACTGTGGTGCCCGACATGCATTATGAGCGTGCCCAGGCTTTCTTAGGGCAATCGCTCCACGCGGAGGCAATCGAGGAGTTGAAAAAGTTCTTGACGCAAGACCCGTCTTCTCCGCACCGCGGGGATGCCAAACTCAAACTAGGAATCGCCCAAGTCCGGTTGAAGCTGTACGATCAGGCTCGCGAAACCTTTCATGCCCTGACTGCTGAACAAGGACCTCGGGCGGATGAAGCGACTGTATGGCTCGCGAGGGTCTATCTCAGACAGGGACTCGGGGAAAAGTTATTGGATCTCTGCCGAACGCTCTCGAAACGAACGATGACTCCGGAACAGAAAGGGCAGATCAATGCATTTGTCGGGACCTGGTTGGAAGATGAGGCGCGGTTCGATGAAGCGATCGCAAGGTATCGACAGGTGTCCAAGTTCGGAGAGCCGGCTTCTCAACGAGCGGAAGCATATTGGCGGGAAGGGTGGGTGCTTTACCGAACGGCTCGTTATCGGGAGGCAATCACCGTGTGGCAGCAGATCGTCGATCAGAAGGACAGCGACTTTGAACCCCAGGCGCTCTACTGGATTGCCCGTTCCTACGGCCAAGTTGAGGATGTGAAGTCAAAAGAGGCGTTTGTACTGCTCTGTCAGCGCTTTCCCTACACCTACTACTGTCAGTTGGCGCGCGAACACACAGACCTATCGGTTTCCGGGCAGACGAAACGGGAAGGTCCCGTCATCGCTGCCTCGTCCGCTCAACCTGCTCCCGAGGTACCTCCGACATCGGTTCAGGACGATCAGACAAGTCGTCGCATGCAGATCGAGCTACAGCCGGCGTACCGACGGGCGGTGGAACTCAAGACACTCGGTCTGGATCACGATGCCGCCAGAGAGCTCGGCGCGTTGACAGATCGGTATAGTCGCGATCCCGAGGTGTTGGCGGCGTTATCGATGATGCTGAACGAGGTCGGTGCCTATCATCATGCCCTGCGCCTGGTGCGATCCCGATTCCGTGAGAAGTTGGAGCGAACCGGTGGAACGGTCGCAGATGGACTTTGGAATGTGGCCTATCCAACCGGATTGATTCCCACGATTAGAATGTCGGGAGCCGACGGGGTTGATCCGTTTCTTGTTGCAGCGATCATTCGGGAAGAAAGTCAATATGATTGGAGGGCCGTCTCGCGTGTCGGGGCAATCGGATTGATGCAGGTGATGCCCGCCACCGCCAACGCCGTGGCTCAACAGCACCGACTTCCGAGCCTATCCCGGGAAGATTTGTTCGATCAAGAGATCAATATCCGGATCGGGACTCGGTATGTAGCGCAACTGTTTACGCAGTTTGCCGGGAATGTGGTGCAGACGATCGCGGCGTACAATGCCGGTCCGATCGTCGTGGGAACCTGGACGGCGACCTATCGGGGGCTGAGTGAAGATGAATTCGTCGAGTTGATCCAGTATCAGGAGACTAGGCAATACGTCAAACGTGTACTGCGTAGCTACAAAGAATACCTGCGTCTGGCGGGGGCTCCCAAGGCCTTTTCTTGACAAGATCTTGTGAAGTTTTTATAGTGCGCCACAATCCGTAGGGGCAATACGAAGAGGGGTTGATTATGGCGTTGGATCGACTTGATGCACTGGAAACCCGAATTCGTGACTTGGTGAAGCTCGTTCAAGAGCTCAAACGAGGGAATGCGCTCTTGGAGGAGGAGCTCAAGGCAGCTCGCCAGCGGTTGGCTGCACAGGATGATATGAACCGCCAATGGGAAAAGGAACGGATGGACATCAAGGCGCGAATCGAGAAAGTCATGAATGAGATGGAGCTGCTGGAATGTGTAGAAGACTCTAAGGAGGTGGCCATTGACTAAGACCATTGATGTAGAAATTTATGGCCAACGATATGCGATCACAGGAGATGGCGATGATGCCTATATCCGACAGCTGGCCCATTTCGTCGACGATCATATGAAACATCTGGCGGAAGGGATGAAGACGACGACTCCATCGAAGTTGGCGGTGCTGACGGCGATCAATCTTGCCCATCAGCTGTTTGAGTCTGAGAAAAAGAGGGTCCAAGGGGAGGCCGATGTCGAACGGCGGATGGTCACGTTGATGCAATCTATCGATGAGCAGATGCCGACCTCGCTCTTTCGATAAGATGACTCACCTTGCTTTCAAAGAGTCCCTTTGTTATCATGTAGATATGTGAGTGTGGCGATGGGTTGGAAAGGATAAACTCATAAGATCGTTGACGTGTTGGAAACGAAACAATGTGAGAACAAGAGAGAACGGTTGGCTCATGGGGTACGAAGAGTTGGTTCGGTGGATACTCATAGTGCGGGTCGTGCTCAGTCAAGGGATTCTATGTGTCAGGCGACGACCTGGTGCGTCGTGTGAGGATGTCCGGCAACTGCCATCCGGACGTAATGAGTATTTACCACCCATACCTGTTTCGATAACCGATCCCCTCCAGCGACTGGCAGGTGGAAACCGACAGTCGTGGAGAGCAGCGTACCCTGACGATCTCTTGTGTTTCCGAGCAACACGATTCGCGGTCTCCTGAGCCCCTCCATCTTCACCCCACATCGTGTTCGTGCCCACTAAAACTTGATTTGTGACTAGGCGCCAGGAGCGGCTTGAGCTGGCGTGGAGCCTTTAAGAGAAGGGGGTGACTCCCATTTCAACCTCAATTGTCATGTACATCATGTTGTCGGGGATTTTCGGTGCTGTTGTTGGTGGAGGGCTATTTGCGCTCCTGCGTCGCCGCATGACGGGTGCCAAGCAGGCTGAGGCGGAAGACTTGGCCAAGCAGGTTGTGCAGAACGCACAACGGGAGGCAGAGAATGTTCTCAAGGAAGCCAGGTTTGAAGCCAAGAATCTCGTGTTTCAAGCGAAGTCCGAATTCGAGCAAGAGCAGAAAACCAAGCTTGGCGAGCTTTCAGCGATCGAAAAACGTCTCATCCAGCGGGAAGGAGGGCTCGACGGCAAACTCGCCGCCATAGAGAAGCGCGAGGGTGAGTCCCGGAAGCGAGAGGTGGATTTCGCGAAACGAGAAGAGGGTCTTACGGCCAAGGAGTCTGCCTGTGCCAAGGCCGAACGCGAACATCGCGAGGCGCTGGAGCGGGTAGCCGGGATGACGGCCGATGAAGCGAAGAAACAATTGATCCTCGAAATGGAATCGCAGGCGCGGCTCGATGCCGTCGGCATTGCCAAGCGAACGATCGAAGAGGCCCGTGAGACTGCGGAAAGGGAAGCTCGAGAGATCATTACCACCTCGATTCAACGCGTCGTTCGTGATTATGTATCGGAATCCACGATCTCGGTGGTTCCCATTCCAAACGATGCCATGAAAGGCCGAATCATCGGCAGGGAAGGGCGGAATATCCGTGCGCTTGAAGCGGCGACGGGCATTGATCTGATCATCGATGAAACCCCGGAAGCAGTGATTATCTCAGGATTTGATCCGCTGCGGCGCGAGATCGCCAAAGTGTCGCTGGAACGCCTGATGCAGGATGGACGTATTCATCCCACGCGAATCGAGGAAATCGTCGAAAAGGTGAAGGTCGACATCGATAAGCTGATGTATGAGGAGGCCGAGAAGATCATCTTTGAACTGGGCCTTTCAGATTTTCACCCGGAGTTGATCAAAGTGTTGGGGCGCCTCAAGTATCGAACGAGCTACGGACAAAATAACCTCTATCATGCCCGCGAAGCGTCGTATATTTGCGGCATCATGGCGTCGGAGTTGGGTCTCGATGTCAGATTGGCTCGGCGAGGCGCCTTGCTGCACGACATCGGCAAGGCGGTCAGCCATGAAGAAGAGGGGCCGCATGCCATGCTGGGAGCCGAAATCGCCAAGAAATACGGCGAATCTCCAAAGATTGTCAACGCGATCGCCGCGCATCACGAGCAGGTGGAACCGATCTGTCCGGAGAGTGTCTTGGTGGCGGCAGCTGAGGCGCTGTCGGCGGCACGGCCCGGTGCGCGGCGGGAAGCTCTGGAGTCTTACGTGAAGCGGTTGGAAAAGCTGGAATCGCTGGCGACCGGACACAAGGGAGTGCAGAAAGCGTATGCGATCCAAGCCGGGCGTGAAATTCGTGTCATCGTGAGACAAGAGGACATCACAGATGCCGAGTCGTTCCAGCTTTCCCGTGAACTTGCCAAGAAGATCGAACAGGAGTTGACCTATCCGGGACAGATCAAGGTCACGGTCATTCGAGAAAGCCGATACGTGGAATACGCCAAGTGAAGGTCCTATGTATCGGGGACATCATGGGGGAGCCTGGCCGCCGGGCTGTCGCTCGAACGGTGCCTCGGCTGATCGGACAGCATCGGATCGATGCGGTCATCGCCAATGGGGAAAATCTGGCCGGAGGATTCGGGGTCACACCGGAGTTGGCGGAGGAGCTGTTCGACGCGGGCATATCGGTCATCACCACCGGCAATCACGCCTGGGATAAGAAGGAGGCGGTCGGTTACTTTTCTCGGGAGCCCCGCTTGTTGCGTCCGGCGAATTATCCGGTGGGAGTCCCGGGAAACGGAAGTGTCGTTATTGAAACCGCAGGCGGCGAACGGCTGGCTATATTACAGCTGATGGGTCGGGTGTATATGCCGACGATCGATTGCCCGTTTCAGACGGCAAAACGCGAGTTGTCACGCTTGAAACGGGAGACCTCCGCGATCGTGGTCGATATGCATGCGGAAGCCACATCTGAAAAAATGGCTATGGGTCATTTCCTTGATGGAGAGGTGGTCGCTGTCGTCGGGACGCATACACATGTGCAGACGGCCGATGAACAAATCCTGCCGAAGGGCACTGCGTACATCACGGATATCGGCATGACGGGACCGTTCCATTCGGTGATCGGAGTCAAAAAAGAGCTGGCGATAGAGAAATTCTTGACCGGCATGCCCAGACGGTTTGAAGTCGCCTCGGGGGCCTCGGTGTTTTGTGCGGTGTTGCTCGACCTTGATCCGCGCTTGGGCAAGGCGGTTGCGTTCGAACGGATCCGCCTCATGGATTAGGCGGAACATCGTATGAGGTTCCAGGTGCCCACAATATCATCGGCGCGGTCCTTGACTGCCGCACGGGCTTGATCAGGAGAGGACTCACGAATATCCACGCCCATCCGTCCTTTATTCCTCTCGACTCGACATCGAGGCAGATTCTCACCGTCTCAGAACTGACAACCACGGTTCGGGCCTCCCTCGAAACTCACTTTGCCGAAGTGTGGCTCGAGGGGGAAATTTCGAACCTGCGCGCACCAGCTTCCGGCCATCTCTACTGTACACTCAAAGACCAGACGAGCCAGATTCGGGCGGTAATCTTCCGTTCAGCGGCTGTCCGTTTGAGGTTTGGACTGGAGGAGGGGTTGCATGTCGTTGTGCGAGGGCGACTCTCCGTGTATGAGCCACGCGGAGAATACCAGATCATTCTCGATCATCTCGAACCCAAAGGGCGAGGCGCTCTTCAGTTGGCGCTTGACCAGCTGAAGCGTCGTTTGGAGGTCGAGGGGCTCTTCGATAGAGCGAGCAAACAACCATTGCCGGCGTTTCCTCGGACCGTCGGAATCGTGACCTCGCCGACCGGGGCGGCGGTTCGAGATCTGATCACCGTCTTGCACCGTCGCTGTCCCATCTTGAGCATCATCATCGCGCCTGTCCCGGTGCAGGGGCCTGGATCGGCTGAGCAGATCACAGCCGCGATTCAGGCATTGAACAAACTCGGCGTGGTCGATGTCATGATCATCGGCCGTGGCGGTGGTTCATTGGAGGATCTGTGGAGCTTCAACGACGAAGCCGTCGTACGAGCCATCGTCGCGTCACGGGTCCCCATCGTATCAGCCGTTGGACATGAGACCGATGTGACACTGGCCGACTTTGCAGCAGATGTACGGGCCCCGACGCCGTCCGCTGCCGCCGAAATGGTTGCCCCAGTGTTGACGGGGATCGTTGAGCGGCTGAGCCTGCTCACCGCCCGCTGTCGGCAAGTCGTAAGCTCGCAATGCCTGGAGCAGCATCAGCGACTTGATCTTCTGCTTGCTCGTATGGACAACATCCGGTTTAAGATCCTCAAAGAAGCTCAGCGGGTGGATGGCGCTGTGGCAGGCATGCGAGAAGCAGTCCGCGCCCAGGTGAGACAAGCGATGGTGAATGTGCAAGGATGGACGCAAGCGTTGGTGTCGAAGAGTCCGGCCCTTCAAGTGCATCGAGATCTGGTGATTGTTCCACAGTTGCGGTCGCGCTTGCTCGCTGCCATGAGCCATGGTCTCAAGCGGAAGGCCGAGCAAACCCATGCCTATCTCGGCCGATTTAACGGACTGAGCCCGCTCGCTGTTCTGGGTCGAGGATATGGAATCCTCGAGACCATGCCTGGACGCCGGATCATTCGTGATGCCGGACAGGTCTTCGTCGGTGAAGAGATTCTGGCACGTCTCGCCAGGGGCCAACTCCGATGCACTGTTGAAGAAGTCAGGTTGGATCCATTGGTTTAAAAGCCGACTGAGACTTCGTTATAATGGACTGCGCGTTGGTTTAATGAAGGAGATTGTCGTGGCTGGGGTGAAGTTTGAACAAGCGATGGCCAGACTGGAAGCCATCGTGGGGGAGTTAGAGAAGGGAGATCTGCCGCTCGATGAATCGTTGAAGATTTTCGAGGAAGGTATTCGGTTGTCGAAGAATTGCCTAAAAGTATTGGAAGAGGCTGAACGAAAAGTCGAAGTTCTCGTTCAGGATACGAATGGGAAAAAACAGCTACGCGCCTTCACCTCCGATGACATTGCCGTACCAGGCTCCGCCGAGGATTCATAATAGGTCGTTCTTCTGATCCTCGCTCTCTTCTCAATGTTTCCTCATTTTAATGGTCATGGGTACGAAAGTACGACGCGAGAAGGATCGTTGTGACCAGGTGTTGACGGCTCAGGGATTGGTGCAGAGTCGAGATGCCGCAGCCCGGATGATTCTCGCGGGTGAGGTTAAAAGCAACGGGGCGGTCGTCGACAAACCGTCCAGGCTGATTCCCATTGATGCGGTCATCGAGATCATCGGAGAACGCAAGCCGTTCGTCAGCCGAGGCGGCGAAAAACTGGAGGCGGCCCTGGGCTCCGGCTCGATCGACCCTCAAGGACTGATCTGTCTCGATGTCGGGTGTTCAACTGGAGGGTTCACCGACTGTCTGCTCCAAAGGGGGGCTGCGAGAGTCTACGCGGTTGACGTGGGGTATGGTCAGTTCGATTGGCGGCTCCGGCAAGATCCACGCGTCGTACTGATCGAGCGGACCAACATTCGCTATATGCTTCCTTCTGCCATCCCGGAACCGATCGATCTGGTCGTCATCGATGTCTCCTTTATTTCCTTAACAAAGGTTCTTCCGCCTATCACGCAGTTTCTCAGACCTCAGGCGAACATCATCGCCTTGGTCAAGCCTCAGTTTGAAGTGGGTAAAGGCCAAGTCGGTCGGGGCGGCGTCGTGCGCGATGACGCACAGCGAGAGGAGGCCGCCCAGAGAGTGTTACGGTTTGCGGGGGAGATGGGATTGCAGACCGTGAGGACCGTCGCGTCGCCTGTCAAAGGGAAAAAGGGCAATCAGGAAATATTAGCAATCTTTGAGTACGACACCTCATTTCATGGTATGTAAGGAGACTCATAAGTGCTGGCAGTCAATCAGGAGGGCCAATGAAAGTACTCGTGACGGGCGGCGCAGGGTTCATCGGGTCTCATGTGGTGGACCGACTCGTTGAAGAGGGCCATCAAGTCGTCGTCGTCGACAATCTGGCCACTGGAAAGCGGAAGAACGTCAACCGTGCGGCGAGTCTCTACAAAACCGACATTACCAGCTGGCGTCTTGAACGGGTCTTTCGCAATGAACGGCCCAACATCGTCCTCCACCTTGCGGCTCAGATCAGTGTTCGCCGTTCGGTAGAGGACCCGGTGTTCGATGCGCAGGTCAACGTCCTTGGAACCATGAACGTGTTGCAACAAGCGGTTCGGTATGGTTGCCGAAAGGTCGTGTTCTCCTCGTCCGGTGGAGCGATCTATGGTGAACAGGAGACCTTTCCCGCCGCTGAATCTCACGTCACGAACCCACTGTCACCCTATGGCATCAGTAAGCTGTGCGGTGAACATTATTTGTCCTACTTCCAGCGGACAAGCGGGATTCCGGTAGTCTGTCTACGGTACGCCAACGTGTATGGACCGAGACAGGACCCCGAGGGAGAAGCAGGCGTCGTCGCCATCTTCATCCAAAAGATGTTGAACGGTGAACAGCCCATTATTAATGGAAATGGGCGACAAAGCCGTGATTTCGTGTTCGTCGATGATGTGGCTGAAGCCAACCTGGCCGCCATGGGGCAGAATGCGCACGGAGTTTATAACGTGGGAACGGGTATCGAAACATCCGTCAATGAGTTGTTCCGGATGATTGCCGGTCTGACCGCTGCGAGTGCCAAGGAAGTGCATGGTCCGGCCAAATCCGGCGAGCAGATTCGCAGTGTGGTCGATCCGTCGAGGATCAAACAAGAACTTGGGTGGGAGGTTAAGGTGGACCTTGCGGAGGGGTTAAAGCAGACCATCGAATTCTTCCAGGGAAAGAGCAGATAGCTGGGCCCATCAGGCCGATCTCTACTTGCACCACAGACGAGGCCGTCAGCATTCAACCGACAGCTCTTCCCGCGTCGGTATATGATCGGATCAGTATCGGGGAACTGCTCCATCAACCTGGACAGACCAGGCATCGATCCCGCCGATCAGGTTCTTCACGTTAGAAAATCCCTGCTGTAGCAGGAACCCTGTCGCATCTCCGCTTCGCATCCCATGATGGCAATAGGCGATAATCTCGGTAGTCCTGTCCAACTTGGAGAGGGAGTTAGGCAGCGTGCCGAGCGGAATGAGGATAGAGTTGTCCAGCTTGGCGAGTTGGTTTTCCCAAGGCTCGCGCACATCCAGAAGCACCAACTTATCCCCTTTATCGATTCGAGCCTTAAGCTCTGTCGGCGTAATGGTAAAGCTCATGTCATGTCCTCCTCATAGCCAGGATGAAATCATAAGCGACCGAGGAAAAGGCTGTCAATGCGCGGCTATCTCAATACAGCAATAACAGTGTTTGCTAAAGATTCATTTCGGAAGATTAGTACCTTGGATTTGGTTGGATCAGTACCCTGGTAAGGTAAAGGCCTCGTCAGTGGCTTGTGGACTAACATTGTCCTGTGTCGGGAAAAGTGCAATCTGATCTGACCCAAGTTGTTCAAAGCGCGCTTGACTTGCCTCGAGATAGTCTTGGCGACTTTCAATAGCTATCCATTTTCGCTCCTCTCGCTCCGCTGCCTCGCCGGTTGTATTGCTCCCCGCAAAAGGATCCAGCACTAAGTCTCCCGGGTCCGTTAGAAGCCGAATAAAAAAAGTCGGGAGCTGTACAGGGAATCGAGCAGGATGAGGTTGATAGCCGAGTCTTTTGCAGGCCTCAAGGTAAACACCATTGGCGTCATTGTTCCCAAGCATGAGAAAATTTGGCGGGATTGAGCCTTCACGCTCAGTAAATTTAGCTGTAATGTTATGACCCGAAGGCCGTTTCTTTGCTTTATACCCTTTCCTAATTAGCCGGAGCATGTCCGGGCTATACTCCTGAAGGACACGCTGGTTATTTGCCTTAGGCCATGCCGTTTTGCTCAACCACCACAAACACTCCACAGAGTCCTTCACTCTTAGCTTTCGCACGTTAACCCACTCTGCAGGAGCAGGAAGTTTTGCAGGATTATACCAGTACATTTCTTGCGCCAAATGAAAGCCCAACTTGTGAACCAATGCTAAAAGAACCTCGAAATGATACAACGATCTTGTTGGTTTGCCCGGTGTCCAGCTTCCTCCAATATTAAGGACAAAACTTCCATCGTCTTTCAGGACTCGGTGAATCTCTGCGGCGAAAGGTAAGAACCAGGAAACATAGTCTTGCTGTGCAACGTTGCCGTACTCTTTCTTGAAATGCAGTGCGTAAGGAGGAGATGTCATGACTAGGTTGACTGTAGACTCTTCAAGCTCTTTCATAGCAAGAAGAGAATCTGCCACGATGGCGCTGCCAAAATTAGTAGTGTAAAGAGGACGACGCATAGCTTCTACAATCACGCTAAATCATTTTGTGTACTCAGTGATACTTGCCAAGACAGATACGAGATTTGTGGACCACGGTGTTGTGACCGCCTTCGGTACCGGCTGCATGATTTGTAAGAATTGTGGTTCATGTTCACGCCGAGCCAATGCTGCAGTTGATGCAAAAAGATACGTCCATTCATGTGTCTGATTGAACAAACAGGTCGCTAATACATCAAACTCGTCTACTTTATATCCTCGTGCTGGTCCACCACCAATCGCATTTCGAGTCTTTTGAATCTCGACTTTGTAACCTGGCGGATCTCGGAAAAGCCCTTTGCTTCTGACATTCTTACATTCGATTCTGAGTTGCCTGCTTTTGAACGTAACAATGAAATCAGGCTGACCATCTTTGTCCTGCCAGAGACAGTCTTCAATGGTTCCGTCCTTCACGAGGTTTTCGAGCACTTTGTTCAAGAAATACTCAGCGAGCTTTCCTTTAACGTCAACCTGCGCCCGGAATCCTCGTTGAATCGCAGACATAATGTCCCAGGCGGAAGCGTTGAATTGATCCTCTAGAGGATGACGCATCAGCGTCTATCCTCTGATGGAAAGAACGCACTGATTTGGACGCCAAGCGCATGGGCAAGATCAGCGATAACTTGAAGAGTGACATTTCGTTCACCACGCTCGATCCCGCCAATGTAGGTCCAGTGACGGCTTGCTCTTTGCGCAAGCTCCTCCTGGCTCCAGCCGCGCTTAATGCGCAGCTTCCTGACCTGAAGTCCAAACCTTTCCTGTGGACTTGCCATGGCAGTATGGATGCCATGGCACAGACTTTCAGTCTAGAGACTATGAGTATTACTAGTCAAGAGATCAGTCTGCAAAGAAGCGACCTCGATTAACCTCGTCTTCGCTCACGCAATAGCTCGCGTGTCACTGATGTTGGCACTTCAACATGCCACAGCGCCTACGAATAGACTGCTTCGTGATCGGCCGAAAGAGAATGCCATCGCCGCGCTCGATGAAGCATACCTTCGTGCCTGACCTGATGCCAAGCCTTCGACGGAGCCGAGCTGGAATCACAATCCGACCTCTCGTCGCTACATACGCAACGTCCATAATTCCTCAGTGGTGAAAATGCTTCCAATGGTCATGGCTCGTCAAATTGCCATCGTCCCCGTCGGTTGGGAAGGGTGAGCGCCTGGTTGAGATGTTTGATAAAGTCCGACCGTGGAACTTCCTCCGCGCCGAACCGCATGACATGGGGCGAAGATTGTTGGCAATCGATGAGGCTAAAGTTCCAGGCCTGAAGCTGACGCACGAGCCGGACGAGCCCTACCTTCGAAGCATCATCGACTCTGGTAAACATCGACTCGGCAAAGAAGGCGCCTCCGATCGCCACGCCGTAAAGCCCGCCAACCAGGCGACCATCCTGCCATGTCTCGACGGAATGGGCATAGCGAAGTTCGTGCAAGCGTGTGTAGGCATCCAGCATGTCACCCGTGATCCACGTTCCTCCCTCCGGATACTGCGGGCGCGGCCCCGCGCACTGTTCTATGACATTTCGAAAGCTGGTATCGAGCGTGACGATGAACAGATCTGAGCAAAGCCTTCGCTTGAGGCTGCGCGAAACATGGAGCTTGTTGGGAAACAATACGGCGCGAGGATCTGGCGACCACCAGAGGATCGACTGATCGTCGTTGTACCAGGGAAAGATGCCCTTTCGGTATGCTGCGAGCAACCGCTCCGGGCTCAGATCTCCGCCTACGGCAAGCAGGCCTTCCGGAGATGCTCGATCAACCGAGGGGAAACGATGATCGTCCCGATTCAGGCGAAACATCACCACGTACGATACGTGAGGCGGGGCAAAAAGACTATACCGTGGGAAAGAGGTGTAGCAGGTTAGGCTCAACTTGGTATTTGGTGTCTGCTATCGACCCAAGCCAGTCGATCATCGAATTGAAAAGCGGCCACTCAGTGCCTACGTGTTGCGGTAGGTGAGGTTCTCCGTTCGCTGGACTGCGTTGACCAGGCGACGGCACACAGAGGGTTGTCCTTAGCGAGGAGGCCCGTGAGTGCGAGGAAATCCGTGATATGGTTGTGAGCCTTCAACAGACCAGCCTGGAAGCGGCGCACCACGTCCTCGCCAGCAAGAGGACGGGGTAGTCGAGCTGCATGGTCGAGTTGTTTAGCCATCAGCTCCCGCCTCACCTCAAGAGTCGTAGTAGGCCTCCGGAAAGTTGGGCTTCAGCCGGATCGCCTTAGTGTAACAGCCTATCGCTTCTTCCGGATCGACCGCATTAAACCCTTGTTCAAACCAACCTTGAGCGATTAACTCCTTTCGTCATATCGTAGGCACGGTGGCAGCTGCGGTCTGCTGGTTTTCGTGGCCTGTTGCACGAATACGGAGACCGGGTGCAGCAGGGCACCGAGCGGCACCTTCAGGAACTTCTTATGCAACCTGGTCATGATCGCTCCAAGATATTCCTCTGGAACGGTCGTGCCGCGGTAGCGCGTCAACGCGGCTAACTGGCCAGTCAACTTCGATGCGATCGTGGTACTTCTCTCTCCTGTCCGATTGCTTAACAAGTGCGTGTCCGAACACAAAATACTCGGAGATGATTGTGTGCCATAACATCTCGTAGCCTTCATTGCCATTAACAGACGGTCTGAAAACCTTCCAGGCCCGCCACCCTGGTCCACCGCTTACTAAACATAACGATATAAATAACGCTGCATAATAGACCATGGAACGCAGCATTCATGCGGTGTTTAGGTGCAAATGCGGCAATATTTTGCACGTCGTGTTTAGCAAGCGGCCACAGCACTTCGCACTGCAGATGTTGTCAAAGATCTGAGGTTGGAGCAGGAGAAACTACATGACATGAGCAACCCCTCGGACTCTCTGCACATCGGGACGTAAGTATCTAACTTGATACAGTCACACGCACAGATAGATACAGAAGGTCGGGTTCTTGGAGGCCATCATTCAGACAAGATGAGATGAAACCAAGAGTTTGCACCAAAAGATTTAATGGTCTGGGAATTGCGTCTAGAGGGATCGAAGATAAGGCGCTAATTAATGGTGACGAAATTCAAAAGGAATCTTGAACGTCATTAGAATGGTGCCGCTTCTGTTCGGCACCTGGCAAAAACCAATAACAGGACAGGGAATACAAGGAGGTCGTGGCATGAGGAATTTCATTTTTATATTAGTACTGTTGAGCGTGCTGGCAACGACGGCACATGCAAAACAATTTGAAGTGGAAAACTGTGATTCCTCTGCTATGGGGGATATCAATTGGGCAGTTGACTTCATAGATAAAAACATCGACGAAATGCTTTCGCAGGCTTCGTTTATACCCAGCAAGTACGGAGATGATATCAGAAAAAAATGGCCAACTTCGACACTCAAGTGCTCGACAAAGAAAAAATGTGACGGGGACGTTCTTGGTTACCATCGAGGGGGAAACAAAATAAACCTGTGTTGGGATGAGATACGGGACCAGTCAACGACTCGTTGTGATTTGGTTGGGATTATCATGCATGAAAAGGCACATGCGGCTAATGTTCCGATCGAAAAAAAGCATAACGACGCAAATGAGTATGCGTATGTGCGAACAATAGATCTCGTCTATCGCTTTGATGATGTGGTGGAAAGGGTTTGTTTAGCGCCTTCAGCAACGTCAGCAACCGGGGCTTCGATTGTCGAGTCTGGAGGAACCTCAAGGCTTGCGTTGGGGGAGCATTGTTCAACCAATACACAATGTGACTCAAACAATTGCGGAGCCGGAGGAGTCTGTGTTTGTAATGATAACAATGATTGCGGTTCAGACTCGCGTTGCAAGAAGCGAATCGGAAAAAATTACTGTGTGCCTACAGGGGGAGACTTTGGGGATTATTGCGAGAAGAATTCAGACTGTAGCATGGGAAAGTGTGAAAAGAAAAGTTGCGTCTGTGACAAGGATAAGGATTGCACAACGCTATTAGGTGACACCAATTTTCGTTGCGCAAAGCCAGGGCTCGGCTTCGGCAAGAACTTTTGCCAGGCCACATCTGTGGCAAACGGTGGAGCTTGCCAACGAGACTCCGATTGCGACAGCGATAAATGCAAGAAAGATAAGTGTGAAGCCAAGAAATAGTAGTCCATTGCTTTGAGGGAGATCGGTTCTGTCATTAACGGAAAAGGAGGTTTCATGACACACCCGAGGAATTTTGAATTGTGTCCCTCGATCTATTCAGCAGGTAGTGCTCCGGATGCAGATTATGACGAAGAGCCTCACTTGTTGGGGAACAGCATCAGTGGCTCGGCATCTCATGAATCATCTCATCACATTTCTCTGATGCCGACATGGAGCGATCAACCCGAGCGAACCAATGAAGAGGCCTTGATGCATAGGCGGAATGCGCCTTCGACGCCAGCAATCCTGAAGCTAACTCTGGCAATCGTGTTCTCATGTGCCAGCATGTTCTCCTCACTGGCCTTCGGACAATCCACGAACCAAACGGCAGATCCAGCATGGCGGCAATCGGTCGAACAGGTGATCGAGTCATATATTCGGTCACATCCCGAGATGATTGAGCAAGCGCAGCAGGCGCTGGAGGCAAAGCGGCAAGAGGAAGAGAAAGTGCGAGTGAAAGAGGCCATTGCCACGCATCGGCGTGAGTTACTGCACGATCCTGCGTCGCCAGTAAGCGGCAATCCTGCCGGTGAAGTGACGGTGGTCGAGTTCTTCGATTATCGCTGTGGGTTCTGTCAGCGAGCCGCAGGATCGGTCACACAGTTGCAGAAAGACAACGCGCGCGTACGCATCGTGTATAAGGACTTCCCTATCTTGGGTTCAGACTCTGTGCAAGCGGCAAAGGCGGCATTGGCGTCCCGATCGCAAGGCCGACATCAAGCATTTCATGAAGCGCTTCTCGCTGCGAAGGGCAATCTGACGAAAGCGGAGATACTACAGATCGCCAACGTCGTAGGCTTGGATACCAAAAAGCTCGTGGCCGACATGGATAACCCAGAATGGCTTGCAATCATCGAGCGCAACCGGGCACTTGCAAGCGATTTGGGTATCACTGGTACCCCAGCGTTCGTGGTGGGCAACGAGTTGGTCCCTGGCGCCATGGATCTGGCAGCGCTCAACGAACTCGTCGAACGAGCGCGTATACGATAATCAGGCTGTGCGCAGATGATCAATGCTAAGGCACTGGGCGTTCTTAAAATTGAAGCTAAGCGGGCCTATATGCAGGAATAGGAAAAGTCCCCGAACCATTTCGCGACGCGGCACAAAAAGATCATGCCGGGATGAGCCTGAGCCCGATCATCATCCTCTCGGTTGCTGCGCTGAAGCCAGGATGGGCTGGAACATCGGATCGGCGTCGAGTACCGCCTTCAGTAAGTCGCTGTGGAGGAAATAACGCCAGACCCCGTCATCTTTGCCTGGTATTTCGTCAAACCAGCGTTTGGCCTCGGTCAGATGTCGGAGCATCTTGTTTTTATCCCCGTAGTCGGGCATGAAAATCATGCTGTAGGCCATCGTGTATTCGGCGAGAAACTTGTCGATCGGCAGCTCGGCAATGGCCGATGAGGCATGAGCGTCTTCGTATGCTCGGACACTGTCCGGGTCGTGCAAGACCCGATTCCACGCCACCTTGTTGATACGCGACCAAGCCAGCTGCAACAACGCCTCGGCTTTGGCTGTGTTTCGATCAGCTGGGAGGTCCTTGACCAACGCCTCGAATGTCGCAATCATTGAACGTTGATCGTTGTTCCAGCGATAGGCCATGCCGAGCCGGAAGCGGTTATCCAATTGCTCAGGACGGGTTTTCGCGAGGGTTTCCAGTGCCGGCAACAGTCGGTACAGAAAATCGGCCGGTGTCGGTTGCGAGAAGCCACCCATCTCCATCGTGTTCGCAAGGTCAAGACGACCGGCGGCTGCATACGTGTTCCAATAAAACTCGTTGACGGTCAGAGACAGTGCCGGATCTTTAACAGTGAGGTGATGACCTTTGGCGGCCTCCCGAAGCAATACGGCATAGAGATTTCTCGTCAGGACCGTTAGGGCATCAACCTGATTCGGATCGATGATCAAGATGCGATTGAGCATGGCAAGTTGATCGCGCAATTCGGGAAAATCGGCAGCGCGAGCTGCTGCAGCCGTCAACGTGCCGGGCTGATCATCCGGACCCCACCAGACAATCGAGTCAGGAAGTGCTCGGCTCGTTTCGGTTGTGAACGGAACTTTGTCCGCTACCATTTCCAGCGTTTCAGGCTCGGTTTTCACGGGCAGATGAAGGACGGCCGAGTCTCCATGAAAGCCGTATTTTTTGAGCCCGGTGAAGACCACCCATTGAGTGGTGATGGATTTTATGGCCCGCCGCTCTCGTTTGATCGTATTCGTCCAGTGGACGGTGCCTGGCCCGTACGTGACCGGTGATGAGAGTGGGTCGTGATAGTGGACAGTCAGGTCGACCAGCGTGGTCGGGACGCTGAGCACTTTCCCGTTCGGCTTTAGTCGGAATGATCCGTTTGGAATCGAGCGGCTGTTTGTCACTGTGAGATGAAGGCCGGTTCCGGGTGGCGAGACGCCGAGGGCCTCCATCACAAAGGCAGAGGCTTGAGTCCGGGCGAGCTCGTCTCCATAAAATACCAGGGAACCGGTGCTGGGCCAGAGGATGTTCATCCCAATATCCGATCGCTTCAAGACCTGGGCATGGCCGGGAGTCAGTTCCTGCCAACACCCCTCGTACGAGACGTCAGTTGTCCGAGGATTCGGACGGCTGGCCGACGGCCCCGTCAGGAGATTGTATTGGCACGCGAAGTCCAGCTGTCCAGTGGTGATCTTGTCGCCTTTAGCCATGGCTTTGGCATATTGAAGTGCTGTGTCGATGGCGACCTTATGGGTGGCCTTGTTCCCCGTCCCCTTCTGAGGAGACTTGGACACCGCAGTCGCAAGTTCAGCCAAGGTCATCTCAAAGGGCGTCAACAGTCCCGAGAGGAGTAGAATTCCAAGCAATAGATTCCTATTCATGATGAAAAAGACTCACGGTGTTGTGGGTTATCCAGATTAGGCGGATCTCAAGATTTTCTCACGCATCAAGGCACGGTCGGCTGCCGATAAAGTCGGCGCGGGGCTGTGGCGACAGAGCGATACGGTTTGGCGCAACGACGTCACGAAGGTTTCACAATTTGGACAAGCGCCCAGATGTCGACGAATTTCTTGGCAAATACTCGCCGAAAGTTCGTCATCGATATAGGCGGACAACCGGCGAAGGATACGCAGGCACCGGCTTTTCCCATGAGTATGTCGGTGCTGAGTCATTGAAGAATGCCGTTGGCGCTTGGAAGCGCTACGTTTTACCATGCGGATCAGTCTCTCCGCCACCCAAGCGAGTCGTGGTCGCCGGGCGCTTCGCTGAGGCCTCGTGCACTGAGCTGACGGCGCACGAACAGTCGAGCCCGGTGCAAGCGTGATTTCACCGCTCGTTCGTTCAAACCCATGACGGATCCGACCTCCTTGGCGCTTAACCCTTCCATGTCACGAAGCACCAAGACCATTTTGTACTTCTTCGGCAACTGGTTGATCGCGCCATCGAGCGCTTGCCGCAATTGTTTATTTTGGAGCGCTTCCTCCGGGCTAAGTCCGTCGATCGGAATCTGTAAGCGGAATTCACCGTCCGACGTGGGAATGAATTCATCGAGCGACAGCTCTCGCTCCGGTGCTCCTTTCCGTCTGCGCCGCATGCGGAGGCACGCCCGCGAGGCGATGGTATAGAGCCACGTTGAAATCTGAGCATCACCACGAAATCTGCCGAGGCCCCGATAGGCATTCAAAAAGGTCTCCTGTACCAAATCTTTTGCCGACTCCGGTTCGCCGCACAGACGATGGGCGAAGCGATACATGAGGTCTACGTGATCCTTGTACAGCGTATCAAAATTCTTAGCGGATTGGGGATCACTCGATGACGAGGCCGGCGAGCGGCGAGTGGTAGGTGAGCCGTCCATATGTAGGGCAGTCTACGAGGGGATTAAAAAGAGAGTCAAGATGAAGGCGGGAGGATGTCAAGCCCAAATAGAAATGTCCGCTTCCTCCCAAAGTAGAAATGTCCGGTTTATGGTCCGGCTTCGGCACGATCGGGCGCCGAGGTCGCTGTCCCGCCTTGACCGTCACGACGGGGACTGCGGGCCGCGCCGCGATCGCGTGGAAGCCGAGCGCCCGCCCCTGGTCCCCCTCCTGCTCGACCCGCCGCAGGAGGCGCCGCACCTGCCGCGCCGTCAGTCCCAACAACGCCCCCGCTTTGACCTGCGGGATCTGCTTCCCCAACACCTGGCGGATCACATGGACCCGCCGCAGTTCCTTCCCACTCATGAGTACCCTGTCCTCTCCGACCATCCCGTCCCCCTTGTGAGAGCGGCCCGTCTAGCAACGAAGAGGACATTTCTATCTTGGCCAAGCGGACATTATCCTGTTGGGGTTACATTCTGAGGGATACCTTGAGGCCGACTATTGGATCACATCGAGAGACCGGCCCACCTTCGCGAAAGCCGCCACGGCTCGTTGCAGCTGAGCGATTGTATGGGTAGCCGACATTTGAGTCCGGATCCTTGCCTGTTCTTGCGGCACTACCGGATAGCTAAACCCGACGACGTAGACTCCTTCTTTCAATAATGCCTCCGCCATGGAGGTCGCAAGGGCGGCGTCACCCAACATCACGGGAATGATGGGATGTTCGCCAGGGATAAGTCGGAAGCCAAGCTTGGTCAGCTCAGCCCGGAAGAAGGTCGCATTGGCCTGAAGCTGTTTCCTGAGATGATCGCCCTGCCTCACGAGATCGAACGCGCACAAGGCACCGGCCGCGATGGGAGGAGGAAGCGAGTTCGAGAACAGGTAGGGCCGCGATCGTTGACGCAGCAGCTCGATCACTTCGGCCTTGCCGGATGTAAACCCGCCGGTCGCGCCACCAAGCGTTTTCCCCAAGGTACTCGTCACGAGCTCGATTCGGTCGGCGACCCCGAAATGAGCCGGCGTCCCCTTGCCATGAGGACCCAGAACTCCTGTCGCGTGGCTGTCATCAACCACCACCGCCGCATCATACCGTTCCGCCAGCTCGACGATCCGATCCAGTTTAGCCGGATCACCATCCATCGAGAACACTCCATCGGTTGCAATCAGACGCAGACGGCATCCACCTGCTGCCTGAAGTTGCGCTTCGAGGTCTGCCATGTCGGAATGGGCGTATCGGAATCGCTTGGCTTTGCAGAGTCTGATGCCGTCGATCAGGCTGGCATGGTTCAAGGCGTCGCTGATGACGGCATCATGCTCATCCAACAACACCTCGAAGAGCCCCCCATTCGCATCGAAGCAGGAACTGTAGAGGATAGTCTCATCGGTGCCGAGAAACTCGCTGACGGCCTGCTCCAGCTGTTTGTGCAGATCCTGCGTACCGCAAATAAACCGCACGGAGGCCATGCCATATCCATGTGTTTCCAATCCCTTTGTGGCGGCCTGCACGATGGCCGGGTGATTCGCCAGCCCTAGATAATTGTTTGCGCAGAGATTGAGAACCTGACCTTGCGCGACTCGGATGTCGGAGCCCTGCGGACCCAGCAATTGACGTTCGGCCTTGTACAGACCGTGGGATCTGATGTCGGCGAGCTGAGCTTCAAGGGCTTTCTTGAAGGACGAGTAGGCCATCTTTTGAAGTTTGTTGATCTGTCGATCTGATGAATTTTCGAGAACTTTAACAGATCATCAGTTCAACAAATCAACAGGTGTTTTACGGGAGTAGGACAACTTTGCCGCACTGACCCGACTGGATCAACTCAAAGCCCGTCACAAACTCGCGCAGTGGGAATGAATGTGTGATCACCGGTCGAATATCGAGACCTGCCTTGAAGAGACCAGCCAATCGGTACCAAGTCCCAAACAAGCGTCGCCCGGTGATCCCATAGACACGGATGCCCTTAAAAATAACTTCGTTCGGCAGATCAAAGCAAACGGGACCGGTCGGAATACCGAACAGGGTGACTCGTCCGCCGTTCTTCACCGCGCGAAAGGCTTGATGCATGGCCGTGGGGTCTCCCGACATCTCCAGCGCTGCATCGACTCCTTCACCAGCGGTCATCTCGAGGATGGCCGCCGCCACTTGCTCCGGTGACTCGGCTCTCACGTTGAGCACGTGATCCGCTCCAACCTGCTTCGCCAAGCCAAGCCGGTAGTCGCTGACATCGGACGCGATAATGGTCGCGGCCCCGGCTGTTCGTGCGACAGCGGCGGCAAATAGACCGGTCGGGCCACAGCCCGTGATCAACACGGTATGTCCGGTCAGGTCTTCAGCGAGAGCAGCATCAACGGCGTTACCAAGCGGCTCCTGGACACAGGCTAACTCGGGGGGGATTTCCGGAGCTGTGTGCCACAAGACACCTTCTGGCAGCGCGACATACTGAGCGTAAGAGCCGTCCCGATCGATCCCCAGGATCTTGTAATTCTTGCATACATGCGCCTGCCCGGTGCGACACTGAAAGCAGGCTCCACAGGTCAGGTGTGATTCGGCGGCGACATAGTCACCGATCTTGACCAGAGATACTTCACGACCGACCTCTACGACGTGGCCACACAATTCATGGCCGATGATGCGTGGGGGATGAATCCGTCGTTGTGCCCATTCGTCCCAACGATAGATATGGACGTCGGTTCCACATAACGAGGTCGCAGCCACCTTCACCACAGCGTCGTGCGGCCCGGCGGTTGGGTCCGCCCAATCGGTGAGGGTTAAACCAGGTCCAGCGGTAGTCTTGACGAGTGCTTGCATGAACCTATTCTATACCACCTCAGTTATTTGACACCCATTTTCGGTGGAGCCCCCACGGCTATAAAGCTGTGGTCTCCCATGGTTCTTCGACGACACCTCGCCGAAGTGTGTCCTCCTACGCAAAGGCTTCGGGACGCCGCCCAAAGGCTCCGACCGACGGGTCGGAGGACAACCGCTGCGCATTCCTCCACGGTTTCACAACCCTGGCTTCCTGCGTAGGCGGGTAAAAGAAACGGGTTGCACGGGCTTCCTGGCGATGGGTAGGATGGCGGGACTCATCGTGATGATGGGGCTAAGTATCGGTTCATACAGGTTGGCATGGAGATGCCGAAAGGTGATGTTATGAAAATCTGGACTAACTGGATGCAGGGAATCGTCATCACGGGTCTGTTGGGATTCTTCCCACTGGGCGTCTGGGCGGAAACGGCTCGTTGGGACATTGATCCCGATCATTCGGTCATTGAATTTCGCGTGACTCACATGGTGGTGTCCAAAACGTCGGGGCGCTTCCTGTCCTATCGTGGATTTGTTGATCTGGATTCCGACGTGAAATCCTTGAAGACGATTGAAGCCACGATCAATGCTGAATCGATCAACACGAACCAAGAGAAACGTGACGCGCATCTGCGCAACCCCGACTTCTTGGACGTCAAACAGTTCCCGACGATCACGTACAAGATGAAAACCTACCAGAAAGAAGGAGATACCTATAAGGTTCTCGGCAACCTGACTCTGCGCGGCGTGACCAAAGAGGTCATGCTCACCGGCACGTTCAATGGCGCCACCAAGGATCCCTGGGGCAATACCAGAGCCGGATTTACCGCCGACGGAACATTGAATCGCAAGGATTTCGGTATGATTTGGAACAAGACGCTCGATAATGGTGGGTTAGTCGTCGGAGACGAAGTCCAGATCCGCCTGGACATCGAATGCATCAAAGCGAAAAACCCGTAGAGTCGGAGCGTCAAACTCTCTCACCCCTCAAATTTTCCGACTTTCAGACAATAGACACACGATGAAAGCGATGGTGCTCAATCACACGAGCGATATCTTCAGCAACCCTTTGCAGCTCCAAGATCGGCCGATTCCCATCCCCAAGAAGGATCAGGTCCTTGTCAAGATTCACGTCTGTGGCGTCTGTCGCACGGATCTCCATGTGGTGGAAGGAGAACTTCCGGACGTCGCATGGCCGTTGATCCCCGGCCACCAAGCAGTCGGCACGGTGATGCAAGTCGGCTCCAAGGCCTCAGTAGTCAACGAAGGAGCCCGCGTCGGGATCGCCTGGCTTCAGGGGACATGCGGACAGTGCGAATTCTGTACAAATGGGCGAGAAAATCTTTGCGTACAAGCGAAGTTCACCGGCTATCAGGTTGACGGCGGTTATGCGGAATACGCTGTCGTCCCCGCACGGTTCGCCTACCCAATCCCACCGATCTTTTCTGACGAAGAAGCCGCTCCTCTGTTATGTGCCGGCATCATCGGCTATCGAGCGTTACGGCTCAGCGGCATCAAGTCGGGCCAGCGCCTCGGGCTCTATGGCTTCGGCGCATCGGCGCACATTGCCATCCAGATCGCACGCCATTGGGGTTGTCAGGTCTATGTGAGTTCACTCAAGCGGGAGCATCAGGAATTGGCAAAACAACTGGGAGCAGTCTGGGTCGGTGGAGCGACTGAGATGCCACCGGATAAGCTGCACGGATCGATCATCTTTGCACCGGCCGGTGAACTGGTGCCTCTTGCATTGCGAGCGCTCGACCGAGGCGGCACATTGGCATTGGCCGGCATCCACATGTCACCCATTCCTTCGCTGGACTACGATCGTGATGTGTTCGGAGAGCGGGTGATCCGCAGTGTGACCGCCAATACGAGGCAGGACGGAGTCGATTTGTTGCGCGAAGCAGCAGCTATTCCTATCAAACCACATACGGTCCGTTTTCCGCTTGAACAGGCCAACCGTGCATTACAAGAATTGAAAGCTGGAAGCTTCCAAGGAGCGGCGGTCCTCACGATCTGATCCTGGCAGGCTGTCATTCCTGATTCACTGCTCCCCTCACTCGCAGCTGACCCGCGTCCTCGCCAATTCCAGCGGAGTGCCGATTACTTGTTCGAGATCAGTCCGTATCGGAGAGCAGATGTTATCGAGCCGTACGCATGAGTACAGAGAGGGTAGGGACGGTACCATGGCTAGTCCTTCTGGATAGCAGTAAGGAGTCCCGCAGCGCCGAGCAGCCCGCCCAGGACGATCAGAAACGACGAGGTGTCAGGCAGGCCGGCTTCCTGCGGAGGCGGCCAATCGACGAAAAGGCCCATCGCAATAAGGACGGCACCGAGCACTTGCATAACTTTCCAGCGGATCGAAATCCGCCGATCTGTCTCGTGAGTTGCTTCTGACTTCTTTTCCGACATAGATTCCTAGCGAGTCCAACAACCTAAGCATGGCGGCTTGAAGGGACGACGGTCAAGAATGCGGTCATTCGTTGCGGCGAGGCTCCTGCGGCAGATGGCCCAGCGTTGCATGTGTGGCTCTGCGCCACTCCCAAGCGTCTCGCCTTGCCGTTTGATCCTTGGTTTTTCTAGAATGAATCTGCGCTACGATGAGTCGGCGAGGGTTCTGTGAATATTCTGAAGCGAGTGTGGGCCTGGTTCTGGCAGCAAAGCCTGCTCAGCAAGGTTGCTCTCGTTGGGCTGTTTGCAGCTTTTGTCCCATTTGTCCTCCCGACGATCGTGGCCTGGTTCAGGCCGACCATGATTCACGTCGGGGTGGCCTTCTACACGTATGAACGGGGAATCCAGCCACAGGGAATGAATACGCTCTATTTCTTCGAAAGGCGCAATCTGGTATCCAATTGCAGCATCCGTCGTGAGGAGCAATCTGTTCCGAGTGGTCGCGCGATGGCGCCCGATCCGCAAGCCTGGGTGCTCATTAAGCTGTTGCTCGAAAACGTATCCGATCGCGACATCGCGAATCTTCGGGTTGGTGTGAGATCACCCGCTATAAATCAGGCGACGCAGCTGTTGACCGCTCCAACCTTGGTCGCTACGGGCAACAAGGAGGCCCCACCTGATGTCAAGCCCTTGTATATCATCTCGATCGCGACTGTTCCTGCTTCGAGCTCGGTGGTGGTCAGTCTAAAGACTCCCATCGACGATTATCTGCGCGAGTTCATCTATGTCAAGCGACGCCCCGTCACCATTCAAGTCCCCTATGTCTCGGCGGATCAATTCAGACAGTACCCCCCGATCGTCTCACGCACGAACGCGATCAAGATGTTGAATCGTGAAGGGGTGTTGCGTACGGACGACGAGGCCTTCACAGCTGAAAAACTCCAGGTGACGATGTTGCCACCCAATGAGTCGAAGGAGCACGAAGTGTCGTATCAAGTCCTTTCTCGGGCCAAAGCCTGCTCGGAAGCAGAAGCCGGTGTATGGTGATCTTCGACTCGGGAGTCGGAGTCGAAGGCGGGAACGAGCCACCCCCTCGATTATGCGCTGTGAAGAGGAACCTTCGCGGCCGGTAGACTCCTCGCAGCCGACTGACCGGCCAGCCAGCCCGTCGTCCAAGCCCACTGAAAATTGAACCCTCCGATGCGGCCGTCGCAATCGAGCAGCTCCCCGATCAGATAGAGCCCTGAAATCAGCTTCGACTCCATGGTGCGATAGTTGATTTCTTCCAACGGCACGCCGCCCGCCGTGACTTCCGCAAAATTCCATCCACGGTCCCGCTCAATCGGAAAACGAAACCTTGCCAGGCTGCTCAGTACCCGCTCTCGGTCGCGGCGCACGACCTGAGCCACGAGTTCCTGCGGGTCGCATGAACAATGGCGGCAGAGAGATTCGGCAAGTCCATCCGGGACCAGCATCGACAGTATTCGTGTCAGTGAGCGCTTGGGATGTTCAGCCGCTCGGGCTACAAACCACTCCTTCAGTTCTTCTGCTGTCCTGCTTGGAACAAAGTTGCCGTAAAGATCAACGTGTGCGCCTCGGTTCGTCGCCAAGGTCCAGAAACGGCTGGCGTCCATGACCACGGGGCCGCTGATCCCGAAATGGGTCCAGAGTAGACTACCGGTCCGTCGATCGACTGCTCGGCCATCCACCACGCTGGTCAGCTCCACGTCATGCGATAGGCCTGAGAGCGTTGCGTGAAACATGGAACGATCGAGCACCAAAGGGACGAGAGCCGGCACCGTCGGCGTCACGCGATGGCCGAGGCCACGAACCAGTCGATATCCAAATCCATCGCTGCCGGTTCTCGGTAACGACCGGCCGCCTGTGGCGAGCACGACTCGGGATGCCTGCGTCCGTCCGTGACTGTGCTGCACCAGAAATCCTGCACTTGACGTTGAGATCTCGGTCACACGATGGTTCGGACGGATGATGACGCCCGCATCCTGAGCACGATCAACCAATGCGGTGAGGACGGTCCGCGCGTCGTCGGTGGTGGGAAACAGCTTGCCCGTCGGTTCGCGCTTTAAGTCGACACCGAGCGAAGCGAACCACGCGATTGTCCGTTCGAGTGAAAACCCCGCAAGAATATTTCGGATGACGTTTCGATTGCCGAAGAAATCTTTTGGAGTGATCACCTCGTGCGTGACGTTGCAACGCCCGCCGCCCGAAACCAGAATTTTGGCTCCTATCTGCTTGGCCCCATCCAGCAAGAGCACCCGTCCAGAATTTCCGTCTCTTGCGAGGGTCTCCGCCACAACGATCGCACCAGTCAGTCCTGCCGCGCCGGCTCCCACGACTGCCACGTTCACAACATCGTCGGTCATCGCATCATCAGGCACATTCCTGGACCCTGTGGAGCGATTTCCCCAACCCAACGGTTTGTTGAGAGAGTCTTCTCGACCGTTACCTCCCGAGTGCTCTTTTCGTCAAAATAAGCATCGCACGACTCCATTGTCAGCAGACGCGGCATAGTCTTATGCCGGACGAGGATGTCATGTTCGTGGGGCGACAAAATAGTCGTTTCAATAGGCTATTCGGGAAAACATTAGATAGTTTTAACTGACTGTTAACAGGGGGTTAATGTTCGGATGTTAGAAGATTGTCATCATCTATATCAGCAAAGGGGAGACCATGACCTGTGGAAAATGCAAAGGGTTGATGATCCGCGAGCGTCAACCGGCGGTGTCGTCCAGTTCGATCATTCTCCGTTGTCTCAATTGCGGCCTGATCATTGATCCCTTGATTCAGCTGAATCGCAACAACCAGATGCGAGCCAAGGCCGCCTAGGAGACGGACTTTGGCTGGATCGGAGGCCGTGGAACCTATGGTGCTGTCGGATTGGGCGTCGCGTGCGCAGTCAGATCGAAAACTCGGCCCATAGAAAGGTATGGTCTGAAGGCTCTTTCGCTCGCCGCGGCTCGACGTCCACATCCGCTTTTACACACTTTGCCGCCAGCGGTGCCGTCGCCATCATATGATCGATACGCCATCCTTTGTTCGCTTCCAGCGAGCTCGGTGCGCGGTAGTCCCAGAATGTATATTGTTGACGTGTCGGGTAAAGCTTCACAAAGACATCCTGAAATCCCCAGGCGACCGTCTGTTCATAGGCTTTGCGGGCGGCCTCATGATAGCAGACATGGTTCAGATGTTTCTCCGGACTGTGGACGTCCATGGGGCGTGGAGCGACGTTCATATCTCCGCACCAGATAGCCGGGGCTTGCGGTGAAAGATGGGCATTGAAGTAGTTGCGTAGTCGTTCGTACCAGGCAAGCTTGTACGCATATTTCGGCGAATCGATTTCGAACCCCTGCGGCACGTAGGTGTTGATGATGGGAATACCATCGATGATGACCCTCAGCAAGCGAGAGTCTTCGGGGTCTCCTCCATCGTCGAATCCGTAGACAACTGCTTCCGGCTTCTTTCGGCTGAGGATCGCCACCCCGTTATAGGATTTCATCCCTCGAAAGGTTGTCTCATACCCGCTGGGTGCCAGCGCGAGCAGTGGAAACTCGCTGTCCTGGACCTTGGTTTCTTGGAGGCACAGGACATCGGGCTGATGCCGATCGAGCCACTCGAGCACGATCGGCAAACGTTTGCGCAATGAATTGACGTTGTACGTCGCGACTTTCATCCCACGCGCGCTCCGATGAGTCGGCGCATCCTAACAAAAGCCGTCAAGGGCAACAAGCGGCTGGGAAGGATTGGGTCATGTCCGTCACTCCGTCACCATCTTGAGACCCGGCACCTTCAACGCCTGGACTGCTTCTCGGATCACGTCGACGACTTGAGGCCTGGTGAACCCACGCCGCCAGGCGAGACCGATTCGACGACCGGGCATCGGGTCTGCCAGCTTGATCGCGATCAAACGTTTGTTCTGATATTTCGGCGTGAGGGCGCTGCAGGGCATCACGGTGATGCCGAACCCCGAGACCACCATCTGCCGGATTGTTTCCAGGGAGTTTCCCTGCCAGCCCTCGGTATCCGACCGGCTGAGTTCCGGGCAGGCATCCAAAACTTGTTGCCGGAAACAGTGCCCCGCATGAGGAAGAAGGACCTTCTCGGATCCAAGCTGGCGAGAATCGATCAGTTTCCTTTTTTGCCAAGGATGACCGATAGGGACCAAGGCTCGAAACGGTTCATCGTACAGCACGGTCGTCAGTATCGCCGGCTCGTCGAAGGGAAGAGCGATCATAATCACGTCAAGTTTTCCGCTTTTCAACATTCCGACCAAATTCTGAGTGAGATTTTCTTCCAATTCCAGGGGCATCTTTGGCGCACGCGCATTCAGGAGCGGGACCAAATCTGGAAGGATGTACGGTCCCACGGTTGCGATCACGCCAAACCGCAGCAGCCCAGTCAATTGATCTTTGCCTTGAGCCGCGAGAATTTTGATTTGCTCCACTTCTTCCAACACCCGTTGGGCTTGATGGACGATCTGCTCTCCAAGCGCTGTCAGTTCGATCCGGGCTTGTCGCCGCTCAAAAATCGTCGTACCCAATTCTTCTTCCAACTTCTTGATCGCCAGACTCAACGCCGGCTGAGTGACAAAAACGCGCTCGGCGGCCCGCCCGAAATGGCGCTCCTGAGCTACGGCGACTACGTACTGCAATTCCGTCAGAGTCATCGATTGGTTCATCAATAAGGTTTTCTTATAACGAGCTTATATATTACCAATTAGACTTATCGTCAAGGTCCGGTTATCTTGCGTTCAAGAACGCGACAGAAACTGAACACACGTCAAACTATAAGGAGGGGACCATGAGAGTGAAGAGCATGCTAACAGTCGGATTCTTGTCGATGATGGCCGCAACCGGTATTGTGAATGTGTCTGATGACGTCGCTGCAGGTGTGCACAGAGTGGACGTCATTGAGTCCCCACAAGAGACGATCACGCAGGAGGACAGCGTGAAGGCAGGAAGCGAGCAGAGGAGGGTGGACGTCATCGAGCGCATAGGGTCTGGAGGGCCTGTATATCCCTACACCAAGCCGATGAGTCACTGATGCCTCGGCGAGACATCGGACTGAGGAGGGTAACTATCCCTCTTCAGTCCGTCAAGAACAGTGTGAGAGCGTTGTGAAGAAGTGGGCGAAAGAGAGGAACACCATTGAATCGTAAACACGAGTCTTGATATTCAGGCAGGAGTGCGTGACTAGACGCGAAAGCGTGTCCGAAAGACCATATCTGAGAAGGAGGGTGACATCATGAGTGATGAGAAAAAGCTGACCACGAACGCCGGCTGCCCGGTTACCGATAATCAAAACGTAATGACCGCCGGGCCACGGGGTCCGCAATTGCTGCAGGATGTATGGTTCCTGGAGAAGCTGGCGCATTTCGACCGCGAAGTGATCCCCGAGCGCCGCATGCATGCCAAGGGGTCCGGCGCATACGGCACGTTTACGGTCACGCACGATATCACGAAGTACACACGCGCGAAGATCTTCGGTCAGGTGGGCAAGAAGACCGAGCTGTTCGCTCGTTTCACCACGGTCGCCGGTGAGCGCGGCGCAGCCGATGCCGAACGAGACATTCGCGGCTTCGCCGTGAAGTTCTACACCGAGGAAGGCAATTGGGATTTGGTCGGCAACAACACGCCGGTGTTCTTTCTCCGTGATCCGCTGAAATTCCCGGATCTCAACCACGCGGTCAAGAGAGATCCACGTACGAACCTGCGCAGCGCGAAAAACAACTGGGACTTTTGGACTTCGCTGCCCGAGGCGCTGCACCAAGTTACGATCGTCATGAGCGACCGCGGGATTCCGGCGACTTACCGCCACATGCACGGGTTCGGCAGTCACACATTCAGCTTCATCAACGCGAAGCGCGAGCGCCACTGGGTCAAGTTCCACTTTAAGTGCCGGCAGGGCATCAAGAATCTGACCGATGCTGAAGCTGAGGCGGTGATCGGCAAGGATCGCGAGAGCCACCAGCGAGACCTCTACGAGAGCATTGAGAAGGGTGCCTTTCCCAAGTGGACCCTCAAGGTGCAAATCATGCCGGAGAAAGACGCCGCGAAAGTTCCCTACCATCCGTTCGATCTGACTAAGGTTTGGCCACACAAGGACTATCCTTTGATCGAGGTCGGCGTGATGGAACTCAACCGTAACCCGGAGAACTTCTTCGCCGAGGTCGAACAATCAGCGTTCAACCCGGCGAATGTCGTGCCAGGCATCGGCTTTTCACCGGACAAAATGCTGCAGGGGCGCCTGTTCAGTTATGGCGACGCTCAACGCTATCGTCTCGGCGTCAATCACCACCTCATACCGGTAAACGCTCCACGCTGCCCGGCGCACAGCTACCACCGCGACGGTGCCATGCGTGTAGACGGCAACCATGGAAGCACGCTCGGCTACGAGCCCAACAGCTCCGGCGAATGGAAGGAGCAACCGGATTTCCGCGAGCCGCCCCTGTCGCTCGAAGGCGCTGCCGACCACTGGAACCACCGAGAAGACCAGGACTATTACTCGCAACCCGGCGCGCTGTTCCGTTTAATGACGACGGCACAACAGAAACTGTTGTTCGAAAACACGGCCCGTTCAATCGGTGCGGCGCCGCGGGAAATCCAAATTCGACACATCCGCAACTGCCTGAGAGCCGATCCGGCCTACGGCAGGGGCATCGCCGATGCTTTGGGTATTGCGCTGACCGATGTGTCGGCCTAGGAGGGCATGACTAATTCGTTGGGGATCGATGCGAGCGAGTAAGTGTGAATGTCATCGAGAGCATGGGGTCTGGAGGATCTGGATATCCTTGCATGTCCTGTGGATCAGGGCGTGATAACCTCATCTCGACAATTGAGTCCATAGCATGAGTCATGATATGACAAGCCCGGACGTGGGCCGGACCGGTAGATGCTCCGCAGCCTGCTGGAATAATCTGAGAGAGCTGGTGGTTTCCGCGCACGGTCGATCCACTTGAGAAGGATCCAGAGGTCATGAACGATGAAGCGGCGAGTTCGCAGAGGGAATCAAAAGGCACAGATATAGCCTGTAGAAGGGAGGAGATGAAGATGAAGAGGCGGAAGCTGATGAATTCGATGCCTGCGCGTGCGTGTATGGCGTTGGGACTGCTGTTGGGATTCTCTTTCGGCGCGGCACAAGCGGAGGAGTACAAGCTCAAGATTCCTTTCGGGCTCGAAGAGACCGCTGTGGTCATTCCAGCCGATAATCCCTTGACGAAGGAGAAGGTCGAGTTAGGCCGGGTGCTGTTTTTTGACAAGCGGTTGTCGCAGGACAACACCATCGCCTGCGCGAATTGTCATATCGCGAAATTCGCGTTCACGGACGGCAGGCCGGTCTCCACCGGCATCCGAGGCCAGAAGGGCGGTCGCAGCGCGCCAGTATCGTTCAACCGGCTGTTCAGCAGCGCACAATTTTGGGACGGCCGGGCCGCGACATTGGAAGCTCAATCGGTCGGTCCGTTCACGAATCCGATCGAGCACGGCTTTGCCAACTATGATGTGATGAATGCGAAGATGATGAAAATTCCAGGCTACCGGAAGCTCTTCAAGCAAGTCTTCGGCGATGACACCATCACGACGGAGAGGGTGGGCCTGGCCATTGCCAGCTTCCAGCGCACCGTTCTATCCGGCAACAGCCCGGCGGACCGGTTCGATCAGGGAGGGGAAACAGGGGCCATTCCGGAAGCCGCTCAGAGGGGCCTTCTCCTGTTCCGTGATAAGGCACGTTGCACCAAGTGCCATTCCGGGTTCAATTTCACCGACGAAAAGTTTCACAACCTCGGCATCGGCTGGGACGACAATAAAGTAGATCTTGGCCGTTACATGGTCACTCAGAACCCTGAGGAACTCGGTGCATTTAAGACCCCGACCTTGCGGGAGATCGCTCGAAGCGCTCCATACATGCACGACGGGCGATTCAAGACTCTTGAAGCAGTCGTCGATTTCTACAACAAGGGTGGTGTCAAGAATCCCCACCAGGACAATCTCATTATTCCGCTGGAGCTGACGGATCAGGAAAAGCATGACCTGGTGGAGTTTCTCCATACGCTCAACGGCGAAGGGTGGCAACATGTCTCCGCGCCGAAGTCGTTTCCGAAGTAAGACACTAATTTGATCGCACAAGGTCATCAGAGGGCTTCCTTCGTCAACGAAGGGAGCCCTCGGCCTTTGTCGGGTTGAAACTCTATGAGCTGGTCAGTTGACTGTGGTCGATCCGATGAGATACCGACGCAGGATTGCTTGCTCGATACGGGAACGTCCCCGATCTGGAGCCGGGAATCGGAGCACCAGATGGATCTTTCCGGATTCGGGCAGTTGGATCGTGATGCGTGGTTCCGGAGAAGGCGCTTCCAGTAAATTGGTCTTCTCGAGCAGCTTCATCTGCCGCACAGCTTCTTCCATGAACGGCGCGCATTCGGTTTTCGCCGCCTCCAGCAGATTCCGCTCCTCTCGTTGCCAATGCTCGTCATTCTTGATGGGCACCACGACTGTGTAGAGCCCGTATTCCTGCTCAGGGTTTTCTTTGATCAATGGGTTCGTGAACAACAGGCTGTTGGGAAAAACCGTCACACGGCCGGTATAGAGATGAGCGGATTGGCCGGGACCGATCTCCAATAGCTTCGTCGCAAAGACATCGTGATCCAGCACGATTCCACGATGGCCTGCGATTTGGATTCGATCACCGACGGCATAGACTTTACCACCCACTCGAAGCGCCGCGCCGCTCCAGCAGAGGAGCAGCTCTTTCGTCGCCAAGACGAACGCCGCCGCCAATGCGACGAGCGAAACGGCAAAGACTTGCAGTTCGTGAGCCCAGATGATCGCGAGACCGATGAGAAATGCGAAGACGACCGAGTTCCGGGTCGTGACGACCCAGCGGCGTTTCGATTCCATCGAGAGCGTCGGATTGTGAGCGATCCAACGCACGATCAACGACCTGACGACGACCAACGTCAGCAAGAGGATCAACGACTTCAATCCGTCCAACGCGACGGAACTGTCGATTCCAAACCACTCGATTTGGGACACGATCATTCTCTAGTTGACGGTCAGTGTATCGCGGGTACCAGGAACGCATTCCTCACGTTTCCAGGTCTTGAGGATTTTGTCCTCGGAGAACGTCAATGTGTACCGATAGCAATACAACGTACGTTTGGCGCTCTCTCCTCCCTTGCCCATCAAGCTGGTGACCGAGTTGGAAGCGTCGGCGATGACCGAGGTATTCCACGGGGTGAGGTCCTGGTCGCCGAGCGCGAACCGATAGGTCCAGAGACTATCCCCGCCGAGAGCCGGGGTCTTCGCCGTGTGTGGGGGACCCAGTCGCTCCCGAATATCCTCCTGTGTCAGCCGACCAACCCCTTCCTTGAAATAGGTATCTCGCCAGGGAGCGCCACAGCCGGAAAAGCCGATGGCCAGAGCGGCAAGAAGGGCACCGGCAACAAGAGGAAGGCGCTTATGGATGGAGGAAAAAATCGAGACCGACATCCTGACGACTACGCTACACCGGACGACCGGTAAGTGCAACTCTAGACACAATCACCCGCCATCATGTTCGACGGACTGCCGTCGTCGAGCCGCAGCGGGGTTGGGTCGAGGTGGGCTGGATTTGGCCATACGTTTTCGGTACCTTATTATCGGGCGAGGCCAAGGTATGGATGTCCGACGAATTTTTACTGTATGTATTGCTGGTGTCGTGACCCTCTCTCTACAGGCAGGGTCTGCAGCGGCGACCGAAAACCGGACAGCTAAGCCCGAGTCCGTTCCACCAACCTCGCTAAGATCCGATCCTCTTCCCGTGCCGGCGAAACCGCCTGGTTCCAACGGCGATCACAAGGCTGGAGAGAGGAGCAAGTCACCGACCAACGGTGGCGCTGCGTATCAGCTGACTGTGCTGACTGCGGCCTCTCCGGAAGTCATGGGGAAAGATGGTGCGCCGATGGTGCTGGTGCCGGCCGGTGAGTTTGTGATGGGAAGCGATAAGGGTGATGAAGACGAAGCCCCTGTGCACCGCGTGTATCTCAATGCGTTCTACATGGACAAATTCGAAGTGACGAACCGGCGATTCGCCAAGTACGTGGAGGCCATCCAGAGCGAACCTCCTTGGGGATTCACGGACAAGGAAACGCCCCTGATCCATGCCGAACATCCTGTCCGCTGGGTGAACTGGATGGATGCGATGGGGTACTGCCTCTGGATAGGCAAGCGGCTTCCCACAGAAGCCGAATGGGAAAAGGCTGCGCGTGGAACTGACGAACGGGTCTATCCATGGGGCAATGATCCACCGACTCCGGTGCATGCGGTCTATGGGTTAAAGGAAGGCGGCGCGGAGACCGTGTCGGTCATCGGCGATCACCACATGGGACAAAGTCCGTACGGTGTGCAGGATCTGGCGGGGAATCTCTACGAATGGGTGATGGACTGGTACGCCGAGGACTTTTATTCCAGCTTTATCAACGGCCCGGCCATCAATCCGCGTGGTCCCGGAGAGGGGACGGTAAAGGTTCAGCGGGGTGGATCGTACCTCAATACCCCGTATCGGCTGCGGTCGTCGTTTCGCACGAAGAGTGATCCGACCGAGCAGGATCCGAATGTGGGCTTCCGCTGTGCCCAGGATGTTCAGAAGCAGCCGTAGCATGCTGGTCGGCTTCTGCTATGCCTTATGCATCGGTTCCCAGAGACGCAACGTGACTCTTGACAAGATCTCCTAATGGGCGTAGTGAGAGGCTTGCGGCCCATCTATCAATCGAAGGTCGAGAGATCGGGTAGTACGCGCGGCTGCCATCCAGGTCTCTCGGTGACTTCATCGCGAGAGGAGGGTGGAGATGAACGACACGACGCCACCTGGCCCTTTAGGCCCACCGGTGCAAGGGTGGGTTTCTTGTCGGTCATGCTGACCAGTTCTCCGCCGGCTGTGCCGGATCGGCACATAGAGCCCTCATCAGGGTGAAAGCCATTCATGAGTGGAGAGATCTTTGGTAGCATGAGGAACACAGGCACCCGGGATTGACGAGGTCTCCCCCGACTGGGAACCTTGGATCACCAGCAGTATCGTGTGGGTCTTGAGGGCCGCGACAACAGAGCTCAACATAATATTTTCGGCGTCCTAAGCGCCAAATCGCGGGCGACCTCCCACCGTAGTGCAAGGTCGCCCGCGCTGTTTCTGAACCATCCCTTCTTCGTGCGCTGATCAAATGCGATCCGGGAAGTTCGAAATAATCCCATCCACACCGAGCGTTTTCATCTCCTTGATCTCGGCAGGATTGTTAACGGTATAGACGAACACGGTCAGCTCCGCCTTGTGGAGTGCCTTCACCCGACGTTTTGTAGCGGTATTGAAACGGAGGCCCACGTGCGTGGCTTGCAGTTTGAGGGCTGCGGCGACAGGGACCTTGGAAAACCACTTGAAGAGGGCCAACGTGTCGGCGTGCGGATCAATTCTTCGTATATGCTGAAGTTCTTCGTGCAGAAACGAGGCATAGATAACCGACCGGTCCAGGCCGCCAGCGCCGACAATCGTGCAGACATCATGGGCTAACCCTTTGGTCTTCAGCTCCAGAATCAATCCAATTCGTCCCTTGGCGGCCCTGAGAGCCTCCTCCAGCGTCGGAACCCTCTGACCGTCACCGGCATCCAGCTTTCGAATATCTGAAAGAGTCAAGTCAGAAACAAGCCCGTGACCGTTCGTTGTGCGGTCTACCCGCTCGTCATGCAGGAGGACCAGTTCATCGTCGGAAGTTCGTTGGATATCCACTTCCGTGAAGGCGCATCGGAGTTCGATCGCGCGCTCGATGGAGGCCAGGGTATTTTCCGGTGCGTACCCGCAGGCGCCGCGATGGCCGATGCGAAGCATCCGTTGGTTGGGACTTTCCTTTTCCATGGCTCTGTCCTACCATATCGCGGTGGCCCAACAGAAAGCGAAAAAACCGCCGCTACCCAAAGGAGCGAGGCGGCGTCGGAAACCAGTCGGAGCCTCCGCCGGCCTCGCTGCGGATGAGTTGCAGGCTGCCGCACCGCCGGGTGTCGTGGCCGAGTTACATCAGGCGATCGAACAGGATCGCGGGAAAGTCCTCTCGATCTATCGCGAACCCTACGGCGGACATTGGTTGGTCCTAGCCGCTTTGCCGATCGAGCTGGTGGAGCCGACACCCTATCAACGCAATATCTCTGATACGCATGTCCGGAAGTTGGAAGCGGTCATCGGGAAAATCGGTCGCTTTCTCGATCCCATCATCACCGTGCGAATCGCAAAACCCGACCATGCGGCGAAGTACTGGACGCCGAACGGCAACCATCGCCTGTCCGCCATGCGGACCCTGGGGGCGAAGAGCATTATCGCGATCGTGGTTCCAGAAGCTGCTGCCGCTTATCAGATTCTCGCGCTGAATACGGAGAAGGCACACAATCTTCGTGAAAAGGCGTTGGAAGTGATCCGGATGTACCGGGAGTTGGCACAACTCGATCATGCAATGGAAGACACGTACGCGCTGGAGTTCGAGGAACCGGCGCTGATCACGCTGGGCCTCTGTTACGAGGAGCGACCGAGATTCAGCGGCGGAGCCTACCATCCGGTGCTGAGGCGGGTGGATGAATTTCTGAAGGAACCGATGCAGGGAGCGTTGACCATTCGTCAGCAGCGCGCCAAGACCGTCCTGGCTCTGGATGATCTCATCGTTAAACAAGTCGAAGCGCTCAAAGCCAAGGGGCTGACCAGTCCCTATCTCAAAAACTTCGTCGTCGCCCGCGTGAATCCCATTCGCTTTCGTCCCAAAGATGCGCCGCCCTTGTCGTTCGATGAAGCCCTCGATCGCATGACGCAGGCCGCGCAGAAGTTCAATCCGGACAAGATCAAGATGGACGATCTTGCGAAGTCAGGTGGCCCGCCGGATGAGAGCGAGTAGGACGACCGATCAAAAACCCTTGTTCCCACAGCATATAACCAGATTGACAGAAAGGTCTGCCGCGCTATAGTTTATAACAATTATCCCCCCTATGCCTTCGGGCCAGGGTACGAGGCCAGTTTCCGAAAGGAGCTGGCCTCAGTGTTTTTACCCTCTTTTTAACCAAATCCAACTATTTTCTTGTCGGCTCCAGAGGGTGGAGCGCTGTCAATCTCGTCCATCATACATACATACATACATACATACATAGCGCAGCCGGTGTCTGCCACAAAGGTCCAGGTACAGATTTCGTCTCCTCCAATACGCTCGGTTCAGGGCTTGCCTCCTCGCTAGACTCACTTACGTAGCTGGATTATACTGCCGGCGAATTTGAAATCGTCACACAATCGATTCGCAACCATTCCCTTTGGTGCCGACATGGGTCGCACACTCACGCGAAATTTCCTCCTCCTTGTGTGGCTCATTTTGCCCCTGCCTCTTTGGGCCGATCCGAATCTGGATTACCAAAATCGTGGCGATCGCTTCGAAGGAGTCAAACCGAAACCGGTCTCCGGTTACGATATTGAAGTCATCTCCGTCCTGGCCGACTATCAGGAACCCGCTACGCAACTGCCCGATCAACTCCGGGTTTGGTTTTACCTCCAGAGCCAGACTCCCGTTCATCTCACCGTTCGAGAGCAGGATTACCGGCTGTACTATTGGCTCGACAAGGTGAAACCGGCGAAGGGCTGGCAAGCCAAGTCCGTAAACGAATACACCTGGCCGACAGGCGCCGTGCTACGACAGTTGGATCAGAAACTCAACCCATATGAGTTGGGGGTGCTGATTCGCCTGGGAAAAGAAACACCGGCCGAAAACGAAGAGATCGCGCCGGCGATCCTTTATCACGCCCGGCCTCCCGACAAGATCAACGGCTACCTGTTCACCATGAAAACCAACGGGGATGCGCGGCTTTCCTGCAAGGTCTTTCGAGGCAAAGAATCGAGCGAACTCATGACGCAAGTGTTCCGCCGAATTCCGGGGGGCCGGCCGTTCACCGTGCGATGGGAGGCGGGGAGTGCGCAAGAAGGACAGTATGCCCTGGTCTGCAACGGCTATTTTCTCGATACCAACCAGCCTCTCCATCAGACTGTGCTGTTCTTTCACCGCCCGACAGCACGGTAGCGGAAGATCCAGGCATAGCAGGCTGTTGAAAAACTATTTTCGCATTTCCGGCAAAGGCGTTGTCGAACGATCACAGATGCCATCTCAATATCCCACAGGATGTTCAAAAAGGCATTCCGGCAAGGCCGCAGCGAGCGAAGAGGCGAGGCGTACGCTTCGGTACGTTGAGCCCTCTGAGCGATGCGAGAACAAAGCTGGATGACTTTTTCAACATCCTGTTAGGTGCCGGCCATGAGCGACATCTTCATCAGCTATTCCAGCAAAGACCGTCCTTGGGTTGAACGTTTCGCGAAGACATTAGAGACGCACGGCTGGTCGGTCTGGTGGGACCGCAACATTCCCACCGGCGGGTCGTTCAATGCAGTAATAAGACAGGAACTTTCAGCGGCCAAATGCGCAATTGTCGTGTGGTCTGAACAATCCGTCGAATCCGAGTGGGTCCAAGCTGAAGCCGCCGAAGCCAAGAAGCAAGACAAGTATCTCCCCATCAAGATCAATGAGAGTGATATTCCACTTGGCTTTACCCAACGGACCTTTCAATCCCTGGTGGATTGGGAGGCAGGCGTCGATCATGCAGGTTTCTCCCAGTTGCTCAAGGACATCGAACGGCTCGCCAAGCGTCCGCCGAAGCGAGTTGAGTTCGGCCCCATCCCTTGGTGGAAACGAGTTCATCCCATTTGGCTCGTCACTGCCCCAGTCCTCATGGGGTCCGTTGTGGTGGTCGGCCTCATGCTGTGGTCGATTCCGGCACGGGTCCAGGTGGAGCTGACCACCGAGCGTGTGGAATTCGTGCTCGGTGCCAAGCAATCGCAGGATGCCTTCACGCTGAGTGGGATGGTTGCGGACTCAGTCGGGATCGAGAACTTCGAGGCGATCACGTTTGCGCCTTCCACAATTGAAGTGGCGGACCCGTCGCTCTATCAATTGAAAGAGGATAGATATCCGGACAAGGCATGGCGAAAGCTGGCCCTGGCCGAATCCGAACTCACCGTGGTTGCGAATCATCTGAAACACCGTTCAAAAGTTGTTCTGGAAGGTGATGGGGAGCCGATCAAGCTGGATTCTATCGTGGCGAAGCCAGGAGCGCGCGTCTCACTCGAAACGCGAGAGAAGGAAAAGAGACAGAAAAAAGAGGAGAGAGACAAAAAGGATACGAAGGTGAAGACTGAGAAGAGAGAGGGTGTCACGATCAAAGTCGCTGGGCAGAACGAGTCCATCCTGCGTCCAGGCCGACAGTTCACCTTCATCGCAGATCATGTGGAGATACACGGACTTAAAGGCTTGCCCTTTAATCAAGATGATGAGTTGACCTATCGTATCACGTTGCTGGACCAGCCATCTCGCGTCATGGTCAAGGCAAGGTCAGATGAACTGGTCTTATTACCGACATTCGCGTTAGGGCAATCGGCGCACCAGGTGTTTGGAGGTGTCCCTGTTACCACGGTCGATTTCACCCGACAGGCCAGCGAGGCCGACGGTGGTAGGCAAACTCTCGTCAAAGGTGGCGCGCGGATCAGCGCGTTGACCAGCGATGGGACAATTACATTTCCAGGTTACGAACATCTCCTTGGTACGGTCTCGATTAAGCAGGACGAAGCCGTTGGATTGGAGCATCTCGACGGATTCACGATTCAGGAGCTCAGCCTGACGGCTAATCGGACCGGCATACACCTCAGGGGTGAAGGCATGGCCAAGGACATCCGCACGAAGTCCGGCCAGATCCCGACCCAGAGTCGTGGCCTGACCGCGTTGGATGCCTTGTGGCACAATGCACGACTCGAGATGTTTGCAGCAATTGTCTCAGCAATCTTTATGTATGGTCTCGGAGCATATCGGCTGTTGAAGGAGTTCAAGCGATGAGGACGCCGATGAATAGGAAAGTACTCATCTCGCTTCTTGCCGGTTTCCTGCTTCTCCATTTCTTACCGGTTGCCATGCCCAGTTACGCGAAGAGTATTGAAGATCTCAAGAAGGGTGTGGTGAGAATTACGGCAAAAGAGCAAGGCAAGACGACGGTAGGTGCCGGGTTCATCGTAAACCTCGGAAATGAACAGGCATATATTCTAACGGCTGCCCATGTGGTAGGGCTCGATCCGCACCCCCAAGTGGAATTCTTCACGAATCGAAACGTTCCTGTGCGAGCAACAGTGATAGACAAGGAAGGAGAGGAGGCAACCAGTCTAGCTGTGCTGGTGGTTCAGGGAAAGGAGCACCTGCCATCGGGTCTCAATCAGCTCGCAATTGACTACGGGACTCCTTTATCAGGAGGTGAAGACATCGTCACCATTGGATTCCCGGCTGGCGCAGGACCTTGGACCATCCTCAAAGGGGCCATCGGTTCGCGGAAAGGGAGTAATCTCGTGATTGATATCAATATCGATGAAGGCAGTTCAGGGGGACCGCTGATTCTAAACGGTTCTATAGTTGGGCTCATGGCGGAGTCAACTCGGTATGGTTTCGCTGTGCCAGCTGAAGTTTTCAGAAAGTATCTCGTTAAAGTAGGACTCAAAAATAAGGATGAGATCGCCGGCAAGGATGGTGCGCCGATGGTGCTGGTTCCAGCGGGGGAATTCTGGATGGGTACACCGGATGGCGAAGGCAATAAAGACGAACATCCTCGGCACCGCGTTCATGTTGATGCCTTCTATATCGACCAATACGAGGTGACGACCGCTCGCTACGCCAGATTCTTCCAAGAGACGAACCAAGATGCGCCAAAGTATTGGTCCGACCGAGTGCCCAAGCAACATGCGCACAAGCCTGTCGTTGGGGTTCACTGGGGTGATGCCACAGATTACTGCGCCTGGGCAGGAAAACGCTTACCCACGGAAGCCGAATGGGAGAAGGCCTCGCGAGGAACCGACGAGCGTCGGTATCCCTGGGGGAATGAGCCACCGAGTGAGCAACGAGCGAACTTTCATAAGACCGAGTTTCAGAACTATGGGGTGCTCACCGACGTGGGGTCGTTCGAAGAAGGGAAGAGTTCCTCCAGTGTCTACGATATGGCCGGGAACGTGGGGGAATGGGTCGCAGATGGGTATGACGAGAATTATTACAGCAAGAGTCCAGTGCGCAATCCAAAGGGGCCTCCAACCGAAGTTTTTGGAGTGGTCCGCGGTGGGTCCTGGGGCAATAGACCGTACGGTATCCGGTCTGCGTTCCGGAATAGGAACCTATCCACGAATCGGAACGACGATGTGGGGTTCCGTTGTGCCCAGGACGTTCCGAAGTAACCTTTTCGCTTTGACCCTGTTTCCTTTTCTCCGGGTTTTGGCACGTTGCTTTTTGCCACGAGGCCTCTGGGATCTTGCGTGGTGTTTCTTGCGTTCCGTTGGTATTCCGTTCATGGTTCGACGAGCTCACGACGAACGGATTTTGGGAGTGTAGCACTCGCTCAGGGAGAAGGAGTTCTTACACGTAAGGTCAGTCGATCTGCTGCTCCGCCCAGCGCCGAATCGCTTCAACTCCTGAACGAAGCTGGGTACGGTTCACGGGTTCGAGATCGAGGAGGTCATACCGAAACGTCACGGCAAACGGATTGAGCTGATCGAGCATCTCGACATGAGGGGGCGTGAGTTGCAGGCGGTCCTGTAAGAGATCGACGAGTTCCACCAAATCGTGGGTCTTTCTGAAAGGGATCGCTTTTCCGGCAAGAACGGCTTTGAGACATTTTTCAATCGCCTGTTGCGCGTGAAATCCGATGGCTTCGTCATCGCTATCGGGAAGTTCGGAAAGCTGGCGGCACGTTTTCATGTCGCGATCGGCGAGAGCAAGAAAACGAAGGGCCAGATCACGCGGTCGCTTCATGCAACGCTTTGCCTTCTTTCAGCGCCCAGTACAGAATATGGCCCGGCAAATGGCCCCACTCTTTCAGCTCGGCTTCGGATGCGACGATGACATCCACTGGAATTCGCAATGGCCGCAGGATGTTGCGCAATCGGACCATTTCGGAACGCCTATTTGGGAGGGCTGACTCCACCACAAGGAAATCGACATCTGAATCGTGCCCCGCGTCACCGCGTGCGTGGGAACCGAACAGAATGATTTTCACCGGCCGGGCCGCCTGTGTGAGAATGCGGACTGCTTGGTCAATTTGTTGCTGCGACACCATGGCTTCCTCCAAATACGGGACCAAGGGTAACATGAAAATGGCCACCTGTCATATCGTGATAGTAAGGCGGAAACCCTGCCCGTGAACGTTCTTAGGAAAAAGCAGTCCTCAATCTTTCTTGATCCACCGTGGCTGTGGATTGCCCTCTTCTTGCTTCTGTTGCTGCTGCCCCTGGCAATCCTATCCCCCGGTTCGCTCCAGGCCCAGGACATTGCACAGGTCAAGAAAGGCGTGGTGAAAATCACGGCGCAAGTGGAAGGCAAGAATCGAGTCGGCTCCGGAGTCGTCGTGAAGCTGGATGAAGACCATGTCTATATCGTGACGGCTTCACATGTCATCGAAGGCGACCAACACCCGAATGTGTTTTTCTACGCCGCCCCGCACCGCTCGTACCGCGCTCGCGTGCTTGGGCTAGAAGGAGGAAACCCGTCTGGACTGGCTGCCCTCTTGGTCGAAGGAAAGGTTCCCTCCGATCTCGCGGCTCTGCATCTCGACCAAACGGCGACTCTCAGCGGCGGCGAACCCATCACCTTGATCGGCTTCCCGCGCGCGGAAGGGTCCATGTGGACGGTGACGACGGGAACCCTTTCCGGCCGACGGGGCACCGCGCTCTCCTTTTCCGGCACGGCTGATGACGGCAATTCAGGCGGGCCGGTCTTGTTCCAGAACAAAGTGGTGGGCATTGTGACGGAGGTGGGCGCCAAATTTAACACCGCCGTACCAGCCCTGGTGGCACGCTTTGCCTTGGATGGGTGGGGCGTGCGGCTCACGGAGGAAGCGAGGCAGCCGCCGACACGATCAAGTGAAGAACAACCGGCGCCGGTCGTGGACCAGCCGATGGCGAGAAGTCTGGTGTCTGGAACGTATCAGGGCCTTACGATGACCCTCTTGGGAGGCACATCCGTCATTCAGACGACCTATCAACAAACCGGCGACCAGGTCAACGGCACCTATGCCGACAATCAGGGCGATGCCGGCGTGATGCAAGGCCAGGTGCAAGGGAATATCTTCGCCGGACGCCTGGCGTCGCAGGTCTACCAGGGCATGGCTTGCGATTTTACCTCGGAGGTCGCCGCTGGCGGGAAAACCATCCAGGGTACGGTGACTTGCAACAATGGCAACGCCGGGTCTTTTGCGCTGGAACGACAGTAGCAGGATGTTGAAAAAGTCCGCCAGCGGCGTTCTTGTCGCAAGAGTTGTCTTCCTCACGACAGCTTTCTGTCTGTTCTCCACTTTATTCGTTCCGCATGATCTCTGGGCGCAAGGTAGTGAACACCTCAAACGTGGCGTGGTGAAGATCACCGCACAGGGCGAGGGGCAACAGCCCAAGGTTGGGACAGGGGTTGTTGTACGAGTGGATAAGGATGTTACCTACATCGTCACAGCGGCACACGTGATTGAGGGAGACCCCAAGCCCATCGTGACGTTTTTCCATAACCCTCAGCAACCGCTCGTGGCCCAGGTCGTCGGGATTCAAGGTGGAGATCAGCACGGGCTTGCGGCGTTGCGAGTGGTCGGGCCGATTCCCGATGGCGTGCTGGCCTTACCGCTCGACATAACTACGAAGATGGTCGGTGGCGAGGCGCTCACATTTATCGGCTTTCCCCGAACGTTACCGCCTTGGACTGTCTCGACGGGGACTCTGAGTGGGATGAACGGGCCGACCCTCGCGTTTCAGGCTTTGGTTGAGGAAGGCCACTCCGGTGGCCCGCTCTTGCTGAACGGGCAGGTGATCGGCGTCGTGAGCGATACCAGAGGTCGGCAGGGGTATGCCGTGCCTGCGTCGATTCTTGCTGTTGCTCTCCGTGGATGGCGGATTGAGGCGCGTGCGAGCGAATCGATGGTGGCGCAAGAAATAATCGGGGCAGATGGCGTCCCAATGGTGCTGATTCGGTCTGGGCGCATCCCGACCAAGATTGTAGGCGTGTATGGCGGGGGAACTGTGGAAGAAGTTCAAGGCCCTGCGCGATCCGTGTACCTTCGGGACAATCTCTATGTCGAGGCAACGTTAGTCAGCAATGCGCGCTATCTCCGGTTCGTAGAGACCACAGGTGTGATTCCCCTTGCTGGGCTGGAGGAGCACGCGGCATCGCTCAAACCCGAGGAGCCGGTGGAAGATGTCTCGTGGCACGACGCGGTCGCGTTTTGCCAATGGGCCGACAAGCGGCTACCGACCGAGGACGAGTGGGAAAAGGCGGCGCGTGACACGCAGGGCCGAATCCTCAACGATCGGGTATACGAATGGACGGCCAATACGTATCAAGAATCCAGATTCAGCTCCGGTGAACCGCAGGACCCGACGCGCAAGGTCGTACGAGGCAGCCTTCGGGCACTCAATATTCAGAAAGTCTTCGGAGACGTTGACTATCAGGTGCGCATGTACGCAAGCGCGGACGAGGGAGCGCCCGGCAGAGGCTTTCGCTGTGTACAAGATCTCGCGAAGGAACGATAAGCTTTCTCCACCTTGCCCTTCCTCTCAAGGCCCCTTTAGAATATCTTTTTGACTTCGGAGACAAGGAGGTCGTTATGGGTCTTGCCGATAATAAATGTATTCCCTGTCGTGGCGGGGTGCCGCCGCTATCGAATGATCGAACTCAGGCTTTCTTGAAGGAACTTGGCGCAGGCTGGTCTCTAAACGGGCAAGGACACCTTGAGCGGTTGTATACGTTCAAGGATTTCGCGCAGGCCCTGGCCTTCGTGAACAAGGTTGGCGCGGTGGCAGAGGCAGAGGGCCATCATCCTGATCTCTATCTGGCCTGGGGAAAAACCAAGGTAGAGATCTGGACACATAAGATCAATGGCCTGACCGAGAGCGACTTCTACCTGGCGGCCAAAGCCGATCGGGAATTCGAACCGTTCCGATCCGCTGCCGGTTAGCCGGCAACATAACTTCCTGCCATGAACGAACGAGGGGGCATCAGGAATGCTGAGGGTCAACAACCTTCTTTCGTGAACGGCCAGCCACCCCCCACAGGCGCCAGTACTGATACGCAGCAGTCGCTGGATAACGTAGGCGAGCCGGAAGTGCCCTTCTCTCCTGAGAACACAACAGAAGGTCCAGAAGCCGATCCACGGTCGGAATCAGATGAGGACCAGCCTGGTGCATCGACTAGGGCGGCACAATCAAAGCAGTCACCACCCTACCTCATTATCGGAGCGGGCTTGCTTGTGGTCGTGGGAGCGTTTGTGGGGCAATGGATCTTGTCACCTGTCTCTTCCCCTATTATCCCGAGGAATTCATCAACCCAGAGCGAGGGGATTACGCCGGACCTTGCGCCCGCGCCGATGGTCCTGGTGCCGTCTGGGGAGTTCATGATGGGGGCGCGCCAGGATGACCAGATGGCAGCCAAGGATGAGCGGATGGCCCATACGGTGCATCTGGATGCCTTCTATATCGACCAATATGAGGTCACCACCGCCCGCTACGCCAGATTCCTTCAGGAGACCAAACGACCAGCGCCAAAGTACTGGTCGGACCAGATTCCACAGAGGTATGGAAACAAGCCTGTGATTGGGGTGGACTGGAATGATGCAACTGCCTACTGTGTCTGGGCTGGGAGACGTCTACCCACCGAAGCTGAGTGGGAGAAGGCTGCACGAGGGACGGACCAACGTCTGTATCCATGGGGGAATACGGAACCCAGTCAACAACGGGCAAATTTCGACCACTGTTGTGATTTTAACATCTATGAGGTACTGACCGACGTCGGGTCGTTTGAAGGAGGGAAAAGTCCCTACGATGTCTACGATATGGCCGGTAGCGTGTGGGAATGGGTGGCGGACTGGTACGACGAAAGTTACTACAGCAAGAGCCCGGAGAGCAATCCGACAGGCCCTTCGAGTGGTGAAAAACGCGTGCTCCGCGGTGGGGCCTGGGACTCTACTCCGGTCTACGTTCGCTCCGGGGACCGGCTCAAGCTCTCCCCCACGTTTCGGCACGACAATATCGGGTTTCGCTGTGCCCAGGACGCTCCGAAGTAGCCTTTACACGTGAGCTTTTTCCCTTTTCGCCTGGTCTTGGTGTAGTTCAGGCCGCGAGATCAACGAAACCCGATGTTGCGTCCCCTAATCCCCTGCATTACTCCGTTCGCCCTGAGTCAATCAAGGGCTTACCATGAACGGATTTGGGGAACGCCTCACGATCTCACCACGAACGAACTTCGGATGTTCGCCTACATTGATAGCTTCTCTGCCACGTTTCGCATCTGCACGCCATGGATGAGTGAGGCTCCGCCGCGGATGGCACAGGCGACATGGACCGCTTCGGTCATCTCTTCGACATTCGATCCTTTTTCCAGAGACGCCTGGGTGTAGGCATCGATGCAGTAGGGGCATTGCACGGTATGAGCGACGGCGAGCGCAATGAGCGCCTTCTCTCGCTCGGTCAACGCTCCTTCCGCGAAGACCGCATTGTAATATGCCGCAAACTTTTCCCACAGTGCCTTGTTGCCTTTCCCGATATCGGAAAATTTTTCGAGATCATGCGTGTGATAATACGAGTCCATCGGAACCTCCCCTATCGATTCAATGATGTTGAGAAAAAAAGGATAGAGCGGTGGAGCAATCAGGCATTGCCGAGAGGCATGGGGTCGGCTTCAGCCAGGGCTTTGGAAAAGCGATCACCGACGATGTCGGTGGCTTTCGCCATGAGGTCCATCACTTCTTGCCATTCATTGGGCAGCAAGTCTTGCTTCAACTGTGGATGGATCGCCCATTGGGCCTCGACCTGTGTTCCTTTGCGGCTGACCAGCACGCGGAGCAGTTCCACGTCCCAGGTCGGATCGGGAGTGTTGTCGCCGGAAGCAGTCTTGTCTGCTTGTTCAGAAGGAGGGACCGTGCGTGCCATAGGCAACCCTCAGGGCAAATCGTTCATGCAGCATACTGTATTCGGAGCCATCGTATATATCAAGGGTTCTCTTGGTTGAGGACTGCGAGCATTGCCTCGTGAATCTGTCCGTTGGTTGCCACGAGTTCCTGACCATAAATTGAAAGGTCTTTTCCGCTGAAATTGCTCAGCCGTCCGCCGGCCTCCCGCACGATCACCGACCCAGCCGCCATATCCCATGGATTGAGCCGGACTTCCCAGAACCCATCGAAGCGTCCTGCCGCCACATAACAGAGGTCCAATGCTGCGGATCCCGTTCGCCTGAGTCCCTGCGCCTTGAGGGCAAAACTGGAAAAATGATCGAGGTTATTGCGCGGTGTTTCTCTGATGTCGTAAGCAAAGCCCGTCACCAATAGGCTGCGGTCGAGGGTCATCGTGCGTGACACATGGATGGGGCGACCGTTCAACCGCGCACCTCGATGCTCAATGGCCGTGAACAGTTCATTCCGTGAGGGATCGAAGATCGCGCCAAGCACACAGCGCCCCTCGTACTCGAGGCCGATGGAAACGCAGTAGGCTGGATAGCCATGCGCAAAATTGGTTGTCCCATCCAGCGGATCGATGATCCACAAATAGGGCGACTGTGTCTCCTCAAGACGACCCTGCTCTTCGGCCAAGAACCGATGGGCAGGGAAAAGGGCCTTGAGGCGGTCGATGACGCACTGCTCGGCAGCATGGTCTGCGTCAGTGACTAGATTGATCGGGTTCTTATACTCGATGTGAAAACCGGCTGCGGCATATTCAAGCAGCAGGGCTCCAGCTTCTTGGCTGGCGGCGACCGCTGCTTCGAGGAGAGTCTCATACGAGATTGGTTCGTGAGGAATCGGCACCGTCTGAATGTAGCATGACCGACAGGTCAAATTGAGAAAATCATGAGTCTTGTACCGGTACAAGGCTTATCAACATGGCCTAGAAAAGGATTACTTGCCTGCAACATGTCAAATACCAGACCAAATGTATGATTAGAATAATATATCTTGACAGAGTCTATAAGCAATGCTATAAAGCAAGCATGCTTTATGTGAGGGCATTGTGGAGGAATTAACAGACATTCTCGTTGGTCTGGAGCAACGGATTAACGCGTATAAGAGTCGGTTCCATGAACTAGAGAAGAAGCGTCGCCGACTCGATGACGAAATCGCCACCATTAAGAAATATCTGGAGCTTGCTGAAACCCTCTATCGTGTCGAAGCCGACAAGGCCAAGCTGGCCAGTCTCTCCAACCAGATCATTACAACGGATGATCCCAAGGGGATCCGGCCTGCGCCGGTTATGGACGTTACCGATCAATCGCGGGAGATTCTTCTTGGACGGAGTAAGTATGTGGGGAAAAGCGTCCCTCAAGCAGCCTATGAAATTCTCCGAGAATCGAATCGTGCGATGCACGCAAAAGAGCTGGTGCAGCGTTTGATCGAAGGCGGGTTGCAGATCAAAGGGAAAACGCCGCTCACGTCGATCGCGACGTCGCTCAAGCGTGACAAGCGGTTCAGAAAGGTCGGTCCAAATACGTTCGAAGCCTTGGACGATATGCTGATTCAAGCCGTGTAGCGGTGAGTCAACGGGCTTAACTCGACAGTGCGAAGGGGGGTGAGAATCTTGGCAACGAAAAAGGCAGCGAAGAAGAAGAAGAAGTAATCCCCGCTATGATTGATACGCCGGGGGTAAGGCCACTTACCCCCGGCGTACCATACTGCGATGTTCTGGAATTAGAAGACCGTCCCACCTAGAACGACCACAGCAGGAGACAGAGAACCCGTTATAAACTAAGAGGCCTGAAGCGCAACGGCCGGCTGAAGATGAAGCGCGTGCGTGACCGACCGCTTGCTTTCTCCTGAAGAGTCCGCATTCAAAATCACCCACTTCTCCGGCTGCGTCAGGATTTGTTGAACCAACCGAGTGTGGAGTGCATGCCCTGACCGGTCTGCGACAATGTGGCCGATGAAGGGCATTCCCATAAGGGAAAAGTCACCGATCAGATCAAGAATCTTGTGACGGACAAACTCGTCATCGAATCGGAGACCGGAATCATTGATGACCCCATCACTCGACAGCACAACCGTGTTGTCGAGTGTTCCTCCTTTGCCGAGCCCTCGAGCCCATAATGCTTGGACTTCGTACAGAAACCCAAATGTCCTGGCCTCGGCAATCTCATTCTCAAACGCGCTGGCGGAGCAATCATACGCATAGGTCTGTGTCTTGATCAGAGGATGCTCATAATGGATGGAGTAGGTGATTTTCGAGGTGGAGGACGGTTCGATCCGAACACACTTCGCTCCTTCGCGCACTTCAATCGGGGCCATGATTTTAAGAAATGGCTGCTTCCGCTCTTGGGAGACGATACCGACGGATTGAATCATTCGGACAAACGGTGCGGCGCTTCCATCCATGACCGGAACTTCGCTTGCCGTTACATCGATGAAAGCATTATCGATATGAAGGCCGGACAGCGCCGATAGCAGATGCTCGATGGTCTGAACCTGGAAGCCATTGCCGCTGAGGGCCGTGCATAATTCGGTCGGGAGGCGATGTTCAATAGAGGCGGAAAGATACGTATCAACGTCCGTTTTGCGATTGACGAAAACCACACCGGTGTCAGGAGGAGCCGGCCGCAGCGTAATCGATGCCGACTGACCGGAATGGAGTCCCACGCCAGAACAGGTTACCGCAGATGCCAAAGTTTGTTGATTGCGCACAAACCCTCCCTCATATATCCGATCAAATGCTTAAACACAGCCAGCCGCATTTTATCAAAGCAATCAGTGTGCCTAAACGTGACAATCGTAACTATTTGATATTGCTATTAAATACAATGAATAGGTAAAAATATACCTGTATCCTAAAAAGCACAACTGTGTTCTTCAAGAAAAGGCTCAGCAAGATGAATGTAGGTTCTCGTGACTTGAGTTGCACCAGAGTCAGGGACGTGACACCGGGTACCGGGCGAACGGTGTCAACACCGTGGGAAAATAGTGGAAGCGATCGGCCCCGACCCAAGCCATCGCAGCCTTGTGATCTTATACGTAAGCATAATATTAAGTACAAATAACTATTTTAACAGGATGTTGCCCATCGGGTAAACGGGTGGGCGGAACTGTGTCACGGCGTTCGACCTGATGGCTCTGAGCGGGCTGGGGCTCGTGATCTATGTTATTTTTCACATGTCGGGAAATCTTCAGGTATTCGAAGGACCCCTTGCGCTCAATGCCTATGCGGCGCTTCTCCGAGACATGCCGATCCTCCTCTGGACAGCCCGGATCGGGTTACTGAGCCTTGCGGTTCTCCATATCGTACTGGCGATCCGGTTGACCTTGCGAAATCGTCGTGCTCGCCCGGTCGCGTATGCGGTCCGCGAGTATCGCCAAGCCTCTTTTGCGTCCCGCACAATGGCCGCCTCCGGCATTGTGCTCTTGCTCTTCATCATCTTCCACCTGTTGCATCTGACGGCCGACGTCATCGATCCCTCTTCTGCCGATCGCCTCGACGCCGAAGGACATCGTGATGTTTATGGGAAGATCGTCCATGCCTTTCAGAATCCATCCATCGTGGCGCTCTACTGGGCGGGTCAGCTGGGGCTGGGCTTGCATCTGAACCATGCCGTCACCAGCAGTTTACAGACATTGGGGCTGGAACATGCCGCATTCAACCGACTCTTCAAGGCCGCTGGTCCCACGGTTGCGCTGTTGGTCGTTCTCGGCAACGTCGCCATCATTCTAGCCATCTTCTTGGGGATCGTACGCGGATGATGAAACTTGATCCGAAAATTCCTCCCGGCTCACTGGAAACCAAATGGGACCGGCGACGGTTCAGCGAAAAATTGGTGAGTCCGAATAACAAAGGGAAAATCACGGTCATCGCCGTCGCCGGCCTTGCGAGAGCCAGCGCGGCTTCGACATTGGGGCAACTCGGTTATCAGGTCGAGTGTTTTTGTTTTCACGATAGTCGCGCCGCGCCCACAGTATTGCGGCACAGGGGGGATCAACGCGGCAAAAAATTACCAAGACGACGGAGACAGTGTAGGCCGACTGTTTTATGACATGATCAAAGGTGGAGACTTCCGTTCTCGCGAGGCCAATGTGTATCGGCTCGCTCAGGTCAGGGGGCTGCATTCGCGAATCCTTGCTTTACGCAGATCCACCCCACGGCGATTCCCCCGGGGGACGCTCATCAGGCCAAGTTGACCCTGATGTCCGAATCGCTTCGGAACGACGGGCGGCTGTGGGTACCGAAGATGTCGGCGGATCACCGCTCTCCGGGTGACATTCCGGCTGCAGAACGCGACTACTTTCTAGAGCGCCGATACCCACGTTTCGGCAATCTCGCACCACGAGATATCGCATCCCGCGCCGTGAAGGCCGTGTGCGACGAAGGCCGTGGCGTCGGGCCAGGCGGTTATGGCGTGTACCTGGATTTTGCCGATGTGATTGAACAGCAGGGGATCGAGGTGGTTCGCGAACGTTACGGAAATCTCTTCGACATCTATCAGCGGATCACGGGGGAAGATGCCTACCACGCACCCATGCGAATTTACCCGGCGCCGCACTATACGATGGGAGGGCTCTGGGTGGATTACAATCTCATGAGTGCCATCTCGGGACTCTTCGTCGTCGGCGAAGCGAATTTCGTGGATCACGGGGCCAACCGGCTCGGAGCCAGCTCTCTCATGCAAGGGCTTGCCGATGGCTATTTCATCCTGCCTTATACGATCGGTCATTATTTGGCGAGGGCGAAGCTCTCGTTGATTGGGCAAGATCACAAGGAATCTCGCGCGGCACTTCAGCGCGTGACGAATCGGATCAGTCGCCTGCTGAATGTCAGGGGAAGTCAAACGGCTGCATCATTCCACCGTGAAGTCGGCAAACTGTTGTGGGATCACTGCGGCATGTCTCGCAATGAAGAAGGGCTCAAATTGGCACTGACGTCGATTCCTGCACTACGGGAAGAATTTTGGCGGGATGTGATGGTTCCGGGATCAGGAGAGGCCTTCAACCAAGAGTTGGAGTATGCGGGGCGAGTGGCGGACTATCTCAAATTCGCCGAGCTGCTTTGTCACGATGCATTGCATCGGGAAGAGGCATGCGGAGCGCACTTCCGAGAGGAGTATCAGACGGACGATGGCGAGCCGCAACGTGACGACAGCCGCTTCTCGCACGTGGCAGCATGGGAGTACCGAGAGAGCACATCGCCCGTCCTCCACAAGGAGTCCCTGGCTTTCGAGTTTGTACATCCGACAACGAGAAGTTATCAGTGATCAGCAATCCACATCATGAAATTCACGTTGAACATTTGGCGGCAGAAGGGGCCGGACGAGCGGGGCTGGTTTGTGACGTATGAGGCTTGCGACGTGAGCTCCGGCATGTCGTTCTTGGAAATGCTCGACAGCGTGAATCAGGGATTGATTGCCAAGGGTGAAGAGCCGGTGGCCTTCGAGCAGGATTGCCGCGAAGGTATTTGTGGAAGTTGCTCGCTGGTGATCAATGGCATCCGCATGGCCCGGACCGCGGCATGACCACCTGTCAGTTGTACATGCGGCGGTTGCCCGACGGAGCCGTCATCACCATCGAGCCGTGGCGCGCACGAGCGTTTCCCATCATTAAGGATCTGGTGGTGGATCGCCGAGCGTTGGATCGAATCATGCAAGCCGGGGGGTACATCTCCGTCCATACCGGTGGAGCGGTGGATGCCGCGTCTTGCATCGGTTGTGGAGCCTGTGTGGCAGCTTGCAAGAATGCCTCGCCCGCGTTGTTTGTGGGGGCCAAGGTGTCTCATTTGGCGCTCTTGCCGCAAGGGAAGCCCGAGCGTACCCATCGGGTGAAAGCGATGTTGGAAGCCGTAGATCGTGAAGGATTCGGGGCTTGCAGCAATCAAAATGAGTGTGAAGCCGTCTGTCCGAAACGCATCAGCGTCCGTTTCATCGCCACTCTCAATCGCGAATATCTCCGAGCCGGAGTCGTCGAATCGGGTCTTCCCGCTGAGCCGGAATCTCCTCATGCAGAGTCCACTTAGCGGACAGGGTGACGGCGCGGTCTTCTCTCCTTTTGATTCGTAACCAAGCGCGATGCCGAGCGTCAGCCCCCGACCTCTCCCTGGTGTAAAAGGTTGGTGGAGGCTGATCTGCGCCGGATGGCAATCATCTTGACTGTGGGGGAAAGGCCTTTATAGTGCGGTCATAGATTGGTTGTGAGGCTGGATATGGGGGAGATTCACGTCGAATGAGCCGCCAGGTGGCTTGTCCGCGGTGTCACAAGCACGGTGCATTGCAGGCATGGCCGCAGACTCCACGTGAACTGGTTGCGGCGCTGATTCGGATTGTTCCGTTCCAGTGCCGACATTGTTGCCATCGTTTCCTCGCGCGTCGCGTGAGCGCGGCGGGATCCTCTCACCCAATCGAGCGCCGGGAACACCTCCGTATCCCTGTTCGTCTGTGCCTGTCGTTCTCCGGGGGAAAAGTGAGGGGCGAGGGCACGGTGCTGGACCTCTCGTTGGGCGGGTGCATCATCAAGAGCGAGACTCAGGTGCGTGTTGACGATATTTTTTACCTGGAGATCGTTATCGCCGAAGATGAAGCTCCCGTCGAAGTAGCAGCCATGGTGCGGTCAGTGAGTGCGCGAGGTATCGCCTTTAAGTTTCTCCGCAAGGCCCAAGAGAACAAACGCCTTCTGACTTTCATCCAATCCCATTCGGGATCCACCTCCAGCGTCCTCTCCAAGGCCGCCGAGCCGACAGTCACCGGCTAGTCATGATCTCTCAGCCTAGGTAGGTGTCTCCCAGGCAGACGGAAGCGGATGTTCAGTGATCAAACGGTCATGTTCGGTGACATCGAACGGCTCGATCGTCAGATCGTTGCGATCCATCGGTTCCCTGCAGGCGGAAGAGGAGAGCACATCGATCAACGCTTGTGCCTTGTCTCTTGTCGAAAACCGACAGAGCCCATGTTCGGGCATGCCTGACGACGGGTGCCAGAACGCGAGATCGATCGCACTGCCTTGATAGATGCCGAGTGTGCGGTGTCGTACTTGAAACCCACCAGGTTTATGAATCGACTGCTCCCGTGGCATAGGCCCTCTTGACCGACATATCTTAATGATTATGCCCATGGTAGCATGATCGTGAGATCTTGGGACACTGCGTTCTGCTCGACTGCTGAAGGAGGAACTGATGGGGCGTACTTGGCGGCAAAAGACGGTGATCACCATAGCGATGACCGGTGTATTGTCTGTGTCCGGTTGTGGTTACAACGATCTTCAAGGCTTGGACGAAGATACGAAGGCTGCGTGGAGCGAAGTGATCAATCAATACCAGCGCCGTGCCGATCTCATTCCGAACCTTGTTGCGACGGTCAAGGGGTACGCAGCTCACGAAAAAGAGACCCTTGAAGGTGTTGTGAACGCCAGAGCCAAGGCGACGGGGATGCAGATGACGCCTGAGGTACTCAAAGATGCAGCCGCATTCGAGACATTTCAAAAGGCCCAAGCCGGTCTGACATCGGCGCTAGGCCGGCTGATCGCCATTGCCGAAAATTACCCCAACCTGAAAGCCGATCAAAATTTCAGGGACCTCCAAAGCCAGCTGGAGGGGACAGAGAACCGGATCACCGTAGCGCGTAAACGGTATATCGACCGAGTGGCGGAATATAACAAGATGGTCCGATTTTTCCCGACCAACCTCACAGCGAAGCTGCTGCTGCACCTGGAAGAGCGCCCCAACTTTACGGTCGCCGATGAGAAAGCCGTGGCGAAGCCACCCGAAGTGAAGTTCTGAATCGAGGTTGAGGTGAAGGTTGGAAGTATTCGGAATAAGCCGCCTCGCGTTCTGCTGCTGTCTGGCAGCCGCAACCCTCTTCCTCACCACATCTGCCGCGGCACTTGATGTTCCGCCGTTGATAGGGCAGATCGTCGATCTCGCCCATGTCTTGCCGAATTCCACGGCTGAGTCGCTGACGGCGCAACTGGCGGCGCACGAAACTCAGTCGAGCAATCAGGTGGCTGTCCTGATAGTTCCCTCCCTCGAAGGCGAACCCCTCGAAGAATTCTCTCATCGTGTTGCGACGACCTGGAAACTCGGTCAAAAAGGTACTGACAATGGCATTCTGTTGCTTGTGGCGATTAAGGAGCGAAAAGTTCGCATCGAAGTCGGATACGGATTAGAAGGAGTCCTGACCGACATTCGCTCGGCTCAAATCATCAGGAATGAAATTGTTCCTCGGTTTCGTGCCGGTGATATGCCCGGTGGGGTGACTGGAGGCATCAACGCAATCGTAAAAACCATTGAAGGAACCTATCAGGCGTCCGAGAAGGCAGTGCCTCAGGAGGAAAGCGATATTATTGGGCAGGTCGTAGTCGCCGTCATTGTCGGACTACTCGTTGGACTCCTGTTCATGAACCTCCATCGATTCATCGGGCCGGTCGCTGGGGCAGGGATCACCACCCTGCTGGCACCCTGGGTAGCCCCGGCACTCGTGGCAAGCGGTATCACCTTGCTTCTCCTGCTGGCGATTAGCGCCTCTGGTACCGGGGGAAGGAGAAGTCGGTCCAGCGGTATGGATGATTGGCTTTGGTACAGTAGCCGCGGCGGAGGGTGGGGCGGAGGTTCATTTGGTGGTGGAGCTGGGTTCAGTGGTGGCGGAGGCGATTTCGGAGGAGGTGGGGCCAGTGGAAACTGGTAAAGGGCTGCGACTCACAGCCGAGGAACGGGAGCGAATCAGGCTGGCTGTGCATGCCGCGGAACAACGCACGAATGCGGAGATCGTCCCAATGATCGTCAGCCGATCCGGTCTCTATCGCGATGCGCAACATCGCGCCGGATTAGCCCTCGCGCTGTCGATACTTACGATCTTCCTGACCACTGAACTTCTGTGGCTGCCATGGGGCTGGCATGCCTCCAATGCGGCTTGGCTGGTACTGGCGACAATCCTGGCTTATGGTGGAGGAGTCTGGCTTGGCACCTTTGTCCCTATTATTCGCCTGCTCACATCGACCGATCGGATGCAGGGCAAGGTGAAGCTCAAGGCTGAACGTGCTTTCACACAGCATGCCGTCTCCCAGACTCGTGAGCGTACCGGTGTGCTGATCATGGTGTCCCTCTTAGAGCATCAGATCTACGTGCTTCCGGATCAATGTTTGTTTCGACGGGTCTCGATAGAACGGTGGTCCCAGGTCGCCCAAGCTGCTTTCGACCGATTGAAAACGGGTGATATCGTCGGCGGGTTGTGCCAGAGCATCGATACGTGCGGCATGCTCCTTGCGGAGGTTTGTCCTGGTCGTCCTGGCGACAATCCCGATGAATTGCCGAATGTCCTGGTACAGGAACCCTGAGGAATCCCCTTCATATCTTGAGCGCTCAATAAAATATCGTTTCCGACCGATAGATAAGAGGTCGGGCGGGACTGATCGGCAGGGTCGATCTTTGTATGGCGAGATAATACGGACAAGGAGGGAGCGTCATTATGTGGAAGCAGGAAGATGGGGAAGGAGGAGAGGGAGAACGGGGAGAAGGAGAACAGACGGCAGGAGAACGGGCACGGGAGCGATGGGTGGAGGACAGGCGCAGTCCATCAAAGAACGGCTCGACCCTTCCGGACGAGGTCGCCTTCGTCGGCAAAGATGTCGAGTTCAAGGGGATCATCACCTATTCCGGCACAGTACGGATTGATGGATCCCTGGACGGCGAAATCTATACCGATGGCGGCCTACTCGTCGGCCCTGATGCGGTGCTCAAGGCCAAGGTCTCTGCTGGAACTGTGGTATGCCACGGAACGATCACAGGCGATATCCTAGCAAAGAACCAAATTATCCTCCGTGCTCCGGCCGTTGTTCAAGGCAGCCTGACCACACCGGTGCTTTCGATGGAAGAAGGAGTGGTGTTCAATGGGACGTTGGAGATGAAGCCTCAGGCCAAAGTTGAGGTATTACGTGACGTGGGACCGAACGTCGGAACCATGACCAACCGGCCGCCTGTTCGACTTGCGGCGTGATCGATCGAACAACGGGTCTCCTGGCGCGAAACTCCAACACGCGCTAGGGGCCTGGCTCCACAAGAAGTCAACTTGCTTTCTTTACCTCTCTTTTAATCGCTCGGCAATCCACATTGTGATGAGGGACTGCCTCGTCACGTCAAGGCGCCGAGCTCGCACATCCAATGATTCGGAGGATAGAAATACCCTAGGCTCATTGCCGACGATTGGATGATAATCCTGCCAGTAAGGAAACTTCCGCCATCGTCCGAATCTTTGCGACCAGATCGTCAATGCGGCCACGTGTAATGCCGTCGTCATCCAGAAGTGCCTGTTCCAAGCGATATTTCCGCCATGCGATGAGGACCAGCTTGTCGATATCGAACTGAGAATACAGCGCTGCATCCACAAGACCCGGATCGGCGCTAGATTGGCTCACGACAATCGCGACGCCCATGTAGTTCATGGTTTCGAAGTAGGATAGGGTCTCTATTGACCGTTCACGAGAAATAGCTCGGTAAGATTTCATGAGATCGAACAGCTCAGGGTTGTCGTCTTTAAGTGATTCCGTCGTTGCGCTCGGCCCCAAAATCCACTTGGCCAATTTATTACCTACTGAGTCACCAGGAATCGACATTGGAGATCCAAGGGAATTTGCCAGCGCCATGCCAAGCATCCCCGTTCCACTTATTGCGCCCTGGGCTAACGTTTCCGCCAGGTTTGCAAGTGACGATCCACTATGGGGAGTACCGAGGAAGACCACCGCTTTGGTCTGGCTCAAGATCCTGCTCTTGTCACCTCGGCTTATCCACTCGCGTTCCAGCATCGCCTTGACCATTAGGCCACCCAGGCTGTGGGCCACAAATACAATCGGGCGATCTCCAAGACGATCATCCCCTTCGAGGAGACCTTGGCACAGGAATTCTGCTCGTTGTTTCAAACTCAACTGAATATCAGTTTGTTCGCCACGCAATGCCTCCTCGACCTTTGGCAGGAATCGGTTGAGAAACCTCCGAGCAAACTTTGGCAAGTTATTTTACCTAAGATGAACGTTGTAACCAAGGACCCACACTCGTGCTGCACATACTTTAGTGTTCAAGTCATTCCAAAGCTCGAGTGGCCAATAGAACTCCTCCTTGTTATCCTTGCCTTCCCAAGTCCAGGTGCCGTTCACGCTTCCCAACCATCCGTGCACAAAAACGACATCGATCTCGTCAGACTCAGCTCCACTGTTTGGATCTCCAATCAGCAAAAGCTTTGGTTCGTCTGATTCCAATTCGAACATCTCGATGTTCTGCTGTGGTTCCATTGCCTTTGTCCTCCGTTAAAGTATGGATGAATAGCATTACCTTTGTAACACCTATGCGTTTGCGTTGGTGTGCTGTATTGAGATATCATGTACGCATATCACAATAAGATATGCACGGAGGAACCGATGGGAGCCATCTTGCTAAAACTACCGGAAGACGTTTTGGAGGCCAGTCGTCGTTGCGCGGATACCCTTCATCTATCCCGAGCCGCCTATATCCGCCGAGCGATCGAGCGCATGAATCGACAGACGCAGACAATACTCCGGGCGCGACGTTTGGCCGAAGCCTCAAAGAAAGTGCGCAAGGAAAGCCTCCGCGTCAATCGCGAGTTTGCCGCCGTCGAACAGACCCCCGATGCTTAACCGAGGAGAAGTGTGGCTGGCTGATCTTGATCCGAAACGTGGGACTGAGCCGGGCAAGACACGACCGGTTCTGATCGTCCAGGCCCAAGCATTGCTTGACGCGCAACATCCCTCCACACTCGTCGTTCCGTTGACGACTGTGCTGATTGAGGGTGCTGAACCTTTGCGTATTCGTGTCCCCGCCGCCGGACGTCTTCGCCGCACCTCCGATTTACTGATCGATCAACTACGCGCAATCGACAATCGCCGCTTGGTCGAAGGCCCTTTGACCAAACTCTCAGCCACACTCATGGTACGGATTCACGAGGTCCTTATCGAAGTCCTTGACCTCGATCAGGATCGCAATGGAATTTGATATGGGCGTCTATTTCGAGGGTTCCGGTCAAGAGAAGCCGAAGCCCGTTACGACAAATGCCTTTTGTGCCTAGCAGAGTAGCGCAATGAAATCGCCGCATCGATAGACGGCCTGCGATCGTTCCGCTAGAATCCGGTCCATGTCAGAGCCCACCGTCTCGGCCGGTGCTCCAACCAAGCTGCAGGACGAGAATCAATCAGTCGTCAAAGCGGCTGGGGTGATCGGCGTCGCCACGTTTTCCAGTCGTATCCTCGGCTTCATCCGCGACATGGTGTTGGCCAGATTGTTCGGCGCGACACCGGCGGCGGACGCCTTTTTCATCGCGTTCCGCATCCCCAGCCTCCTCCGCGAGCTGTTTGCCGAGGGGTCGATGTCGTCGGCCTTCATTCCCGTGTACACGGAATATCGGACGACGCGGAGCAACCAGGATGCCTGGGAACTGGCCAGTGCGGTCTTCACGACGCTCTTGACCATCGTCACGCTGGTGACGATGGTCGGGATTTTGGCCGCTCCCTGGCTCGTCCAGTTGCTCGCGCCAGGATTTCAGGACAATCCCGAAAAACTCGCGCTCACGACGCTGCTCGCCCGCGTCATGTTTCCCTACCTTCTGTTCATCAGCTTGGCGGCGTTAGCCATGGGCATTCTGAACTCGGTACGAGCTTTTGCAGCACCGGCCTTCTCGCCGCTTTTCCTGAATGTCTTCATCATCGTCGGCGCCGTGTGGCTGGCTCCGCTTCTGCAAGAACCGATCATTGGGGTGGCGATCGGCGTGGTGGCGGGAGGCGCGGCCCAGTTCGCCATGCAGCTTCCCAGCCTGAAACTGCGGGGATTGCTGTTCGGCTTCCGATTCGAGCCTGGCCATCCGGGCCTGCGGCGGATCGGCATGCTGATGGTACCCACGCTGCTCGGCCTGTCCGTGACTCAGATCAATCTGACGGTAAGCACGGTGTTGGCGTCGTTCTTCGCCGGCGGACCGACCTATCTGTTTTACGGCATGCGGCTGATCCAATTTCCACTGGGCATCTTCGGGGTCGCGTTGGCGACGGCGATTCTGCCGACGTTATCGTCACAAGCGGCCAGAGGCGCGTTGGAGGAACTGCGCACCACGCTCGGGTTCGGTCTGCGAATGATCCTCTTCATCATCGTGCCGGCGATGGTGGGGTTAATCTTGTTACGCACTCCGATCGTGCATCTCTTTTTCGAGCATGGCACATTCACTGCTCAAGATACTGCTGAAACGGCGCTGGCGGTCCTCTGCTACGCCGTCGGCTTGTGGGCATTCGGAGGGGTTCGTATCATCGTCACGGCGTTCTATTCACTGCAAGATACCAAGACGCCAGCCATCTCGGCGGCGGTCGCGTTGGGTGCGAATATCCTCTTCTCGCTGGCGTTGATGTCTTTTCTGGGTACGGCGGGGTTGGCACTCGCCACGGCACTGGCGTCCATGGTAAACGGAATCATTCTGGTGGCGGTATTGAACCGTAGACTAGGCGGAGTTGACTGGAGAGCGGTGGGACGGTCTTCCCTTCGAGTCCTGGTCGCATGTATTCCGCTGGTGATCGCATGCTGGTGGACATCTGGGGCACAGGTATGGAGGCATCCTGCCGAATGGGTCACGAAATCCGCGATGCTTGTCGCCGCTATCGGGTTGAGTGTCGGTGGATATCTCGCGGTCCATACGTTGTTTCGATCCGAGGAACTCGGCGTGGTGTGGGGGATGGTGCGTAGAAAGTTGAATCGATTGACGGGATAATAAGGAGCGAGCTATGCAGCGAGCAATGATCTTTCATTCGCCATGGGGTTGGATGGGAATCGTGGAGTCCCGGAAAGGGATTCAAGCGATTGTATTGCCGAAACGCTCGAAGCGGGCTGTCGAGTTTGATCTCAGAGCACAGTCGGATGAACCGTTGCAACAAGGAGAGTCCGCGCGACTGGAAACGGCGCGCCACCAGCTTCTCGCTTATCTTTCCGGGAAACGGAATACCTTTGATGTGCCGCTCGATTTCTCGGAAGGAACATCGTTCCAACGACAAGTATGGCGGACGTTACTGCGGGTGCCTTACGGCAAACTCCGTTCATATCAATGGATTGCCTCACGGGTCGGAGGCAGGCACTACGCCCGAGCGGTCGGCAACGCGGTTGGTGCGAATCCAATTCCGATCGTCATCCCCTGTCACCGGATCGTGGCTCACGACGCATCGCTCGGTGGGTTCTCCGGTGGGCTGTCCATGAAACGAAAATTGCTGGCTCTTGAAGGGACATTGTCTCAATTGCAGCGAGGATGACCAAAGCGATGAGAGTGGTCCTTCAGCGCGTCACTCGTGCTTCCGTCGAGGTTGATGGTAAAGTCGTAGGCCGGATCCACCATGGTTTGATGGTCTTGTTGGGCGTTGCGAAAGGAGATAATGAGTCGGATACAGTATATGTGGTCGAGAAGATTCGGAGCCTCCGGATCTTCGCCGATGAACAAGGGAAAATGAATCGATCGCTGACGGATGTAGGTGGCGCTGTCCTGTTGGTCTCTCAATTCACTCTGTTAGGCAGGACTGACAACGGACGTCGCCCCAGCTTTGATGACGCTGCTCCTCCTGACCTAGCCAAGCGCCTCTATGAACAGGTGGCGGCTGATCTGCAGGCAGGCGGAACGTCGGTTGAAACCGGTATCTTTGCTGCGCATATGCAACTGACCTTGGTGAACGACGGGCCGGTAACGTTCGTGGTAGACAGCAGGGAAGGGCGCTAGTTTGGACTCAAGGTCGGCTGTCGGAGGTCCGATAGGATCAACAAGAATGGAAACCGGTTCGTAGGTGAGATCTGGTATACTGAGCTCAAGCCTCATCGGGCCTTCGCAGGAGGTGGAGATGGGCACTCAAGTTCCACCACGACACCCGCTCCGGCAACTCTTCGGCGCATTAACCGAAAAGAGCTTCACGGAACACCTTGGATGGCCTGACGCCAAGGTCACATCGTACGTCTCCAATCTCTTGGTCGATTTCACTCATACGGATCAGCTCTATAAGATCAGAAATCGGCAGAACCAGCCGGTCGATAACGTCGTCGATTTGCTTTTTGAATCGGAAGTGATGCTCGAAGCCCAGTCGCTGGACCGTGAACGGGATGTCCATCGTCACATTGGGGATTTCACTCTGTTCATGGCCGGACTCTTTCCAGAGTATCTTCGTCGGCTCAAGACGGCCGGCCCGATTTATCACAAGGACTTCCTTGTGGACTATGTGAAAACGGGCAAACGGTCCTACGGGATCGTGGCGCAAATAGGCCGCGATGATGCCGAAACCAATTTGCCCTTGTTTCAAAAATTATCCGAGAACTTCGAACTCTGCGTGACAGGTCTTGGATTTGTGCGGTCCGATCTGGAACGCATGCAAAATCCTGTCTATCAGAAGACCCGGGATCTGCTCTTGAATTGAAAACTGTCCGTCCCATCATTCTCGCGCACGGGGGCGCAGGCTCTCGCGCAATGACCTCACCACAAGCCGCCTGCCTGCATGCCGCCTTGCAAGTCGGCTATCATCTCCTGGATCGCGGCAGCTCGTCGCTTATTGCCGTTGAACACACCATTCGTGTCCTGGAGGGCAGCGGCCTCTTCAATGCCGGGAAAGGATCGCGACTCCAGTTAGATGGCGTGCAGCGGATGGATGCATCCATCATGGAAGGGGATAGCCTGCAAGCCGGGGCGGTGGCTTCTATCGAAGGAATTGTACATCCGATCACTGCAGCGCGCCTCGTGATGGAAGAAACAGATCATGTGTTGCTCGTGGGGCCTTTGGCGACGAAGTTCGCCAGGTATTACAGGATGGAGCACCACCGGCTTGGGACAATACCTCGACAGTTGTCCTATGGGGCGATGCTTAAGCGGAAGAGATCGGCGCGGGATCGGCATGGGACAGTTGGAGCCGTCGCTCTCGATCGAACCGGGACGGTCGCAGCCGGTGCCTCGACCGGTGGGATCGATCGCATGTTGCCTGGGCGAGTCGGGGACACGCCGATCATCGGCTGTGGGGTGTATGCGGATAATGAGACAGGCGCAGTGTCGATGACGGGATGGGGCGAGGGGATTATACGGATTGCCGTGGCAAAGGAAATCTGCGATCGTTTAGCTTGCGGAACGACACCGGCAACCGTTGTGCGAGCGGTTCTGAAGCGGTTGGTCACAAGAGTACAGGGGGCTGCCGGGGCGTTAGTTCTTGCTCCGAATGGTCGATTTGTCATTGAGCATGTCACACCACATATGACTGCAGGATGGTGGGACGGTAAGCAAGAACCGACAGTGAGGGACAGATTTCGATGAATAATAGTATCTTTCACCTCGCCTTTCCGATTCACGACGTGGAAGCCACGCTTCGGTTCTACGTAGATGGTCTCGGCTGTACTATCGGACGTCGCACAAAGCAGGCGGTCACGCTTGGTCTGGCTGGTCATCAGCTCGTTGCGCATGTCGTGCCGAATCAACCCTCGAAGCAGCAGGGAATCTATCCCCGTCATTTCGGACTGGTATTTCTCTCGCACGAGGAGTGGCAAACGCTGGCAGATCGAGCCAAGGCGAAAGGCCTTTCCTTCTATCAGCAGCCACGCGTGCGTTTTCCAGGCACACGCATCGAACACCGTACCTTCTTTCTAGAAGACCTGTCCCACAACTTGCTTGAATTCAAACACTACACCCACGAATCGGCCATCTTCGGAGAAGCAGATCACGGCCAGGTTGGCGACGCCGAGGAAATCTAGTCGAGCCTTATTGAAGGCGTTTGTGGGATGACACGGCGACCTTCTCCATCCAACCAAGGATACGTTGGTGCCGGCGGGTGAGGAAAGCAGTTTTCCGGATAGGATCGTAACGTTGGGGACTGGGTAGAATAGCGGCCAGCCAGGCAGATTCGTCCGCGGTCAGGTCAGAGGCAGATTTCCCAAAGTGATGACGAGCTGCGGCTTCCGCCCCATACACGCCGCGCCCCCATTCTGCGACATTGAGGTACAGTTCGAGGATACGTGTCTTGGTCAGCCGGTGTTCAAGCGAGCGGGTGATCAAGGCTTCACGGACCTTGCGGAACAGCGAACGTTCTGATGACAGATACAGATTCTTCGCCAGCTGCTGCGTGATAGTGCTCCCGCCTCGTTTTAGTTCCCCCGCTTCCAGATTGTACAGCGCGGCGTCGCGGATGCCTTCCCAATCGAATCCTTCATGGACAAAGAACGAAGCGTCCTCTGCTGCGATCACGGCACGTTGCAATTCCGGTGCGATTCGGCTCAAAGGTGTCCAGATCCATTGTCGCTTGTCGGTGCGTCCCTGCTCGGCCGCTCTTGCCAGCCGATGGTCCATGAGCGCCGTCGATGTCGGGTTGGTCCTTACAAGGAGGTCTGTGTCGGGAAGAGTGCTGAGCCAGCTCAGCGCAAGGATGCCTAACGGAAGTAGAATGAGCAGGGTGCTCCAGAGAAGAACAGGGGTCGCTCTGCGTCGGCCGGTTGACTTGGGCGAGGGAGGATCGTATGTGTAGTGGCGCAGAAAGGTCGGACTGTGATGTGCCTTCCGTCTTGCATCCATCGATCGGCCTGATGGCATGAAAATCTTCGGAGCTGAGTTTATCAAAAGTTGCGTCACTCCAGAACAATTTCCGTCCGGCCAGCTTCGAGAAATTGCCTTTGTGGGACGCTCCAACGTGGGCAAATCATCGTTGATCAATTCGTTGCTGAATCGGCGAGACCTGGCAAAAGTCAGCCGGACGCCTGGAAAGACGAGAGCCGTGAACGTGTTTCTGGTCTCGACTTCCGACCCAGGTCTTTCACAATTCCACCTCGTGGATCTACCCGGCTACGGATTCGCCAAAGTGTCGAGATCCGTCCGCACCCAGTGGGGACCGTTGATCGAAGACTATCTCGTCGGTCGAGCCTTGCTGTGCGGAGTCGTGTTATTGGTAGACAGTCGGATCGTGACCGACCAGGATTGTCAGACCATTGCGTGGCTCCGTTCAATCCGTCGGAATCCCCTGGTTGTGGCGACCAAGGTCGACAAAGTGAAGGCGAGCGAACGGGTGCGTACTCTGAGGCAGACACATCGGGCCTTAGGACTCGCCGACGGCGAACTGTTGATTCCCTATTCGTCGGAGACCGGGGACGGACGGGACCGGGTGTGGGGAGTTCTACGCGAGGTGGTCGGAAGACGTCCCGCAGACATTTCTTGATCGCTACTCATGGTGTCGACCGCACAGACTGTGGCTGCTCTTTTTCGGCAGCTTGATCGAACTTAATCTCGATGTAGGCTTTGTTCTTGAGATCAATGAGCCAGGATTGATACATGGCATCGCTCTTCTGCTGATAGACCAGTTCCTGAATCTCCCGACGTGCGTCCTCGTATCGACGAAACTGTTTCGGTTTTCTGTCATCCATGCGGATAATCTGGATTCCCTCAGGGCTTTCGATGATTTCGGAGATTCCTCCCAGCACGAGGTGGGCGACTGCTTGTTCGATGACGGGTAGGAGTTCCCCCTGTCGGACCCATCCGAGTCGTCCGCCTTGCAAGGCATTGGCGCCGTCGGAATGCTGCATGGCAACATCCTCAAATTTCTCTCCTCGCTTCAAGTCGTCCATGGCTCGGCGCGCTTTGGTCAAGGCCTCGGCCAATCCGTCGGAGGAACGCGGATGAATGATGATCTGGCTCAGTTGGTACTCTTCTGGAACGGCGAATCGGTCACGATGCTCTTGGTAGAACCGCTTGATCTCGGAGTCACCGACGCTAATGTTGCCGCGAATATGCATGTCCACGACTCTCATGAGGAGGAGCTGATCGCGCACGTTCTGCACATGATTCGCATTGGTGATGTTGAAGGGACTGCCTTGCCGCTGCATCTGTTCAAGGGCTTGTTTCACTTCCAGGTCTGAGACCTCAACTTTTTTGGCCTTGGCTTCCTGCAGTTGCAACCGCCGCTCGATGAGCTTGGTCAAGGCCATGTACTCCGCTGTTTTCAACCGCAGGGGGAGGTCGTTCCCACGGTGCTCGCGGGAAAGCCGTTCTTGCTCCATTTCAAACTCGCGCTTCACATCAGACAACATGATCAATTCGGAATTGACGATGGCGACGATGCGATCCTGCAGATGAGCAGCTGAAAAGGCTGGAGGCCAGGACCAGATTACCAGCAAGACTAACGGCAACTTGAATCGGACCAGCCTGTCCGATCGGAGCGAAACGCGTTTCATGATCCTTCCACCTGATAGCGCTAGAATCGACAATTCTACACGAAATCGATACGTCTGTGGAATCGAGCCAGGCTAGCGTTTACCGGTGTCCTCGGTGATATGGCGAGAGGCCCCGGCGAAGCGAATCACGGCATTTGCCCGAATATCGGCGATGACCTCGTCGAATCGTTTGCGGCGCTTATCGGACAGTAATTCTTGTCGGAGCCGTTCGTGCGTCGCCAAATCAACTTGGAGAATGGCTTCATCAAGCGGGCTCAGCATGATCAAGTAATAGCCGTTGTCGGTCTTAATCGGTGCACTGACCATCCCAATCTTGAGGGTGTGGATGATGGCATCGACTTCGGGGGGGACCAGTCCTTTTCGGTAGGGTCCGAGCTCACCGCCCTTGGATTTCGTTTTTTCATCGATTGAGTAGCGCTGCGCAAACTTGGCAAAACTCCCGCCTCGATGCATCTGCGCTTCAAGGTCTCTGGCGGCATACACATTGGAGAGGAGCATTACCGAGACATTGGCTTTCAAGGGATCCAATAGTTGGTTGGCGTGCTTTTCGTAGTAGGCATCGAGTTCTGCCTGGGTGACCTCGACCTTGGATTGGAGCTTGTCTTTCAACAGTTCGTCGAGGATCAGCTGCTCTTTATACCGCTGGGTCTTGTCCCGAATCGTATCGTCCTGATCAAGGCCCTGGCGACGGGCCTCCTGCATCAGCAACTCTCGGGTGATGAGTTCGTCCAGGAATCGTCGCTTCCCACCCTCCTTCTCATAGCGGGAGCGTGTGGCCTTGGAGAGCTCATCCCAGCGAAGGTCGAATTCGGTTTGAGTAATGGCTCGACCATTCACCAAGGCGACGACCGGTTCTTCCTGTCGCTCGGTGCATCCCGAAACCACCGGCCCCAAACCGACCAACATGCCGACAAGCAGCCCAGGTAGACAATATGTTCTGTGGAAGATCAGAAACCGGAAGGGCATCATAAGCCGTGGCACAGGTGGATCGCGATTAAGAGGTAGTCGTTCCCTCCTGGATGGTCTTGGTATCACAGAGATCGAGGCTTTGCAAGATTGCGTTGAGTTCTGAAAAAAGCGCCGACCAATCGCTATCACGCATTTGGACCTCGAATGAGACCGGGCTCAGGAACCGTAGCCGCTTCTTGAGCTGGTCCATCAATCGGTGGATGGAGGTCTCAGGGATGATCGACTTCTGGTGGAACACCACCTTGGCCGTCTGACCGTGTACCTCGATCGAGGCCAGACGCAGTCGTTTGGCGTGAGTCCGGAGTTGCATCACTTCAAGCAGTCGTTCGACAGGCTCCGGAGGATGACCGTAACGGTCCTGAATCTCCCCATGCAACAGGGCCAGCTCGCCGATTTGGCCACAAGCCGTCAGTCGTTTATAGAGGGACAGACGGTGGTGGGGATCGGCCACATACTGCTCAGGAATAAACGCCGAAACGGGGAGTTGCAAGGTCGGGTCCGGATCATCCTCCATCACATGTCCCTTCAACCGCTGGATAGCCTGCTCCACCATTTGCATGTAGAGATCCAAGCCGATCGCGGCGATATGGCCCGACTGTTGTTTGCCCAAAAGATTTCCTGCTCCTCGAATCTCAAGGTCTGCCGCAGCGATACGGAAGCCCGATCCGAGCTCCGTGAATTGCTGAATCGCGATCAATCGTTTCTGAGCATCGCCGGTGAGCGTGCCTTCATCGGGGATGAGGAAGTAGGCGTAGGCCTGCTCTCCGCCGCGTCCGACCCGTCCACGCAACTGGTAGAGTTGCGCGAGGCCGAAGAGATCCGCTCGATTGACGATGATGGTGTTGGCGTTGGGAACGTCGAGTCCGGACTGAATGATGGCTGAGGCGATTAAGACGTCCGCCTCGCGTTTCACGAATTTCAGCATCACGGCTTCCAGCGGTCTGGCATCCATCTGGCCGTGCGCCATGACCATACGCGCTTCGGGAACCAACTGGTGCAGCCATGCTCCGATCCGCTCCATGGTTTCGACACGATTGTGAACAAAATAGACTTGTCCCCCACGCCCGAGTTCACGCAGGATGGCGTCTCGTACGGCCTTGTCACTGAACCGGATGACCTCCGTCTTGATCGCCAAGCGTCCAGCCGGCGGGGTATCGATGATGGAGAGATCGCGGACGCTCGACATGGCCATCTGAAGGGTACGTGGAATGGGGGTGGCGGTAAGCGTCACCACATCGACCTGCGTGCGAAGTTGCTTGAGCCGCTCCTTATGTTTGACGCCGAACCATTGCTCCTCGTCGATGATGACGAGGCCGAGATGGCGGAACATCACATCCTGCTGCAAGAGCCGGTGAGTGCCGATTACGATATCGACAATTCCTGTCGCGACATCTTTGAGGATGGTTCTCGTTTCTTTGGTCGATTGAAATCGTGAGAGCAGCGCCACCCGCATGGGAAACGGGGCGAATCGTTCGGCGAAGTTCTCATAATGCTGGTGGGCCAGCAGGGTGGTCGGTACCAGTACCGCAACTTGTCGATCATGCTCGACGGCTTTGAAAGCGGCGCGCATGGCGACCTCCGTCTTCCCGTATCCCACGTCGCCGCAGACGAGTCGGTCCATGGGCTTGGTGGATTCCATGTCCTTACCGATATCTTCGATGGCTTTGAGCTGATCCGGTGTTTCCTCGTATTCGAAGGCCGCTTCGAATTCGTGATAGAGAGTCGTGGTCGCGCCGTACGCATTTCGTTTCACCAGCTCACGGTTTGCGTAGAGGTCGATCAATTCTTGGGCCATCTCTTCGATGTCCTTCTTCACGCGCGCGGTGGTCCTGGCCCAACTGGTGCCGCCCAGGCGATCGAGCCGAGGGACATGGCTTTCGGCTCCGCTGTATCGCTGGACCTGGTTCAACCGATCGAGAGGAACATAAAGAGTATCTCCGCCGGAGAACTCGAGAATCAGGAAGTCGCTCTCGAAATCTTGAACCGAGAGGCGCTTGAGCCCTCGATATTTGGCGATGCCGTGTTGCACATGCACGACGTAGGCGCCAACGCTCAGGTCCTCCAAGGAGGAGAGGAAGGTCGCCGTTCTGCTTTTCGGCTGTGGTTTGTGGCGCGCTCCCTTCGCGAATAGCTCTTCTTCCGTCAGGAGCGCGACTCGAAGCTCTGCGGAGAGAAATCCAGCCGAAAGGTCGCCGTGCAGGACATAGAACGGCAGCTTGCCGGTCCTGTGGCCGGACCAGGCTGTCGGATTCCATGGGTCGGCGGGCAAATCGTGCTCTCGGAACAGCGCGAGCAAGCGGTCGACCTGCCCGCGGCTTCGCGCCACCAAGACGACCCGATGGTCGTTCCGGAGTCCATCTAACAGGGTCAGTGTTTGGCTGAAGGCGGTACCCCTGATACCGAGTCCGATACTCCCCGGTGCTTGGGTAGAAAACGAAAAAGTCTCCTTCCACGTTGAGTCCGGCGCCGCCAGCGGCTCAAGAGCCACCATGGGCCACGTCGCGATCCGCTGTTGGAGGCCTTGCCAGGTCAGAAAGAGTCGCTCGGGGGAGGGATACGGCTGCGTGGCATCACGGTCCACATGACGGAGATATCCGTCGTCGATCCTCTCCCAGGCCGCCTCGCAGGCTTTTTTTAGTGCATCCGGTTGATCGAGGGCGAGGAAAGGGATTGCTGTAAGATAGTCGAAGAGCGTGTCCATTGAATCGTAGAGGTCAGGGCTTCGCCATTCAGCATCCGCTTGTATCGGCACGATCGCATCCGGGGTGTGTGGAGGCCGAACGAACTCTCGTGCAGGCAAGACCAAGCCGTCGTTCAATTTCTTAATCGACGTTTGGGTCGCCGGGTCAAACAACCGAATCGATTCAACTTGATCACCCAGGAATTCCACACGAACCGGGTTGGCATAAGCAGTCGAGAAGATATCCACGATGCCGCCGCGGATGCTGAATTCACCGGGAATTTCCACGACGGACACTCGTCGGTATCCCAGGCGAAGGAGGTTGGTGATGAGCGAGTCCCGTTCGAAGGCCTCCGTCGTCTTGAATTGAATGATCGCCTGCGCGAATGTCGAGCGTGGGATCACAAGATGCATGGCAGCGGCGACGGAGGTGACGAGAATGGTGGGCGGGTTGACCAACAGGCGATGGAGCGTGGTCATCCGGTGTGCAATTAACCCGACATGCGGCGCCGTCGCTTCATAGGGAAGCGTTTCCCATTCCGGGAACCAGGCGAGGTCCTCGACCGGATGACCCATGAGTTCGTGGAAGAAGCACAAGTCATTGAACATTCTTTCGGCGGACTCGTCGTTCGAAGTCACAACAACCCATGGATGAGCGCGGTCTGGAGTGCAATGGCCTGTGTCGCTCAGCAGGGTCAGGGCGCAGGCAGCAGTCGAGCCATGGGACCCAAGCAGGCAGATACGAGCTTGTTCTTGCTTAAGTGCCGAACGAAACGGAGCAAGCCAGGATGGAGTTTGGGGATTGGTTTCAGACACGCATTACTTCGCGGTTGATCGGATACGTTGAAGCAGTCCAGTGGTCGACATGCCGGGAACCAGCGGGATCGTCTTGACGACACCTCCACGAGCTTCGACAATGTCGCGGCCGACGATCCGGTCGATCACCCAATCCCCACCCTTGACCAGGACGTCCGGTTGCACGGCGCTGATGAGCTGAAGAGGGTCCGATTCGTCGAAAATGACCACAAAGTCCACACAGCCTAAGGCTCCCAGCACCTCCGCCCGTTGTGCCTGAGGCACAATCGGTCGGTCGGGCGCCTTGTCCAGCGTACGGACCGAGGCGTCACTATTGACACCAACAACCAGAATGTCGCCGAGGGCCCTGGCTGCCTGCAGATAGCGGGTATGTCCGATATGCATCAGGTCGAAACAGCCGTTTGTGAACACGATTCGCTTCCCCTTTGCCCGTTCATCGGCAAGTGAGGAAACTAGTTGCTCGCGGGGCAACACCTTTGTCGCCATGGCTCATCATACCGTGCATGCCGTGCTGTCGGCTACATGGAAAGAGCGCCGAACTGGACGGTGCCCGTCATCTCTTCCTGACGCTATTCCGTGAAACAAACAGTGTTACCTGTTGTTGCTCTCAAGTCATCAGCTCATGGACCGATAGAGCACATAACGGACTCGAAGGCCCGAGAAGGGATCTGGCCTATCGTATGCTCGAGGACGTGGACGATGATTGGGGATGGGATGGGCATATTCTGGTTCATTGCAGCGGCCAATGTTCTGCTGGTCGCTCCCTTGGTTTTCTTCCTTGTACAGGCATCCCGACGAGCACGAACCGAAAGGATCCTCGCCGAGGCCGAGAGAGTCCGATTCCAGGAAAATGAGCAGAGGCTTCGGAGTCTTTTGGATCGTCGGCAAGCGCTCCAGCATGCTGTGGCCAAAGTGCTCGCAGGTGCCTCCACGGTCGAGCAAGCGGTCCCAGACCTCCTCCAGGCGGTTGTCGTGAATCTCGATTGGCATGTCGGTTTGTTCTGGAGGGTCCAGGACGACCGCCGGACCATCATCTGTACGCAGGGCTGGTCGGTCGGTACAACGGCGGCGCACGAGTTGCTGAGAAGCAGTCGGCAGGATTCCCACACTGTCGGGTCCGATCTGGCGGGGCATTGTTGGGCTCGCGGCGAGCCGCTGTGGGTGGAGGATGCGGCAAGAACCCCCATGTGTACACGTGGGCCTGTCGAAGCGACGGGAATGCTGCACGCAGCCTGCGCCTTTCCGATTTGGTTGAGGGCGAGCGTCTACGGTGTCATGGAGCTCTTCAGCGGCGAACCTCAGGCCGAGGATGAGGATTTACTGAGAGCCTTGGGCACAGTCGGAAGACAGATCGGGCTGTTCGTCGAACGAACTGAAGTGGAAGCGGCGTTACATGAGAACGAAGCACGCATCAGCATGATCATTGACACAGCCCTCGACGCTGTGATGACGATGGATCATACAGGTCGAATTACCGAGTGGAATGCTCAGGCGGAACAGGTGTTTGGCTGGTCTGCGCATGAGGTGATCGGGCGCGATGCAGCCGACACCATCTTTCCGCCGCCCCATCGGCTCAACTATCGCGAGTATGTTCAGCGACTCCTTGAACGCCGGGACGCGCCGCTTTCGAACAGGCTGGTCGAAATGATCGGCCTCAAGCGCGACGGCAGTGAATTCCGCATTGAAGTCGCCATGACGTCGTTAGTCGTCGAGGGGTCCGTCATCTTCAGCGCATTTATCCGAGACATTACGAGCCGGAAAGAAGCGGAGCAGGCGCTGAAAGATTATGCCCAGCAATTGGAACATATCAATCAGCAGCTGGATGCCGCATTAAAGGAAGCCAAAGCCGCCACCGAGGCCAAGTCGTCGTTCCTCTCGACCATGAGTCACGAAATCCGGACACCGATGAATGGTGTGATCGGGATGACCGGTCTTTTGCTGGAGACCACACTGACGGATGAACAGCGTGAATACGCTGAAACAGTTCGGACCTGCGGCAATCACCTGTTAACGCTCATCAACGACATTCTAGATTTTTCCAAGATTGAAGCGGGAAAACTGGATTTGGAGGTGATTGAGTTCGATCTTCGGCTTGCCATCGAGGAGTCCTTGGACCTCGTGGCGGAACGCGCGTCATCCAAGGGGCTCAATTTGGCCTGTCTCTTTCACGCCGATGTGCCACGAAATCTCCGTGGTGATCCGAGTCGCCTCCGGCAGATTGTGATGAACTTGACGGCGAACGCCATCAAATTTACCGATAGCGGAGATGTGGTGGTGGAGGTGACGGTTGAGGCTCAATCGAAGGAGGAAGCGACGATTCGGGTCGCGGTTACGGACACAGGGATCGGCATCTCCGAGGCATCCCGTGAACGGTTGTTTCAGTCGTTCAGTCAGGCCGATGGATCCACGACGAGAAAATATGGTGGGACCGGCCTCGGTCTTGCGATTTGCAAACGTCTTGTCGACATGATGGGAGGAACGATTGGGATGATGAGCCGGGTTGAAGAGGGAAGCTGTTTCTGGTTTACCATGAATCTGCATAAGCAAGCTGATGATGCTTGCGGTGCCGATACCTCCGCCGCCCTGTTGGCAGGTCTCCGCATCTTGATCGTGGATGATAAGGCCGTCAATCGAAGGATGTTGGAGCTGATGACGAAGGGATGGGGGATGCAACCGACGGTGGCCGACAGCGGCTCCGAGGCGTTGGATGTCCTGAGAGGGCAGCAGGGGCAACCGCGGTTCGATCTTGGGCTGTTGGATGTGGATATGAGTCCGACAGACGGGATCGAATTGGCCCGTGCGATAAGGGCACGAGCTGAAGGAGGCGATATCAAACTCGTGTTGCTTACGTCGTTCGGTCGACGGGGAGATGCGAAGACAGCCAAAGAAGCGGGATTAGCAGCCTATCTGACCAAGCCGATTCGTGAGCGACAGTTGTACGATGGTCTCGTCGCGGTCATCACGCCAGGCCCTGGTGCTTCAGGTATGCCGCCCCCGAGGAAGTCGCTCCCACTCGTCACACGGCACACCCTTGCAGAAACCAAGGCTAAGATGGATCTCCGCATTCTCCTGGCCGAGGATAACATCATTAATCAAAAAGTGGCCGTTCGTCTCTGCCAGCGGTTAGGGTATCGAATTGACGTCGTGGCCAACGGGCGTGAGGTGGTCGAGGCGGTGTCTCGTATTCGCTATGACGTGGTGTTCATGGATTGCCAGATGCCGGACATGGACGGCTTCGAAGCGACAAGCCGCATTCGGGAACAAGAGGCCTCCGGAATTTGCCATCGTGTGTTGATCATTGCCATGACGGCGAATGCCATGCAGGGAGACCGTGAACGCTGTCTTGCTGCGGGAATGGACGACTATCTCTCAAAACCTATTTCGGTAGACGCGCTGGCCGCAGTCTTGGACCGAGTCAATCAGGATCACGAACGTTCTCGTCGGGACGAAAACCAGGAGGCCGCATAGCTCGCATTCCCTCCTTAGAGCCCGCTTTCCCCCATCATGTCAATTTAAGCTTCAATTGCTCCGGCGTCCTGCCGGGCTCAATCGGTCCGACTGATCGGGGTGATGAATCTAAGGCAGGAGTCAGGTAGGACTTGGGACGATCCTCGATCAGTTGGGTCGGCGACGCGAGCTCTTGCAACGGGCCTTGACAGGCACCGCAGTGGTGACGCTTGGGTTGGATCGTTCTTCGGTGCCGTCGATAGAGACGCCCGCAATCTTGGCATCGCCAGGCGAATTTCGACAAGGCAATGACTTCCTTCTCCAGCGAATGGTACGTCGTAATGGCCACTTCTCCGGTTCGATTGATCTGGGTCATCTTCCGCAAGAACTCCAAGCCGTGATCAGGCCGACGCTTCAGCACATCGAACTGCCATTGATGGATCATTTCATGAGCCAAGGTGTTGAGCAGTTCCTGTTCCGCGTACGGCGTCCCTGCGGCGAGCTGTTCAAACAACGGGAGAGAAAGGCGAATTTCACGAAGACTGTTGGTCATGGTGAGCGGGGAGAATGTCTTTGGACCCTGACGACAGGCAAACATCCCAACCGACGCGGTCAGCCGCTGACTCCAGACGATCTCGATCGGCCTGAGTGAGCCGGCAAAGTACCGTGCGTTCAGGTGCTGCCACCGAGCCTGTAACCCTTCGGTAGGGAGGGGTATCGAAAGGCCCGGGTCCGTGGAAGTCGGGATCATGCCAGTTTCTCCAGCACAGCCGCCGCGAGCAGCGGCAGCATGATTTCGTGGTGACCGGTCAAGGAATAGCCTTGTCCACCTTTTTGCGTTGGGCGCCGTATGACGTTGGTCTGCGGCCTGTATTGGGAAAGAAAGTCCATGTTCACGGTCGTAATGTCGGCGATCGGATGGCCTAGGTTTCTCCCCAACGACAGTGTTTTTAGAAAGACCTCCGGAAGAATCACAGCCGAGCCGACGTTTAGATAGACGCCGCCTTCCATCCCGGCGACGACGGCGGTCAGACGCCTGAAGTCCAGGAGAGAAGTGGCTCCGATGGCGGCGCCATCCGCCGAGGGGTGCATATGGATGATGTCGGTCCCCACCGCGACATGCACGGTTACCGGAATACCGAGTCGGGCACCAGTCGACAGAATACTAACGGCGTGATTCGGGAATTGATCGGCAGTTTGGTTTATGTAGCGGCCAATGGCCTCACCCAACCCATGGCCGTCTTTCGCGCCCCGCGTGATGGCTTCATTCAGCATCCGTCCCGTTTCCTCCGCCATGCCGAACCGACCCTCGTCGATCTCGGCATCAACTTCTTCGGAGGTATGGCCCATGAAGGCCAATTCGAAATCATGAATAATCCCTGCCCCGTTCATGGCGACTGCCGTGATGATGCGTCGTTCCATCAAGTCCGTAATAATCGGAGCCAGCCCCACCTTGATCACATGGGCGCCGATTCCGACAATGACGGGGCGGCGTTTCCGATGAGCCTTCACGATGGCGTGGGTGACGGCCCGCAAGGTCTTGACCGCTAAAATATCGGGAAGCGTTTCATAGAACCTTGTGAACGATCCGCCGGGCTTCCAGGGGGCGGCGAAGTTCGAGAGTTGCACCAGGCTTCGGCGTTTCTTCAGTGGATAGGTCTTAAGGGCCGAGACATCGATCGGCTGAATCAGTTGAGGCGCAGGCCGACGCGGAGGAGTTCGATCAGGACGCTTTCCCAAGGAGATGATCCTCTACCAGTTCGCACAAGACGTGGCCGAGCGTGATGTGACTTTCTTGAATCCGAGACGTGACCGTAGAGGGGACGATGAAGGGATAATCGACCAACCCGGCCAGCTTTCCGCCGTTGGAGCCGGTCCAGGCAATCGTGGTCAAGCCACAGTCGCGGGCGGCCTCGACACCTTTCAGTACGTTGAGAGAATTCCCACTCGTGCTGATGCCGATGGCGATGTCGCCTTGTCGGCCGTGCGCCCGCACTTGGCGGGCAAACAATTCCTCATATCCATAATCATTGGCGATGCAAGTAATGGCGGCAATGTCCGTCGCGAGGGCGATTGCAGGCAAAGGTATCCGCTCGCGTTGGTATCGGCCAACGAACTCTGCTGCGATATGTGCCGCGTCGGTCGAGCTTCCCCCATTACCGAACAGGAGAACTTTATTACCGTTCTGGAAGGCTTTCGCAATGAGCGTCGCGACCTGTACGATACGATCGGCGTGATCATGCGCAAACTGCTGTTTGACCCGGGCACTTTCTGCAAAAGCCGTCAAAACAATTGTTTGCATGACGCGATTCTAGGCGAGGTAGTCCGGCGTGTCAAACACAGGCGCAATCTGTCGGCTGGGCAAATGCTTCGTTTCCTGAGCGGCTCATGGATGCTCGCTATGTAAATGGCCGAGGCCAGGGGAAGGCTATTAACTTGTTCACTGAGGTGCATACGGTGAGCCTGCCGCCTCAGGGGATAACTACCTTTCAAATCGAACTCGTTTATCGCTTTGTACCTATGATGGTAATGGTGCTCACTTGGTCGAACGCATGGTTTGGACCCGCATATTGAGCAAGCCGCAGTTTATGCTGTTCGTCACTCAATAAATTAACGTCATCGGATGTGCCAGTATCTCCTTCACGGAGACTGTTGCCGAACTTCACGCCACCCCTATCGGTTAAAACATACCGATTATGGATTTCCTCGCCATCCACTCGTTGACTCCACAATCCGATCGTGACTTGCATTCCGACTGGAATGAGGGCCGGAATATATTTCTGGCATTCGTCAAAGAAGTGTTGTCCGGTACAACTGATCTTGTCTGATACAAAAATTCCCACAGAAGCCAGGCCGAAGCTTCTATCCTGTAGAAACAGCTCAAAAAGTTCAGCAAAGAGCATGCGATAATTGTGTTGGCTGGGACGAAAATAGGGGTCTACAAAAAGAATCTGTTTGGATATTCTTAATAGTGGACCGACGCACGCACAGATTTGCTGTGGTGTGCGGGCAACAGGTTGAGACACCTCAACTTTCCAGAGCGGATGATTCTCTTCAACATCATTGCCCTCAAGGACAAATGGTTGCGAACGTGGGTTGTGATGCGCCAAGATTGCCCGAAAAGGTCGCAGCCCATGTTCTGTTTCTGCATTTAGCAACCATTCCTTATGCTTGTCCCATGTATTTTGGCGAGTGATCATCCTGTCTTTAAGGCGTGAAAGCCTTTCCACAATCTTTGCTTTCTCTACAGGCGGACACGCAGTCAAGGACTCATACACCATCCTCTCCCAGCGTTTGGGATAACGAGAGATGAGTCGGCCTCGCGAAACGCCAAATTGTCCTGAGAAATATCGAAAGTTAGTCCAGTTGCTCAAGAGTTCTGGTTCGACGGCGTACTCGTAGATCACAGCTCAGAACAGCTCCTTTGCGCGATCGTCAAAGAAACCGTGGGGCCATTGCTTGGCAAATTCCCCTTCTGGGAGGATTGGAATTTCGATTACCCGTGAGCCACTACTCGTCGCATCGATAAATAGGACTGCCACATCATCGGGTTTGATAGGAATGGCATTGCTCGGCAATTCATTTTCAGTAGTCTCTCTGATACGCCGAAGAATACGGAGCATCAGATGTTCGCTATGGGTTTCGAGGATCATTGTGTTCTTTCGTTCACCAAGAGCAGATTCTATAAAGACATCCCCGAGCTCGGCCTGGAGCGCGGGGTGCAGGTGGATCTCTGGCTGCTCCATCGCGAGGATTTTGTTCCTCGAAGCATAAGCCGTGACTAGCACGGGGAGAACCTGGCTGATCCCGATACCAACGTCGCGATGGCTCACCTGCGTCCTCGTACGGTTATCCATCAGGATCAATTCATTGATCTTGTCGATCTCGCCTGAGCTGACTTTCTTCACGAAAGCAGTTGCGGCAGATTCAGGATCATCGAATATGGGGATAACACCTTCCTCGCTCACGAGCTCAGCCGCTTGCTGCAACATGTCGGTCAGCGGGGTTTGGAGATCCTCTGCTCCAACAAGTTCACGAATGGCCAGCAAGTAGGGAGTCTGCAAGCGCTCAGGAGAATTCAGCCATGCATTCACAGCCGCCCGAACCTGCCTATTCTTTCGAACGACATCCCAGGCGTATCCTCCGCCAGCAAACCAATTCTGATCGTGGTGTTGGGCAAACGCGATGTGTCTGGGCGGGTACGAGCGAAGAGGACCCAGATACTGTAGTCTTCCAAGCTCATTTCCGATCACATCCCGCAGCCCACGAATTAGCTCATCGATCGTACGAGGCAGGAAGAATCGGATCGCGTTTGCAAGGTCCTCTTCCCTCCGTCCTTGGCTGATGGGAAAGAGCATTGATTCTTCTGATGCGGTCGGAAGGTCTAAAGGAGACTTCTCAAATAGCTCACGTTGGAGGAACTGTTTTATTTCGATTTGTCCTTGTCCGGCATACTCACGCACACCAAACCGCAGTAGCCCACGTGGCAGCAACCCATCGACGCGCGTCAGAATGTGAGGGACTAATTCGGAAATGGCTCGGTTTATGCCCTCTTGATCAGCAGGCCCAATGTTTTCGGCTGTTGTGGTCGTTTCTAGGATGGCTTTGATGAGAATGCGCAGAACGGGATGGTCTTGCGCCAACCGATCAAGCTGAAGCGTCCCGTCTGGACGATGACTCATACGGAGTAGGCTTGCTCCATCGACCAGTATTTCATAGGTTTGGACTTGGGGGATCACGCCCACCTTCGGGACCCCCATGTCATCCTGTTCAATCCCAATCGTCACGGTCACTGCCACACGTCGAGCCGGAGCGAGGATTTCGACAATTCTTCCTCGAAGCGGACTAATATCGATCTCAGTAGAATACTCAACGCTGCGGCCGTAGTTCCTGCGATGAATGTATTGCCGAAATCCGCCTAGATCGACGGATTCTCCGCCGACTCGCGTACGGTGAATATCCAATTCCCCTGTTTCCGAAGCATGGCAAGCCAGTAGGAGACTATGGATCACGCTCGACTTGCCGGCGCTGTTCGCGCCGAAGATGAGAGTTAGTGGACGGATGGGAATGTATTGAGTGTCGGCAAAGGCTTTGAAGTTACCGAGGCGAAGACCAGTTAGCATGCTTTGCTCAAAGCTCTCGTTTGCTCTTCCATCTCAGCTAATAATCCTTTCATATGAGCCTCGCGCCATTTGGCGGTGAGTTCGCCAGAGAAGGCCCGGTGAAGTAAGCCACTCCAAAGCCTCTCTAATCGTTCCCGTAAGGTCTTTGTGCTCTGTTTCGTGGCGCGTATTTTGTTGATGATAGAAGCGAATTTGCGCTGAACTTCAATCGAAGGTAGCGGAATTCGCACACCACGAAGCTCTCGAAATCCAAGACCTGGTTTGATCTGTCCATACTGGAGACGAGCTAGGATCGAGGTCCCTCCAGCGGGAAGATTTGCAAGGGCAGTAAGGTATTCGGGCTCCAACGATGATTTTGTTCTTAAAAGTGCAACGTGCTGACTAACGTATGCTTGTCGCCCGCAATCCTTATAGACAGCGGCTTTTCCCACCACTCCTGTTATTGTGATAACAACATCACCATCCTGCAGTCTGGTCCTATTCGCTTCAGCTCCAGAAGGAGGATCAATCGGTAGCAGAGTTGAAGAGATTTCTCCATCAAGCACGTCTTGAGTCCGAACGAACAAAGAATTTCCATTACCGGCGTATATCGCCCAGCCTCTAGATCCGCTGGTTATGACCGAACAAAGGTCACCAAGCTCATGCATATCCCACCCTCGCGAGTTCGTTAGTGGATCGCCGAACATTTTGTAGAAGAGGGTGGGGAGGATGCGATCAGCTTTGGCGTCCGCCTCGGCCCGCTTCCTTCGAATAGCGTCGGCTTGGTCGAGGATCTCCACGATGCGATGCTGTTCTTGAATGGGAGGCCATGGGATCGAAGCTTGTCGAACTATAGCGTCTGTCACTGCAGGATAGTTTGCACCTCGCATTCTTGCTGTTAAGTAGCTGATGAAGTCAGGGGTCAGGGTACGATAGAAGAGGTACTTTCCGACAACGTATTTGGCATTAGGTCTCAAAACGCAAAATCCTGTCGAGGCTATCTGCTGATCAAGGCTTTCAGGGACAACCGCCACCGTATTCAGGTTTGGGCGTACCGTTGAAACTAAGACATCGCCTTTGCAAATAATCTTCCTAGCCCGGCTCGGTGCTTCGGAACCAAGTATTGTTTGAGTCTGACTTATTACTTTGAAATCCTTGTCGACGGACGAAATATCGATGTACTCAAAAAGCTTGCCCGGATTGTCGCGAGGATCAGCGTGATCAATAGTGAGGCATAGCTGTCCAATCTCAACTTCAGACCATTTCATCCTGCAGACTCCACGTCCTTCAGTAACTTCTCTAGACCATCAGTGATGTCTCGCTCAATGGTAATCATTTGCCGGATAAGGTGGGTAGGGTCTTCATCCGGGGGCTTCTCGGCCAGCTGCGGCTTGTACCGTCCAGCGGCGAGGTTGTAGTCGTTCTCCGCAATAGTCTTGAATGGCGCCCACCAACAGCGGGGCTCTTCGCTGCCAGGATCGAGGAGCGTCTCCGCTTCAACACCGGGAGCTTTCTTGAAACTTGATTTTTTATAGTTTTTCCACTGGGTGAGTAGATCAGGAATGTCGTTCCGCTCCGGAGATTCCGGGCGCCCCCCTCCGGTGATCTTGTCTGGATCATATCCATCAGCACGTATGTCGTAAAACCAAATCTTCTCGGTTTTCTTTGCCTTTGCATCAGTCGGCCGTCTGAAGACCACCACACCAGTCTTCACCCCTGCATACGGCTTAAAGACACCGGCCGGCAACGACACGACGGCAAGCAGTTCGTAATCTTCGACTAATTTCCGCCGAAGCTCGACGTGAGCGCTTGTTGAACCGAACAGTAGCCCTTCGGGGACTACAACGGCGCATCGGCCTCCTGGCGCTAGCGCCTCCATCATCACCCCAAGAAAGAGCAGCTCACTCTTTTTTGAGTTCGTCGGCAAATCTTTGCGGACTGATTCCTGAGGAAGGACTCCCGAGAATGGAGGATTTGAGAGAATCACTTTATATTTCCGACGAAGATCCTCTTCGGTCAATCCTCCCATTTCGGAAAGAGCATTGGCGCGCTTCACATGAGCTTTTCGGATGCCGTGCAACACCAGGTTCATCATGGCGATGCGCATCATCTGGCGACTGACGTCGAAGCCAAAGATGGAACGTTCTAGCAATTCCCAATCAGGGACCTTCTCGCCGGCTCCTTTCTTGTATTGTTGCAGCGTGGGCAAGCGTTTCTGTTCATCCGAAGCTTTTTCAAGCCATTCTTCGCCATAAATCGGTACCTGCTTCGGCTCCGTCGAATACTTGGCCAAGATGTACTCTACAGCGTCGATCAGAAAGCCGCCCGTGCCACACGCTGGATCGAAGATAGTGTCACCCAAATCAGGATCGACCATCTCAGTCATCATGGCGCGAATTTGACGTGGCGTTCGAAACTGACCGTTCAGCGCGGACTGCCCGAGATGGGTGAGGAGATATTCAAAAATGTCGCCTTTTACATCGGTGCCGAGCTTGCGGAAGTCGATACCATCAAGTTCGTCCATTACATGTTTCAGCACATTAGGATCGACGATTTCTAAGACCGCATCACGGAAGTACTCAGCGATCTGTGGTTCTTCCTTGACGAGCGAAGACATGTACGGAAAGACCTCATCGCGGAGAAAGTCGCGCAGGTCTGTGCCGCTCTTGAACCGCCACTTTGACCAGCGATAGCGCTCTGACTGCTTGGGGAATAGCAGCTTGTCGTTCCCGTTTCCTTTCCCACTTATCAGTCTTGCTCTTAATTCACGATCAGTTTCTTCTTCGTCCAGCAGTTTGAGGTAGATGAGATAGGAAATCTGCTCGATGTAGGTGACCGGATTGGTCACACCTCCTGCCCAGAGAATGTCCGTAATGCGATCGAGTTTTCGCCGAAGATCCTGATTCATACTTGAGGCTTACCCGGCCTTTCTTCGAAAGACAGATGTGTTGAGGTCTTGAAGGATGTCTTTCAATCCCTGCTCGCCAAAGAGTTCGACACCAAGGCCGGCTGCATTCAGAATGGAGAGTGGGGGTCGGAACAAGTCATCGAGTTCGATTTTTCCACTCGCGATCCCTCTATTCTTGAGCAATGAGAGATATTGTGCTTGCTGGGGTGTGAGCGATTTCGTGACAAGCCAAGCATGGAAATTTTCGGTGAGCTCTTCATCACGACTCTTAATCTTTATGCTTCCCAGTGCGGCCTTAATAAAGTCGATCAGGCTTCCGCCAGGCCGCCGATATGCCCGTCGCAAATTGTCCTCATTGAAATAGAACTTGGGATTGTTCAGCTTCGACGCGAGGGCCGATTCCTCATCACTTGTCAAGGTCTTTCCGTCTCGAATCTTCTGCAGCGTCCCATCATCTGGAACGCTCGAGCGAATAGTTCTTTCCCAATTCGTGACATAGTCCCGTTTATCGACTCGCTCACCTTCTGGCCCCACTTCGACGTATGTAACAGCCTGAAGCCATTCATCCTCTAGGCCAAGCTCAATGAGGTCGCGGGACGGCTTGGGCAACTTTCTTTGGCCTGAAGCGGCATGGCCTCCACCGGTTCCGGTGAAGATGTCAGTGTCGCTGTCGTTGAAATAGTCGTGATTGCCGAAAAAGTCATAGATCACAAACTTTGTCTTGTTCATATGGGGTGCAGTCCTTGTCCCTCGTCCGCGCATCTGCTGGTACAGAATTGGGCTTCTCACCCGCCGACACATCACCAAATGGAGGACTTCTCGGCAATCAAACCCTGTGTCCAACATGCCGACGCTGACGGCAATTTGGGGATAGTCTTCGCGTTTGAACTTGCGGATCAGACCATCGGCGTTCGGCACATCACTGGTAATGATCTCGGCATACCGGCCTTTGCATTCCGGATGTAACTCGTTGAGATAATAAGCAAGCCGAGCCGCGTGATGTTTGGTAATGGCAAACACAATCGTCTTGCCGGGACCAATCTTCTGACCAGGCGCTAGGTCTTTGTAGCTCTGCCAAGCCAGACGATCGAACTCCTGCATCATTTTTCTATTGGTATCTTCATTCGTCCACTTGCGCTCAAACTCCGCTGGGTCATAGTGCTCGTCGTGTAAGTCTGCGCCCTCAGCAAGAAGGACAGTAATCCCGGTCGCGAACCGATAAGGGACTAGGAAGCCTTCTTCAAAGGCCTTCTGAATGGAATAGGAAAAATCAGGCTGGTCCTCCTTGCATTGATAGAACTGAAAGGTGTTCCGTTCGATGTATGTCGCGGGGGTTGCCGTCAATCCGATATGCAGCGCATCAAAGTGCGTCAGCGCCGTTTGCCAGGCTCCATAGATCGAGCGATGACATTCGTCGGCGACCACAACGTCAAAGTACCCGCTTGTGAAGTCCTCATACCGACCGATCATCGTCTGGAGGAGACAGACCGTAATCTGCTGCTCCTGCCGATCCATGCCTGGTTTGAGCCAATAGCTCCCGTGTTGATTTAGGATGTCTTGCAACGCTTCAAGCGCTTGTTTGGCTAACTGTTCACGGTCTACAAGAAAGAGGATTCGTTCGGTACGACCAGCCTTGATGAGCCGCCGAAGATAGAGGCAGATGAGATCTGTCTTGCCAGTTCCCGTAGGAAGCTCTACCAGGAAGCGGCGCTTCCCCAGCTCAACCGCTTGGTCGAAGGCCTGCATCGCTTCCTTCTGGTACGGGCGTACTTTTCGCTGTTCCCCTTGTCTGAGGTAGTACTCGGGAATGGCAACGGTGGCTAACGCCTTCCGAGTCGAACGTATTTCAACCAAGCGTTCGAGATCCCGGCGGGAATAAAATGAATTGATGATTCGGGCATCGTCATTTCTGTAGTCCCAAAAGTAGATAAGCTCCCCATTGGTCAGGAAAATGAACGGAGCATCCAACCGCTTTGCGTATGGGAGGACTTGCTGCTTAGCCGTGTATGGCTCAGTCGCTCTACGCTTCGCCTCGATGACGGCAAGTGGACGCCCATTCTGACCCAACAGTACATAGTCTGCACGGCCAGCAAGATTCTGATCGCTCGCAAGTGAAGCTCCGGCCAATCCACTGACTTCTCCAGCAAAGGTTGCCACATCCACCATCAAAGTATGTACTTCGGTGAGGACCATAGATTTGTCGGCCGGATCCCACCCAGCTTGGCGCAGCAGGTCATCAATGACAATGCGGGCATCAGTTTCTTTCGAGAAATCCTTCAAAGACGCCCCATCTTGCTAATATCTGGAGAAGTAGTTCTCCAGTTTCTTGCCGTTGAAATACACGTCACACACCAGGCGGTCTCGATCGACTCTGTAGGCCGAACCCAATTCGATCTGTTTCCCAAGAATTAGTTTCGCCAGCCTGCCTTTGGCCATCTGACCCGCCAGTGTGTTCATTTCTGGCGTGTCATAGCCAGTTGGCCGCACTCTGTCCCCCGTGAGCTGCTGCCATTTCCAGCCGGGATTTACCTCGAACGTATCGCCATCGATGATTTGCTTCACTGTGAACAATGCCATCGCTTAGCTCCTTTCTCATGGGCGGTGGAAGACTCTTTGCCTATGGGGAACGGCAAGCGATGTGCCAAATGATTTAAACCGTAGAAAAGTTCTATTTCACCGAGACTTGCGAGTTTCGTTTGTCTTCCTCGCTCGACGGCTATCTTTAACCGAAGTTGAAGTTCTTTTCAAACCAGGTTGAAGGTCGACGCGTGTGGCCCGGAGAAACTTGTGGACAGCTTGAGGCGACACTCCCAGCAGACGTGCTGCCTCGCTCTGATTACCTTCAGCCATGTCTATGGCCTTGAGCATCAGCTGTTTCCGCGCGCTGGCAAGAAACTCTTCTATGGAAAAATCATCGGATGGCTCTGGTAGTCCTGACAGAGGGTCGGCGTAGGCAATTGGTTCAGAGATCAGCAGATCATCGGCCTCCAAGACATCTTGCTTGGCAAGTCGGGCCGAGCGTTCCAGACAATTCTCCAGGTCCCGAACGTTTCCAGGCCAAGAATGACCTTGTAGACGGGACAATGCGTCGGGAGAGAGTCGCTTTGGTTTCTTCAGTCCTGCATTGATTCGATCCAAGATATGCAGAGCGATCTTGGGAATATCGGATCGCCGTTCCCGGAGAGCTGGCAAGCGAATCTCGCCGACATTTAAACGATAGTAGAGGTCTCCCCTGAACTGGCCTTCTCGGATTGCCTTAAGGACATCGGCATTTGTTGCTGCCACAATGCGCGCGTCAACTTTGTGCGACTGCTTCGCTCCAATCGGCTCAACCTGACCATCCTGGAGAACTCGAAGTAGCTTGGCTTGCGTGGGTAGCGGTATTTCTCCTAGTTCATCGAGAAACAGCGTGCCGCCGTTTGCTTGGTCAAACTTCCCAATTTGATCGGCAGTTGCTCCCGTAAACGATCCCTTTTTGTGCCCAAACAAGATGCTCTCCACCAGTTCTTTTGGGAGGGCTGCGCCATTTACCGGAACAAATCGTTCAGCGGGGCGACCGCTGAGCAAATGCACGAATCTGGCGAACAATTCCTTCCCGGTTCCCGTTTCTCCCAGAATAAGAACCGGTGCGGCTGAAGGAGCTAGAGCCTCGGCGATTTCAAGAACTTTGCGGGTTCTTGGGTGTTCACCAACAATACCTAGTTGTTGTGCAACCACAGCGGCTACCGGGTTTCCCTCTACGACAGTTCCCATCAAGGGCATTTGAGAACGTACTATGGGGAATTCACGAGATGTGAAGTCTATCTCAGATACTAAAGGGGCGGCAGTAGTAACGAATTTGCGTGGCCGTACCTGAAGCACTCGCGCGGGAATTTCACCTGAGGCTGCGAGCAAGAGCCAACAAGCATGCATTTGTGGGGTGCCGGATGCCACCGAGATAAAAAATTTCGCTCCAGGGAATGATTCCATGATGTTTTTGAGATGTGGTCGTAGTCCTCCCAAAATCCCATGGTAGTCAGTGGGATCTGACAGAGAGAGATGTTGTGTTTCCACTAACGAAGAGGGACACGTTTTCTTCAGGGCGGACTGGGTGGCAGAGGTGTGTTTTTCTGTGTTTGGCGTGGAGAAAAGAATCACACGGTCGAACTCACTAGACATGGTGAGAGATAGGATTGGGCCAGGAACCTCCTCTTCGCCTACGAGTCCTAAAGAGTAGGGGTCGTTGAACCCCGTGAATGTCAGGAGGATGTTCATCTACTCAGAAATCCTGAGGGAATCAGCTATCTGACTGGGAGAACTTGCCGCTGAAGAATACTCTCTTCCATCATGAAAAATCACCAGAACTTAGGAGGGAAAGAGCTCCAAGAGAATTTGGTCGCCTACTCTCCATCAAACTCGTACAATTGCGGAATCCGGAATAACGCGGGTTATCATCATGACTTCACTGGAGGTGAAATTCCGGGCTGTCTCATGGCATTCATCGCCAGCGCGATCATCGATCCCACATCGGAGACACTTGCCGGAAGCACAAGCGTGTTGCTCGATTTTGCAAGTTCGCCGAACTTGGTAATGTACTGCTCAGCGACACGAAGTTGCACGGCTTCTTGGCCTCCGGGAACTTTGACGGATTCTGCCACCTTGCGGATTCCGTCGGCGGTGGCCTGCGCAATGGCGAGTATGGCAGCCGCAGCTCCTTCCGCCTCGTTGATCTGCTGCTGTTTCTTGGCTTCAGACGCCTTAATCACTTGTTGTTTTTCACCTTCGGCCTGATTGATCGCGGCGTCGCGCTCTCCTTCCGACGTCAGAATCAGTGCGCGTTTTTCCCGTTCGGCTCGCATCTGTTTTTCCATTGCGTTGAGTACATCTTTCGGTGGAGTGATGTTCTTGATCTCGTATCGAAGGACTTTCACACCCCAGGGTTCCGACGCCTTGTCTAATTCATTGACTATCTGGGCGTTGATGGTGGTTCTGGCCTCAAAGGTCTTGTCCAGCTCGATCTTGCCGATCTCGCTTCGCAGCGACGTCTGGGCCAATTGTGTGAGCGCAAACTGGTAGTCGTTGATCCCATAAGACGCACGCTCAGGATTAAGAACCCGCATGTACAGGACTCCGTCGACGTGGACCTGGACATTGTCGCGCGTAATGCACACTTGTTCGGGAATATCCACGGCATTTTCCTTCAGCACGTGCCTATATCGTATTGCGTCGACAAAGGGCACAAGAATGTGCAGTCCCGCATCAAGCGTGGAACTGTATTTCCCCAAACGTTCCACGACGTAGGCATTCTGCTGAGGGACGACGATGGCAGTTTTCGCGAGTGCGATTAACACGATCAGGGCCAGCACGATGAGAACAAACGTTCCAGCTTCCATGCCCACACCTCGTTTGATAGCATTTGTTATTCTGATCTGACCAAGAGCATTAACCCGTCCACGCTTGTCACTATTGCGCGCTGGCCTTTGGCCAGCGGAGAGGGTCCGTCGTTGCGGGTAGTCCACGTAGTGCCGCGCAATTCTGCTTTGCCTGTGTGCCCCGAAGGAAGATCGTCAAGTAGAACGGCGGATTCTCCAACCATGCTGTCCACCACATGAGTCGGAGTACTTCTGGTCATTCGCAGCAGAGGGCTACGGAAAAGCAGGAGCGAAACGACAGCCAGAATGGAGAACAGCAGCCATTCCAGCCATGTAGTCTGCACGATACCAAGACCGGCCAGTGCGCCAACGATCAGCGCCGCAATGCCGAAGAACAGGAGATAGAATCCCCCCGGCGCAATCATTTCTGCGCCGGCAAGGACTAATCCCATGAACAACCAGTACGACCAGGTCATTGAAAAACCTCGTTGTGCGAGAGACACCGATGGGATATCGAGAGCCCTTGCGAAGTCTAGGGATCATTCGAACAACCGTCAAGAGGAGTACGGTTGAACGGCAGCGAATTGAATGGGCCTGAACGCGATGATATAGTCGTCCCGCTATGGCACAAGATCAACCTATCAAGACACTCGTAATCGCATTGGTCGATGACGCGGCGTCGGCGGTCTACTCAATCAACCGGCTCAACCCGGATATCTTGTGTTTCGTGTTGCCTGAAGGGAGCAAGGCCTTGGTGGAGTCGGACGTCCAACCGAAGATCCAACAGATGCCGAGGCGGTGGGATTGGATCGTGTTGGCGGGCGCTTCGGAGTTTCCATCCACTTACCAGACCATTGCACGGTCCTTGCCGGATCTCTTGCGGACATGGGAGGTACAGCCGGGAGAGCTGGTTGTGGATCTCAGTGGAGCGACGGCGGCGATGGCGGGCGCGCTCACATTGGCGGCGTTCCCTCTGACCTCTCGGGTGGTCGAGCTGGTTCAGGCGCGAGAAGGTCTGGAGGGTGATCGTGTGGAGTTGGGCTCCAAGACGCTGGTCTGGACTCAGACGAATCCATGGGATGAACAGGGGACGGTGTCGCGTCGGGAAGGATGTGAGTTGTTCAACAGAGGTCTGTTTCACGGCGCCGCCAAAATGTTTCACGACATAGAACTGTTAGTAAGTGGTGGACAGAAGCCGTTGTATCGGGCGTTGAAGGATTTAGCCGAGGGCTATGAACTGTGGGAACGGTTTCATTACCGCCAAGCCTGGGATAAATTGAAGACCGCCATCAAGGCCCTTGAGATGGCTTCGCTGTGGGGCGGACCATCTGGGTTGAAGGCGGTACTACCACCCATCAAGGCAAACGCGGGATTCCTTGAGAAACTCGTGCTCGATCCCGCTGAGATCAAAGAATTTGTATCCTTGGATTTGCTCGCCCATGCAGAGAGAAGGCTCCGAGCGGGACATGATCCTGAAGCGGCCATGACCGCACTTGTTCGCGCGCTGGAGGCGTTCGCGCAAGTCCGGCTCTATAAGTTGCACAAGATCAAAAGCTGGGATGTGTCGCCGGGACAGCTTCCGCACGCGCTTCAAGAGACTTGCCGCGCTTGTTATCTTGAAGATATAGACGGCAAGTACAAACTGCCGCTTCAAGCACAATTTCGTGTGCTGGCCGGGTTGGGCGATCAGTTGGGCCAAGCCTTCCTCAGAGAATGGCAGAAGATGAAGCCGTTGCTGGACGCAGCGAACCGCGCGGTCTTGGGGCACGGCTTCGAGCCGATCAAGGCAGAGCGAGTGCAGCAGCTCTATGAGGTGGTCGTCAAACTGTCGGGCGTCAATGAGCCGTCACTGCCGAAGTTTCCTGCGTTGCATCTCTAGCCCACATTATTCATGAGCGCTTCTACTGCAACCACCGATACGCCGCTGCGACTAGCCTGGACGCGAGCTTTGCGCGACCAGGCGGACGGGCTCGCCCCGCGTGGCGTCTTGGCGGTTTCGTCACGAACCGTCATGAATAATGTGGGCTAGGTGCCGTCGTTCGTGAAGTGCGATGTTGAGCAATCTCACCAAACGACTCTGAACAGTACTGGTTCTCGGGATACGAGTTCCGACACATGCGAGATACGCTTCACGAACGACGAGATACGATCGAAGTTAAAATCTACTACGAAGATACCGATTGTGGTGGGGTCGTCTATTACGCCAATTATCTGAAGTATTTTGAGCGGGCTCGTACCGCATACCTTGAAATGCGAGGATATTCGGTTGCTGCCTTGATGAAGCAGGGCGTCTTCTTCGTGGTCGTGCATGCCGAACTGGACTATTGCTCGCCCGGCCGCTACGGAGAAACGCTGGTCGTCGAAACGGACGTAGGCGACGTGACGAGGGCTGCTCTGACATTTTCCCATGTCGTGCGCGAAAAAGTGAGTGGCCGCGTAGTGGTGAAAGGCTCGGCTCGGTTGGCGGCAACGGACGGGAACGGAAAAATCACACGACTGGACGGAGTCATGATCACTGCCTTGAAAGCGGGCTCGCCTGCTTGACGGAAATCCGATGCGCTGAGTCGCCGGCGGGAACTCCCTTTTCCTTTCTGCCTCCCTGCCGCCCTGAACAAAGTCCCTATTTACGCCTGCTCCCCAATTCTGACGGCGGGGTCTTCCATGACTGGTGCCAGGGCTCCGGGCGGCTGGCAAGATCAGCAGCCCGATAACACACAGTTCAAGATCCGACCCCGTGTTCAGGTGCTGCTATGTGAGTCTGTTCGCGCTGAAGAAAGTGTTCCAAGCCTCGATGCAATCCGTTGCCAATTGGAACGCGTCGATTGCTCCACCAGTCGTGTCGATCTCGTATTTGAGATTGATGGTGGTCGGTCCTGTCCCCAACGCAAGACCGAACTGCTTCCGGCCGAAAGCCGGGTTTTCGCCGCTACGGCTGGACGTGAGATGTAGATGCTTTAGAGAGTTACAGATATCTGCGCACAGCTTCAGCGCGCGGCTTGAGTTGATGTGCGCCTCGACCACCTGCTTGGTTGCAACGGTAACCGTGGCATCATGCTTGATCCAATCCTTAAGGTGATAGCAGTTCATGAAGAAAGCATAGATCTCGTCCAGGTAATTGTCAGAGGGCACATTATGCGGTCGTCCCTGATCGAGCGCAGCAAACCTGTCGTACCAACGCTTCATCCGGTCGTATTGTTCACGGTAGGGTGCCGCCATCTATGTGACCTCTCACAGGATCGGTTGGAAGGTCTAACATTCGCCGTAACTGGCGTGCAAAAGCAGAGCGATGCGGAGCTTTTGCATGTCCGCGTTGATGGCGTTGTTATGAGCCGTTCCACTCATGCTTGTAGTTAACTCCCATTACCTTTGCACGCCGCACGATTTGAACTTTGGCAAGCGCGCAATCAAATAAAGCAATGTTCTGACCTGAAGGAGACAGGGCGCTTTCGTAGCGAATGCCGTCAAAGGATGCAGCTTTGAAAGCCTCTGCAAGAAATTGGGTGGGTAGATAACGCAGGCTATCTTCCTGGTGATGCGGTATTGAAAAGCTATCCCCCACCATACCCCATGTGAATTCTTGGCCCTTTTCCCAGTCTTCTGGCTCAGTAGCGGGAGGCAACTCCAATGTTGGCCGACAGAAATCTACGACGTTCACGTCTCGAACGAGGTACAAGGTGGCCACCGACACAGCAGCTCGCTGCCAGGGGCGCACTTCAGCAATCGCTGTTGCCTCGTTTGTGGCGATGTACAAGTACGGTATGCCTTCCGGATTCAGTCGGCCTCCCTTAGTTTTTTCGGCCGGTGGAGCATTCATTTCTTCGGGCGGAAGCGGATAAGAGGAGAGTTCCTCTGGATTGAAGGGATGAATTCGAGCCCGATGGAATACTTGGCCTTCAGCGAGAACACAGTGCCGTCGCAGCCGCGCATACTCGATGAGTTGACTCACCAGATATTGCGAAGATTTTGACGGAGTGAATCGATTTCGAGACCTGATGTCCTTAATGAGAGACTCGAACGAAAAAATATCTCCGAAGGGCAGATGAATCTTACGTACGACCATCGTGTGAGCCCCTCTTTCTCGTCTTTTGATCTTGGCGCATAAGAAATAAGTCTGCTGCGGCCTACCTTTGCTGCATATCACGGTAGACTCACGACTCCAGGGAAGCGCAGTCTACTGACAAATCCAACATTGATTCAATGAGTCACTTTGCTTCACACTTCGGGATAGACTGCGACTTCCGCAGGAAGGTCAGAATCGGGGGAGAAACTGAATTTTCGGTAACGGTCAGCCGGAACTCGCTCGTGAGTGTGTTCGTTCGGGCGGGATGAGGCTTTTCTTAACTGACCCTGGGAGTCAGGCTGCAGGCCAGCTTGGCGGCAACGGACGGGAACGGAAAAGTCAAACGTCTGGACGGAGTCATGATCACCGCGCTCCAGTCAGCGGATCACCCTTCTGAACTGCCTCGATCCTAAGGCGAGACTCAGGAGACTCCTCGTTGGCCCCAACAGGCATGGATGAGCGCATTGAGAAACCAAAAAGATGGGTCGGTCAAAGGGGCAGTGAGCACTCCGTACTCTTTGTCTCGTTTCTCAGTCAGGCTCCCATCGGTCTGTTCAGAATCACGTATTGCTTCCAGGCTTTGCAACCACCACCGCCCCCATGGGCTGCCTCCACGGACCACCGTTGCACTCGCTTCGTGATGGATATTCACCAAGCCGCAGCGTTCGAACAACAGCGGCAGCTTTCGTCCAAACGTAGGGTCGTATCCGCGAGACAACCACCATCCGCCGTTCTTCCAGACGCGATGGTAGGGGGCGTAGTGTGAATGAGAAGGATCGATCGGGGCGACCATGCCCCAGTCACCATCCTCGTCGATCAGCCATCCCCCCGGTCGCAGGCATTCCACCATGCGGTGGATGGCGATCTCCTGTTTGCCCGCAAGCCAAAATAACAGGAGCCGTGCACAGACAAGATCGAATGACCCGGGACTTAGCGCATCCAATGAATCGCTGAGGATGTTGTGCCGGTGGACTTCGAGATTCGGGAGGTCAAGTCGATGGAGGTAAGTGGTATCGACATCGGTCGCCACGACTCGACCGTCGGCCCCGACTTGCTGGGCAAGCCACACAGCCATAGATCCTCGGCCTGCGCCCACTTCGAGACAGCGCCAGCCGGGTTGGACCAAGGCACGTCGTTGACGCGAAAGGGGATCGAAGATGTCTTCGAGGAGACCGAGCCGCTCATCTTCAGTCTCATGGCGTCCCGTTGCAGACAGGCGATACCGTGGTTCGGATGTATGGATACGCTCACCGTTCGTTCCATCTCGCTGTTGCGCCACGCCTGTTACCGTAATCCGCCACCAACGGCCCTGTCAATCTTGCGTGAAATGACTTGATGGCAAAGGCCCGAATCGGTCTTTAGAACCGGCTTGAGTACCAACGCACGGTCTGTGCCGCTGAGCCGTGATTTGGCGACGCAGCGTCCCTTGTTGTTTTTCATGGTTTCTGGGATGGCGAATCCTGTCAATATAATCCACGACTTAAGACCCCAATCCTGGCTGCTACACTTCAGAAAGACTGGTTAATGGCTGAAATCATACATGAAGCATCCTCTATTGGTCGCGAGCCTAGTGGCGTTGTTCTTGGGCATCGTCTCTCAGACCTGGTGCAGCGATGGCTTCTTTCTGAACCCACCACTCTCGCATCGGTCCATCGAATTTCCGACTCCGCAAGCTGGTGACCTCATGTCTGCTCAAGCCGAAGGAGTGCGGACCATCTTCACATCACATGTTCAGTACCCCTCCGTTGTAACTCCTCGCTTCCGGGACCTGACTCCGGAGACCACGCGTCCGCGGATCGAACAGCTGCTGGCGACAACGACATGGTTCAGCGGAAAGTTAGGGACCGAGACGGAGGTCGCATACAGTCCGACCGGCGAGAGTGGGACGATCCCGTCGATCATCGGAAATACACAAACCGATGCGTCGGCACGCATGTTCAGGATTGGGCTCACCGGCGTGGAGGGAAGTCTTCGATACGGAGTGACATTTCGCCATGCAGGACAAGGTTTCCTACTCTCCCCTGACCGAGCCAGCCGCGAAATTTGGAGCGAGTGGAAAACCGGATGGATCACATTCCGGCATGCCGTTGGTCAAACATGGAACAATGTCGAAGGAGAAGTGACGCGGTCCCGATTGGGGCAGACGTATGGGCGAGTTGGCCTGTTTCTTAGCAAGCCCCTATGGCCGGAACTCAGCGTCACCTATTCGAGAAACTCCCTGAATAGCCTGTTCGAACCGATAGGAGTGGCTCCTCAGCGATCCTCGAACCACACGATTGAAGGTGCCGTGACTCTCCAGCGCCCCGGCTGGGATATCAGAGTCGCGTCGAGTTATATTCTGGCCAGCGATCTGCTCCGCAGCGACGCCGGCAGCAACATCAGGGCGCAATCGTTCTCGGTGATTCTTCGACCGATCAGCCAGCTGACCATCACACCGGTGCTCGCCTATCGCCAAGAGTTTCAATCCTGGTCCGGCGTACGCATCGACAACCCTACCGCCTCTCTTGCGCTCAGTTACCAGCAGAGCCCGCAGCTCCTTTTCAGCACCGTGGGCAACTATTCGAGTTCCCAGTCCTCCGACGGATTGATCCACAACGAAAACCTCAAGTGGAGAGGTGCCCTGGATTGGTCGTTGCACTCCTCAACCAGGTGGGTGACCAAGATTGGATTTGAAGGCGGTTACAATCGCGTGACCAATCGAATCGCCCGTTCCGCCGACACTGAGGATATCTCCGGGCTTATCCGGTTAGGGATCGTGGCTCGCTGATTGCTCGTCATGAGAATACCGGACTCGCTATTGTGAGGAGCTTCTGAAGCACTCTTCCCGCCCCCGATTAGGAGGGAACACGGTCGGTTCTGTTCCTGTCAGCGATGGGTCACAGCCTGAGTGGAGAATCCCCGGAGTTTCTTGCCGACTTGCGTTTTCGCATCGCCTGAATCGGCGCCGTGTTCTGACCACTGAGTAATCACGATTTCCATTCGTCGGTTCTTACTCCGACCCTTTTCAGTGTCATTAGTCGCGAGAGGTTTAGTGTCCGCGTACCCAACTGCTGTGACTCGATCGGCCTCAAGCCCTCCATTGACCAGCGCGTGGGTCGTACGTTCGGCCCGTGCACGGGAGAGCTCGATGTTATCCCGGAAGCCCTTCCGAGGATCGTTTCGGAGGGGCGTGTTGTCGGTATGCCCAGCAACCTCTATGCTCTGGTAACGGAAACCGTGCAGGACGGTTCCGACGCGCTCGAGCAACGAGGTGCCTCCTAGCGTAACTGTGGCGTCACCAGGGGTGAATAGTTCACCGGTCGCAAACGCAAGGGTCAATTTGTTGCCTCGCTGCCTCAAGGTCACATTGCCCTTCTTGAGTTCGGGCTGTAACAGGTTCGCAAGGCCATCACTCATTTTGCCGAGGTCGCTACTTAACAAGGCTTCTGCATCCTCTGCAACCGAGGGGCTGGGAGGCAGCAGGTTGGCCACCGAGAGGTTCTCCTCGACCGATTGCGGAGGAAGCGAATTCTTGTCGGGATGACTCTCCTCTTGAGCGGGATTTGCCTCGGCCGGTTTGGAGGACTTGCGTTCGATGTCCGCCAACAATTGCTTCGTACGTGCGAGTTCCGCCTCTTTCGCCATAAGTTGGGGATTGAGGGCTGCCAGCTTTTGCGTGACTTGTTTGAGGTCGTCCTTGGCCTGGGCCAGTTCCTGGTCTTTCCCCGCCGTCTGTTGTTCAGCTTCGGCGGCACGACGTTTGGCCTGGGCCAGGTCCTGGTCTTTCCCCGCCATCTGTTGTTCAGCTTCGGCGGCACGACGTTTGGCCTGGGCCAGGTCCTGGTCTTTCCCCGCCATCTGTTGTTCAGCTTCGGCGGCACGACGTTTGGCCTGGGCCAGGTCCTGGTCTTTCCCCGCCGTCTGTTGTTCAGCTTCGGCGGCACGACGTTTGGCCTGAGCTGGTTCCTGGTCTTTCCTCGCCATCTGTTGTTCAACTTCAGTTGCGCGACGTTTGGCCTGTGCCAGTTCCTGGTCTTTTCCCGCCATCTGTTGTTCAGCTTCGGTTGCGCGGCGTTTGGCCAGTACCAGTTCTTGCTCTTTCCCCGCCATCTGTTGGTCAACTTCAGCTACATGCCGCTTGCTCTGGTCCAGTTCTCGTTCCTTCCTCGCCGTCTGTTGTTCAGCTTCGGCGGCGCGGCGTTTGGCCTGTGCCAGGTCCTGGTCTTTTCCCGCCATCTGTTGTTCAACTTCAGCTACACGCCGCTTGCTCTGGTCCAGCTCTCGTTCCTTCCTCGCCGTCTGTTGCTCTGCCTCGGCAGCGCGGCGTTTGGCCTGACTCAATTCTTGCCCTTTCCCCGCCGCCATTTGTTGTTCGACTTCGGCGATACGGCGCTTGGCTTGGTTGAGCTCTTCAGTTTGTGATGCAAGATCTTCGCGAAGCTTCGCGGAATTCTCGTAGGCGCTGGATCTCAGGGCTGCGATCTCATTTTCCTTGGCATGGAGCTGGAGAATGAGCTCACCGATCCGGCGCTTTGCATTCTCCAGATTGCCGGCAGCAAGCTGCCTCTCAAGCTCATCGATTCTTTCCTTGGCCTGCCGGAGCTGGTTTCTCATCACGCTCGATTCATCTTGTGGTGATCGACCGTCCGAATCTGAGTTCATAGCGATCGACTGAACGGCCGCGATAGAAACCGGCACGGTTTCGCATAACATAGCGCTGAATATAAGAGCGAAGACGGATACCTTGATGATCATGTCTCACTCACAAGTAAGGTGCGGTGGCCATACTATGGATTCCCCCCACGCCATCGGACTTCAATACACTCGTGTGTACATGAAATTCGCCAATGAAGCACAGGCGGAAACACCTGAGTTGAACCCTAAACCGATGTCGGCGCTTTCCCCTCTTCATGAATGGAAAAAGACAGGGAGAAGGCGATCCTATCGTCTTCCTGATTCACTTTGCAACGGGGCAGTGAACCTGTTCGCTATTGAAGTGATCGTCGTCTGCCGGGTGGCGCCGTGTCAGCAGGCGAGATCCGACACAGTGACGAAAGGAATGAGGTGGGTCGCTGCCCTCGTTAATCGATGGGATAGAGCGGATCTTTGCTCAAGGGCCGCTTCTCTCGTTCGACGAAACTTCCCGAACACCGATAGCCTTCGTGATTCACGATTGGGATGAGAAACATGAACGCAGTCGCTTCCGTTTGTACGTCGTCTGGTATCAATCGCACGTTTTTTTCGCGCGCGATTAGCTTCAGATTCAACAGACAGCCTTCTTCGGTGTACCCGCTTGCGGTAATCCTTCCACGCCCATCCGGCCCTCCTGCTGCCTTGTCAGCGTGGGAAGCGCAGCCGACTAGAAACATTGAAGCGACGACAGCAAGCACTGCGAAAAAGCGTTTCATGACTACCTCGATAAATCGGTAGGTGCCGACCGGATTGCTCATTGCCATGGACCTCAGGGAACGACACGTGGGCCACTTGATGAGAGCACCTGATCGTCGCCCCAACGGAGTGCGCTCAAAGGCGAAAGAATTCGCCGGATTGTCGGGGAAAGGCAAGAAGGATGTCAACAAACGGGAAGAGAGGCCTGAATTCCAAGGGTAATCATCATTCATTGCATGGACCTTGGAACGCGGGAAACAACGTTCAAATACTAGTCCCCATCTTCTGTGGATAACCTTGTGAGCAAGTCTGTTTCTGAGCCAAATCATGCACAAAGGACGTGTCTATTCATCAAACTGCCTACTTTTTAGGCGTCCGCACCATATCAGAAGAGCCCCTAGTAATAGTGGTTCATATCGTGCTCTTAGACATTTTCACGCATTCCTAGCACGGTGTTCCCGGCATCCATAAACAAATCCCTTCCGGAGTCGTTGGTCAGATAACCAGGTGCACGGCTATCCACAGCCACGAGCATTGTCTGTGGATCGCAGACTAATTGATAGGTCTAGAGCGCTGTTTCTGATCTGTCAAGAGCCGGTCGGAAAGGAAAGCAGCTCCGCAGGTGAAGAAGGTAGGGCCGAATGACGGCGAGCGGCGCTACTTTTTTCGGTAAACATTGATCCCGACTTTCTCTTGGCGATTCGGAATGGTGACGTTCCCTTCCGTCGAAGCAATGATGATCGTCTTGCCAGTTGAAGAAGGACCGAACTCCTTTGAGAGGTCCACTCTGATCGTCAACACAGACCCTTCGACGCTCATCTCAACGTTTTTCATGATCGCGCCCTTTCAGCAGCACGAATGATGACTCTTTTGGTTCTCAACGACGATCCTCTATCTGATCACGAAGTTGACCGAAGGGTTCTGCCAAAGCCGAGCCCCTGGACGAGGTTCTTTATCCGGCACCATTTGAGGAAGGACATCTTTCTCATGGCATCAGGGAGTCAGCGAGCGAAGGTCGTGCCGGCGAGTTTCTTTGCGATGCCAGGTACATGGTTTCGGGCATCGGCACCTTGAAAGCTGAAGGTCAGCACAAAACCAGAACACTGTGTGTATCCGGTGCCGCCGGGGCCCTTGCCGTTTCGAAAATCACCGACGACCATGTCACCTCCCGTACAAATCGGGAAGGTCGTTCTCTTGAACGCCGGGTTCTGCAAGTACAGGTCCATCATCTGTTTGGTCTCCGCCGCTGTTTCGCTTTGTTTGTCGATGTGCACATACACCGACAGCACTTGACCGTTAGGCCATTGCCAGGCGCAGCCTTCCCCCGTACCCATCCTGGACTGGACAGTTGATAACGCAGGAGATACAAGCATACTGCAGACTTGGGTTGCCATGGGACTCTGGGCGTGGACGGGTGATGCCCAGAACAATCCACAGATGGCGATGAAATCCCTCAGTTTCAAGTTATGTTTCCTTGGAACAACACACCCGCTGCAAGGAGGATCGCGTCGTACCGCCGGCCGTTCAATAGGTGGATTGTAATCCCAGCGCTGCGCCTATTCAATGGCCTGTCCCAAGGTCCATCCGGTTGACCCCACCTTTAACAGGATGCAGGAAGACCCTCAGTTCACCCTTGGAGAGCCTCAGGATGAACGGAGCGTCCATTGAATATACTGGGTTTTCAGATCGTGCTGAGCCCTTCGTCTGGCTCAGGACAGGCCTGTCGAAGCGCAGGAATCGAGTTTCCTGCTAGAAATCGCAGGAACAGAAATAGATATTCAAGAGCGCACGAGTTGGCTCAGCTTGTATGCCGAAAGTCATCGCAGCTGCAAACTCGCCTGCAACTGGAGCTGCCGGCAGCGAGGGGGATGTCGGTCGTCTACTGGTGCGGAATCAACGTGACGGTTTCGGTTCGACGTTCGTTGCTGCGTACGTCGGTTATGCGTAGGATGATCTCATGCGGCCGTGGTCCCCAGCTTTCAAACGTGACATGGACAGCCGAATTGCGCTCCGTCCGGTGCACGACTAAACTTTTCCCGGATTCAATATCGTAGCCCTTCACTAGACGATAGCCGCTGGCCGGCAAGTAGTCATACGCAAGTGTTCGGCCATCGGCTGTCCAATGGAAGGCCACCACGTCCCCCTCCGTCACGACGTCTATTTCCCGCACCACCATGGTCGCAAGATCCAGCAGGCCAATCAGATTGTGATGTCCCGCAGCTGAAAAGGCCGCATGCCGTCGGTCCGGTGACACGCGAACCAGCTCGAACCGTCGTGGGTGGTAAAAAAGACCCGGCGCAATCGTCGATTCGGTCGGCAAACTTTGAAGGAGAAGTTGAGAGGGTGTCGCCCGATCGGAGGGAATCACCAGAATGGCTTGTCTGTCGGGCGTCACTTGCACGGAGGGATAAGCCGATATGGGCTTGGCACCGCAGGCTACTACGAAGCTCCCGACGAGAAGAAGCCCCAACGTGGAGCAGCGGCGAGTACCACCACTAACTCGTGGATCGGTCTTAGAGTCCAGGAATCGGCCGCTCGGTTGCTCCGGCCCAGAAGTAATTGTCATCGGAATCCTTATACCAATGGGCATTCCCGTTGACGGTCATCCCGTTGCTCGTCCAACCTTGATACATGAGTTTCCGCCCCTTCTTGATCTTTCGGACCACCGCTGTTCCGGTGGTGGGAGCCAGTTCTCGAATGTTCAAGTCGACGCGCGCTTTCACGACGCCCGGTTTCTTGATGAAGTTGAACGTCGCTGGATCACGCTGGAATTCAATGGCCATGTCGACGAGCTTGTCGAGATCGACGTCGAATCCGGGACACGTCTTATCCGAGCGGATTTCCCGATGGCCTATGATGTGATCGCGGTTGCAGGGGATGGCCCACCGTCGGCAAATCTCATCGATCAACCGAGCGCTGGCGTCGTACAGTGCGTCGGACCAGAGCGTATCGGCATGTCCTTCATGTTCAATGCCGATCGTATACAAATTCGGATTAAGATCAGGTTTCAACAGGCCCCAAGTCGGAGAGACGATTCGTCCGGCATGCCAGGCCTGGTCACTTTCGCCCACATACTGATGGACCTGTCCCTCTTTCCCGATCCCATAGTGGGCGGAGACTCCTGACTCCTCATTGGAAAACCAGGCGTCGGTGCCCTTGAGCGTGCCTTCCATGATATGGATCACGATCGCCTCGGGCCTGAATCCCTCTCGTCCCTTGTCTCTGTTCGGACTTCCGATCCACTGAATAGCCATCCTACCTCCGGATGTTCTTCTGATTCTGCAGACCCTATGAATAGGCGAGGCCAGTTCTCCTTACAACCTCGGCTGGACATCATACTCAAGAGAGCGCCATCACCCCATGGCCGAGTGTGCGAAAATTTTCCGTACTCACTTCGCAATAAAACCAGGTTGAGCAACTTATGGTCAGGACACGATAAACTGTGCGGTCCCCCTCAGGTAAACTGCGGAATAGAGTTGTTGCGGTCCTGGTGGTGGTCCTGCGATCGTCGTGGGGGCCGTTGTGGTAATTCCGAGCACCTTAATACTAGTTCCACTCGATTGAGTCATCACCGTTACCATGGGCACAATGAGAGAGAAGGTTACGGTACGCAAGTCCGGAATGGTCTCCAGCGTGACAGTGACGAGGTCTCCAATGGCGGTGTTCTCGATACGAATTTCTTCGCCTCTGAAGGAGCGGCTGAGCGTGTCATCGCGATAACTGAAAATGGGGCCTCCTAAAATACTTGTCGTTGAATACGTGATCTGAATAGTCCTGCTGCTGAGCTCGAATAAGTTGGCGTGTGTAAATCCTTCCATCATCATGCCCTCCATAAGAGTAAGGTATTGGTAGCTGCTCTCGGGGTCATGCAAGGCGTGGCCCTTTGTTGAGAGCAATTCGCATCAGCAATTCGTCGTGACACAGCATGCCTGTGCCGTAGTCTTCTAGAACACGATTGTCCATCCTTCCTTTTGTGCCTGCCGGGCGGTATACGAGACGCCATCCACCTTCAAGCCTTTGTTGTTCAGCAGGGTAATGATCCCACCCTTGTTTCCCAACTGAACGTCTTGGGGTAACGTGATCATCAGTGTGGAGCCGGGATTGATGACACCAGAGAGGGTGTGAGTCTTCTTGAGCCGATCGGCGATCTTCCATCCCGTCAGGTCGATCGATTCCGGTGATGTGTTGAGCAACGTGACGGTTTCCTGTTCCGGCGCGGGACCGATCGGATTCACCAGCGCGCCGACAATTCTGACGAGATGATCAGGTTCCGTAGGACCGGGCTGCGGTCCCGGTCCGGGGTTCGACACGTCGGGACTGGTATGACCAGTGCGATCATCGGTATGCCACGCTTGAGACTGGAAGGCCAGGAAGACCGCCACCCATTGATGAGAACCAGGAAATGCAAACATCAAGGCCCCATCCTGCCACACTCCATCATCACCGGTATGGGGTGGAACATTCCCCTGATTCATGTGAATGTCGTGAATACCGTTACCCGGGGTGAAGCGGAACACTTTGTCGGGTACCTGTTCCTCCGGGCCCCACCGTTGGCCGAACGCGTAGATCTGCGCATCCGGCTCTTGGATCGCTCGGGCGACATAGTGCTCGATCTGGTCGCTCAAATCGTTATTTGGGCCGGGCACATTTGGAGGAAGGAGCCTCATGTCCAGGCGATTGAACAGATTGCCGCGAATAAAATCGAGCGCAGGCCCCCCGGGCTGACTCCGCAACGGTGTGAATCCGACGGGCAATCCAGGTAGAGCGGCTGTAATTGAGTGTTGGAAATCGTCGTCTAGCAAAAACAGCAGCTCTGACGGGCTGAGCTGGGATTTCACATTCACCGCAATCCGGTACTCGACTGTGCCCGCTTGGATATGAACCTGGTAATGTGGAGACTTGGGCTCGGTTTCTCGCTTGGCGCCAATGGCTTTGCCTTTGAGCACCCCGTAATGTTTTAGTGGCATTCGTCACCTCCGCCGCTGCGTCGTCCTACAATTCAATGATCAAGGGTGGAATTTACAAGGCTCAGTCAGGTTGTATCGCGATCGTTATGCAATGACTGGACCTTCACGGATAAGCCTTTCCCTTCAGTAGATTGAAGAAGTTCCGCGCGGTCTGTTTACCTGAGACTGTATCCAGACCGATACGCATAGAATCTTATTCGATACAGTGACAGAGGGTAGGAGTGAGCAGATTGATACAGGAAGCGCGACGATTCTGTTTACTCATAAGACGGTAATTTGCAGAACACGATGTCACCGTTGACCTTATTCTATGCGGGTTTCATTCGGGTTGTTGTTGCCTTAGTTTGTGACTACTGAGTAAGTTTCCAACAATGATGAACTCCACGTGAGCCGATGCCAATAACCAGATGAGTGTTTCAAAGTCGGTCATTCTTGGACGAGCGAGCTGCTCGTTTCCGCGCGGAGGCGAACCGCTGGAGCTTGTGACCCTGACGGAATCGTTGTTCGATAGATGACTGTAAGTTTTCCCGCAGCAGCGTTCGATGACGAGGTCCGGAGGCGGCGTCGTCGGGTGATCGTCGACCATGAAACGGGGCGGAGCAGTTGACCTCATCCATGTGTCGGCTTAGCTATTCTTTGATCAATGCTCGGAATCCCAATGCAGGTCGATGAAATGCGAGGACGCCCAAACGGGGCATCGCTGGGGCACTCCGACCACAATGGTCTCTCCAGAGACAGGTGAAAGATTGTCATGCACAAGACAAGATGTGACCCCGCGTTTCGACATGGTCAAAACGGTCACCGCGAGGGCGCTCCAGCCACTGGCATGCACCGGACATGATGTGTCCCCAACTTTCTTAAGAGAATCACCGGATGACCGAGCTGCCGAAGAAAAGGAAGGCGATCGCAAGATTGCTGACCTCTGCCTATGGCAGTACCACAACCGCCAGCTCGCCGCTGAAAGTTTGGAGCAGTAGTAGTATTACGCCTAGAAATAGCGTAATGATCGCGGGCCAGATCATCGATAGCGCACCGAGAACTAGGACGAGCGTTATCACCACCAACGGCCGCTGGACGAGCTGACTCTTACCAGTGATCATGAGATCCTCCATGACATCCGTTTGCCCGGGTTACGCCTCCAACACAAATCGTATCGCCATCCACCGTGCGCTCTTGCAACGTACTCAGCATGACCCCTCCGACATCAACGTCTCCGCGACATTCTGTTCGTTCACGAACACATCGATCACGAAAGCACTTTTTGCGCCACGCGTGTTCTAAACAGAAAGTCAGGTATTCCAACAATCTGAGCGAGGTGTCTCAAAGTTGGACGGCGTCCATCTGTATCTGAATGGATTCCAGGTGGATCGGATCGGATTCAGACGAGATTGAGGGTCGGGCCGTTACGTAGTAATCTTCCAACGGCTGCTGGACCGCCAAACCGTGGAGCTCACTCAGTTCGGGCTTGCTGATGCGACGGATCTGATGAGTTGAGCCGTGGGAAAAGCTCTCGCCTCACGTGACCGGTGTTTTGGAGGTGGTCCATTGCATTTGTCAAGCCTCGGCAGGATACCTGGTTCGTTTCGCTGGTCTCCTGCCCCTCACGGATCGTTTCCAGCTATTTAGCCTGGTCGCTTATCAAGAGACCACCCTTGTGGTTGCAGATCGCAATCCCCGATGGTGTGAAATCCCGATAGAGTCATTCGGGTATGCTGACGCCTGAGCCGCCCATCTCTTTTGGCAAGTCCTTCATCTTTGGCAACCCGTCCTTTATTCGCAGCCTCGTTTCCTCATAGTTCACGTGGATGCCGGCTTGGTAGGGAAAGTCCGGAATGACCGCCGCATACACGTCGGTGAGTCCCCATGTGGGATGTTCTGTAAAGACGTGGCCTCCACAGGTCTTGCACCATTTGCGATAACTGAGAGGTGTCTTGCTATACGTGCCGATGTGCTCTGCACCCTGCGTGATCTTCACCGCGTCGGGTTTCCACAGGGTGAAGGCGTTGACGGGCGCAGCCGCCCAGGTTCGACAGGACTCACAATGGCAATAGCCCATTGCGGCCGGTTCACCGCTGACCGTGAATCGAACCGCGCCACAAAAGCAGCTTCCTTGGTAAACGTTCCCGTTGCTCATGGTGTCTCTCCTTGGTGGTGTGCGGTTGGTGTAATATATACCGGCATGACGGCCGTTCTTTTCTGAGCCCTGGATCCAGAATCGAGTGCGCGATACAGATCCATTCGCATTGTGGATTGTCTCATCAGCAGAAGTAAAGATGTGGGCGGGGAGCGCTTACTCGAATAGTGGAGTAAGAAAACCAGAATGGCTCCTGAAACTCTCCTGGGAAGGACGAGCGCGGAGAGATGAACGGCGAATCGCCAGGCCAGCTCCGTCTTGCTCACGCAATGTTTGATCGCAAGACGCGACTATAAGTCAGACGGAAATGTATACTAAAAGACTCCCGACCCCTTTGCTGTTTCACAAAGAGGCGGGCAACACGAAGAACGGCAACACGTATCTCAGTTGGGCGTTCATCGAAGCCGCCCACTGTGCCATTCGCTATGAGGCGGTGATTCGCACGTATTATCAGCGGAAGCAGGCACGATCGCATCCGTTGGTGGCGCTCAAGGCCGTGGCGCATAAACTCGTGCGCCCCTGCTATCACATATTGCGCGAGCAGGTGCCGTTCGATTTGGTCCGCGCCTTCGGCTGACGGTGAACAGCTGAGAGCTCGCAAAGGGGGTGGGGCACGACCCCGCCCTCCCGATGAGCCTCAGTCTCTATACCGTCCTCGCCCTCGCCACTAGCGGGGGGACTGAGACGCCTCGGTCGTGAGCCATGATGGGGTTGGCGCCAGTGAGCTGGTAACCAGACATCCTGTGTTTGCATACAGTGGACATGGCCGGGTCCCGACGGTTGTCTGGGGCACATGGTGCCAGGGGCAGAGGACGCTTCATGTAGGGTCCTCCTCGCCGTGATCCTGATGGGTGACTGGTGCGGCTCAGGTGCGAGCCGACACTGCTGACGAGGACAACCGGGATGCGACTGGGTCCCGCGACGGGAGGGCGAGGGGAGATGTCGACGTCTTCATCCTTCGCCCCGTTTGCAGAATACGGAGGGCACGAGGTCCTGTGCCTTCTTGACCGGGGCCTTCGAGATGGGCGACCCCTTTTCTGTTTCCCTGACCGGCATAGTACACACCGACTCACTGCGCACTGGCGCGAGATTCTTTCGGTTATTCAATTGCTTGTCAACTAGCGCCGTGTCGGCGTGTTATACAGACCAGCTTAATTCCGGTTTTAGCTGCTTCGCCCCAAAGTGTTGAACTCTCAGTCCCTGTATCCAAGGGGCCACGGGCTGAAAAAGCCACGCGCTCAAAAATCCTCTGTCTTCATCGGCATGCTGCTACACATTTTGCTTGGCAGATAATCTTGATTGCAGAACTTTGGGACCGGGATGTATTGATAGTCAATGGGCACATATAACAGTTGTGCCTGCTCCTCAACCATCTCATGATGTTCATCCATGGAACAACCACATCGTAATGAGCTGGCAAAGGCAAAACAAATACTGGAGGAACCTGCATTCGCGGCTAAAATTTCTAATCTAATTGCCATGCCACTCGAGCAAGGTATCCAAATCCTGCCGGATAGCTGGGTTGAGACTATGACTAATGTCTCTCGAGATGCTCTGGAGAAAGCCCTCAAAATTGCTGTGCTTACATTGGACGATAATAATCAAACCACTTCTCGTGAAATGTGGCATAAGTTCGCAGTTACCGTCACGGGCGCAGGAGGCGGCGCATTCGGCTTACCTGCCCTAGCAGTCGAGCTGCCTATTTCGACTGTAATTATGCTCAGGTCGATAGCCGACATTGGACGATCCGAGGGAGAAGACCTGCGACAGCCAGAGGCAAGGCTCGCATGTTTACAGGTGTTTGCACTAGGGGGGAGAGCAACAGAGGATGATGCAGCTGAATCCGGCTACTTTGCCGTGAGAACCGCGCTTGCTTCCACTATTACCGAAGCAGCCCACCATATTGCGCAAAGCGGCATTCTGAACGAGACTGCCCCAATAGTTCTGCGGCTAATAGGAAGTATCGCAGGACGTTTCGGTATTGTGGTTTCACAAAAAGCCGCAGCGCAGGCTATTCCTCTAATAGGTGCTGCGGGAGGGGCTCTAATCAATCTAGCTTTTGTAGATCATTTTCAAGGTATGGCGAGAGGCCATTTTATCGTTCGTCGCCTCGAACGACTTTACGGTCAGGACATCGTAGAGGCGGAATATGACGAGTTATAGTCAGCGATAAGGAAGGTTTGGTTGAGCGAGCGATTAAGGGGGCGGATACCTTTGTGGCCCATCTTGGGCTCACAACGGATCGCTCGTACTCGTGTTTCAACAATGTGGGATCAGAATCTCTATGACCGCGGCTTTTCATATCCCTCCATGAGCAACGTCTCCGCCACATTCTGTTCGTTCATGAACAGATCGGCCAGGAGGCGATTGGAGACATCCCGGCCATGCGGCACGATGCGAATCGGGCCGTTGCGCGGCAACTCTTCAACCGCCGCTTCGCTGCGGGCTTGACGAATTCACTGAATTTGGGCCGGTCGATACTCGCGAAGCCTGATGCGTTAACTTCAGAAAAGACTCCTCGATCATTTTCCTTTCCCCCCGACCCCCGAAATCAGGGGAAAGACTGGCATGGACAGAACAAGATGTGACCCTACCTGCTTTGCATAGCCAACGCTGTCCCTAGCACTTATAACCTAAATCACCTTGCAACGTCCCCTATACGTCTCACCTCGGTCACTGCCGCGCCGGCTACATCTGGAACTGGCGCTGCCTGAGTTTCTGAATGATTTTCCCGCAGGCGAGTCCACCGTTGCCGTTCGTGCCTGCGCCGATGTTCGTGACGGCGAGGAATCCCATGCCTTTGCCCGGAAGAACCTGGCAGCTGCAATACCAGAGGTTGTTGGATCCGTCATGGCCGAGCGCAAGCGCGCCGAAATCGTCGAACATGATCCACCCCCACCCGTAACGATTCGGGTACATGGGGTTCGGCGGATACTGGGTGTGGAGCCGCGCCAGCGACGTGGGCGACAGGATGAGGGAACCCTCCGATCCATCCAGGTGAAGGCGAATGAACTTGGCCCAGTCCTGGAGCGACGCATGGACAGTGCCTGCGGGTCCGAGCCCCGGCGTGTTGTCGCCCTTCGATGCGAGACGCTGTCCGGACGCATCGCTGTGCCCCCAGGGTTCGTTTACATCGGTTGCGCTGCCGGGCGCACCGAACCCCGCCGTCGTCATCCCAAGCGGCTGGAACAGCTCCGTCGTCATTAGATCTTCCCATGACTTGCCGGTGCAGCGCTCCAGCATCGCGCCCGCCAGGATGAAGTTCGCATTCTGGTAGCTGAAGATGACCCCCGGAGCATCAAAGAGAACGTTGGGGTCGCCGTGTTGCCGATGGGTGATCAAACGGGCGAATTCGCGGCGGCGCTGCGGGACGGTCTTGCTTGTGTCAGCGAGTGCCGTGGACTCGTCCGAGGTCACGTTGAGAATCCCCGATCTGTGCGCCATCAGTCGTTCGAACGTTGCGTTCTTGAAGATGGCGTTCATCGTTTGAGCCCATTCGGGAAATGCCTGGGCCACCGTCACGTCCCAGCCAACGATGCTTTTCTGCGCCAGGACGGCGAGCAGCGTCGCCGTCATCGCTTTTGTGTCCGATCCGAGGTGCCAGCGATCGCTGGCCTCGACCGCGACGCTGTTCCCATACTTACGAATCCCCGACACTCCCAGTTCCTTGATCCCCTGCGTGGTGACCGTGGCGCCTCCCACCGCGGGGACGCCGAACTCCGCGCGCACCGCGTCGAGCATGTCCCGCAATGACCAGTCCCACCCCAATCCCCACACATCGATATCGATCGTCGTCGCTCCGGTGTTCTTCACGTCAAAATGGAGCTCACGCTCTGATGGGCTCCCGTGCACGACACTGCTGATCTTCGTGATTTCAGCGGACGCGGCGACACCCGGCGCTACCTTCGGCCAGGCATTCAGTCGATAGACCTCGCTGTTTGCGTTGTTCCACCAGCCGTGAGCCGTCGCTCCCGGCTGAATATCCGTAAAGGTGAGAATTTTGAAACCTTGAAGTGCCATGTCCTTTACCTCCGATCTCCTTGAGCACCCGCGCTTCGGGCGGCGGTGCCATCCTCCGGCGGCAGGGCTCGGGCGTGCTCGAATCCGCGAGCGGCCTTCCGGAACGACTCACGCGTTCCACCAGAATGCCCAAACGTCAATGTCGACTTGTGTTGTCCCCGTGTTCTTCACCCAGTAGTGGAGCTCGCGCTCCGACGGGTTGCCGTGGACGATGAAGCTGGTTTTCGTTATCTCCACGGAGGCATTAACTCCTGCACTGACGACCGGCCACGCATGGAGGCTGTAAACCTCCGCGTTGGCGTTATTCCATTTGCTTCCCCGCGTTTCGCCCGGAGCAACCTGGGATAGGGTTCCAAATTTCTGACCTCCACTTGTTGCCATGGTTTCCTCCCTTATGTGGGCAGGCACGTTTCCGGTTTACCGTCCAGCGCGACCTGCAGGTTATGAAATTCACGTCCATTAGCCAGGTTATCTATCGCCGCATCCGGTATGCGATAGCGTCCAACGGCCCCGTGGCTCACCGGCAGGCGCGGAGCAACCGGAGTTGTGTAGCGGCTGTCCGGTGCAGCCGCTGGGGAGCGCTATTAAGGGGTCGGATACCTTTATTGCCAATCTTGGACTCAGGACGGAGCGCTTGCACCCGTGTTTCAACGATGTGGGATCAGAGTCTCTATGACCTCGGCTTTTTGTATCCCTCCGAGATCAACACCTCCGCCACATTCTGTTCGTTCACCAACACATCGATCACGAAAGCATTTCTTGCGCCACACGTGTTTCAAGCAGAAAGCCAAGTATTCCAACAACTTGAGCGAGCTGTTTCGACGTTGGACAACGCGCAGTTGTATCTGAATGGATAACAGGTGGATCGGATTGGATTCAGGGGATGTTAGAGGATTAGGACAAATCAATGGTTCCCGGAACCATGATCTGCTTCTGGCAGCTGTCAGCCGGCTTTCGCTCGCTTATGTTCCCGCTCAGGTAACGTCGCGATGACTGAGCGAAGGAACGTATTGACGGCATCTGAAGAACGAAAAACCGAGGCGACATCCGGATCGAGGATGACCGCGATGGCACCTTTCTTCACGCGAGACATAAACCGGTTCGGTTTCGCCTTCGCATAGTCGAAGCGGTATTCGGCCTGCATCTCGTCCGTGGTTCTGCGTTGACGTTTATGAGGTATGGGCTTCTTCATAATCTTGCCGTTCCAGTTTGGTGGCCTTCCGGGCGCTATGCGGCCAACTTGACTGCCACAGTCAAACCGGCTTTGGCGCAGAGGCCCACCAGGTAATCAAGGGAACGCTTGTCCACTTTGTTGCACGCGATCTTGGAGATGCGCGGCTGAGCCACACCGAGGCGTTTGGCTGCCTGTGCCTGGATCAATCCTTCGCGGGTCATTAAAGTATCCGACCCCTTATTGGCGCTCCCACGGAGTCTGACGCGCTAACTTCAGAAAAGCCTCCTCGATCATTTTCCGTTCCCGCGACCCCCCCAAATCAGGTGAAAGACTGGCATGCACAGGACAAGATGTGACTCCACTTGTTTTGCACTAACGCTCCGCCTCAGCCGCGGCGGCGCGTCAGCCGACGTCGGCTGGAAGAGGTTGTTGGGCAGCATTATGTCCATAGGCGTCCGAGGGTATAGATAAGATCAGGGTCACGAATCTGTCTTGTTCGACGTGGATTTCCTAGCTGTTCTGCAATCGGACCTAGTCTACGGAGAAACGAGGCCAGCTGCTTCCGGCGGTACTTTTTGGGGACTTCGAGATAGACGATCGCCCGTTTCTTTCCTTTGACAGTGTATGGCCGAATACTGACTATACGGGATGGTGGTGAGACAAGCACTTTGTTGCCATCTGCTCTTGTGCATTGGATTACTCGCTGTCCAACCTTGTACCGCTCCAGAATCTTGCCTCCTGACCATTGAAAGTCTTCCAACTCAGATGATCGAGGATTCATCATAGCTTTTTCAGCTGTCGGTCTACCCTTTTCTTCCTGTTCATAGTCTACGTCCTGCCAGCCGCGCTGTACGAGAGACACTAACCAAAGGTCAGAGTGAGATGGCGTTTTCTTCTTCCCCTTGATACGGGCGCCCTGTTGTCTTGATCGCAGAGGAGGGCGATAGAAGGGAATCATCTTCTCAGCATACTCAAGCCCCACTTTGTCCCCGAGAAGGCTGCAAACAAATTTCTTGGCATTCGAGATAACCTCTCTTTCCGTGGTTTCGACACAGGCCTCAAGAAGATTGTTTTCGGAGTGCCTCGAAACATTTGATGAGCCAACAACAGCGGTATTTCCGAATACGTAAACTTTGGCGTGCAGGTTGGAGCAGGAATGAACCTCAACACCACGTTTTATTGCTTTTACAACCTCCCGCGGATCGACTTGGCCAGACCCAATCGTCTCACGGTCAAACTTGACGACCAGCAGGCTTCCTTCGCGAAGTTTCAGTAGATCGGATGCGCCAGCGCCGAAGTACGGAACAGCAGCAAGAGCGGGCGACATGGATTTGGACAGTTTTTTGATACGCCCCCAGACGGAGCCTGTTATCAGTGTTGACGACATATCTCTCCTTTATGCTGCCCCAACTATTGAGTAGATTGGTCAGCCTATCCGCGCCAACCGGTTTCATCTTTACGCCCAATCCTAATTCTTTTTCCGTACTTGGCAAGAAATTCCTCGGCCTTCGAGCTGTTTCGAAGTTGGACGACGTGTAGCTCTATTGAATGGATTACAGGTGGATCGGACTGGATACCGACGATGTTAGAGGATAGCGTGGGTGCATCGTTTTGGCCATTGAGGGAATGAAGATTAGCGAGGAGAGGAGTGTCTGGTTGTTATGCTATCAAGGGCGGCTCGATATAGCGTATAGGGCAGAACCTTTATGACCTCGGCTTCTCATATCCCTCCAAGATCAACGTGTCCGCGACATTCTGTTCATTCACAAACACGTCGGCCACGAGGCGATCGTAGACATCTTGACCATGCGGCACGATGCGGATCGAGCCGTTGCGCAGGAGCTGATCCAGCCGCTGCTTGGCCGCCGGACCTTCAAGCTCACTCAGTTCGGGTGTGTCGATCCCGCGAAGCCTGATGCGTTAACTTCAGAAAAGACTCCTCGATCATTTTCCTTTCCCACGACCCCCGAAATCGGGGGAAAGACTGGCATGCGCAGAACAAGATGTGACCTCGATTCTTGTCAGGTCTGGATACAAATCCATTCGCATTTTGGATTGTCTCATGAGCAGAAGTAAAGCAGTGGGCGGGGGGTTCTTACTCGAATCGTGGAGTATGAAAACCAGAATGGCTTCTGAAACTACCGTGGGAACGACGAGCGCGGAGGGATGAACGGCGAATCGCCAGGCTGGCTCCGCCTTGCTCACGCAAGGTTAGGTTGCAAGACGCGACCTTAATTCAGACGGAAATGTATATAAAAAGACTCCCGACCCACTGCTGTCCAAAATAGTCGGCTGTTTCGAGTTCTTCCCCCGTGAATGCGGCATATGAGACGGTCTCTGGTCACCCATCCAGTTCAGGTTGTCCGGTCTGCTGTCCAAGATCAGGTAGCGAATAGCCTCTGTTGGGGCGGCGCTGGTATGAGCAGCGGCCGTTCAAAGGGCGCATTGAGCCAGTCCCACAGATCCCGATAGGTCAACAGATTGAAGCGGAGCAACGCGGCCAGATTCGAGAGACTCCAGGGCCACGTGGACTTCAGCTGCAGAAATTTCAACAGCAGCATCGCGAGCAGGGCGATCCAGATTTGGACCTGTACGGCGTTCTCACTCGTGCCCACAAACGTCTTGATCCGGAGATGCTGTTTCAAGGCCTTGAAGAGGAGTTCGATCTGCCAGCGCTCCCGATAGATGGCGGCAATCGTGCTGGCCGCAAGCTGCATGAGAGTGGTCAGGAACCGTAGCGGCCGCTGCTGTCTCTCATCCCAGATCGTCACCTGTCGCAGGGGGACCGAGCACCGGTCAGCCGCATGGGAACTGGTGAGACGGATCACCTCATCGACCAGCACCGGTCCGCGTGTCGGCACGGAGCGTTGCTCCAGCACTTCGTAGAGCATGTTGGTGCGTGGACGGGTGACAAATCCCACCTCGTCGACCGTCCAACGATGATAGCGGGCATAGTCGAGATACCCGCGATCGATCACCACGATGGTGCCTGGCGCAAAGGTGAGCTGTTGGGCGATCCGCACGTCGTTGGTGTCGCCGTCGGTCACGAGGGCCCAGCAGGGCAAACACCCCTGGTGATCCAGCTGCAGATGGAGCTTGATCGCCCCCTTCGTCCGCTGGAATCTGGCCCAATCGAACACCGTGGCACAGAGTTCAATGATCGTTGCGTCGAGGGTGCGCGAGCAACTAAGGGGTCGGATACCTTTGTGGCCCATCTTGGGCTCACAACGGATCGCTCGTACTCGTGTTTCAACAATGTGGGATCAGAGTCTCTATGACCGACGCTTTTCATATCCCTCCAAGATCAACGTGTCCGCCACGTTCTGGTCGTTCACGAATACATCGGCCAGGAGACGATTGTAGACATCTCGCCCATGCGGCACGATGCGAATCTGGCCGTCGCGCAGCAATTCTTCCAACCGTCGCTTGGCTGCCGGACCGTCGAATTCACTCATTTCTGGCGTGTCGATCCCACGGAGTCTGATGCGCTCACCTCCAACACGGATCGTATCGCCATCGATCACGCGCGTTTGTAACGTGCTCAGTACCCTCATCTCGTGTCTCGCCCTGGCTCGAAGAGAGGAAAGCCGGGTCTGTTTATGGCTGGGCGCGAGTTTGTATCGTCCCTTGGGATAGCGCTGGGGCCGGCTGTCCGGAGGACGTGGGTGGCGTCGTTGCTTGTACGTGGGGAGGCGATCCGAACGTTCTTCATCCGGCGATGGATACCAGCAGAGATCACATTGCTGGTTGAGGGTGGAGCCAAGGGCGGATTTCTGCAGAGGCTCTGCCGAGGCATCGGGAGATAACGGGGCAAACCATGCCAGCCCAGCGAGCAACCAAGCTGAAATCGTTATTGGGTGCGGCTTCATGGCCTGTCTGTGTACGCAGGTGTCGTGCCAGGTTCCGATCGATTGACAACGATCAAAATGGCATGCTGCAATGCGACGGAGCATCTCATAGGACCTGAATTGATTCACGGAGGGTTATGTCATGGATATGATGGGAAAGGTGGGGCTGGTCGAAATTCCTGTGTTGATTGCCCCTGATCAGAAAGCTTGGATGGATCGTATGATTAAGGAAGGGAAAATCGCCATCCCGCCAGGTGGAACGCTGGAAAAAGGCTCGCTCTATTCCATGTTTATCCGCATGCTGCTGCACAACGCGATGGAAGAACAGAGGCGGCAGGAGGCCTTAGAGGCAGAAGACGAGGACGACGAATAGCAGGAATCGATCGTCAAACAGACGGATCTCAGGGTAGGGGGTCTGTATCCAAACAGATTCTATCTGTATCGTTTCAGATACTGGCAATGTGGCTCGACTGCATTGATGGAAGGCGCTATGAGCGACTCTGCTAGCATCGCGGCCCAGGAGTCCGTTCGTGGTGAGCCCTTCGACTGGCTCAGGACAAGCCTGTCGAACCCTGCGGTGAGTCCGGTCGAACCGCATGAACGGAACAAGAGAAACCTCACGCCCTTCGACCAGCTCAGGGCGAACGGGTGATAATCGAAACTTAGAGACACGACGCTAGAGTTTCTTGAAGGCGGTGTGCGCGGCGCGGATGGTTTTCTCGATGTCCTGTGCACTGTGGGCAGTCGAGAGGAAGGCAGCCTCGAATTGAGAAGGGGCGAGATAGACGCCCTGCTCCAGCATGTGGTGAAAAAATTGGCCGTACCGCTTCGTGTCGGACTGTTTCGCCGTATTCCAATCCACAACAGGACCAGGGGTAAAGAAGGTCGTTAACATCGACCCGACTCGCGTCTGTGTCACGGGAATCCCGGCCTTCTTCGCCGCCTCGCCAATCCCCTTGCCTAGAGCTGCTGATCGCTCTTCGAGTTTCTTGTAAACCCCCTTCACCCGCAACTGCCTGAGGGTTGCCAATCCCGCTGAGACTGCCAGCGGATTACCGGAGAGAGTACCGGCCTGATACACCGGGCCAACCGGTGCGATGAGATCCATGATCTCTTTCCGTCCGCCGTAGGCACCGACCGGCAATCCACCCCCGATGATCTTCCCGAGAACCGTGAGGTCCGGTGTGATGCCATAGAATGCCTGCGCCCCCCCATAACCGACACGGAACCCCGAGATGACTTCATCAAAAATCAAGAGGATGTTGTGATCGCTTGTCAGCTGCCGCAGTGACGCCAGAAAGTCTGGAGCAGGAGGGACGACTCCCATATTCCCTGCGATAGGCTCGACGATGATGCAGGCAAGATGATCTCGGTTGGCTTTGATCAGCTGCTGAACCGTACGAATGTCATTATAGGGAGCGGTGAGGGTATGTTTGGCAAAGTCTTCCGGTACGCCCGGTGAATCCGGAATTCCCAATGTCGCCAGACCTGACCCGGCTTTTGCCAATAGATAGTCGCCGTGGCCGTGATAGCAGCCTTCGAATTTCATGACGCCGGTCCGCTTGGTGAATCCACGAGCCACACGGATCGCGCTCATGACGGCTTCGGTGCCGGAGCTGACAAGCCGGATCTTTTCCATGGAAGGGAAGGCGTTCCGGATCTCTCTTGCCAGTGATACTTCCGACTCGGTCGGCGCTCCGTAACTCGTGCCTCGCCCGGCCGCGCTCTTGATCGCGGCGATCACCGCGGAAGGGGCGTGGCCTAAAATCATCGGCCCCCACGACAGCACATAGTCGATATAGACGTTGCGGTCCACATCATAGAGCCTGGATCCTTTCGCCCGTGCGATAAAGCGCGGTTGTCCTCCGACCGAGCGGAAGGCCCGAACAGGGCTATTGACGCCACCGGGAATGAGTTGCTGAGCCTCGGTGAAGAGCTTGGCAGAGCGAGACGTTCTCATAACGGGGGCGCACCCTATCACGTGGGCGAGAGCCGGTCAAGAAAGTGATTGCTGTGCGATCTGTTTGGAGAGTGTCGTGAGAGGTCAAAAAATGTCGTAACAGATACAGTTCTGTCGATTCAGATACGGTGACAGAGCTCATGCATCGACTGGAAGTTGGAAATTCTCTTTCGTTTTCGTCCTGGTCGTTGTTTTGGCCTGACAGTGCGATCTAATTCCAGCTTGTCATAGAAGGCTCTATTTTCGAGGCCGCTTGGCTGAACGTCTCGGACTGGGTTTCGTCTTGGGTGTCTCCGATTCGATAGAGGAGAATTCTTCCAGCTCCCAGTGCTTTCGCTTCGATTTGTCTTCCTCGGCGATTACAAAAACTACATGGAATGGGGCGCTCCGACCCTCCGCCGTTTGGCCCTTGCTCCAGGCTTCACCGGCGTCGTCGAGGATTTCCAGCAATGTATCGTACTCTTCTTCGTCCTCTGGAAGCACGGCTTGTGTGTCGGTAATGAGTAAGATATACCCTTTGGCCGGAAGCCACTCCAAATCAGCCAGACATTCTTCGAGTGCATCCCAGTTGTGTCCGAAGTAATCCGGGAAGTCGAGCGCCCGTGCGAACTCATCGAAGAGACCCGATGGAGTTCGGCATTTCTTCCCCTGGATGGTACGCATCGCATATCCCGGCGGCGTTTTCACCAACCCCGAGGGTGAGGTCCCACGAGGAACGATAAGGAGAGCCGACCAGGGGGGTGTGGCATTGCAAAGATGAATCTGTAAGGTAGGGTTTCCCGCCATAGAGATGTTCTCGGTTCGGACGTTCGTCAGTTCAGAGGGGCAAACGTTCGGTAGTGGTCTCCGGTATAGTAAGCTTTTCCGGTCCGCTGCTCGATGACGAGTCGTTCGGCGTCGCGCCTACGGCCTTGTCTCTTGGGGTTGACATCATACTCCCGATAGTAGCCTCGTGGAAGACGTCGTTCCCGGTTTTGGAATTCACGCCCTCCAACATAGCCCGGCAGCGGTATCCCGCTTCGCTCTTCGAGCTGTTTGAGCAGGTTGTAGGCTTTCTGAGGAGGTGGTGCGAGCGAGGACTGTGGCTCGATTTGACTCGGCGGGCTGACAACAGTGTTGATATTCAGAGGTCCGTTACCAAGATCGGCAGCGGCAATGGAGACAGGGGACGCCAGGCTGAACGTGCATAACAGGCTGATAAGAAGACCGATGGGCCGAATCCATCTCCATCGAAGCGTGAACACAGGCTCTGGTTCCTTGGCAAGACGTTGACCTGAAGGGCGACCGTAGCATTCGCTTTTCAAAAAGGTCAAACGACGCGGGAGCGATCACCTCGTTGCCTGGATGTCTCCAGTCCCGTTTGCTAGAATGAGACGGCTTAAGCGCACATCTGAAGAGACAGGTGTCGGACTTATGTGTGGCGTATTGCTATGAGGTATCGTGCAAACCTATGTACTGCGTGCGAGATCCATCCGGTTGAACGGGTGAATCTTTTATCCAGACACCTCGTCCATTGCCTTGTCGCTCTCGCTGTCCTCGCCTTGACCGTCCCGTCGAGCGCACAAGTGAGTCCGAGCGGCTCGATGAGACGATCTCCAGTAGAGGTCGTGAAGCGGTATGTTCTTTTGGACAAGAAGGGCGCTCGCTTAGACGCACCGTCATTCGAAACCTTGACCCCCTATATTGATTGGAGGGAAGAACCTGTGTGGGGCCGTATCGTTGTCGTTGAGAAAACAACCGTCCCGGAGGATTATCGAAAGTGGGAGATCCTCAACAATCTGGAAGTGGTCATCCCGGTCACCTTTCACGTGCGGGGGGCGGTCTACCTAGAAACTGCCACCTTCGTGCCTGAGAAAACGACGGAAGAGGTTCGTTTTCACGTGAAGGTCGTGGAGAACTTCTGGCGCATCATGTCGCCGGTCATTCCTCCACACGTCGGACTAAAGCGGATGATGAGCTTCGCGCGCGAAGCCGAAACCAATGAACAAGATGAGGCTCATCGTAGAATCCTTGCGGCACTCGTTGAATCCTTGCGAAAGGCAAATTAATGGCCCAGACTCCCGTAGATCTGCTGATTTTTGACCTCGACGGTACGCTGATCGAATCGAAGTGGGACATCGCGCAATCCGTCAACTTCACCCTTGCCCAGCTGGGGTTACCCGAACGCCCCATTGAAGAGATTTTTGGTTTTGTCGGCGACGGTGTCAAGCGGTTGCTGCGCCTTGCAGTAGGAGAGGGCAATCAGGCCAAGTTCGAGGAAGCGTTGAAAATATTTCGAAATTATTATCTCGAACATTGCTTGGACCGGACGACTTTCTATCCCGGCATCGAGCCGATGCTGCAACATTTCGCACACAAAGACAAGGCGATTGCGACCAACAAGTCGATCGAATACACCCGCGTAATCCTGAACGGGTTGGGCGCCCAACATTTTCGGTACATGGTCGGTGGGGACAACGGGTTTGGGTTGAAACCGGAACCGGGAATGTTATTGCACATCATGGAAAAGGCAGGTGCGCTGAAAGAGCGGACGGTCCTCGTCGGGGACAGCACGAATGATATCAACGGAGGACATAACGCGGACATTCGTGTCTGTGCCGTCGGATATGGCATGGGAAATCGAACGAAAATGGAAGCTTGTCAACCCGATTGGTTCATCGAAAGACCGGAACAACTGATGGAGATATTCGAATGAAATCCAGATTAAGACTGGGGTTGAGTGAAGATCTTGTCCGCAGGCGAGATACAATTCTGATTTCTTGTTTGGGTGTCATCCTGAGCCTTACCCTCAACCTTGCCCCACTTCTTGCGGGGTCGCCGAATCTTGCCGAACGTGTGATCGAGCATCGGCTGGCCAATGGGCTGACCGTTCTCATGGTCGAACGACATCAGACGCCTGTGGTCTCCATCAACATCACATTCGCAGTGGGAGGGATCAATGAGCAGGTGGGCCAAACCGGCCTCGCGCATCTCTATGAGCATATGGCTTTTAAAGGTACCAGGTTGGTCGGCACGATGAACTATGAGAAAGAAAAACCGATTGTGGATGAACTCGCGCTGGTCGGGACCGAGCTTGACCAACGTCAGCGTGACGCAGCCACCAAAGGGGATGGCGCGACGGCTGAAGAGCGAGCCACGATCGAATCACTTCAGAAGCGCCTCATAGAGCTACAGAATCAGGCCGCTCAGTACGTGGTCGGGAATGAAATGGCCCTGTTGTACCAGCGACATGGCGGGGTGGGACTCAATGCATCGACGGGCAAAGACGTGACGCGGTACATGATCAGTTTGCCGTCCAATCGGTTGCCTTTGTGGGCGGCGATCGAGTCGGATCGAATGGCCAACCCTGTGTTGCGCGAATTCTATAAAGAGCGCGGTGTCGTGATGGAAGAACGGCGTCTGCGGAACGACGACAGCCCGAACGGTCTGTTGTTCGAAACCTTCACGTCAGCGGCATTCCGGGCTCATAGTTATGGTGTCCCGACCATCGGATGGGGGTCCGATATTCTGTCACTGACACCTGCTGCTACGGAGGCCTTCTTTAAAGCCCACTACGGTCCGGATCAAGCCACGATTGCTCTGGTCGGTGATATCAACCCGAAAGAAACGATTGCCTTGATCGAACAGACGTTTGGAAAGATTCCTGCCGCACCACCACCGCCATCCCTGGTGACGGTCGAACCGGAACAACGGGGTGAGCGACGAGTCGAGGTGGAATTTGATGCGGAACCGGCAATCGTCATTGGGTACCACAAACCGGCCTTGGGGCATCCGGATGACGATGTATTCGACGTGATCGATGCGGTGCTGAGCGATGGACTCACGTCTCGCTTGCATCAGACGTTGGTGCGGGAGAAACGTCTGGCTGCCTCAGCCGGGTCGGATGCGAATCATCCTGGCGTGCGTGCGCCGAACCTATTTATTTTTACAGCTACGCCGTTGGCCCCTCATACGACAGCGGAAGTAGAAGTCGCCATCTATGAGGAGATCGAGCGGCTGAAGCGTGAACCGGTTTCTTCCAAGGAGCTGGAGAAGGTGCTGAACAATTTGGATGCCGATTTGGTGCGGGGTCTGCGATCGAACAGCGGTCTGGCTTCTCAACTATCATTGTATCAAGCGGTGGCCGGTGATTGGCGCTATATCTTGAAAGCGCGCGACAAGGTTGCAGCGGTCAGGGCCGAAGATATCCAGCGAGTGACGACACAGTACTTTACCAAGTCGAATCGTACCGTCGCGGTCTTGGTGAAGAAAGGTACCGATCACACCGTTGCGGCCATGACGGTCGGCGAGGTGAGGCCATGAGGCAGGCGAGGAGGCAGAGGTTGAGTCGGAGGAGCTTTCGCCAGGTGGGGACGGTGCTCGGCATACTGGCGATACTGTTGACGTCAGTTGGGGTTGCTTATTCAGCCGATCCGACCGTCAGCGATCCCAGAACCATGACGTTCAAGCCGGTGGAATTCTCGCCGCCCGAACCAGAGCGGGTCGTTCTGGACAACGGCATGGTCCTCTATCTGCTGGAAGACCATGAATTACCACTGGTGACGATCACGGCGACCATGCGAACAGGCAGCTGGCTCGATCCGACCGACAAGATCGGACTGGCGGGCATGACCGGTGCGGTGATGCGGACCGGTGGTGGCGGCGGTCTTTCGGCGGAGCAGGTTGATGCGGAGTTGGAGCAATTTGCAGGAGATGTGGGTATCGGAATCGGAAGACAGTCCGGCTCGGCATCCCTGGATGTGCTGAGTAAGGATGTGAATCGGGGACTGGAGATCTTTGCTGGTCTCCTGCGAGCGCCGGCGTTCGAGCCCGCTCGTGTCGAGCTGGCCAGGTTGCAGGCCATCGAGGGGATCCGCCGACGTCAGGATAATCCCGGCTCCGTCGTCAGCCGGGAATTTGCCAAGATGCTCTATGGCCCTGATCATCCGAGCGCGCGAGAAAGCTCGGTGGATTCGATCAAACGCATCACGAGGGACGATCTCGTCGCATTCCATCGCAACACGATTCACCCGAACGGTATGATCCTCGGTGTCACGGGTGACTTCAAGAGAGACGAGATGATCGCCTCTCTCCGTAAGGTGTTCGGAGATTGGGAAAAGGGGAAGGTGCCGGAGCTGAAAATTTCCGATGTACCGGAGGCGGAGTTGGCCAGACCTGTTGTCAGGTTCGTCGGGAAAGATACCTCGCAGACCCATCTCCGGGTGGGACATCTCTCGATCAAGGAGAATGATCCCGACTACGTCGCATTGGCCATCGCCAACGATATTTTGGGTGGCAGTTCATTCCGCAGCCGTCTGTTCAACGATGTGCGGTCGAAACGAGGCTTGGCCTATTCCGTCGGCAGCCGCCTCAATACCGGCATGCACGACCAAGGTATCTGGTTGATGCGGGCGGAAACCAAGTTGATTTCCACCCAGGAAGTGATCGAGCGGTTTGTGGCGAATATCGAACGGATGCGCGCTGAGTCGGTGACCGATGCGGAGCTTGCCGAAGCCAAAGAAGCGTACGTCAACTCGTTCGTGTTTTCCTTTTCCAGCCCTTCGGCGATCGTCAGCCGGTTGGTCGAGTTAGAGTACGATGGATTACCGAAGGACTTTCTGCAGCAGCTGCGCGCCAAGGTGGTCAAGCTGACCAAGGGAGACGTCTTAGCGGCTGCCAAGAAACATTTGCACCCGGATCGCTTGAAGATCGTCGCTGTCGGATCAGGGGCAGCGCTGCCAAAAGCCCTTGCGACGTTTGGGGATGTGAAGGAGATCAAACTGAGCCCGGAAGGGTGAAGGGGGATGACGTGGCAGGGGAGGCCGTGCATTTCGGCGCCATCGTCATGCATCCGATACGGATGGCTGGCCGAGATCATCGCGGCATGGCCGCACGCTCCTCTAAGGCTGCGGCCTTGGGGCCGCAATGCCGTCGCGTGCTGGGGCATTTTGCTCACGTGAGCCGAATCACGCGATGTCGGCGCCACAACGCGCAGCCTCACCTGCCACGCATAGGATAAGGGGAGAAAGAACTCACCGCTCATGGCTTATTCATGCCGTTAGAAGATGATTTTTCCGACATCCTAAAAAAAGCACGTACCGGACAGGGATTGTCGGTCGGCGACGTCGCGCGGATGACGGGGTTGCCCGGCGGCGATATTACCGCGCTGGAACGTGGCGATGAGCCGCGAGATCGTGCGGAGGTGCGCGCACTGGCAAAGGCCTTGGGCCTGCGGGCTGAGCCGCTCGAGCAAATCGCCATCGATAAGTGGGAACCGGTTGCCCAACACATGCCGCCCTGGGTGGACATGGTTCATGGGTCCATTAACGGATATGGCGTACAAGGGTACGTGTTTCATGATGAAGGTGAGGCCCTCTTGGTCGATACGGCCTATAACGCGCCTGCGATGCTTGATCTGCTGCGTCGGCGAGAGATGCGCCTCGTCGGCATTTGCCTGACGCATGGCCATGCGGACCATGCGGATGGGATCGAGCAGATCTTGGACTCTCACGAAGTCCCTGTGTACCTGGGACCGGAAGATATAACTCTATTGAGTTGGCGGCCACGAGCGGATTTACTTGTTGCACCGATCGATGGAATGTCGATCAGCGTCGGACGCCGTATGGTTCACTGTTTAACGACGTCAGGCCATACACCGGGCGGCATCTGTTATCGGCTGGATGATGCACAACATCCCGTCTGCTTTGTCGGTGATACGCTCTTTGCCGGATCAATCGGCCGATCCAATCCCAAGGAGCTGTATTCGACTCACCTCAATTCGGTTCGCCGCCGTGTGCTGACCCTCTCACTCGACTATCGTCTCTTGCCAGGACACGGACCTGCCACAACTGTTGAGGAAGAACTCGATCATAATCCGTTTGGGGCGATTCAATAAACAGGGATTGCATGGATGGATTGGGACGACATGAGCATCGCGAGCTCAATGGAGGTCGCGTCATGGAATCCGGCGAAGAGCGGGTTTCACAGTCGGCGTACCAAATAGACAGTGATGCTGACGAAGAGCCGTCGTTTTTTTCGAAGTGGACGTTACCGATCGTCCTCTTTCTCATGACGGTCTTTACCACGCTGTGGGCAGGGGCCTACCAAGTCTATAACGGTCCGGTGCGCGGACCTCTGAATTTTCTCCTGACCTCTCCTGAGACCCTCTGGCGGGGAATCCCGTTCGCCGGCGCGCTGCTCTTTATCCTTACGACGCATGAGTTGGGGCATTACCTCTTGTCTAAGATCCATCGGGTGCCCGCTTCCTTGCCGCTGTTCATTCCCGGGCCTCCTCATTTTATCGGGACGTTCGGCGCCATCATCCGCATGCGGGGTCCGATCCTGAGTCGTCGCGCCCTGTTCGACATCGGGGTCGCCGGTCCCTTGGCGGGCTTTGTGGTCGCCGTCATCGTGCTGATCGTCGGACTCGGTCTGTCCACGGTTGTGGATCGAACGGCCACCTATGGCTTGCATTTGGGCGAGCCCTTGCTGCTCCAGTTCATATCGTGGCTGGTGATCGGGCCGTTACCGCCGGAGGCTGACGTCGTGCTTCACCCGATCGGGTTTGCCGCCTGGTTCGGGCTTTTCGTGACTTCCCTCAATCTGCTTCCGATCGGCCAGCTCGACGGCGGGCATGTCGCATACGCCTTGTGGGGTCGGCGCCAACGGACGATGGCGCTTGCCTTTCTCCCAATTTTGTTGATCTTAGGATTCTATGGCTGGTCGGGCTGGTTCCTGTGGGCGTTCATGGCGGGGCTGTGGGGGATCGGGCACCCTCCTGTCATGGACCCTCATGTTCCGTTGGGTCGTAACCGGACGATCGTCGGATGGATTGCGTTTGCGGTGTTTGTTATCACCTTTGCCCCAGTGCCGTTTTCCTTCCATTAATCACTCGTTGCTCAAGCCTATATCATTCTTCTGATTTTCTTGTCCGATCTCCTGCGCGACCCTACAGCGTAGAGGTCATCGCGGAAGTGGTGTCCACAACCAACTGCCCGTCGTTTCCGTAATGGAGGACTTGAGGAGCTTAGTCGGCGGCGTACACGTGTGGAATCCGAGGCAGAGGGAGTTGAACGGAAGGGCCAAGCAGATGAGTACGCAGGCGAAAAGTAGCCTTCTCATTCTTTGCGGATTGAGGGTTTTTTGCTAAGCTTCTGCGTAAGGCCCAGTTCACTATCCCCGATGTATTGGAAAATCTCTGTTAACAAATCCTCACTTGTTGCTGGAGTCGGTTGTAGTCTTCTGACATTGATAGCTATATTGATTATTCTAGAAGTACTGCAACGCAGTTTTCCTTCTTCGCCGTACTCAGAAAAGTTGCCTTGGGCGCTCGGACTCGCTTTTGTCCTGTTCGTCTGGGTGCTGACACGCGGGCGACACAGTTTTTTGATCGGTTATATCTCTGGTTTATGTGGAGTGCCGATCTTGCTTGTTGTTGCACTACTTGCTGGTCCAACGCTTCGTGACTACGCGATGCAGACATCTTTTGACGAGGCCAGATGGAAGCAAGAGGCCGATTCAGGCCAGCGGGTTTGGATGGTAGATGGCCTTCTCCACAAATATTCCCTTGTTGGTTGGTCTCAAGAACGTGTGGAGCAACTGCTCGGCAAGCCGCCAGCTTCGGAGTATTTCAAGACGGAATGTGATTGGCTCTATTGGCTTGGCCCCGAGCGAGGGTTTATTAGCATCGATTCGGAATGGCTTTGTTTGAAGTTCCAAGAAGCACTGGTGATTAAAGCCACTATCGTCAGAGACTAAACGTGTGCCACCTGCTCTATGTTAGCTGGAAGCAAGAGGTCTGATTAAATGAAAACGGCTGCAGTAAAGGGGTCGGATACCTTTAGCAGGCATCAAACCCACCCCGTAGCTCGTAGTATTCTATGGTTTGGCTTTCAGGTGTTGGAGGAATGCCGTGACTGAGATGATCTCCACCGATTGGATCCGGTGAAGGCTCAGGAGATCGTCGTCTCCACTGACAAGCCAGCGTACTCCCGCCTTTGCCGCACAGGTGATGAATTTGGCATCGTCCGGGTCACGCACCTCGGGAACTGTTGATTGAATGACTTTGACTGTTTCAACAAAGGGGAGGACTTCTTCTTCGATCAAACTCCGGATCTCGACAGGTCGGAGCTTGAACTGGGGGTAGGCTAGGACGCGAACGTATTCCTGCAGTATTGGGCCAGATACAACCGGTCGAAGACGGCTGGATTGCCAGGCAGAGACAAGTTGTGACGGTGGTCCTGAGAAAAGCAATGCCGAGATGAGGACGTTTGTATCCAGAACGGCGCGGATCACCGGCGGCGGCCTCGGCGTCCTCTTGCCCATGCGATGGCGCGATCCACGTCCTCCGGATCAATGCCAAGCTCTCTGATTTTCTGCCGTACGGATGCCAGCCGAGATCCTGGATCTGACATGGTAACGGGCCTGAGGATCAGCATCCCGTCCTTGATGGTGACGTCGAAGTAATCCGTATCAGGAATCTCCTGCAGAGCTTTCTTCGGCAACGTGACTTGATTCTTCGAGGTCTTTTTGGCCAGCACGCTCACCTCCGCCAATGCAGTAAGGATATCTTACCTGATAGTATTCTGGCAAGGCAGAGACAAAGGGAGTACGATTCTTTTGCGGAGGCCCCCGTCACCTTCCTGTTGCGTCCGCGCTCCTTCTGCGTCGGTGGGGTCGCTCATCAACCGTTCTGTGCGTCATAGCCACTAGCGCGCTCCAGACACTTAGGCCCCTTTCTCCTTCGATACAGCAGCTCATTCGTTGTCTCGAATGCATTCCTGCCTGCTCATCGCCGCAGCGTTCTTGAGATTTTCTTGTCCGATTCAACCCTCGATCTTAGAGTGGAAACATGATTGCTGCCGGAGCATCGACCACACAGTGTCCCAAATGTTATGCCGAACGACCTGATGAGGCAGAAGAGTGTATTCGATGCGGCATCGTCTTTGCCAAATACCGGCCCAGCGCGGAGAAAGCCCGTCTCGCATCATCCTCCTCGTCGCTTGCGAGATCGAGGTGGCTTCTGACGGCTAAACAGTGGTTGATTGAATCTGACACAACGACTGAATCAATAACGTTCTACGGTCGGGTGATTGTATTTGTGACTATGGTCTGGTGGGGGTGGACGTTCATCACCACGCCGCTCGAAACAAATTACACCGGCGAATCGTTTCTTCACCTGATCAATCTGCCCTTTCACGAAGCCGGACATGTGATCTTCATCCCGTTCGGTCGCTTCATGACGATTCTCGGTGGGAGTCTCGGCCAGATTCTCATGCCGATCATCTGTCTTGGCACATTCATTGTGAGGACGCGCGATCCATTCGGCGCGTCGGTGGCCTTGTGGTGGACGGCGGAGAGTCTGATGGACATCGCTCCCTACATCAACGATGCACGAGCGCTTGACCTCATGCTGATCGGTGGAGTGACAGGAAAAGAAACAGACGGACATGACTGGAACAACATTCTGACGATGCTGGATTTGTTGGAAAGGGATCATTGGTTGGCTCATCTCACCTACAACCTCGGCATCCTGTTGATGCTCGTATCCTTCGCCTGGGGAGGCCGGCTTTTGCTGCGCCACTACCGCCGTCTCTCAACGTCGTCCTCGCCTTCACGGCCCCTGTAACTCGGAAGAAACTTATCCCGGGAAGGCCCTTGCCAGTTTGGATAGTCCTTCACCTCGTTCGAGCTAACTACTCGCACAGTTTCCGACGGTCGTTTTTATACGGTCTTAACACCTTCCGGCGTCGGTTTAACACGGTTCTGACGCCAGTCATGATAGGGTCTCGGCAAGGCATGCCGAAGCACCGAAGCCACTTGAAGATGGAAAAAGAAGGTTGGGCCTGATGATGCAGGTTGTTTGGCGGTCAATGATACTTGTGGTGTGTGTGGTATGGAAGACGACCACTCCAGCCTTGGCTGAGGAAGTGGTGGGACCGATCACTCCGGAGCGACAACAGAAGGCTGAAGTCAGCGAAGCACGGAACAAGGCCAAATTGTTCCACTACGGCGGGTTCGTGGATCTGGGATATCTCGTGGACTTCAATTTCCCAGCCAACCATTTATTCCGCGACCGCAGCACCACACCGAAGGTCAATGAGCTCAATATCAATATGCTGGCCGGCTACGTTCGGAAGGATGCGACCGAATCGTCACGATGGGGAACAGAATTACTGGTGCAAGCCGGAGAGGACTCCAAGGCCTTTGGATTCGCCGTCGGCCTGCCGAATGTGCAGGACTCCAATGTATGGCGTCACTTTGGACGGGCGAACGTATCCTATCTGGCGCCCGTCGGCAACGGGCTCACGGTCCAAGCTGGACTGTTCAACAGTTTCATCGGCTACGAGTCGCTCTATGCCAAGGACAATGCGAACTATACGCGCGCCTGGATCGCCGACTATTCGCCGTACCTGATGTTCGGAGTCAACGCCGTCTACTCGTTCAACGACCGGTGGACCGGAGCCTTTTTCATCATCAATGATTACTTCCACCTTGAAAATTCCAACAGCGTCCCGAGTTACGGTGGGCAAGTCCAATATAAGCCCACGTCGGCTTGGACCATCAAAGAGACGATCTATTACGGGCCGGACCAGTCCAACACCTCGATCGAATTCTGGCGCTTCTTCTCAGACAGCATTGTCGAATGGAAAGGCGACAGCGTCACCGTGGGTGTTGACTGCCAGATCGGGACCCAAAGAAATGCCTCGGCGCCCGGGAACCCTCGCGATTTCTACACCGGAGCGACCTTGGAAACGCGATGGCACATCGCGGGGCCTTGGACTGCTTCGGTCAGGCCGGAGTTCTACTGGGACCGGAATGGTCTCATGACGGGATCCGAGCAATTCATCAAAGCGATCACGACGACGGCCGAGTATGCCTTTCGCTACAAGTGGACCAACACGATTGCCCGGCTCGAATACCGCTATGACGAATCAACCGGTCCTGGTGGCGGTTTCTTCAAAGGGTCTCAGAATGTCCTGGTGCCGGGGCAGCACATGGTGATTGCGGGCCTTATCTTGACGTTGGATTCTCCGTGAAGGAGGTCAACTATGTGCAGCATGATACGACGTCAGGAGGGCCACAGAGAGCAGGACTATTTACACCGTTTTTACGCGCCGTTTGTTAGGTTCTTCACCGTGACTGAACGGAGGGAATATGGATCTCGTGTTCATCGGATTGGCAATCGGTTTCTTTCTCGCGTCCGGCTGGCTCATCTCGGCGTTGGATCGATTGTAGGGGTTTAGGGAGGTATGGCTATGAACGGTATGTACCTACTCGGCGGCCTTCTCTCCTTGGGCCTGCTCGTCTATCTCATGATCGCGCTCCTGAAACCGGAGTGGTTCTGATGACGATCAACGGCCTCGTGCAAATCGCCCTCTTTTTTGGAGTCCTGCTCGCGCTCGTCAAGCCGCTCGGTTGGTATATGGCGCGCGTGCATGAAGGCAAGTCCTGCGGCCTGGATCGCCTGCTGGGTCCTGCGGAGAGAAGCCTCTATCGACTCTGCGGCGTCCGACCTCAGGAGGAGATGACGTGGAAGACCTACGCCGTCGCGATGCTCCTGTTCAACGGGTTCGGACTCCTGGCCCTCTACCTGCTGCAACGGATACAGGGATTCCTGCCGCTCAATCCACAGGCGTTCGGCGCCGTGGCACCCGATCTTGCCTTCAATACGGCGGCCAGTTTTACCACCAACACGAACTGGCAAGCGTACGGCGGCGAATCGACGATGAGCTATCTCACTCAGATGATGGGGCTCGCCGTTCAGAACTTCGTTTCCGCCGCCACCGGTATAGCGATTCTCGTCGCCTTCATCCGAGGGCTGGCCCGCCGCAGTTCCCAGACCATCGGCAACTTCTGGGTGGATCTGGTTCGGAGCATTCTATACATTTTGCTCCCGCTCGCGACGATCATCGCCCTGCTGTTGGTCGGGCAGGGGGCGGTCCAAACGTTCGATGACTATCACACAGCGCGCGTCGCCCAGCCGGTACCGTATGAGAAACCGGTGACCGATGAGACCGGGCAGCCGTCATTGGATGAGCAGGGCAAGCCGAGGATGGAGCCGGCGACCGCGCACCATCAGATATTGGCCGTCGGCCCAGCCGCCTCGCAAGTCGCCATCAAACATCTCGGCACCAACGGGGGCGGCTTCTTTAGCGCCAACGCCGCGCATCCGTTTGAGAGCCCCACGCCGTTCACTGACTTCCTGTTGATCCTGGCCGAAACCGTGCTTGCCGCTTCTTTGACCTACACGTTCGGCGTCATGGTCGGCGATACGCGGCAAGGCTGGGCGATTCTCGCGGCGATGCTGATCGTGCTGCTCGTCTTCATGCTGGGCGGCTATCTGGCCGAATCCGATGGAAATCCCAGGATCGCGACGCTCGGCGTCGATCAGACCCCGAGCAGCGTCCAGCCGGGCGGAAACATGGAAGGCAAAGAGGCGCGCTTCGGCATCGCGCGCACCGCGATCTTTGCCGCCGCGACGACGGCGACCTCGACCGGCGCCGTCGATTCAATGCATGACTCATTCACGCCCTTGGGCGGCCTGGTCCCGCTGTTCCTGATGCAGTTCGGCGAGGTGATCCTGGGCGGCGTCGGCTCGGGCCTCTATGGGATGCTGGTGTTTGCGATCATCGCCGTGTTCATCGCCGGACTGATGGTTGGCCGCACGCCGGAATACCTCGGCAAGAAAATCGAGCCCTATGAGATGAAAATGGCCTCCCTGCTCATTTTGATCATGCCGATCGTCGTATTGGGTCTGACGGCCGTTGCGTTGGTCACGACTGCCGGCACGGCCTCGATTCTCAATCCCGGCCCTCACGGCCTCAGCGAGATCCTCTATGCCTACACTTCTCAGGGGAACAACAACGGAAGCGCGTTCGGCGGGTTGAACGTCAATACGGTCTTCTATAACACCACCGGTGGATTGGCGATGCTCGCCTCCCGCTTCTGGCTGGCGGTGCCGACCCTCGCTCTTGCCGGCGCCCTGGCGCGGAAGACATCGGCGCCTACCGGTCCCGGAACGTTACCGACGCATACGCCGCTGTTCGTGGGCTTGCTGATCGGAGTCGTGCTGCTCGTCGGTGGGCTGACGTTCGTGCCGGTGCTGGCGTTGGGCCCGATCGTCGAGCATCTGTTGATGATGAGCTGATTCTTGCTGAGGAACGTCATGACGAAACAGACACAAGCGGAGAAGAGCCGCTCCTTATTTGCCCCGACGATCGTGCGGCAGGCAGTCGTCGATTCCTTCGGCAAGCTGAGCCCGCGTCACCAGGTCAAGAATCCGGTGATGTTTGTGGTATGGATTGGTTGCGTTGTCACCACTATCCTATTGTTGCAGGCGCTGGTGGGGATGGGGGAAGCTCCGACATGGTTCATTTTCTCCATCACGGCCTGGCTCTGGTTCACGGTGCTGTTCGCCAACTTTGCGGAAGCCATGGCGGAAGGTCGAGGTAAAGCGCAGGCCGACTCGCTCAAGAGGGCGCGCCGTGAGCTCACGGCCAAGAAGCTCGGCACAGGCGATCTTGGGAGCGAGCACGATGTTGTGTGGAACCGACAGTTTAAGCGAGGCGATACATTCAGCGTGGTGTCGGCGAATCAACTGAAGCCGGGAGATGTGTTCCTGGTCGAGGCAGGAGATTTTATCCCGTCCGACGGCGAGATTGTGGAGGGGGTGGCATCGGTGAACGAGAGTGCCATCACCGGCGAGAGCGCGCCGGTCATTCGAGAAAGCGGCGGCGATCGCAGTGCCGTCACCGGTGGAACAAAGGTGCTGTCAGACTGGCTCATCGTTCGTGTCACGGCGAGCCCGGGGGAAAGTTTTCTGGACCGGATGATCGCCATGGTGGAAGGAGCCAGGCGCCAGAAGACACCGAATGAAATCGCTCTGACCATTTTGCTCGCAGCGCTGACCATCATCTTCTTGTTGGCAACGGTGACGTTGCTGCCCTTCTCGCTGTACAGCGTACAGGCCATGGGTCACGGGACGCCGGTCACTGTCACGGTGCTCGTGGCACTCTTGGTCTGTCTGATTCCGACGACCATCGGGGCTCTCCTCTCGGCCATCGGCATTGCCGGGATGGATCGCATGGTGCAAGCCAATGTGATCGCGATGTCGGGCAAGGCGGTGGAAGCGGCCGGCGATGTGGACGTCCTGCTGCTGGATAAGACCGGCACCATCACGCTGGGCAACCGTCAGGCGACCGCCTTCACTCCCGCAGAGGGAGTAGGAGCCCAGGCGCTGGCCGATGCAGCCCAACTCTCGTCACTGGCTGACGAAACACCGGAAGGCCGCAGCATCGTCGTTCTGGCGAAGGAGAAGTATGGATTGCGCGCGCGCGACCTTCGTGAGATGGGCGCTAGGTTTATTCCCTTTACGGCCCAGACAAAGATGAGCGGGGTCAATCTTGACGGACGGGAGATTCGCAAGGGATCGGCGGATTCTGTTGAAGCCTACGTGACATCGCAGGGAGGACGCTTTTCTCAGTTTGTCCGGCGAAACGTTGACATGATTGCCAAACAAGGCGCGACGCCGCTAGTGGTCGCCGAGAAAGCGAAGGTGCTCGGAGTGATCACGCTACAAGATGTCGTCAAGGGAGGGATCAAGGAGCGGTTCGTTGAACTACGCCGGATGGGCATTAAGACGGTCATGATCACCGGCGACAACCCGCAAACAGCCGCAGCTGTGGCGGCGGAGGCAGGAGTGGACGACTTTCTGGCGCAGGCCACCCCGGAAGCCAAACTGAAATTGATCCGCGAGATGCAGGCGGACGGAAGGCTTGTCGCCATGACGGGGGACGGTACGAACGACGCCCCGGCCCTGGCACAGGCCGATGTGGCAGTCGCCATGAATACCGGAACTCAGGCCGCAAAAGAGGCCGGGAATCTTGTCGATTTGGATTCTAATCCAACCAAGCTCATCGAGATCGTGGAAATCGGAAAGCAGTTGCTCATGACCCGGGGCGCCCTCACGACCTTCAGCATCGCGAACGATGTGGCTAAATACTTCGCGATTATTCCCGCGGCCTTCGCCACGACCTATCCGGCGCTCAACGCATTGAACGTGATGGGGCTGACGACTCCCCAGAGTGCGGTCCTGTCCGCTGTCATCTTCAACGCCCTGATCATCATCGTGCTCATTCCACTTGCCTTAAGAGGAATCAAGTATCGGCCGATCGGCGCCGGTTCATTGTTGCAGCGCCACCTGTTGATCTATGGGTTGGGCGGCATGCTCGTGCCGTTTGTCGGCATCAAGTTGATCGATATGATTCTCGTCGCGCTTCACCTTGTATGAGGATGATGAAAAAGGCCGCCAGCTTCGTTCTCGGCTCGCCAACATCCTCAATGTACCCCAGAGGGTACACCTGCGTTGTTGGCATCGCCTGCGGTCTTGCTGGACGACCTTTTTGATCATCCTTTAGAAAGACTACTGAGGACTTATGAAAGACCAACTACGACCAGCTCTGACCATGCTACTGCTTCTGACGGTTTTGACAGGCCTCATCTATCCGTTGGCTGTCACAGGGATGGCTCAACTGTTCTTCCCAGACCAAGCGAACGGTAGCTTGATCGTGCGGGAAGGCAAGATGGTCGGGTCGAAGTTGATCGGACAGTATTTTGACAAGCCGGAGTATTTCTGGGGCCGTCCGTCGGCGACCGCGCCGTTTCCCTACAACGCCGCTGCATCGGGAGGGTCGAACCTCGGACCGACCAACCAGCTCTTGATCGAAGCGGTCAAATCGAGAGTTGCCGCCTTACGAGCCGCAGACCCAGGGAACGTCTTGCCCATCCCCGTCGACCTGGTGACCGCTTCTGGAGGCGGGCTGGATCCCCACATCAGCCCGGCAGCTGCCCTGTACCAACTGAAGCGAGTGGCCCGCGCTCGAGGCCTGGATGAGAACAGCGTGCTGACGCTGGTGAGCAAGCACACGGAAGGACGCCAGTTCGGCCTGTTGGGAGAGCCGCGTGTCAATGTCCTTGAGCTCAATCTGGCGTTGGACGTACTGGAGGATGTCGCTACGAGTCTGGAGCATTCACGATCTTGACCAAGGCCAACGCCGCCGGCGGGCAGTGCTCCGACAATCGCGTTGACCCTCTTTTCCCGCTGCCATAGAATTCCGGCTTCATGGTCCGTTCCGCATCCAAGACCGGTTGAGGATCTGTCAACGTATGAACCAGAAACGACCAGATCCCGACGTGCTGCTCACGCGCGTTCAGGCCGAAGAAGCTCGCCGATCGGAAGGCAAGCTGAAAGTCTTCTTCGGTGCCAATCCCGGTGTGGGGAAAACCTATGCCATGCTTCAAGCGGCGCACGAGCAGCGACGTGATGGAGTCGATGTCGTCATCGGCGTCGTCGAGACCCACGGACGGGCGGAGACCGACGCGCTGGTCGAGGGACTTGAGATCCTCCCCCGCCAGCGTGTCGAGTACCGGGGCACGACGCTGTTGGAGTTCGATCTCGATGCTGCGCTCGCGCGACGTCCCTCCGTCATTCTCATCGATGAACTCGCACACAGCAACGCGCCGGGCTTGCGTCATGTCAAACGGTGGCAGGATGTTCAGGAGTTATTGAAGGCCGGTATCACGATCTACACCACCGTGAATGTACAGCACCTGGAAAGCCTGAACGATGTGGTCGCACAGATTACGGGTGTGCGGGTGCGTGAGACTGTACCGGATTCTGTACTCGAACGGGCGGATGATGTGGAGCTAATCGACCTCCCGCCCGACGATCTTCTTCAACGACTCAAAGACGGGAAGGTGTATGTCTCGGAACAGATCCAGCATGCGATTCACAATTTCTTCGCCAAGGGCAATCTGATCGCGCTTCGCGAGCTCGCCCTCCGGCGCACGGCCGAACGTGTCGATCAGCAGATGGAAATGTATCGGCGTGACCATGCGGTGGTGCGGACTTGGCCCGCGGCCGAAACCATCATGGTCTGCGTCAACATGAAGGCCCGTGGTCCTCGCCTGATCAGAACTGCGCGCCAGATGGCGGCGGATCTTCACGCCAAATGGATCGCCGTGTATGTACAGATTCCCCGGCATCTTCGCTCACCGCAAACCGAACGGGATCGTTTGGTGCAAACCCTTCGGTTGGCGGAGCAACTGGGCGCCGAAACAGTGACGCTGACGGGCGAAGATGTGGCGCAGGAACTCCTGAATTACGCGCGGAGCCGGAACGCTACCAAAATTATCGTCGGAAAACCCCTCAGATCTCACTGGAAAGAATGGCTGTTCGGGTCGGTGGTCTCGGATCTTGTCCATCAAAGTGGAGAGATCGACATCTATGTCATTACGGGAACGTCCGGCGAGGGACAACCACTTGTGCGCCGTCCCGCCCGAAGCACCGGCGGTGTCTCAGGATATGCCTATGCTTTGGCAGCGGTATTGATCGCGACGGCGGTCGACTGGCTGATGGTTCCCTATTTCGCGGCTCCGAATCTAATCATGATGTATCTTGTTGCCGTCATCGCGATCGCGATTCGTTTCGGTCGCGGTCCGTCGGCGCTCGCATCGGTCTTGAGCGTGGCTGCATTCGACTTCTTTTTCGTGCCTCCCTACTTCTCCTTCGCCGTCACCGACATCGAATATCTGTTGACCTTCGGCGTGATGCTTGTGGTCGCACTGATCATCGGCAACCTGGCGGTACGAATTCGGCAACAAGCTGAGCTGGCACGTGATAGAGCGCATCGCACGGGTGTGTTGTATTCCATGAGCCGCGATCTCGCCACTCATCGAGGAACGGGGATGTTGGCCCAACTCGCAGCCAAGCATCTTCGGGATGTGTTTGATGCGCAGATTGCCGTATTCCTCGCGGATGCCGATAAAAAGGTACAGCTGCAACGAGGGGAACTCCTGTTTTTTGAGTTGAACCCAAAGGAGTCGGGTGTGGCTCAATGGGTGTACGACCACAACGAGCGAGCAGGGCTCGGAACCGATACGCTTCCAGGGGCCAGCGCGCTGTATTTGCCGTTGGTATGCTCAACGGGGCCGATCGGAGTCGTCGCTCTCCGTCCGAAGAACGCCGCCCTCCTCCTGGACCCTGAGCAATTGCATCTGCTGGAATCCCTGACGAACCAGGTGGCCCTGGCAATCGAACGGGCTCGCTTATCCGACGAAGCTCAGCAGGCGCACGTGGAAGCAGAATCGGAGCGCACGCGGAATGCGATTCTCAGTTCGGTTTCCCATGATCTACGAACTCCGCTGGCCACCATCACCGGTGCTGCCAGCAGCCTGGTTGAAGGGCAAGGAGAGCTCAGTGCCATAGATCGGCAGGAGCTCGCTCGATCCATCTATCGAGAGGCTGATCGCCTTGATCGTTTGCTGAAGAACGTCCTCGATATCATGCGCATTGAGACGGGGGCCGTACAACTCAGCAAAGAGTGGCATCCTTTAGATGAGATTATCGGTGCGGCCTTGGCCAGACTAGAGGGGCGGCTGCGCGATCATACCGTCAATACGTCGCTACCTGCAGGCCTTCCGCTCGCGCCTGTCGATGGAGTGCTCCTGGAACAAGTGGTAATCAATCTTATCGAGAACGCCGTGAAGTATGCGCCTGCGAGAACGATGATCGAGCTGGCCGCGTCGGCGACTGATCGAGAAATCGTCGTGGAAGTGGCAGATCGAGGACCAGGCATCCCTGTTGGGGAGGAATCCCGCATCTTCGACAAATTCTATCGTGCAAAGCCCGCGCGAGAGGGAGGAGTCGGGCTGGGGCTGACGATTTGTCGTGGTATTGTAGAAGCGCATGATGGACGTATCTGGGCTGAGAATCGCTCCGGAGGCGGAGCCGTCTTTCGCTTCTCGATCCCGCTGCCTGATCAGCAGCTGCCTGTAGAAACCGAGCAGCCGGAGGCTCGGGAGGCGTAATTCTGGTCAAGCGAACCGGCAGGCCCTATGTCACAGGAAGCCACGATACTCCTTATCGAAGATGAACCTGAGATCCGTCGGTTCCTGCGGACGACACTTCCCGCGCATGGCTATCGCCTCCACGAAGCCGCGACGGGGCAGGATGGGCTCACAGAGGCGAAAGCGAGGAATCCCGATCTCATTCTCCTGGACCTTGGTCTGCCTGATCTCGACGGAGGCGAGGTCATCCGCCAGGTGCGGGAGTGGACCGCGACGCCCATCATCGTGCTGTCGGCTCGTGATCAGGAACAGGGAAAAGTAGCGGCTCTGGACCTCGGCGCCGACGACTATATCACCAAGCCGTTCGGAGTGAACGAACTTCTCGCACGGGTGCGAACCGCGCTTCGTCATGCAACCAGAACCGGTGACGGTGGGGAATCGGAGTTTGTGCTCGGCGATCTGAAGGTAGATCTCGGACGGCGGCAGGTGTTTGTCTCAGGGAAGGAAGTTCATCTCACACCGATCGAATACAAGCTGCTCACCACGTTGATCCGCTATGCCGGCAAAGTGCTGACCCACCGGCAGCTGCTGAAGGAAGTCTGGGGTCCGCTCCATGTGGAGGAAGGCCATTATCTACGGGTCTATATGCGTCAGTTGAGAAACAAATTGGAGAAAACCCCTGCACATCCCCGCTATCTTGTGACGGAGCTGGGAGTTGGATATCGCCTTCGAACGGAATGACCCACCCAAGCTTCGGCTAAATACCGGCAGCTATCTTCAGCAAAGGGCGAGAACTTTCGGCATGACCGACCTTCCTTCAGGCACAAACCGTCACTGCCTGGTCGGATGGCGGCGTCTCATCGGTTCAACCCTGCTCGCCGCTCCCTGTCCAGTGCGAGTTTAACCCAACAAAGGAAGCGAACCATTAGACATGATGTCGCGACCTACAAATGGGGAAATGTTGAAGGATCGCAATAAAAGAATACAACGCATTTTTTATGCTTTCGTTGTACAAAGTAAAGTATTGAACTTAGTCTCACGCCGGGGAGCGTCATCGAGCCTCCCATAGACTGAGGGGCTTGGGAGACCCGTGATGCAGACATGTCCACAGAGAACTCGTTTCGTACGCTATGCGCTCCTCTTTCTCGGGCCCATCGGTGGTTCCTTCTGTCCAGACGCAGCGCTTGCCGTTCGGCCCTTCGTCACGGATGATGCCCGGATTGTCTATAAGGGGCAGCTTCTGACTGAATCGTACGGCGGTGTGACAGTGGTGAAGGGAGATAAGCCGGCCTTTGAGGTGCGTACATTGCAGGGCGTTTCCATCACCGACCGATTCGGATTGACTGCCGGCGGTTCGGTTTCACCTATCAGGACCATCGAGCCCGTCCGCTCGATATGCTCATTCAGCCGAAGTATGTCCTGCATGGTTCCCTCGGCGCGTTTCCCTCGCTCTCCGTTGCCGCCGCCACGTTATTTCCCCTCAGCGGCAATCGCCAGCTTTGGGATGGTTACGCCATGGCGCACCTCAGTTGGTTTTTGTTTACACCGGATCCCGAGACCGACCCCTACGACAACAACCTGGCCATTCATTTCAACCTCGGCATGAAATACCGCTATGATGCAGGTCCCATGACTTTCCAGGGTAAATTGTATTGGGCTGCCGGTTTTGAGGTGATCACACCGCTGACGCGCGAGTTGCGGATCTTGGGAGAAGTTTTCAACGGCGATCCCTTTTCTTACGAAGAAAAGTTTCCCGCCTTTCAAACCGGCTTCCGCTGGTACAAAAATCCCATGACCCAGATAGATCTGGTCTTTCGAGGCCTGCGGAACGGCTCACTGGAAACAGAAGCCCTGACGGGAGAAGAGTTTGCTCCCGGCTGGAACTTTACGATTCAGGTGGGACTCCGTATGTTATTCGACGTCTTCCGATAATTGTGCGACTTCTCGAAAGAGGCAAGCAGCTTCTTCTCCACAATTCGATTCACTGTGAAGGAAGCTTCGCGCGTGGAAGCTCTTCTTTCAGGAGGCGCAGCTGATCGATGATGCGCTTGCCCAATGCTTCGATCGCGGCTTCCTTGGCCTGCGCCACGACGCCATCGTCCTCTACGAAGACCGCGGGACCGACTGACTTTGCTACTCCTTCGACCGCTTGGGTAGGAGGGTGCCATTCGGATTGGATCCCCCATAAGCTGCCGGTGAGAGCAACAAGCGCGCCACTTTCGGTGCCGGGAGCGAAATAGGCACCGATCAAGGTCGGATAGAACCGCGCGTAGGCGTTGTTGTACCGATCGACGGCAGCCGCCCCTTCCACGATCAGCACGACATCGGCTCCATAACGGGCGCCAGACTGTCTGATCCCAAGTATATTCTCCCCTCGCAGTGTGGCATCCATCAGCACGACGGTATCCGTGAGTATCCGTTCATCTTGCAGGGTCGTCAGCAAACGGAGAAGTTGGTCCCTATCCGCGACCAGCCACTCCACTTTCCGGATGGACTGTCCGGTCGGAATGTCGTGGTTCGCGAAAAAGACACCGAGGCGAAAGGGCAGGGATAGATTCGAAGCCGGATTTGCAGGTGGCTGGTCTTCATTTCTGTCAAGATCTATGTGAAGCGCTTCGTTTATTGCAGTTCGGTCGAATCCTTGGCTGCTCGTACAGCCGATCAATACTGTCACAATCAGCACGAGGATGATGGTGAGACCTCGCCTTCTAATCTCCATACTCATTGGTTGAATCACCTCATGCCATCAGACTCCGCTTCCCTCTCCCAACACAACGTGGATGAATTCGACAAGGTTCCTGCTGCACGATCTCGTTACGCGGCAATCCCATAGCATTTCGGTAGATCTATTGAAGAGAAAGACCTACTCCACGATCGGGAGAATGCGATCGGCCACTGCTTGCACGACTCCTTCCTGCTCGGTCACCACTTTCAATCCTTTGAAACTGAGATAGTAACCCCCGTGACTCGGTGCCTGAATCGTGGCACTCACTTCGACTCGATCTCCATCCTCGACTTCCGGGTCACGGACAATTGGTCTACCACAAATACCCAACACTGCTACTGGAATGGTGGCCTCATCGTCCTCAAGGCGGAACAGGTAAGCGCCATAACAGTTGTCGCCATTTGGAACTGTGTAGGGATCGAGCGGCTGTACATCTCGTACAATCCCTCGCAATGTCGCACGCCGGAGATGATAGATCCGCGGTTCTTCGAGTATCTGTTGGATGCTGGTCGATTCCTCTGCGTACAGCAGTGTTCGTGGGGTAGCTCCTATAAGCGTGAGCAGAACGACAACGAGAGGGATGACGATTCGTGCGGATGTGGTCATGGTGAATGAAAGGCATCTTATCATCATTCTTACTTTATAACCCGGATCTGCTTCCTCTCGCGGGGCACGATCGCTATAATCCCCTGTCTTTGAGTCAAGGAGGATCATTCGTATGGTGAGTGAGCGGCGACTGAGGAACTTTGTAAAGGAGTCACGCCCAAGGTTTGAGGATCTGTTGGGACAGATGGTAGAGGTGCCGTCAATCAGTATGGATTCATCCCGTTCGAGCGATATGCGACGCATGGCTGACCTTGCGAGGCAGTACTTGACCGGAATGAATGCCGAGGTTCAAGTGGTAGAGACCGGAGGATACCCTATTGTTTCTGGAGGATGGACCACAGGTGCCCAGTATCCGACTATCACCATCTATAATCATCTGGACGTGCAGCCGGCGCAAGAGCCGGAATGGAGGCAGGCGCCGTTTGTCTTTAAGAATGAAAACAGCATTTATCGGGGGCGAGGAGCGACCGATGACAAGGGACCGGCTCTCACGGCGATGTTCGGCGCTCGATATGCTATCGAACAAGGTTGGCCGATCAACATCCGATTCTTGTGGGAACTGGAAGAAGAGATTGGGAGCCCACACTTCGCCGCCGGGCTTCGACACCCCAGCGTGATTCCGCGACCGGATTCCGTGGTTGTTTCGGATACGATCTGGATTGCCAAGGGACGACCTGCTGTGCCATACGGTTTGCGAGGCCTGGTCGGTGCACGTCTGATTCTGCGTACTGGAGCCAAAGACGCACATTCAGGTGTGACAGGAGGAGCGGCTCGCAATCCCTTGGCTGAATTGATCGAGGTGGCGAACACCTGTGTCGATGCCAGGACCGGCAGGGTAAAGCTACCGGGTTTCTATGACGATGTGATTGGACCCACAAAGAGTGAGATCAAGAATTTTCTCAAGTCGGGCTTCGAAGTAGAACGTTTCAAAGAGGCCTACGGGTTTCGGTCTCTTCGTACGCAGAATCGTGCAGATATCATGAGACGGATCTGGGCATCTCCCACCTTCGAAATCCATGGACTCAGCGGGGGATATCACGGACAGGGTGTTAAGACAATTGTGCCAGGTCATGCCGAACTCAAGGTCAGCATGCGCCTGGTTCCCAACCAAGTACCCGAAAGAGTGTTTGCCCTGCTCAAAACGCATGTTGTCAAGGTCAATCCAAGCGTGAAGGTTGAGCGAGAGGGCATGCTCCATCCCTTCAAGGGCAGTTTTGCCGGATCCTACGTAGATTGTGTGAAACGCGCGGTAAAGGCTGGGTTTGGTAAGGATCCTGCCTTTGTGCGAGAAGGAGGATCAATCGGTGCCGTAGTCACCATGCAGAAAACCTGGAAGGTGCCAATCCTTTTCATAGGTTTGAGTCTGCCCGAGCATGGATATCACGCTCCCAACGAATATTACGACTGGGGCCAGGCCTCGGGAGGAATGAAGACATTCGCCCATTACTTCTTGGAGATAGCAAAGATGGGGAAGGCATAAGATCGGTCTTAGCTCACCTCTTAAACGGCTCGTGCAATGACTGGAAACGGTCGGTTTTGAACATCGTGTTCAAAAAATTGTTTGATCGCCACGTTTACCATACAGTCGCTTGTCTCAGACCAACATCCTCAACCGGGGTTAAAGTCATAAGTCATTGTAAAACAACACAATGTTATTCATGAGCCTTAATTGGCAAGGCATGGATGTTGCTCAATAACCCAAGGGAGTTGGGAGTCATTCGCTCCGCTGGAATGGTCAGGTTGATTGTAGAGAGGGGCTTGGGTATTCTGGTCACCTATGGCGGCTGAACCGATTCATGTGGTGGTTGTCATGGTCACAGCAGCAAGCCAAGATGAAGCGGGTAAGATTGCCGACCAAGTGGTACGCTCTCGCCTCGCAGCTTGCGCTTCGACGATTCCCACCGTGCGCTCAACTTACTGGTGGGAAGGAAAGATAATGAATGAACAAGAGTCACTGCTGTTGATCAAAACAACTTCTGATAAATTCAATGCCCTCGAAGAAACAATACGGAAGATTCATTCGTACAAGGTCCCGGAAATAATAGCAGTTCCGGTGAGTAATGGGTTTCCACCTTATCTTGAGTGGGTTCACCGAGAGACATCCTAGATGATGTGGTTGAAACTGCCTCGTCAAAACATTATCCTTAGGGTCGACGAGGAGGAGTCAGTCGGTAGTTTGCGAGGCTTGGTCGAGGTACCTATTTTATAGTAGATACCACAGGCATGGGGGGAGAAGGTTATGGGTCAGACGAATGTTCAAGACAGCGATGCCTTTACCGTTGTAGTGTTCCGAGGTTCCACTGCAAAGCCCATCCGCTTCAGTTTTTCGAGGAAACTCCTTCGTCGATTGCTGGTTTGTCTGGGTGTGGTCATCCTTGCCGATCTTCTCGTGGTTTCACACTATGTCATCAGAACGGGAGAGGTATGGGAGCTGACGGCTTTCCGTACTGAAGCCATGAGTGCACGAGAGCAGACTGCGGCATTCTCAACCGCCATTGATGATTTGAAGAAGCGCCTTGGAGCGATGAATGAGGTTAATCAAAGGCTTCGAGTCATGCTGGGCATAGAAGTTCCCAAGACGGGTGATATGGCAAACGGCAGAGGTGGAGAAGAGGTACCGATTCCCGAAGGAGGAGACACGATTTCCGGTGGAAACGAACCAAGGCCTTCATCGGGTGCCTCAAGGCAGATATCCGACGGCGATCAGGAACACTCCTCTGCCGTTGGCCTAGGGTCATCTCGGGATAACCTCCAGGCCGTTGCATCAGTGAAAGAAGGTCTGGAATGGCTTTCAAGGCAAGCAACGGTGCAGGAACATATCCTTGACGAATTGTCACAAGCAGCCGAGCAGCGTTCGTCCCGCTGGGCATCGACGCCCTCAATTTGGCCGGTGAAGGGCTGGGTAACGTCTGGATTTGGCCCGCGAATTTCACCTTTCACGGAGAAGCCTGCCTGGCATGATGGATTGGATATCGGGGCCGCGCCAAACACTCCGGTCCATGCTCCAGCCCAAGGAAGAATTACGTCCATAGGATACGATCCTAAGCTTGGGAATATCGTCCGCCTGGATCATGGATTCGGAGTTGAGACGCTCTACGGACACCTTGCGAAGGCCTTGGTAAAGGAAGGCCAGAGAGTCGAGCGTGGCGATGTCATTGCGCTTGTCGGGAGCTCAGGCCTGTCCACCGGTCCACACCTGCACTACATGGTGAAATTGAACGGCCAGGCACTTGACCCCACCAAGTACATCTTAGAGTAGCGGGCAGTTCAGATCTTAATTGATGCTCCACGGACTTGTTTCTGACCTCTCGACAGTCCAATCGTCTTACGCACGTTAACTTGCTTCCAAATCGCTGCCCAACTGCCTGTGCTGTTACCTGCCACCTAGACAAGGCATGATGAGCGCCTCTTGACCGACATCGAGATCGCCCAATCCGTTACCTTGCGCCCCATTGTCGAAATCGGTTCTCTGCTCTGGATCCGTGCCGAAGAGCTCACCCTCTACGGACGCGATAAGGCGAAAGCCTCACCGCAGGTATTGGATCGTCTTATGACTGTCCCGAAGGGGCGGTATATTCTCGTCACGGCAATTAACCCAACGCCCTTGGGAGAGGGAAAGACCACGACGTCGATAGGTCTTGCCATGGGACTCTCGCGGCTAGGGTATCGTACCGCGCTTACTCTCAGGCAGCCATCGCTCGGTCCTGTGTTTGGGGCGAAGGGAGGAGGGACTGGTGGAGGACGTGCCCAAGTCGCCCCGATGGAAGATATCAACCTTCACCTGACTGGGGATGCCCATGCGGTGGCTGCCAGCCACAATCTGCTCTCCGCGTTCCTCGATAATCATCTGTTTCATGGCAACGCTCTCTCGATCGATCCTCAACGGATTACGTGGCCTCGGACCTTGAGCATCAGTGATTGTGCTCTCCGGAAGATCATGTTGAGTGAAGAACCGGACAGACGCCTGGGGCAATTCGTCATCACCGAGGATTCAGAGGTGATGGCGGTGCTGGCGCTAGCGAAAGATAAGCGCGATCTCCGCGAGCGGCTCGGGCGAATACTCGTGGGGCTGACAAGGGCCGGTACGCCAGTCACGGCCGAGGAGCTTCGTTGCGTGGGATCGATGGCCGTCCTCCTAAAGGACGCCCTCATGCCGAATCTGGTTCAAACTCTTGAAGGGACTCCGGCATTCGTCCATACGGGGCCTTTCGGTAACATCGCGCATGGCAACTGCTCGATCATTTCCGACGCGATTGCGCTGAGATGCGCAGACTTCGTTATAACAGAGGCGGGCTTCAGCAGCGATCTTGGAGCAGAAAAGTTTTTTAACATCAAGTGTCGCGCATCGGGATTTGCTCCGACCGCAGCAGTGGTCGTGGCGACATTACGGGCACTGAAGCTCCATGGCGGTGGAGGCGTTGCCAAGGCAGGCGTTGCCTTGCCTTCGAGTCTAACGGGTTCGAATCGGGAAGCGCTCTCGAAGGGAATCACCAATCTTGGGCAGCATATCACCAATGTCCTAACGCATGGTGTACCGGTCGTTGTCGCCATCAATGCCTTCAAGGATGATCCTCAGGATGAATTGGATTGGGTTCGGGAACAGTCGCTTAAGATGGGAGCGGCAGATGCGGCAGTCTCAACCCATTGGGTCCATGGCGGGAAGGGAGCTGACCAGCTGGCCTCCGCCGTCGTCAGGACATCGGAGAAACCGGCTCACTTCAAACATCTCTATGAATTGTCCTGGCCCATCAGAAAAAAATCAAAACCATCGCGACTAGCATGTATGGCGCGACCGGCGTCACGTACGAACCTGAGGCTGAGCGTCAAATCGAAACAGCAGAGGCGTTGGGATATGGCGGCTTACCCGTCTGCATGGCAAAAACTACTCTGTCGCTGTCACACGATCCTGGGTTGAAGGGGAGACCAACCGGGTTTACGGTTCCGATCCGAGAGTTGCAGATTCTAGCCGGAGCAGGATTTGTGACCGCCGTCTGTTCAGGGATTCAGCTCATGCCGGGATTGCCCAAGAAGCCGGCCGGTGAGCGGATCAATCTCGACCCAAAAAGCTGAAAGATTGTGGGGCTTTCCTGAATCTCAGCGTTGCTTGAGGTAGCGGAAGAACTCTGAGTCCGGGCTCATCACCAACGTCGAGCCGTCTTTGAAGGCGCTCTTGTAGGCTTCCATCGAGCGGGTAAACTCGAAAAACTTCTGATCCTGCCGGTAGGCATCGGCATAGATCCGAAATGCTTTGGCATCACCGCCGCCGCGGAGTTCTTCAGATTCTTTATAGGCCTGGGCGAGGATAATTTCGCGGTCTTTTTCGGCTTCCGATCGGATTTTTTGCGCTTCCTCTGCTCCTTCAGCGCGATATTGCTTGGCCTGCCGTTCCCGTTCGGCTTGCATGCGTGCAAAGACCGCCTTCTCGTTCTGTTCCGGCAAGTCGGCACGCTTGATCCGCACATCCTGAATTTCAATGCCGTACGCCGAGGCCTTTTCGTTCGCTCGTGCGGTGACCACCTTCATGATGTCGGCCCTCGTGCTTGAGACGATCTCAATCAGGTCGTGTCGACCTAACTCCACGCGGAGTTCAGAATAGATGATGTCGTGCAGCCGTTGAAGAGCACCGCGCTGGCTTTGGAACGCCTGATACACCTTCAAGGGGTCAGTGATTCGCCATTTGGCGAAGTTGTCCAGGAGCAGCGTCTTCTTGTCCTCGGTGATGACATCCTGGGCACTCGAATCGTAGTCTAACAGTCGTTTCTCGAAGTACGTGACCTCCTGAACAAACGGTATTTTCACGTACAGCCCCGGCTCAGTGATGTTTCGAACGGGCTTCCCGAGTTGCACGACGATCGCAGTCTGGATCACATCCACGACGAAGAGGGGGGAAGCCCCAAGTACAAACAGCGCAACCGTCACAGCGAGGAGTGCGATCACCAATCCTTGCTTCGTCATGGCCTGGTGTTCCTTGACCTTAGGGTGGACGATGGGTCAGGCCTGGGTTCCTCGCTCTCAGGTTGTGGGACCGGTTTGGCAGTGGGTGTGGACACAGGTTTGGAGAGACGGTCCAGCGGAAGATACGGCAAGAGGCGCTCCCCGCCTTTCCCCTCGATGATGATCTTCTCCATATGGGGAAGGATTTCTTCCAAGGTTTCGATATAGATGCGTTTGCTGATGACATCCTTCGCTTGGTTGTACTCCTTCAAGGTGGCGAGGAACCGATTCGTCTCGCCCTGAGCACGATTGACGCGCGCCTGAGCAAACCCCCTTGCCCGGTTGACCAGTTCAGCGGCTTCACCCTTTGCCCTCGGAATGATGTCGTTGCGGTACCCTTGCGCCTGGTTGATGAGCTTTTCCCGGTCTTCTTTGGCGTTCGTCACGTCTTTGAACGCGGCAGCAACGGCTTCTGGAGGATCGACGTCTTGGAGTTGCACTGCGGCGATCTGTACGCCGGCCTGATACTGGTCGAGGATCGTCTGGAGCAAGGTCATGGTATCTTGCTGAATCACCGCTTTCCCGGTGGTCAGGGTTTCGTCAATCTTGCTCTTGCCGACCACTTCTCGCATGGAGGCCTCAGCTGCTTTACCGATGGTCTCATGGATATCGGCCACGTTGAACAGGAAGTTGCGGGCTTCTTTGATCTTGTACTGAACGATGAATTCGATCGCAAGGATGTTCATATCGCCGGTCAGCATCAAGGCTTCCTGAGGTACCATCTGTTGGCGGCCTTGCTGATTGGTGCGGAAACCGACCTCCACGCGATAGAGTTTGGCGACCTTCGGCTGGAGGACGGTTTCAGCGAGAGGGATCTTGAAGTGAGGGCCCGGTTCCACCGTACGGACCGGAACGCCGAACCGTTTCACGACACCCTCTTCATCCGGTGCAACGATAAACACGCTCTGCCAGACCAGGACGATCAGCAAGGCGGCAATGGCGAGGTTCACGATGCCGCCTGATGGTAGGATATTTTTCAACCCACCGGGAGGGAAAATGTTCTTGAATTGCGATTGGGCCTGCTTGAAAGCCTCTTCAAGTGGATCAGGCTTTTTGCCCCACGGATCTTTTGGGTCCCAGACCATTCAGAGATATTGATGTCCAGTGTAGAAGTAAAGATGGAGGCACACCTTAACAGAGTGCCGTCTTAGGAGCAAGATGGCCATGTGCATAGGCGACGGTTGTAGGATTCATTCGGTGCTTTTTTCGGCGGCTTCGAGATCAGACGCCGTTCCAGTCCCACAATTGGTTGTTCTAAGCGCTGTAGGATCTCCTGAAGTCTTTCTTTTCTGCCATCCCAGCTTTCTGTGCAATGCTGCCGAATCGTCCGGCGCATGCGGCGCAGTGAAACTCATTCCTTCTGGACTCCATAGCAGTTCAGCAAAACGCTCTTTTAATGAGCGCGATTTGCGACGTCGCTGATACTGCGCCAGTTTGTTCTCGGTACTTATCTGTTCAACGGGCTGTGACTCCGATTGGCGGGACGGTCTTTGTGAGACGTGGTGCCTGGCATGTGTCTTCCTTCCCGAGAGCCTGTGGGCAGCTGTATAACCTTGGTGATTTCAAGCAGAGAAAGGAGTAATTTTTGGACTCGCCTCAGGGCTGACCGACGCATAGAACTACGGACGGCGAAAGATGCAGTGAGGCTAGTTGTGATAGGGCACAGGAGCAGGGGCTATGGAGATACTACACAACGGGAGAAAGATCGTCAGTGCGGCACGTCGCATTGGGACCAGTTGGCTGCTTGAAACCACCATCTGGCCCCCAGCATCCGAGGGGGCAGACGAGCCGCAGCTTATACAGACAATTGGCGCAGCCAGCGAATCTGAAGAGGAAGCCCATACCAAAGCGATCAAGATTGGACAGCAATTGATAGATGCCAATTGTAATTGTATATGACAACTGCACATTTTGCCGGATGAAATGATGTGTTTATTCGTGATTCCTTAACGCCCTCTTTCCGACCCGTCGAGCAGTCCAGCCGAGCAACGTACCCACCGTGAGCCCCGTCAGGTCAACACCCGCTATCGCCCATTGCGCCTTTGGTACCGTCGTCAACAGATGACTGTTTGTCGTCAATCCATTGAGCAGGGGCAAGGATCCCAACAGGCACGCAGACCCGTACAGTTGATCTCTCCAAGCCTTGATGGAACCTCGGGAGAGAAGACTATGGATAAGACACAGGCCTCAGACGATAAAGAAACAGCGAATCTCCCAGAGCGATCATTCAGTCAGTGCCATGGGCAAGAGTCGATTAGCCCAGAAGAACGCCGCCACGCCTACCGGTAATCCTGCTACTGTGGCGACATTGAGGACTTCAACGATGCGATACCCCGTCTGGCTTGAACGGCCCGCTTGAGTTCTCTGCCGCTTGGTGGTCCATAGGACGAGTCCTGTCGCAATCATCACGGTGGCCGCTAATCCCATAATGAAATAGAGCCACCGCATCGGACGGCCCCCGAATTGCGCGAAGTGCAGAATGGAAAGCAGAGGCAGGATGTTTTCGCTTTCGCGGAGAAATGGGAGGTCCACCGGCATATAAATCGACCAAAACATCGCGAGACCCGTGACGACAATCATCAGATGAAACGGGATGACGAGAATGCCAGTCAGGTTGTGAGCATCCAACCAAGCGCGTGGAAAAGGCCGAAGACGAACCATCACCACGTCCTTGTATGTCCACCGACTATCACACACGCCGGTGGCGAGGGTGATGAGCATCACAATCGCAGCGATACCGACCAGCCATGCGCCTGGCCACCCGAATAGAAGTCCATAGTGAAAGTGGTAGAAGAAATCACCACCCTATGTGTCGCGGAAGCTCACCAAGCGGCCGGTGGCCGGATCAATCGTTTGTCCGGAGAAGGTCCGCTTCTCTTGTAACTTGACTAGGAGAAGGGAGCTGTCGATAGAACCTCGATCGTCGCGTGCAAGCGGCAAGTTCAGTTGCGCCAGCCCATACGCAGATTCACCATACTGTCCCGTATCCGATGTGATCTCGTGTAACTCCGGCTGCATCCACGCCGTGATCTCGGTGTCGAAGACCGTCAGCGTCCCGGTAAGAAACACCGCAAACAAGAGCCATCCAAAGAGCAAGCCACACCATGAATGGAGCCAATTCATCCATTGTGTGAGGCGGTTCATCATCAGTCAGGACGGTCTACAACAGTGGGAGCACTCTCGATTCGTCCGTTCATAGCTGAGAGTGGTAGATTCTGCCTGTATCTCTCTTTTAAACTCAATGGCCCCCCTGATCAGCATGCTTATGTATGAGGCGTCCGGCAGTCCTGGACGAGTTCAGGGATTCGCCAGATCGGAATGGCGTCCGCCAAGACCAGCATGGTATGGCTCGCTTTCAACCGTATGCTGCACTAAAACTTCATGGATGACACGATGCGACACCAAGACAAGTCAGGGACGACATGGAACCTTGATCAGATTGTCACGGAGCTACGTGCTTCGCGTGAGCTGACCCGCAACATCCGGCATCAAGGACGGATTCACAAATTACCATCACGAAAAGCCCTCCTCGGCATCGTGGAAGGCCTGTGTGCCGTGCTGTTTCCGACGCACTACGGACGAGCGGATTTGAACGAGACGAACATCGATTATTTTGTCGGGCACACATTGGATCAAACCTTGCCGCTTTTGCAGGATCAAGTCCGGAGAGGATTGGCCTTTACAGCCAATCCCGACACACAAGATGACCGCTCGCTGGCTGAGCGAGCAGGCCACATTGCGAGCGTATTTGCCAGCCAGCTCCCGACCATCCGGGCATTGCTCGTTACTGATTTGCAAGCCGCTTACCGAGGGGACCCCGCGGCCACCAGCCATTCAGAGATTCTCCTGTGCTATCCGGGCATGAGGGCCATCATCTATTATCGTCTCGCCCATGTCTTGCATCGCTTGGAGGCGCCGTTGATCCCGAGGTTGATCTCGGACATCGCGCATGCATCCACCGGGATCGATATTCATCCAGCTGCCGAGATCGACAGTCACTTCTTTATCGATCACGGGACCGGTGTCGTTATCGGTGAAACCACGGTCATCGGCAAGCGGGTCCGCCTCTATCAAGCCGTGACGCTTGGCGCCAAACGGTTCACAGAAGGCGAGCAGGGCGGCCTGATCAAGGGGGAACCTCGCCATCCGATCGTGGAAGACGACGTGGTGATCTACGCGGGGGCCACGATTTTAGGGCGCGTCACCGTCGGGCAGGGCTCCATCATTGGAGGGAACGTGTGGCTGACGCAAAGCGTGCCGACACTAAGTCATGTTGTCCAAGCGCAAATGCGGACCTCTGCAACCATTCAACCGAAATCGATCAAGGTTCAACCCACAGACAAGGAGGTGTAGCGCTCGCTTGGTTTGTATTCGTTATCAGATGAGCCGAATTCTTCCTTCGTCTCTTGCCTTCCGGTTAAGATTCAGACCAGAGAGTCTGAGCTTCGCTATCTCTCGCTGCACGATTCAAGAAGGATCTCGACAGATACATCGACCCTCAGCCCGTGAGCCGAAAGCCATTCTAGATTGAAGAGTTTTGACTTATAGTTCGCGCCGGAGTCGCACAGGATCGTCGTGATGGTTTGACCTGGTCCGCGCTCGAGTGCCAAGCGCACTGCCCCCGCGATGTTGATACCAGAAGACAAGCCGAGAAACAGCCCCTCCTCGCGCAGGAGCTGGTACAGAATGGTGAGCCCATCCTGATCGGGAATACGCCACGTGCGATCCACCGTGAGGCCATCAAGGTTCTTGGTCACCCGAGACTGGCCAATCCCTTCAGCAAAGGAATCGCCATCATTCGTATCTGTATTGCCGTTGGTAAACCACGACCACATCGCCGCGCCGTAGGGGTCGGCGCAGCCAACCGTGATGTTCGGATTGCGCTCCTTGAGATACAGGGCGGTGCCGGCCAGTGTACCTCCGGTGCCCACGGCGGATACAAAACCGCTCACTTCTCCATGGGTCTGTTTCCAGATTTCCGGGCCAGTGGTACGGTAATGCGCGAGACGGTTGGCGGTGTTGTCGAATTGGTTGGCCCAGAACCATCCCTTGTCCTCCGCCATTCGCCGGGCGACATGATTGTAGTTGTTGGCATGAGAATAGGGCTGCTCCGGCACGGCAAGCACTTCCGCGCCGAGTGTGCGAAGCAGGTCGATTTTTCCCCGCGACTGAGTTTCGGGAATCACAATGACGGAATGGTAACCCCTCGCATGGCCGATGACAGTGAGCCCGATGCCGGTATTCCCTGCTGTGCCCTCAACGATAGTGCCACCTGGCCTGAGAAGCCCTTTCTCCTCGGCATCCTGGATAATCCCGAGCGCCGCGCGATCCTTCACCGAGCCCCCTGGGTTCATGAATTCCGCCTTGCCGAGGATTTCACAGCCAGTCAGCTCAGAAAGGCGACGTAGGAGGATCAGCGGAGTATTGCCGACGTGGTGGTCCACGCCATGGTAGTGCGATGTATTCATTGAGGGGAAGGAGACGGGTTAATCAGCCGAGCCATCATTGCGTTTCTCCTGGATACTGCTCTTCGTGACAAAACGCAAGGGGGGCCAGCAAAGACAGGCGAACGGGAGTCGGGAAATAGACGAGCAGATCGCATAAACACGCAGAGATATCTCGATGTACATGAGTAAAGGTGCCCCCATGTGTACTGTGTGCATTCATCGGGAATTGGAGTCGTTACTGGGGCCTATCGAAAATGAGGTGTGCACAACTAATATCAGTGATCCACCGATTGTGTACCGTAGCTAATGACATCACTATCCTCGCATGCCGCTGACATATGCAGCGGTCAGTGGGTCACGGGGTTCCTCAAATATCTGTTTCGCGGTTCCAGTCTCAATCAACCGTCCGGCTCCGTTTTGGACCCAGAAAAGGGCAGTATAATCCGAGATGCGCCGGGCCTGAGCCAGGTTGTGAGTGACGATCAATATGGTGTAGCGGCCACGCAGTCTCACAATCAAATCTTCGACCACGCCGCTGGAGAGAGGATCGAGGGCGCTGCACGGTTCATCCATGAGTAACATTTCCGGCAGAAGGGCCAGGGCCCTGGCGATACAGAGGCGCTGTTGTTGGCCTCCGGATAGAGCCAGGGCCGGCGAGTCCAGCCGATCCTTGACCTCGTCCCAGAGACCGACATCTCGTAAGGTGGCCTCGATCGTCCCTGCAATCTGTGTTCGATCACGCAGTCCATGTTCCCTCAGAGGAAACTCTAGGTTTCTTCGGATTGTCAGTGGAAAGGGATTCGGTTTCTGAAAAATCATGCCGATGTGGCGTCGAAGCTGGATCACATCGGTGTCTGGTGCCAACACATCGAGGGTATCGATCGTGATCCGTCCCCTGACACGACACCCAACGATCAGATCGGAGAGTCGGTTCAGGCAGGTGAGGAAGCTGGTCTTTCCGCATCCGGACGGTCCCACGAGAGACGTAATGCATCCTTTGTTGATCGACAAGGCCACGTCCTGAAACGCAGGCTTTTCCCCGTAGTGCAAACTGAGCCGATCGATCTCAACGAGGGGTTGAGGCTGACAGGAAGCAGGTCGATCTTCGAGCGGATATCTTGGGCGCGGCCCTGTGATGGGTTCGACCGGCGTCATACTGTGACGATCTTTCGGTGGAGCCCGTATGTTGCCAGCCAGGAGGAGGTGCCGTTGATGGCGAGCAACAAGATAACCAAGACCAGCGCTGAGGCATAGGCATTCGCGTCTCCGCCGGACACATTCATGGAGAGATCGAAGATGTGTATAGACAATGCGCGGCCGGAATCGAGTAGCGACTCCGGCATCCGATCCACATAGCCGCTTGTGAAGATGAGCGCAGCCGTCTCGGCAATCGCACGGCCGATTCCAAGGACCAGACCAACCAAGAGACCTGGTACCGCCGCCGGTAGCAAGAGGTGAACGAGGGTCGTGGTGCGAGACAGTCCTAGTGCCGCAGCGGATAGGCGGTAACTAGTCGGCACAGCGCGAAACCCTTCCTCCGTTGAGCGGATCAAGATCGGCAATACCATGCAGGCCAGAGTCAGCCCGCCGGAGAGGATCGAGAAGCCGAGCCCCAGCGTCTTGCAAAAGAACGCGTTGCCGAATAGGCCCAAAACGATCGACGGCACACCGGCCAGGATATCAAGGCTGCGGCGAGTCATCCGTCCGAACAGGCTGTAGTCCGATGTAAATTCAGCGAGGAGGACGGCGGTGCCGATACCAATAGGGAGGGAGACCGCGAGACAGACTCCCAGAATCAAGGATGTCGAAACCAGAATAGGGCCGATCCCGCCTCGGCGTCCAGCGTTTTCTGGGGGGGCTGTCAGAAACGTCCAGGAGACATGGCTCAGTCCATGCCAAACGATGTCCCCCAACAGCCAGCAGAATACGGCGGTCACGAGCGCTGCCGCTCCCCAGACGAGAATGAACGCAAGCCATTCATGCGGATTCTGTGGTCGGCTCAGAGCCTCAGCCATACATTCTCCCACGACTGATCCATTCGGCGACTATAACAAGCGCCACGATCATGGCCATCAAGACGAGTCCACTGGCGAACAACGCAGCGCGATGGTCTCCGAGCGCATAGGCCATTTCCAGGGCGATATTGGCGGTCAGCGTTCGGATCGGGTCGAAGATGCTGGAAGGAATCTGGACCACGTTCCCACAGACCATCAGAATCGCCATCGTTTCCCCGATGGCTCGGCCTGTTTCCAGGATCACCCCAGTGAACAACCCAGATTTTGCCGCCGGAAACACAATGCCTCGAATTGTCGCCCAGCGCGGGAGTCCCAATGCAGCAGCCCCCTGTAAATATTGTTGAGGCACATTGACAAGACTGGCATCAGCCACCAACGCGATGGTGGGGAGAATCATGATCGTGAGGATCAGGATGCCCGCTAATAGACTGGGCCCGGGCGGTTGTATCTCTGCAATCAGCGGGACCAGCACCACGAGCCCCCAGAATCCGTAGACTACGGAAGGAATGCCTGCGAGCAACTCGATCAGGCGTCGATAGGGCCGGGCAAGAGCAGGTGGCGCATAGTAATGGCAGAAGACGGCGGAGAGAATGCCCAAGGGTGTGGCGATCAACACAGAACCAGTCATGGCGAACAGCGTTCCCCACAACATCGGGGTGAGGTTATACAATCCCTCGGCTGGATGCCAGGAAGGGTCTGTAAAGAATCGGAGCAGACCGACGTGATGGAGAACGGGAAGCGCTTCCGCGATCAGGAAGACCACGATGAGCATGACGATGGTGCCGGCGATGGTTGCGATACCGCGCAAGCTCCAGCACAAGAGTTCGTCAGCCGACCAGCGGGACAAAATATTGCTGTTTGATAATGTCATGCACGGCTTTGGACTGTGCATACTCGATAAAGGCCTTAGCCAATCCGGTCGGTGGAGTCCGAGTGACGATGTGTAGTGGCCGAGAGATCGGAAAGGTACCGTTCCGCACCGTCTCAGTGGAGGCTGCAACCCCCCCGACCGAGAGCAGCTTAATCGGTACCCCCTGCGATTCATCGTATTCTGCCGTGCCGATGGAGACATATCCGATGGCATGTCGATTCCCGGCTACGGTCTTGACTCCCTGTTCGTTGTCACCGATGACCACATGAGCTTTCACGTCCGTATTCTTCATCTTGAAGTAGTGCAAAAACACTTCCAGCGTAGATCGCCCCTCTGCTTTGTTCACGACAGTGATGGCGACGTCTTTTCCGCCGACTTCCTTCCAACTAGTGATCTTGCCCGTATAGATTGCGACAACTTGCTCGTCGGTGAGGGTCTGAACAGGGTTCTCTTTGTGCAGGATGATGCCCACGCCGTCGCGTGCCACCGGAAACGCATGAAGATCCTTCTCGTCATCCTTCATTGCGCGAGAGACCATGCCGATATCGGCGAGACCCTGACGAGCGTCCGCGACCCCGCGGGATGAGCCGCCGGTCTGAATATCCACACGCACTTTGGGATAGAGACTCTCGAATCGTTTGCCGATTTCAGCCATCAATGGAGCCAAGGTGCTGGCACCGGTAATTACCAGCTTGCCCGATAGTGGATCGGGCGCAGTTGTTTCGGCGGTCGCTGATCCTGGAGTCCCAAGGAGGGTAAAAATCAATCCCGCAGCAAGCGAGGCGGGCATTTTCTGCAGAAATAAACACATAGATCTATACATTGAGATATCTACATATCTTAGTCATGGATAATTATTCAAGTAACTGACCCACCACAAGAAGACCCGGAGCCTGCTGTGCAGCCATAGCAATGGTTGCGTGTCACGATCCGGCGATGATGGAGCTGTGCTGGATCAAAGTCTCGGATATGTGACGGCGCTCCATGCTCGACGGGGAGTTCCAGCATCTGGTTGAAGTCGCAGTCATACAGGCGGCCGTCCCATCCGACGGACAGGGTATAGCGGCACATGACGCCGGTGGCGGCGGCAGGATTGAATGCGTTGGCCAGGCGCGTCATGTACTGTTCATAGTTGCCGCTCTCAATGAGAAATTCTAGGAACCGGCTGATCGGCATATTGGTGATCGTATACAGCCGGTTAAACTCGATATCGTAGTGGGTGCGCAGTTCTCTCTTGAACTGTGCCTCGATGGCTTCTTGTCGTGGAGGCAAAAACGCTCCTACAGGGTTGTAGACCAGGTTCAGCGAGAGCCCGCTGTCCGGTCGTCCATAGCCGAAACGATTTAAGAGACGGAGTGCTTCGATCGATTTCTCAAAGACGCCATTGCCTCGCTGCGCATCGGTCTGGCTGGCCCGGTAAGACGGAAGCGACGCGATAATCTCGACTCGGTGACTGGCCAGGAATTCCGCCAGGTCCGCCTGCGAAGGAAGCAGCAACACAGATAGGTTACAGCGATCCATCACGTGTCGATCGAGTTTCTGAGCCTGTTCGACCAGCCAACGGAAGTGAGGGTTCAGTTCCGGCGCGCCTCCTGTGATGTCCATCGTCGGAATATCGGTTTTCGCCAGAGCGTGAATACATTGTTCAGCCGTTTCCAAGGACATGGTCTCGAGACGATCCGGTCCGGCATCCACGTGACAGTGGCGGCAAGTCTGGTTACAGAGTTTCCCGACATTGATCTGGAAGACGGTGATCCCAGTGGCACGTAGCGGATATAAGCCGGCCTGATTCAGCTGTGCTTCAAAGGGGAGACGGGTGCCCGATTGTTCCAACAACTTGAGTTGTTCGGACGAGGAGGCAAGCGGATTGTCTCGTCCAAGCAGGGTCAGCGGCATATTTACACTCGCATCAACGTCGGATGTCCATCAGGAATGAACACTTAGCGTGCGAGATTTCATTGTGGTCAGAACAGATTCGGGAAAACGCAGTTCGCAGCAGCCGAAATTCAAGGCTTTCCCTTCACGGTTGGCCAGCGCCCGCTGCACGATCGGGGCGATCCGATAGCAGACCTGCTTCCCTTCTCGTATGCCTTCCACCACGCCGCAATCCCGCAGAATGCGCAGGTGGTGCGAGACATGCGGCTGTGAACAGCCCAACTCCCGCACGAGGTCCATGACGCATTTCTCTTCGACCAGGAGCGACTCGAGGATGCGCAGTCTGGTCTCATCTGCCAACGCCTTCAGAACCGTCGCGCATTGGCGCGGGTTCAGAATTTCGCCTCTCGACACGGATTTCATCTAGCAGCAGCCTTCGTCCGGCGAACAGGTCACGGCTTCGCCGCTCACACGATCGCCGGCCCGATTCAGAATGACGAAATGGGGTTGGTATCCTGCCGTTTCTAGGACGGCCACTGTTTTAGAGCAAATCTCCAGCGGCTCTCCACGGCGATAGAGATGGTCGTCGTCGTCGGCCGCTTCGACGAAGGGTCCGGCCAGCAGCGCATAATGGCCTTGCCAGGTGCAAGGAGCATCAGCTGGGAAGATGGCGGTCCAGCGTGGATCTTCGCTGTCGAGGTGGACAGATTCGGTGGTCAGAAGGAAATGGTCGGCGAAGGGAGAAGTGCTAAGCAACAGTGCCTCTTCTAGTGTGATAGGCTTCGGAATGCCACGCCGGTACGTTGTCCCTCGTTCATCCACGACGCGGCTGAAAGGCCCCCGAAGGGTGGCGTAACGAATGGATGAGGAGGCGAGCGTCTGGGATAGTTTGTAGCCGGTCAATGTCACGGAAAAGAAATGGATACCGTCGATGACGCGCCAGGGTGAAAACTTGACGAGGTGAATGCCGAGAAAACCGGCTGCCGCCATGCCGTTCATGTAGTCGGTCAGCGTCAAAGCGCCGGATAGACAGTCTCCCCATTTCTGCGTATCGTGGACGAGGTATTGTGGGACGGTTTGATCCGACACGATGTCGGAGATGGTGAACCGTCCCCCGGGCTTGGCGACCCGATACATTTCCTGAAACACTTTCCGCTTGTCCGGCGCGAGGTTGATCACGCAATTGGAGATGATGAGATCGATCGTCCCGCCGTCGACCGGCATCGCATCGGCCAGGCCTTTGCGAAATTCCACGTTCGATGTCGGATAGCCCAGATTTGCAGCCACCACCGCAGCATTCCTGCAGGCGATCTCCAGCATCGTATCGGTCATGTCGATCCCGATCACCCGTCCAGCGGGGCCCACCAAGCGGGAAGCCTCGAAACAGTCGATGCCTCCGCCCGAACCGATGTCCAACACCGTTTCACCCGCTTGCACCGTCTGGAGCCCAGCCGGTGTCCCGCAGCCATAGGAGACCTTCAGCACTTCTTCGGGAATGAAGGTCTTGAGATGTCCCATGTCGTAGCTGGTGGGGCAACACATCTGCTCGCCCGTAGTAGCGGCCTTGGCATACCGGTCGCTGACTTTTTGTGTGATTTCATCAGTGGGCATGGTCGGCCTCGCAGAATTGGTCAGGAAAACTGCAAAATATGTGTATCAACACTCCACCCATCGGGTCAATCTGAGTTTCCCCAGGGTCCACAGCCATTGGTAAATAGAACATCCGATCGGTTCTCTTCCAGAGTCGGTTTCGGGACCCCAATGTTACAGGTCTTACTGGTGTTTCAAAGTAATCGGATAGGAGATGCGACTTCGGCAGGCAGGCTACGACCTAGCATGGGCGGAGAAACATCCGGGATAGCTCGAGGTCAGGAGCGTAAAGGAGGCCTTACGGTCAGCGTGATGCCGGCTGATCACCTCTGTCGGTGCATCAGTCGTTGGTCTCGCGTTGTCGAGCGTACTCTATGGCCGCTTATGGAAGGCTGAGTTCAGAAACTTTGCGCAGCGCTTCCAGCAACGTCAGGTCAAAATTTAGACGGGATAGGTTGAGTTGCAGCGCCTCGAAGGTCTCTCCTTGTGCCCAATGGTCAGGAAAATTCGGCAAATAGCCCAGCCACTGTTTCTCATTATCCAGATAGAAACATTTGAACGTCTGCACAAGGCACCTCGTTTCTAGGCTATGGACCTGGACCGCCGACGCGCCGTCCCGGCCTCCAGGGGTGCTAGGTTCATTCCAACACGCCCTTGTCGATGGATCAAGAATCCCCATGAAACCAAAATCTGTGGCCGTTCAGGGAGGATGGCGTGGTCTCGATTGAGTCGAATTCTGTGTCGAGACATGAAATGATCCGGGACAGCGATCGGCTGCGTTCAGCGATTACTGATCATCGCAAAGAGGAGCTGTTCCACCCGGGCTCGGCGCTTGATCTGGGCGCGCGACAGGGGGCGGGACCTCGTGGGCGTGCGACGGGGTAGCGTGGACGTGTGATTATCCTGCCGGTTCTGCGCTCCGTTCCCGTATTGGCCGTGTTCTCTGTTGTGGTACCGGTCTTGGTCCCCTTCCGATTCTTGGACGATGAGCTCCTGGTGCAGTTGCCACAGCTTAACCTGTAAGTCTTCGAACGAGTCCCCATGGGTCTCGTGCTCCGGGTAGCCCTGCAGATAGCCGCGCCACCCGTTTCCGTCTTGCATAATGATGTATTTCGTGGACTGCATCAGGGAAAGTATAGCTGGTCATTTCAGATGCGCAAGTGAACAGAAGAAATGAACTTCTTAGGATTCCGATCTTGGAAAGTATTAGGGAAGCCAATGAGTTAAGCCGATATCATTCCTTCCGTGGCAAGTCTTTTAGACATCGGTTCTAACAAGAAAATGATTCTTCAATAGCTGTACGCCAGGCTTCTAGGCGAATGCATGGAGAGGATGGAGAGAATGCACGTTGTCCCCTCTGTTCTGTTGACTTCCACCAACGCTCGGCGTAGAAATTGGCGCCACTCGTAAGTAGTACGAAACCTTCGGTTATTTCAATGAGGATGCTGAATTGGATTGGAAGTGAGATTCGACCGTTGTGAACCTTGACGAGTACGAGCAGAAGTTTTTTCTGACCTACAAAGCCTTCGCTGAGACGGTCCGCTTCATCCTGGAGAAGGCGTTGCTATCGGCAGAAAACCTGCCTCGGTCTCAGTCGATTCAATGCCGCGCAAAAGGGATCGAAAGCCTGCGGCGCCGCTTGGCCAAAGAGGACAAGCTGGACACACAGACGTTAGAGTGTGACCGGCGCGATCTCGCCGGCGCCCGACTCATCTTCTACACCAACAATGACGTTGACCGCTTCCTGGCATCGCCACTGATCCGCGACAACTTCGAGATTGAGGAGGACTCACTCAAAATCCACCATCCCACCCAGGAAAACCAAGGCGCCAGATACCGCGCAGTCCACTACACGATCCGGCTTCGTGAGGATCGCCTACGCCTTCCAGAGTATGCGAGATTCACTGGCCTGCGCTGTGAAATTCAAGTCCAAACCATTCTGGAGCACGCTTGGTCCGAGACTTCCCACGACATCGTCTACAAGAACAAACTGAACGAAGGCTACGGCGAGAAGGCCATGAAAGGTATCGCCAGCCGATTCGCGCGGATCATGGACAAATACCTGATTCCGGCTGGCTTTGAGATCCAGAAGGCTCAGCAGGAGTATGAACGGGTTATCCAGGGCAAGGTGCTCTTCGACAAGAACATCGCTAACCTGCTGGATAATGCGCAAAACAACAACGAGCGTTACGAGATTCTGTCAGGACTGAAGGATTTCGCCATTCCTAATTACGGCGACCTGTCGGCTGCCTACGAGGGACTGAAAGGCCCCTTGCTGAGGGCAGTCAAAGCCGCACGTGCCACGGAGCCCGTTCCGATGGAAACGACCTACGGAAATATGGATGGCTTCAAGGCCGATGCAGTGACGAGGCTTGTCGTGGAGATCATTGAGAATCTGCGCTACGCCGACGTAGTTGGAACTCTGCAACTGCTTATCGACATTTATAGAGACGAGCCAAACGATAACATTCAACGACAGATTGTGAACGCCGTCAAAAAACTGTCCGAGTACAACATCGACGCGTACAAACAGGTCGGGCCGATGCTCCAGATGGCATTGGTAGATCACCTTGCCGGAATGAGCGATGCCGAGGTGGACAATATTCGGCCCATCGCTCTTACCGTCTGAACCAAAGCGATTCAATCAGACATCACCGGCACGAAGTGGAAGGCAGACTCCGTGGTCTTGAGTACGGGAGCTGTGCCCGTATCTGATCAGCTCAAGGACATTCGCGATAAGGCGATCAAAGCCCTTTTCGCAGCCTTTGATCGATCGACCGACGATGCGCAGAAGCGCGCAGTTCTTTCAGCCATGGACGCTGCAACAAGGACTCCCAATCAGACGCAATATTCGAACGAGCTCCTGGCTACGACGCTCAAAGATGCCGCGCGCATTGTCGATTTTGTGACGGAACGTGCCAAGGCTACAAGTTACGAGCTGCTGCAGCACATGGAACACCGATTCCTCTACGATTATCGCCGGGTGAAGCCTCTCACGGAAGACCCAGGAAATCGGTTCGGTTGTCAGGCCGAAGCCAATGCGCTCGTGTTCGCCATCTTTAAGTTTCGCGACACAATCAACGTCGATGTTCGGTTTGTTCGATACAAGGTTCTGGTAGGATTCGAATCTGTCTACCCTGACCACTGGACTGACGAGGGGTTCGACTACAAGGGGGCCGACGAATATCGGCGCGGGGAAGCTGACCGCTATATCGACGAAATCAATGCGGCGAATGAGAGCGATTGGTTCGACCTGATTGAGCGTTGCGCGGAAACCAAGTCGAACGATCTTGCCACCTTCCCAGTTTTCGGCAATTTCATCAGTAAGCTGGTTGAGCGTAAGCCCGAAGTAGCCGAGAGGCTTTTGGCAAAGACCTCGGACGACTTACGAAACTTTCTCCCAGGCTTCCTCAATGGATTTGCCAAAAGTAGCCGACCTGACATTTATGAGCGAATCATGGAGGGTGAACTTGAATCAGCGAGGGACCTTTCGAGCGTCACTTGGCACATTCGTAAGTCAGATGTTAAGAAACCAGACTTTGCAGCCCGCCTGCTGAAGCGCGCGATTGAGAAGGGCGATCAAAGAGCTGTCACTGGGTGTTTCCTCTTCGCTTTGGAGCATTACGGAACGGAAAAACTTCCAGACGCAGACATATTCGTGCGAGACGCTCTGCATTTCTTGAATAACCGACAAAACGCGAGCTGGGTCTCTGAAGGCTGGTTTCTCGAAAGGGCAACAAAGTTCTATGGGCAATTAACTACAGAGAGGACGGTACAGGTCCTACAGAATCTTGGCTATCTACGCAAGATTGACTATCGAACCGATCGAGTTTTAGCCAGACTTGCCAAGCATCATTTAGAGGCGGTTTGGGACTACTTTGGGGCTCGGCTTGCCAAGGACACTGCAGACGACGAGCCAACCGACTATGCAGAGCGATTCGAGGCGGTGCCGTTTCAGTTCCATGGTCTTGAAAAGGAGCTTTCGAACAACCCACAGCTCGCAATCAGCAAGGGGCGGTCGTGGTTCGATCGAGACCGGAAGCTATTTCAGTTTCGAGGAGGGCGTCTGCTTAGTATTGCGTTTCCCACCTGCCCCCCGGAGTTCGCTACCGCACTTGCCGACTTGATAAAAGCCGGCGGTGATATGGAGGCGGATTTCGTACTGTCGATTCTCCAGAACTATCGCGGTGAGGCTTCCACTTACGTTGTCTTGAAGGAAATTGTGTCGCGCTTTCCAGACGACCAACACAAATTGCGTGGAGTTCGGGTCAGCATCGACAGTACTGGTGTGGTCTCTGGTGAATTTGGTCTTGCGGAAGTATGGCAGACCAAGAAGGAATCCTTGGCGGAATGGCTGACAGACAATCGACCGGCGGTCAAAGCGTTCGCCGAAAAGCATATTGCAGAACTCGACCTCATGATTGCATCAGAAGGTCGTCGCGTCGAGTCCGAAACGGAAATGCGAAACAGGAGCTATGACAGAGATGACGAATCGGACGACAATTCTCGTAATAAAGACGAGCGGTAGTTTGGAAAGAGGGAAGGTATAGGTTGGGAGTGTGTTCTAATTTCTTCGGGCTGTTACGCCAGTAGCCTGGCGTGGTGAATGCCCTATGACATTTTACCTGGCGCTTGCAAAAGCTGATGATGCGGAGGCCATCGCGACCATGGTGGGGGAACTGTTGCATGAAATCATGACCCTCGTGAGCGTCAAGAGCTTTGGGTTTGATTTTGCCGAGACTGTAGGTCGGGCTCGCTCCTGGTTGGAGGAAGGACTGTACACCGTGTTGCTCGCACGGATGGAAAACAAGCCGGTTGGAGTGCTTGCTCTCTACGAGAGTTATGCTATGCATTGTACACCGGGGGTGTGTATGGAACGATCCCGGAGTTCTATGTCCGGTCGGCGTACCGTTCGCAGGGGATTGGATCGGCATTGCTGGCCGAGGCCAAAAGGATTAGTCGGCAACGAGGGTGGAAACGTCTCGAAGTCACAACTCCTCCATTACCGCATTTTGATCGGACGCTGTGCTTCTATCAGCGGAACCACTTTGCTCTCTCCGGTGGACGCAAGCTGAAACTGGAGTTGTGATGAAGCCGGTGATTCAACAGGAAAGAACTGGTTGTGGTATTGCCAGTGTTGCGGCGCTTTCCGGTGTGAGTTATAGAGCCGCAAAGCGTGTAGCGAATCGGATGGGCATCTCTGCGGCGGACAGCCGATTGTGGTCGGAGACGGCCCATGTGCGTCGACTCCTCAAGCATTATCGGCATCACACGTCGTCAAGGGCGCTGCCGTTTGTCTCCTGGGGTGCGTTGCCGAATCGAGCACTCCTGGCAATCAAGTGGCATCGGCTGAGGGGTCGGGCATTTTGGCATTGGGTTGTTTTTGTTCGAGATCCGGATAGAGCCTACGTGCTGGATTCGAGTCCGAGTCTCAAACGTCATGTACGGACGGATTTCAGCCGCATGAGGCCGAAATGGTTTCTTGCCGTGAACCATACTTCGTGACCTCGTCATTTCGTTTGCACATCACCCCTCAGAGATAGATTCCAATTCTGGTTCGTCACTCAAGTGAAACGCTCGTGGGGTCTGTCAATTTGGCGTGAAAAGATCGACAAGAACGGCTTTCGCCGCTACATTTCGAAACAGGCGTTGTGAATTTCCATTTTGGTACTCCGATCGAATGCAGAGAGGAGGCGAGAGATGATGCCAACCCAAACCCTCACGGATGAACAGTTGAAGGACCAGGCGATCAGGCAGGCGTTGGTGGGCGAGGCCGCTGGGGCGCGACAAACTGCGAATGAGATCGTTAACAGACGGTACTTGAGAGAGGCGTGGCAGATGGTGCTGTTCGTCGAATCGGAGCGGGGGAATGTACAGGCCGTGACAGACACGATCCTCTCATGCCCTGATCCGTCGCTCTTGGCCAGCCACTTTTACCTTGAGCTTCCTCAAGTCTTTGTCAAGGCCGGGGATAGGTCTGGAGCCATCGAAATTGCCAAAGCCATGGGCGATGCAGGAGTCTTGCCGCTCATCGGCATCGCCGCCCACCTGGCGCAAGACGGAGATCTCGAAGGGGTGCGAGACGCGCTCTCTCACATTGATGATGAAGACTTGAGAGCCATGATCTTACGCAAAGTGAGTGTTTATCAGCCGAATATTCAGCGACACGATGGACTGAACATGGTGGGAAACCAAGCCACCGCAGCCAATTCACTGGCGGCATGACAGTCTGCGTTACGTAGCCCTCCCGCTCCGCTCTCTTGACTGCTCTCTCTGAACTGCCTACTCTCCACTCCTGTCCTGCGACGATTGTGGGTACACAAGGGAGTACGTCCATGAATCCTAATAAGGCACTCTGGGAAAAAGGCGACTTTACGCGCATCGCGGCGAGCATGAGGGAAAGCGGAGAAGCACTCATCAATGCGCTCGGAATCACGCGAGGACTCAAGGTGCTGGATCTGGGATGCGGCGACGGCACGACGGCGGTCCCGGCGGCAAAACTCGGTGCGGAGGTCCTAGGCGTCGATATCGCCAGGAATCTGGTGGATGCGGGGAATAAGCGGGCACGGACGGAAGGCCTCACAAACCTCAGGTTTCAGGAGGGCGATGCAACCAATTTACATGAATTGAACAGTCAGACGTTTGACCTGGCCATCAGCATTTTTGGCGCCATGTTTGCACCGAAGCCGTTTGATGTGGCCAAGGAGATGGTACGGGTGACCAAGCCCGGAGGCCGGGCGGTGATGGGCAACTGGATCCCTAATGACCCGACGCTGGTCGCGCAGATCTTGAAGATCAGCGCCGCTTACTCCCCACCTCCGCCGGAAGGCTTTATCAGTCCGATGACCTGGGGTATCGAGAACCATGTGGTCGAGCGATTCACGAGCGCAGGGGTTCCCCAAGAACGGATCACGTTCGTCCGAGATACCTATACGTTCAATTATCCAGGCACGCCAGCTGCGTTCGTCGATACCTTCAGAAGATACTATGGACCCACGATGAACGCGTTCGATGCCGCAGAGAAGAATGGTCGGGCGGCTGATCTGCAGAGGGAGCTTGAGACTCTGTTCGAGAACCAGAACCAAAGCACAAATAAGCAGGTCACCTCTGTTCCGGCGACCTTCCTGCGGGTGACTGTTTTCGTATAATCGATCAATGTGCAAGTGTGTGTGACCGGCATGCTTTCTTTCTGATTCACCTTCCCAGTGGATGATCTGACTCGACAGCTCAACGACCGGTTCGGGTTTGCGACGTTCCGGTCGGGTCAGGAAGACGTCATTCGCGCCGTGTTAGCGGGGCGCGATGCGATGGCCGTCATGCCGACAGGGCAGGGGAAGTCGCTCTGCTATCAATTACCGGCGACCCTTTTGCCGGGGCTGACGCTGGTGATTTCTCCGCTGATCGCGTTGATGCAAGATCAGGTGACGGCCATGAGGCAGCGGAAGATTGCCGTGGCGGCGTTTCACTCCGGCCTCAGCGGTTTGGAAAAGAGCCGCGTGATGCAGGATCTTCAGCAGCGGCGAGTTCAGTTGCTCTATCTGGCGCCGGAACGGATGCAGCATGAAGAGTTTCTCCGACTGTTGCGTTCCCTCTGGGTGTCGTTGCTGGTGGTCGATGAGGCGCACTGTATTTCCCAGTGGGGTCATGATTTCAGGCCCGACTATCTCAAGATCGGTCGCCTGCGCCGGGAGATCACGAATCCACCCTGTTTGGCCTTGACGGCCACGGCCACCGCTCGTGTGCAGACGGATCTGTGCCAACGGTTGTCGCTTCGTGATCCGTTCCGATTGGTCGCGGGTTTTCGGCGGACGAATCTGGCCCTGTCCGTCCATCATTGTCAGACCCTCCGAGAGAAACTGGGGACGGTGGAGCGCTTGGTTTGCGGAACAGAGAAGGGCACGATCCTGATCTATTGCGCGACCCGCCGAGCGGTGGAGGAGGTGGCGGCCTGGTTGGGACAATCCCACTCGTCGGTCGGCTACTACCATGCCGGGCTCTCGGATGAAGAGCGGCGGCTCGTGCATGACAAGTTTCGCCGGGGGAGGTTGAGAATCCTGGTGGCGACGAATGCTTTCGGCATGGGGATCGATAAGCCGGATGTCCGACTGGTCCTCCATTTCGACATTCCGGGCAGTCTGGAGGCCTATTACCAGGAGGCAGGGCGTGCGGGCCGTGATGGACAGCCCGCTGCCTGTGTGTTGCTGTTCCACGAACGTGATGTGGCTACGCAGGAATATTTCATCGCGCAGGCGTCGAAGGATTCTGAAGGCGCCGAACGTGGGAAACGCATGGCGACTATGCTGCAAGAATTGCTGGGGTACGTGTCGGCGTCGACCTGCCGCCAGCTCGCGATTCTTGACTACTTTAGCGATCAAACTGAGCTGGCCCTGGGGCCTTGCGGCCTGTGCGATCGCTGTGTTGCGCCGGTGCGCCAGCCGAGCCGGATGATCTCCCAGGAGACCGTCCTGTCCGCGAAGGCAATCGTGGAGACCGTGTCCTGGTGCAGGGGACGGTTCGGCATGGGCCGAATCGTCGACATTCTTCGTGGAAGCCGTTCAAAGTCGCTGCTGGCCTATGGCGGAGAAGACTGTCCGACCTACGGCGTCTGTCGTGCCCAGACGAAGGTGTCGCTGACGAATCTCGCGAAGACTCTCATTGCCTCCGGGTATCTCCATGTACAAGGTACGGAGTATCCCACCATCGATGTGACGCCCAAAGGACGAGAAGTTCTGCAAGGGCTTCGCACGTTAGCCCTGGAACAGGTGAAGGACTATCCAGCCGGTAGATCGGGGAAGCAACCGGATCGTCCGCAGGCCGCCTTGGTGAATATCCCTCAGGCTTCCCCGCCGGATCGACAGCTTGTTGAGCGGCTCAGACAACTCCGCTCTGAACTTGCCGAGGAAGAGGGTGTCGCGCCGTTTCTCATTTTTCACGATCGAACGTTGAAGGCCATTGCGGGTTCCAAGCCGGGGACGCCGGCAGCCTTGTTAGAGATTCCGGGTATCGGCGAGATAAAAGCAGAACGCTATGGCCGGCGAGTGTTGGCCGTGGTCAATGGACATCAATAGCGATCAGCGTTCAGCTATCGACTCACACCCAGTGAAAGGTCTTTGTCAGGCTGAGGAGATCCTCTTAGTTCCTGACGGCTGGTTGTGCAAAGCTTGCTACACGCGAATGCCACCAGAAATTTCCACCTGTGCCAAGCCTCGGTAGAGTAGTTCGCTATCCGACTACGCCGCTGCTGCCGGTCGAAGTGTCTTTTTAGCCAAGGCCAAGCGTGACGCGAGCTGCTTGGCTCTGCGAGCGCGCCGCTCCGTGCGGTGATAATGAATCAATGGGTCCACGATATTGCCGCAAGCCAGACACCGGAGTGCCGACATCCACATCGGCAGATAACTTTCTTTCATATCCAGTAAATGGTCCACGACCATGAGCCCGCTGCATCTAGTACACGTCATCGGAATCCCTCCTCGGTAAGCAGTTGAGAACCGCTGATTCTCGATCCATCCATTGATCATCAAACTAAGCAATGATGATGCCACCAAGAAATCGCCGATGGTGGGCGAGGGCTATCGGCAATCAATGCGGGATCTGAGCGCCCTTCCATGGTTTGCTCTATCGGACGCTATGACGAGGATTCCATGTGGAGATCGTATCTCAATCGATACGCTCCGAGAGACAAAATGATACAGGTCTCTGCGATTGTAGAACGGTGCTATGAGGTCATGCGCATAGGTTGAAAGGCGTATGTTTCTCAACGTAAATGGTCGGCCCTGGTCGATTCCATATGGTACCTCTTTTGTCTGAACTATCGGTGATTCCACGGGTATTGGGTTTGGCTCCCTAGACGGCTGCTGAATCCGGAGAGATTTGCTATGAATCGTATTCGATTCAGCACCGCTCGAAGTCGTTCATCCTAAGAGCATATTACAAAGCATGACGTCGCCTCTGTCGGTTACTTATATTAGAACTGCGTATGACAAATTGCGTATATTGGAGCCCCGAGTCTCCGCACGATCTTTGCACGGTTGTTGGTCGGTTATGGGTCACCTAACACTGGAATCCTATGAGACTTTATTTCAGGCAGCGATCGAGGTTCAGGTTTTCGAACGGAAGACCGTGCGAACCCGGCGCGCCGAGGACCTATGACAATTGCGTGGTCAACAAATCGAAGTGGGTCATACGAGGAGGTGCTTTATGAGATTCATACCGAATGTGATGTTCGCCATGGGGATGCTAACCCTCATGAGCGGGTGTGTGGAGAGGCATCGCACCTGCAATAGTCAGGAGATGATCGCAATGAAAGAGAAGGGGTTCAGCGTTGATGACATCGACAACATGTGTACCACCTTTAAAGTAAGAGACGAGTCCATCAAGGCCGTTGCCGATGTGATAAAGGTCGTGGCGCCCATTGCGGCAGACCCATTCAAGCAGAACCGTTCCGGGGAAGCCAATTCAAGCACAGGAGGAGGTCAGACGAACCTACCATTCAATGTTCCCGCGTTCTCAAGCAGAAACGCAACTTTCTGCGCCACTCAGTATGGGAGCTGTCCACTGGAAACGCGCGTGCCGACCGGACTCCCCTGCGGATGCCGGACGCCCTTCGGAGCTATGCCGGGTGTCACTCAATAAAGACAGGGTTGAAAGGAATGTAACCGGTCGAACCTATTGGTTGAAAAGTTGATCGAGTTATCAAGGCAGCCTGCAGCTGTGTCGGCACGGAGATGGGATGATCGGCGCCTGGACGATCGGGGACAGAGTCAGCTGTGGTAACGCAGTTCTCAGGATTGACATGACTCCGATTCCCCGGCGAGAATCAGACAATGGCAACAAAGGAAATTCAGATTGTAAATCAGCCGGTAGCCGCCTCCACCGAAGGGGACGACGAACCATCGTTTCCCCTTTACGCGGGACCAGCATTTTTGTCGTACGGATTCCGGCCGTTCTTTCTGGGTGCCGCGCTCTTTGCGGGTCTCACCGTCCTCTTCTGGGTTGCCCTGTTCGCGGGCGGTGTGCATGTTGAATTTCTTTATCGCCCGCGCGAATGGCATGTCCATGAGATGCTGTTCGGATTCATACCGGCGTTGATTGCAGGATTTCTGCTGACGGCGATGCCGAATTGGACCGATCGCATGCCGCTCAGGGGCGCCCCGTTGCTCGCCATGTTTCTCCTGTGGCTGGCTGGGCGACTGTTGTTGGTTTTCCCGTGGACAGGGGGTCCTGCGGTCGCCGCGATCGACGGAGCTTTCTTGGTCCTGCTGGCGGCCTACGTCTGGCGGGAGATTATCGCAGCAGGATGTTGGGACCGGGCACCGATCGGTGTACTGGTCAGTCTCTATGCCTGTGCGAACATTCTCTTTCACATATCGGCACTGCCTGGTGTACCCACTGATTTCCCCGAACGCGTTGCCCTGTCGGTGATGACGCTGCTGTTGACGATCATCGGCGGGCGTCTCACGCCCACTTTTACGCGCGAGCTCTTGGCTGGTAGGAACGTGGCAACGCTGCCGGAAGTATTTTCTCCGATGGATGCTGCGACCATTCTGCTGGTCCTCGTGGCTGCGATTGCCTGGATCGCTGAAGCGCAAAGTGTGTGGGCAGGGGCCATGCTGCTTGTCGCCGGAGTGGCAAGTGTGGTGCGTTTGCTGCGCTGGGGAGGGTGGCGGACCTGGGGCGAGCCGCTCGTGCTGATTCTCCATATTGGCTATGGATGGGTGGGATTGTTTTTGATAGCGCTGGGTGGATCGATTCTAGGCATCGGCTTCTCTCCCGAAAACGCGGTTCATCTCCTCACTGCCGGAGCAATGGGCGCGATGACCTTGGCGGTGATGACCCGCGCGAGCCTGGGCCACACAGGACGACCGCGGCATGCTGATCGGCTCACGGCGGCGATCTACATGCTCGTCAATGTCGGAGCATTACTGCGAATTTTTACCCCGAACCCCGAGACACCGACGACCCTTACTCATGCGTTACTTGGCCTGTCGGCACTCAGCTGGAGTGGGGCGTATCTGCTCTTCGCGTTCCACTATGGACCCTTCCTTGTCCGTCCGAGCCTCGATGAGTAGAGACCCGCGCGGACAAACAATTGGCGTCATGTTGACCCGTGCGGTATGATGGGTATCTGTAATAGCGTTGGACATGCCTGAAATGCCTGCCTCATTGTGGTGAGCAGGTTGTCCAAAATGGCTGTCCAGCAAGGCCGCAGCGAGCGAGATGGCGAGGCGTACTTCTCAGTACGTTGAGGCGTTGAGCGAAGCGAGAACGCAGCTGGTGGTCATTTTCAACAACCTGAACAAAGGGGGCGACCGGTTTCGACGGGGATACTGAGGTCACTGTCGCATGTCGAGCTCTCGGGAACTCGTAAAAGTCCGAGAAAACGCAACTGCCAATCAAGAACTGGCACTCGCAGCTTAATTAACTGCGACGTTCTTCCATCTGATGCCCGCGGGGGTGGAAGAGCGCGATGCAGCGGGCTGGTCCCAAGCCGGTGCTCAGCGGCTAAGGATGAGACTTTTCTGGGCTAGGGGGCTGTTCTAAGCCTGCCGATGGGCGTGGATGGCCGCGAAACTCAAATTGTCGGCTACACATGTAGACGCAGTGCACTGACGATCTTCGGACAGGGGTTCAACTCCCCTCGCCTCCACCAAACCGCACTTCGTGCGTACCGCCGGCCTCTTTATCGTCTTTTTGCAATTGAGGTCGGCGGAAGGAGTCTTCAACCTACTTGCTTCCCATATATTCTGTTTGCGCGTACCGGCGGCTTCGCATCGAAGTATCGTGAGAAATGCTGCCGGATAGAGTTGTCAACCAGGTACCACTTCCACATGGATCTGACGGAACTCCAAGAGGAACAGCACCGGATAGATCGGGTCCGCCGGGTCGCGGATGTGACGCTCTATCTGTTGGCCAGGACACTACTGGGCCGTTCCGACGCGTTGAGTGTGATCGAGCATGCGCGGAGCGAGATCCTGCGTCTCTGTCCGGGCAAGGAAGACGTCTTCGACCTGGTGCTGCGGCCCCGATTCCTTCGCGTCGTGAACGAGCGCGCGTTACGGGAGTGGGGTCTGAAGGACTCCGCCAACTAACAGTCGCCATTGCTTCAGACCCGTAGACGCCGGAGTGATGTGTTGACGGCGTCCAGATCGAATGCCTCCGGATCAAAGCTGCCGCCGACCCAAGCTAACATCTCCTCGTGCTCTTCATTAGCCGGGTCCATGATGGTTTCTAAAAACTTCTCATAGCCCCAGACACCACCGCAATCCTCAGGCGGACATGCCCGCTCGCCGGCCACACAGATGGGGTAGGAGACTCCGGGCTCAGGCTGAAGCGTCTTCTCGACGACGAGGTCGTGCTTCCAGCCATCTCCGAAGTCATATTCGTACTCGAACGTCTGCTTTGCGCGAGGCACATTGTTCAGGCGAGCGCGCCGGTCGCTCTGAAAATTCAGGAACCCGTCCGGGTCCGGCTCGGCATAGTCCACCCCTCCGATGCTGAACTTATGGAGGTGTGAATTGGTCCATCCCATCACGATCTGTAACACCAGGTGCAGCTTCGCCAAGGTGATGTCGCCGGGCACTTGCACGCGTCGCCAAATCGTGGGCTTGATCTCTCGCAAAGAGACCTTGAGCTGGTGCACGGACGCGCCGATCTTAGTCTTCTTATCCTTGCCTTGTTTCATGTCAGCCTCGTTGTTTGAGAATCGCCCACTCAGGATTGTACTTCCCGACCGGTGTGCCGACCTCGAACCACCGCGGCAGCTTGTTGCTGACGGAATAATCGGGAGCACACAGGGGCTGGCCATCGAGGAGGTCCGTGACGGCGGCGATAGCGTCGATTTGGAATTGCTGGTTCGCGTCGAATTGAAGCTTCACGGCTCGACTGTCCAGTATCCCTCCGTTCGAATGTTGTCGTACATCGCATCCGGAGCGAGGTCGGTACCGTTGGGCCAGGTGACCACCCCAAGCTCGATGCGGACCTGCGGAAAGAATGCCGTGTCCCGAAGCGCCTCGAAGACCGTTCCGGCGACGCGCGACGCGCTCAGAAACGGATCGAGCCGTACTTCCCCGGCAGTTCCATCGGCAAATTCGACGTGCAGCCGCATGCCTGGCTTGGCCGTGACGCGCGCGACGCGCCAAGGCGTTGCCGGCCTGGGGGGGGTGGAACTACTCCAGAGGTGGAATCGGTTTTGGTGGTTTGAGTTGGCGGCATAGCTCCCAGTCCTCCATCAATGCTTCCCGATATTCAGCAGCCCATTCTAGCCCCAACGCGAGCGCCCTGCGGGGAAGCGCCCCCGGGTTACCCGCAACTCACGGATGTCAATGATAGGCTCGTGCTCCGCATAGACGGCATGGAAGTGCGGTGGTCCATGCTCGGCCCAGAACATCTGAATCACGACGCCGAGGAACGTGCTGATCGTGGGCATCAGGTCACACCGTCTTAAAGCTCGTCACGCCTTTGGTTTTGAAAATCTGTACGGCGTTGGCCTTGAGCAGGTCGTCGCCGGCAAAGCCTTCGTCGAGGTAGACCACGTGCTCGGGTTTCTTCTCTGCCATGACGCGGATCAGTTCCAGGATGGTGTCGAAGTGCGCGGTCTTGCCCGGCCGGGTCATGCCGTAGTGCTCCTTGCCCACTGATAGCGCCTCGCCGAGTGCGAGCTTCAGGTGCCTGAAGTCGAGCTTGTCGCCAGGATCGCCAGATATCACTCTCAGAACTGTAGGAGCGGCTAATTGCAAGATTAGGGGGGAGAGAACGGATTCCGCAAGGGGTTGACGAAGGTACGCTAATCGTTTTCCCAAGGCCCACTTCGTCGGCAAGGATGGCCCCTTTCGAGAAGGGACTGCGGAAGGCGAAGAGTGTCGCCTCCACCTGGTGAGGCTTGAGGTCGACCTGCGCATCAGCGAGCACGCTCGCAAGCTTCTCGACGCTGTCCGATGGGCAGCGTTTGGTCGGCTCATGGGCGGAGTATTTCGCGTGGTAGTCCGTCAGTCTCATCCATCGGCCCATAACGACTTGTCTATGATCGAGATACGGGTATTGGCCAGCGAAGAATAGCACTAATGATATCTCAGGTGGGAGGGCTGGCTCACCATTCGACTCGCGTGAAAGCGGGGTTCTCAGGAGAAAAACTGGCTTGGCGGCGCAAGCCAAGAAGCTGCACCTTGATTTACCTCTTTCTTTTCGCCTGTGTTCTGCTCTTTGTCGTTCTTTTCTGCGCCTTTTTCTGACCGTGAGCCAAGTTAGGTTGGCGTCCATGCTTCTTCGACGAGAGAGCCCTCACCTGGTGACTCCGGGCCCGCCGTTGCTGCTCTGCTTTGACAAGGCGCATGAAGGCTGGGTCTCTATACCTTCGGCCTGCTGCCACCTGACGCACGGCCTTCAGGAGGCTGTCCAATGACAGACTCTTCAACGCAAAGCCGGCTTGTCCATGGGTGAGATCCTCCATAAGTCTAGGCAGCGAGCACTGTTCCAGCGTCTCGAAGGTGTAGAGCACACGGAGAGTGCGCATTCGACCCAACACTCGTTTTGGGATCGGGAAGATATCTGTAATCAGCACATCAGGCTTGCAGCGTCGTAAATCCGGTAGGGCAGCGGCGAGCGTGGAAGCGTCACCTACGACGGAGACGGACGGCTGGTTCTCGAAAAAAGAACACAGCCCGAGTCGAGCGACTGGATGTGCATCGATGAGATAGATCAGCAAGGGGCCGGAGGATCGCTTCCGTGCTGCTGTGGTCATGACCCACCTTTCGTCTGGAGTTTGAGCGTCAGCATTGATGGGCAAAGCGTCGCCGAGTGGGCGCTCCCAAGGGTATCGGTCAAAGGTCGGGGCACACCCCCCGAGCGGGGACTTCCTTTGACGAGTGGTATGGCGGTGCCGGTGAGCGAGCCTTTACGAAGATGGTCGAGGGTGTTGACAGATGCAGAGGAAGACGACGGATCGGTCAGTCGATAGGTGGAAGGTGTAGCACGTCACCCCACGGAGGACTGACGGCGAAGGCGGAGCTGATTACGCCTGTGGGAAATTACCGGGCAATCACCGATGAGTCAGTACGAGTCCACACCGGAACGCATTTGATTTCTCTCTGGAAGTACACTACCTTGTTCCCATGAGGCTCTTGAGGCTCTCATTTCGATTCGTTCTCCCGTTGGCGATCGTGTTGGGAGTGATCGCCTATGGCGTAATCCCTCTTGTCGACTCGCTTGAATTGAAATGGTTTGTTCGAGATCTCGACATGCGGTCCAAAGTCATGATCAATACGATGGAGGGACCGCTTGCGGATCTTCTGGTATCCGATTCAAAGGACAAGATCCTGGCCTATTTTACGCGCATTCTTCAGGACGAACGATTGTACGCCCTGGGATTTTGTGATCTCGACCACCAGCTGCTCTATGAGACGCAGGCCTACCCGCAGGACGTCACCTGTAAAGCTACACGCGACCTTGCATCCGACTCGTCCACTGTTCGGTCATTCAGTAGCGGACCGCTCCATATCACTTCTGCCTTGATCGAAGCAAACGGGCGCCGGCTGGGGCGCCTCCTGCTCATCCACGACATGAGTTTTATTCAGCAACGGAGCAGCGACACAAAATGGTATGTCTTCTATCTGTTTGCGGGGCTTACGGCCGTCATCTCGCTGGTCACCGTGTTGGTGGCACATTTCAGTTGGAAAGGATGGATGGCCGGAGTTCGGGCCATGTTGAAGGGAGAAAGGCTGCTGACCCCGCTGGCGCACGAGCAGCATGCGCCGGAACTCCGGCCGTTGGCGAAGGACTTGCGCTCGTTGGTGCAGGCTCTTGAAGCTGACCGCCGCATGCGCGATGAGAGCCAGATTTCATGGACCCCAGCCAGCCTCAAGACGATCCTGCATGAGCAACTCGCCGGCGATCAGGTGTTGATTGTCTCCAACCGACAGCCCTATGCCCACTACTGGCAGGATCGAAACATCGTCCTACAGGTACCGGCGAGCGGGCTCGTTTCGGCGCTGGAGCCGGTGATGCGTGCCTGCTCCGGCGTATGGGTCGCGCATGGGAACGGTTCCGCCGATCGGGAAGTGGTGGACGGACGAGACCATGTCCGTGTGCCGCCGGCACATCCCAGCTATGAGATCCGCCGCGTGTGGCTCACTGCGGAAGAGGAGGCCGGATACTATTATGGGTTCGCCAACGAGGGATTGTGGCCGCTCTGTCATATCGCCCATGTCCGGCCCACGTTCCGTTCATCGGATTGGAAACACTATGTGGCCATCAACGAGCGATTTTCTCAGGCCGTCTACGAGGAGGCCACGAGCGACAATCCGGTTGTCCTCGTTCAGGATTACCATCTTGCCCTGCTTCCGAAGCTGATTCGAGATAAGTTGCCGACCGCGACGATCATCATGTTCTGGCACATTCCATGGCCGAACGCGGAAAGCTTTGGGATCTGTCCCTGGCGTGAAGAAATTCTGGAAGGGCTGCTCGGAAGCAGTATTCTGGGATTCCACACCAGAGTTCATTGCAACAATTTTATCGATAGTATCGATCGGTTGCTTGAGGCGCGGATCGATCGAAACAGTTCAACGGTCTCCTATGGGGGCAAGATGACGGCGGTCAACCCCTATCCGATTTCCATCGAGTGGCCGTTGCGATGGCTTCATGATCAACGGTCGGTCCCGGAATGCCGAATCAAACTCCGGGAGACCTATGGGATGCCTCCTGATCGTCTGGTCGGCCTTGGCGTGGAACGTCTGGATTATACGAAGGGGATCCTGGAACGGTTTATGGCCGTGGAACGGTTGCTGGAGCTCCAGCCTGAATGGATCGGAAAATTTACGTTTGTCCAGATCGCAGCCCCCAGCCGGTCAACGATCGAGCAGTACCACCATTTTACCGGCCAAGTCTCTACGCTGGCAGAGCAGATCAACAAGCGGTTTGGGCGGGACGACTATGAACCGATCTGCCTGCGGATTCACCATCATGAGCCGGCACAGGTCCATGAGTGTTACCGTGGCGCAGACCTGTGCGTGGTGAGTAGTCTCCATGACGGCATGAATCTGGTCGCCAAAGAGTTCGTCGGTGCTCGGGACGACGAGCAGGGAGTGTTGATTCTGAGTCAATTCACCGGAGCCGCGCGGGAACTGACGGAGGCGCTCGTGATCAATCCCTACGACATCGATCAGTTTGCGGCCGCGCTTCACCTTGGCCTGACGATGCCGAAGGTGGAACAGCGGGCCAGGATGCAGAGTATGAGGGGGCTGATTCAGGAGTTCAATGTGTATCGTTGGGCCGGTCGTATGCTTATCGATGCGGCACGCATGAGACAAAAGGAGCGAGTCATGAAACATGTGCGCCGGGGGCCCAACCTGCTGAATTGATGGGTAGACGATGGACTATTTGTTGACGGAAACAGGAAGAAACGACCTCGGGGCGCTTCTGAAAGGGCGTTCTCTGTTTGCGTTTGATTTCGACGGGACATTGGCGAAAATCGTCCGAGATCCTCCCGCTGCCAGGATGACGCGTCCCATCCGTGTCCGGCTTGAGGAACTCGCGAAGCGCGCTCCCACCGCGATCATCTCGGGACGCTCGGTGGAGGACTTGCGCTCACGTGTCGGGACTGCCGTTCCCCACTTGATCGGGAACCATGGCTCAGAAGGCCCTCATACGCGCCAAGAGGATATACAGCAAGTCCGAGAAACCAGTTCCGGATGGCTGCAATTGATCAACGAACGATTTCAGGACGAACTGGCTCGAAGTGGAGTGCTCGTCGAGGAGAAGTTCTACTCGCTCTCATTCCATTATCGAACCGTCGATCACCGAGATGAGGCCCGGGCGCTGATCTCGCGAATCGTTGCCGAACTGTCTCCTCCTCCCCGCATTGTCCTTGGGAAATCCGTCGTCAATGTGATGCCGCCGACGGCGTCGCACAAGGGTACGGCCTTGTTGGAGTACATGCGTCGACTTAATTGTAGCAGCGCTCTCTATGTGGGAGATGACGAAACCGATGAAGATGTCTTTGCGCTACGAGATGCCCGCATCGTCACCGTGAGAATCGGCAAGAAGAACGGGTCCTCGGCGCGGTATTTCCTAAAAAGACAGGCAGAAATCGCCGAGGTGCTTCGACTTCTTGTCGAGGGTGGTGACCAAAACATTCACCCGCTTCCGCAGGAAGCCACAGTTGCCCGTCTCTCCAAAGTAGTCTCCGGCGGAGGATGAAGCCATGGAGGAATGCGCAACGGCCGTCCTTCGAAGCCTAGGCAAAGGATGACACACTGCGGCGAGGTGTCGCCGAAGAACCAAGAGGAACCACGGCTGTCAAGCCGTGGGGCTCCACACCTGGAGCGGCTGCCACGAACAGGGAGTTTCGCGGCCTGCTCAACATTCCGACGAATAGATCCAGCCGGATGTTGAAAAAGTTCCCCAGTTTCGTTCTCAAGGCACACAGCTGTCTCCCTGGAGTGGGTGAAGACTCGCAGGCGATCATGCTAATGTGTTGGAATACGATAGATACTAAAATTAGCGAACCACGTCATCATCACGAACGGACACCGGTAAGCTGACCATTGGGAAAGTAACTGCGCCTCGTCCGCTCTGCCCCTTGCTCAAGCGGGTTGGGTCTGTAATCTCACTGATCTCATAAATCTCAAGACTGTTTCTGCAGTGAGCGATGCGGAAATGCCAAGACAGCCGACCACCCTTGCGAAGCTAACCCGCCCGAAACTCTTCCGGGTGGTTGCTCGTGATCGATTGTTCACACGGTTGGATCAAGAGCGCCAGAGCCATCCCGTTGTATGGATTGCCGGGCCTCCTGGATCTGGAAAGACAGCACTTGCGGCAAGTTATACAGAAACACGCAGATTACCAAATATCTGGTATCAAGTTGACGGTGGTGATGCCGATCCCGCGACCTTTTTCCACTATCTGACCCTAGCGGGCCAAACGGCGGCAGGAAAAAAGCGACTGCGATTGCCCGTCTTGAGACCTGAGTACGCGCCCGATCTCCCCGGATTCACAAGGCGCTACTTCCGCGAACTATTTGCCGGTCTGCCAACAACCACGACACTGGTTCTAGACAACTACCAGGACGTTATCGCTGATTCCTCTTTCCACAACGTCATCCAGGGAGCAGTGCTGGAGCTTCCTGCGGGCATAAACCTCCTCGTCATCAGCCGCACGCCACCGCCGCCGCAGTATGCGAGGATTCTTGCTAACAACCTCATAGGACAGGTGAGTTGGGATGAACTGCGCTTAACGCTTGAAGAAACTACCATTATAAGCCGCGCCGTAAAGGGACTCAGTGAGGAGACACTATTTCATTCACTGCAGAATCAAACCAATGGGTGGGTTGCCGGATTGATTCTCGTGCTGGATCGGTTCAAGGGCACCGCGAGGGCTGACCATTCTTCTCGGTCCGAAACTATGGAATCCGTATTCAGTTACTTTGCTGGGCTGATGTTCGATCAAGCCACCGTGGAGTTGCAAGAATTTCTGATGCGCACCGCCGTTGTGCCGCAGATGACGGTGAGCATGGCGATGGAGATTAGTGGCAATGCCCAGGCGAGTGATTTGCTAAACGATCTCTACCGCCGTCGGCTCTTTATAGATCGACGAGACGGTGAGGAGATCCACTATCAGTATCACGATCTGTTCCGTAAATTCTTGCTTGACCGTGCCAGTCGCTATTTGTCCGTGTCGCAACTCCGTGAAATCCGGTATCTCGGGGCGACCCTCGCCGCCCAGGACGGTCAGATCGAAGCCGCTGCGGCCCTGCTTGCCGAAGCGGAAGAATGGGCTAAGCTCACCCAGCTGATTTGCGACCATGCTGCCGCCTTACTCGCTCAGGGTCGTCATCAGGCCCTTCAGGGATTAATCGCTCTCTGCCCTCTCCCCATAGTGGAACGCATGCCGTGGTTGCTGTACTGGCTGGGCCTCAGTCATACGAATTTCAATCCCCCGGCAGCGATAGCAGACCTAGAGTTGGCCTATGACGAATTTCAGATCGTGGGCGATAGCGCAGGATTGTTTCTCACCTGTGGTGCCATCATGGATGCCTATTTCTATGCAGAGGGGGAGATGACCCCTGTGGTGGCATGGGCAGAACGGCTCCAACAGCTCTTGACTCGCTATAAAGGGTTTCCATCGATGCAAATCGAGGCCAAGGTGCTGGGTAGCCTCCAGGGCCTTGTGTATGCGGCGCCACATCATCCATTGCTCATTGCTCTGGAAAAGCGAGCGGATGATTTTCTCCGATCCGCCGCCGACCCAATTGCCAGAATTTGGGTGGCATGCACCTTTTTGAAACTCATTATTTGGCGGGGCGATTTTCGCAAAGCGCGACGGGTTCTGGCTGAAATTAATCCCTTGTTAGCGGCCGGGCCTATACCGCCAATATTGCTTGTCCTCTGGCGGGTGACGGAGGGAAATTATGCCTGGAATACGGCCTCCCACTCGCTCGCCGAGGAAAAGCTTCGCGAGGGACTCCATATCGCACAAAAAGCTGGCATGCCACTTCTGGAATGCATGTTGTACGGACTCAATGTGTACAACGCACTTGCTGAAGGCGACTCACGAAAGGCCGAAGCATACCTGGATAAGGCGGAAGCATCCAACCACTTACAGCTTAAGCATGCGACTTCACAATTCTGTTTTCTCAGAGCTGGCATCGCATTATTACAAAATGATTTGGCCAACGCACACGACCATGCATTGAAAGGCATGGAGATGCATGAAGCACTAGGACGACCGTTTACACTAACGGCCAACCGCATTGGGTTTGCTCAGATCTTAATTGAATCCGGCAATGGAGAAAAAGCGCGTCACTACCTCGAGAAGGCAATTCAATATGCCCGAAAGATGAACAGCTCATTTCTAGAACATAAAAGTCTACTCGTTGAAGCGTATTCGTGGATAAAAGATGGCGAAAAGCAGAAGGCACTGACTCCTTTGCGCGAGGGGCTGCGGATCGCACGAGAAAACGATTATCTTGCCCTCGACCTTTGGTGGCGCCCGCATGTCATGGTACGTCTGCTTTCTCAAGCACTCCAGTCTGAAATCGAAGTGGTATACGTCAAAAGTGTTATTCATCGCCGTAATCTTACAGCCGACTCACCGCACATCGAGAACTGGCCGTGGCCAATCAGGCTCTACACATTGGGTCGGTTCGAACTGATGTGCGATGACAAGCCGCTCCGCACACCAGGGAAGTCTCAGCGGAAGCCGCTTGAACTGCTTCAATGTTTGTGTGCCTTCGGAGGACAAGCGGTGCATCAGGACCGCGTGACCGATGCCCTATGGCCAGACGCCGAGGGTGATGCTGCGGCCCAGGCGCTCAGAACCACTTTGCATCGTTTGCGAAAACTATTGCAACATGAACAGGCCGTTCGCCTCGAGGATCGGCAATTGTTTTTAGATCCCCGCTATATCTGGGCCGATTGTTTAAGGTTCGAACGTGCCGTAGCACAGGCCGACATGACCGATCGAGGTGCACTGGAGCGCGTCATGAACCTTTATCACGGCCATTTTCTTCAGGGTGAACCAGCACCCTGGGCCTTGACCTATCGCGAGCGATTACGCGCGCATTATATGAGCCTGGCGGAACGGCTCGGGATCAGCCTTGAAGAGGATGGTAATTTGACAGGTGCGGTTGATTGCTATCTCAAAGCATTTGAAGTCGAGCCCGTCGCTGAAGTTTTCTGCCGTAGGATTATGATCATCTATGGTCGGCTCGGCCGACGGACCGAGGCCCTGGCTATCTATCAGCGTTTCGGCCATTCCATCCGGTCTCGACTGGGCATAAATCCCACCCAAGAGACTCAAGCCCTTTACCAAGCACTATCCAAAGAATAATCCTGCTCGGTTTCACATCCTCGCTCGAAATTGGGCTCGCCTTCGTCCATTTGATCTTGGGGCGATGGCTGAAGCCATGTCCGTCTTCACTGAGTTCAATTCAAATAAATCATCCTATCCGTCACCCATCTGTAACGTCCACGTTGGTACGATGGCCACGTGATCACGAGACAAAGCTAGCATGATGAGTATCTCGATGGCGAATTCGCCAGGCAATGGAGGGAGCAACGATGTGAGCAGCAAACAACAATTGACCAGAAAGGAGTTCACACTTGGATCGTAAAGAGCAAGGATCATGAAATTGGCAATCCATCTACGGTCACTTCATTTTCTGTTGGCGTCTCAATACAGGTAATAATACCAATATAAGTGAGGTACACGGCTTAGATGATCGAACGCTAACTCTTAACGTAGTAACCTTTTATAGGAAGGAAATAACTCATGCCGCCTACCGAACCCAAAAAACAAAAAGGGAATCTTTTCCATAACATGACACAAGCCCACTTACATGCTGAAAACCACATGGTGCGCTTCGGTCACACTTACAAGCCTACCCTAGACCTAGCCGCTTTAGATAAGAAGAATAGCGCTATATGGTTAGCTTTGCATCCTACCGAGGATCCACCGCAGGCTCCTCCTCCGCCACCCAAGCCATTCATCCCTAATGTAGTTTGGGATTGGGGACCGATCGTGTTTGGTAACGGTATACCTGTAGGTGGCAATGCGCATGTGGCATTATACCCAGACGGGTCCTTTCAGTTCAGCGGTCATTTCCATAACTCAGGCTTTCCTGACGAAAGCGTATCTCTCGGGGTAGCGATAAGAGCCAATAATGGGCGGCTATTTACCATGGCGACGAGTGGCCACATGGGGGGTACAATCACTGCCGGATCTCGCGATTATGACTGGAATAACACTGGAAATAATCCTGATATAGCGGCGAACTGGGACGCTTTATCCGAAGGGTGGCATTTAGAAGCATCTGCAAGAGCTAGCATGGATTGGACGGCACCTCTAGACGCGGCGATTGAAGCCTGCAAGACATACGGTCCTTATATAGGAGCAGCTATTGCGCTGGTGGCGTAAGGTGAGAGGAGGGCTTGCACGAACGTACAAGCCCTCCTCTCATCCCATCTTTGGCTAGGAAATTACCCCTTAGTTGATGTGAGAGATATGCTTTTGAGGAGCGGAAGCATCCGCCACTCCCTCGCGCTTTAATACCGCACCCGAAAGGTAGGCGAGTCCTCCGGCCTTGTTTTCCGCCGATCGTAGAGTCGGGTCGTCGAAACATTCGCATGGCCGAGCCATTCCTGCACCTTCGCGATGTCGGCTTCATGCGAAAGCGCGTTCGTGGCGGCCGTCGCTCGCATCGAATGTACACACAGCCCGTTCACTTCGATATTCAAACCGGTTGCTTGCCCGTATTTCCTGACCACGTTTCTATAAAGCGAATTCGGATTGAGCGGCCGCTCCAGCTCACCCGTGCGGTTGTTGCGCACCGGCCGGAAGAGCGGACCGTCCTTATCGTCGCCGTGGCCAGCCATGAGGAGATAGCTTTCGATCAACCGCTGGGCCTGCGCGTGCGCCGGCACGAAGCGAATCTTCCCGCGCTTGCCCTTCACCTTGAAGTGAATCACGCCCTGGCGGCTCTGCAGATCTTTCACTTTGAGACTGCACAGTTCTTCCCGCCGTATCCCGTGATAGAGCAGGGTGGCGAGAATCGCGCGATCGCGCATGTCCTTGAGTGTGTCTTGGGGGTGGGGCTTCCAAGGGTCGACGCGTGTGGTCATCGGACAGTGCAGGGGTCGTCCCTTCGTTACTGTGCGCCATTGGACGCGGACCTCATTCCATCAATCGTGATCGTTCTCGCCCGAGGAGAAGATCGTAGGGAGCAAAATCGTCGCTCAAGACGACGCCGGTCGGCCAAGGCTCGGTCCGACGAGTGGTCAACAGCGCGATCGCCTCACGCGGCAGGCGCTGATTCATCGCCATCTCGGTAATCTTTGCCACGAGATGGTCGACTGATTCGCGTTCGATGAGACGGCCTCCAAAGAAGACCAGATTTTTTGCCGGGGTCATGCCTGTCTTCCACGGCCCCTCGACAGCGAAGGTGGTGAGAACGGGAAAAGCCTGTTTCATGGTTTGTACGACTGCGGCAGCTCGAGCGAGATCACCTTCCTTGCCGGACGAGGCCAGATTAACAGCGACGATGCCCTCCGGGTTCAGGTGCGTTCGGACTAAGGAGTAAAACTCCGTCGTGGTGAGGTGAAAAGGGATCATGTCTCGCGCGAACGCATCGATCCACATGACATCGTACGTGTGATCCGTCGAGTTGAGAAAGGCTCGACCGTCCTTCACAAAGACATGATGATTGGCCGGCGGGCGATAATCAAAATACTCTTCGGCCATGCGGACGACGACTGGGTCGAATTCCACGATGTCCAATTCCAACGCCGGCCAGTGCCGTGCCAACCATTTCGCCAACGAACCACCGCCATGACCGAGAATGAGGCCGCGCTTCGGCTCGGACACCAGTGCCAGCGAAGCCACCATCATTTGGCTGTAGGGGAGAAAAAGGGAAGTCGGGTCGACTTTCCACATCGTAGCGTGAAAGGTACGATCCAACACGAGATACCGGAAGAGATCATCTTCGCGAATACGGACCTGCTGATAAGGACTCTCCTCTTGATAGATGGGGACCTTCAATCGTTGGAGTGGGTGGAGGGCTATGGCTCCCAGGAGCGTGCAACAGCCGAGAATGATCAGCAGTACGAACCGGCCGGTCGAGGTGCCTTTTACAAGCCATAAGACTCCAAGCCCTAGCTGAATGCCACCCAGCCAGGCGATCAACGATTGGCTTCCGATCCACGATAAGAGAAAGAATGCAGTGCCCCAGGTGCCGGCCAGACTGCCGACGGTCGACAGGGCGATCATGCGGCCTGTCTGGCGACCAAGGTGATCCATGTCTGCGACCGCCAAACGCAACATGGCCGGCAAGACGCCGCTAAGCCCGAACGCAGGAGGGGCGAGGAGCACAGTCGCGGCGAGGCAAGGGCCCCAGCGAGGGTCTTGCGCCATCTTCTCGATCTCAAACAGAATGGGTTGGTTCGCCCACGCGACTATAAACGTCCAGCTTCCTGAAAAAAGGAGCAAGGCCGCCAACACATGTCCGCCGGTATAGCGGTCGGAGATCCACCCACCGAACGCGTACCCACTGCTCATGGCGGCCAAGATCACTCCTATCAACGCGCCCCAGACAAACAGCGAGCTGCCAAATACGGGAGCCAACAGCCGACTGCCCAAAATTTCCAAGGCCATCACCACCGCACCGGTGACGAGGGCGGTCACGAGCAAGAACCAGCGGGGAATTCGTGGAGGATGAACAGTCATCGATTCGATGAAGGTGCAGAGTCTCTCTCATTATCGAGTCAGAGAGGGCGTCGGATTGTACTCAACGCATTTTCCGAGAGTCAACGAAAGGACAGCGGTGATAAGTAGGTGTGGATTCGTTGCTCCCTCCTTGCACTGACTGCTATACTTTCTCCCGATTCAGCCATTGAGGAGGGTCGTTCGATGCACATTAGTGTGATTGGCACCGGGTATGTCGGCTTGGTGACGGGCGCCTGCTTTGCCGAGTTCGGCGTCCACGTCACCTGCATGGACAGCGACAGCCGAAGAATTGAAAAGCTCGAAAAAGGCGAAGTCCCGTTCTATGAGCCGGGGATTACGGAATTGGTGGCCAAGGGGGTTCGAGAAGGCCGACTGAGCTTCACCACCGATATTGCCAAGGCTGTCGATAAAGCGCTGGTTATCTTTATTGCCGTTGGAACTCCGCCGAGGGGTGATGGTTCCGCCGATCTCTCGTACGTCGAAGAAGTTGGTAAAGGGATTGCGCGCCACATGACCGGATACAAGGTTATCGTGACCAAGTCCACGGTGCCGGTAGGTACTGGTAAACGACTTCGTGAAGTCATCACGAAAACTCAAGCGAGTGCCTTTCGGTTCGACATTGTGTCGAATCCGGAGTTTCTACGGGAAGGATCGGCGATCGAGGACTTCCTGCGCCCGAATCGCGTGGTGATCGGAGCCGACAGCGATCAGGCCGTCGCCATTATGAAAGATCTCTATCGTCCGCTGTACCTGATTGAGACGCCGATCGTCGTCACGGATATTCCCACGGCTGAACTGATCAAATATGCTTCAAACGCCTTCTTGGCCACGAAGATTTCATTCATCAACGAAATGGCCAATCTATGTGAACGGTTAGGGGCCAACGTGCAGATGGTGGCCAAAGGGATGGGACTGGACAACCGCATCGGCTCAAAGTTTCTGCATGCTGGAGCCGGATTTGGAGGTTCCTGCTTCCCAAAGGATTTGGCGGCGCTGATTCAGACCGGAGAGCGAGTTGGGTATCCAGTGCAGGTTGCCCTTGCCGCATCCAAGGTGAACGATGATCAGCGACGTCGAATGGTCGACAAGATTCGTGATGCGGTGGGAGGGCTCAAGGGAAAAACCTTGGGCCTGCTGGGACTCTCGTTCAAACCCAACACGAATGATTTACGGGAGGCCCCTGCGCTGGTTATCAGTCAGAAATTGTTGAGCGAAGGGGCGACCGTACGCGCCTATGATCCGATCGCGCTCGATGAAGCGTACCGGACGCTATCGGCACTAAAGCCCTGTGCAGATCCCTATGACGCTGCTGAGGGAACGGACGCGCTGATCATTATGACCGAATGGAATCAATTCAGGAATCTCGACTTTGAAAGACTGAAAAGGATCATGAAATCGCCCGTCCTCATCGATTTGCGGAACGTCTACGATCCTGACCGTGTCGTCAGTCATGGATTCCACCACATCTCGGTGGGCCGACCCAGCAAACATCCTTCAACATCCGGACAGTCCTAGTAAGGCTAGGTCAGCCTCGGCAACTCGGGCTTGGCCTGGTCTTTGGTTTTCGGCTTGTACCCCATTCGATCGAGCACCTTCATGATTCGGGTCTTCAGCCGATCATCGGCTTCGGCCAGTGCGGTGGCCAGCGGCTCGACGGCCGGTTTGCCGATCTTCCGGAGAATCTCGGTGGCGGATTGACGAATTTCGTCCTCTTCGGACACCAATAACGGAATCAGTGAAGGCACGGATGGGCCACCGAGTTTGATCAACGAATCATAGGCCCGTTGCCGCACGTCACCGACTTCATCGGTCAACGCCTCTACCAAGGGATCGACGGCGCGGGGATCTTTCAACTCACCCAAGACCTCCGCCGCATACTTCCGATTCAGCCAGTGCGAATCTCTTAGGTCGAGCAACATGGCGTCGGCCCTGGCGGCGTTCGGATCTTTGGGGCGAATCCTGAAGCTCTTCGCGATGCGCTTGCCGTTTTCTTCCACCACTCGAATCGTGGCGCCGTCTCCCGCCCTGATCCTTTTGAGGTCCTCCAGCGCCTCTTCGGCCACCTCCAGCAAGACCGTCTTACCATCGTAGGCCAAGAGTTCGACCTCGAGCTGTCTGCTCTCAGGGTTGACCGCCACGACACGCTCTGTCACCAAGTTGAAACCGTCTTTCTTGTCTCCGCCTTTCGGAGCGATCTGAATCAGCTTCGGAGCTTCATCTGCCATGGGCATGTGTCCCCTTTGGTTTGAGTTATTGCGGTTCGGGGGTCCAGCCAAGACTGGCCAGCACGGCCTCGACTGTTTCCTGGACCATGGTGTTCTCGTCCTCGCGCAGCACCAGCAAGGGTTGAATGGCTTCTTTCGCGCCAAGCCGCGCGAGTGATTCGGCGGCATTGCGTCTGACCAGCCAGTCCTCGTCTTGCAGCGACTCTATCAATGGGGTGACTCCTCGATGATCGCCGATCTTGCCCAGCGCCTCAGCCGCATGGCGGCGAACCATCCAATTGGAACCCAAGAGTCCGTCGATCAGCGCCTCGACCGCCCGCACGTCGCCGATCTTCTTCAAGACTCGGGCTGCATCCTCGCGCAGAGTGCTGTCCATGAGGGCCTCGATGAGCCCGGGCACTGCTTGTGGATCGCCGATTCGTTCGAGCGCCCACACCGCTGCCGTCCGCACCGCTCCGTCTCGATCCTTAATCGCCCTGACGAGAGGTTCGACGGCGCGTCGGTCCCGCAACTTGCCGAGAGCCGAGGCTGCCTGTTCTCGGATCGCCCAAGAGTCATCTTGCAGCGCGTCGATCATCGGTTCGATGACCGAGGGGCCTATCCGTACGACCGCACTGGTGGCCGCCTCTCGAATCACCGCATCTTCATCGGTCATCAGGTCGATCAGCCGAGGCAGTGCCTCCGGTCCGCTTTGGCCGAGGCTCGCGATGGCGTGCTCGCGCAACGCTTCGTTCTCGTCGTGCAATGCCTGTATGAGTTGTTCGATTCGCTCGGATGCGCCCTGTTCAGTCATTCTTAATATCCTCTTTGTGGGCCTGGCTTTCCATGGCCGTGATGGCTTCGAGCTTGTCGGCGATCAAGCCGGCATTATAGGCCACCAGGCCGTCACGATCCGTTCGGAGTCGGTCGAAGAGTTCCTTGTGCGGACGCAGGACCCCCACCTCCTTGATCTTGGCCAAGGCCTCCATGGCATACACCCGCAGTGGGCGGATGGGAATGGCCTCTAGATAGAGCCGGGAGGGGCGCGCATCGCCGATCAGTCCAAGGGCTTTGATCGCCAACTCCTTGACTCCGGTATCCTTGTCCTGTTCCAGCCGCTTCATTAATGGTTCGACGGCTCGCACATCGCCGATTTTCCCCAGTAGGTCAGCCGCTGCCTCGCGCACGAGCCAGTCGTCGTCTTCCAGATACTCGATAAGGATCCCCACGCTCGGGCGCCCGATCCCGAGTAGGTCGATGACCGTCGCCATCCGCGCTTCCTCGCGCTCGCCGGCTCCTTCGACCTCCCGCAACGCATCGAACGTCCCATCGATTCGTTCGCGGATTGCGCTCAGCTTCTTCAATGTCCCAACGGCGATATTCCGCACAGCCGGCTGGCCCATGGCATCGATGAATGCATCGATGGAACGAGGATCCAATAATTGATCCAGCATCAATGCGGCCGCGACTTGCGCATCCTGATCCGGATGTTTGAGCATTTCGCATAGGGGGAGGACGGATGTGGGAATCGCCCCAATCAGGTGGGTCAAGGTCTGCCGTTCATGGCTTTCCGAAGTCTTCGGCAGCAATGAAACTAATGCCCTGGCTGTGTCCGTGTCGAGCACACCCGCCATCTGTTCAAGGGCTGCCGCACCTGCTTTCCGGACGACCTCTTCATGATCTTCAAGGAGTCCGACGAGGGCAACACCGGCATGTGGATCCTTGATTCGCGCCAGCATCGCCGCCGCTTCTTTCTTCAGCTCGGTAGGCCCGGACCGTAAAGCTTCGATGAGCGCCTGAACCGAACGAGGACCGCCGGCCACACAGGCGGCCGTCGCTCGCATACGGCGCCAATCCTCTTCATGGATCAATTCGGAGACCAGCGTCTCAATCGCTTCTTTCGACATGACATTCAGTAGCGGAACGGCCTAATCCTGAAACTATGTTTTACCGGTCTGTGATCGCCTGCCGGTTTTCCATCCTGCTGACGCCAACGTTTCACGGACGTGAAACAGGAGATTTTCATCGCGAGGCTCGTTCAGCAGTGGAAGCAGCAATGGAATAACTTTCGCCCCGAATTTGGCCAGAGCCGCCGCCGCTTCAGTTCTCGTAAAGGTCTGGTTCAGTGCCGAGACGAGCGAAGGGATTGCCCTCTCGTCGCCGATCGCCCCGAGCGCTCGCGCCGCCGCGTCTTGTGTTATGAATTCTTCATTCCACTGGTCCCCGCAGCCGGCCACTGTTCTCGTCACAGGTGGACGGCCGGCTCCTAGAAGGACGTCGATCAGCAGGGGAACCGCACGAGCATCACCGATGCGGCCAAGCGCTTCAACCGCCAATGTCCGCAATCCCGGCTCCCGCATCGCCGTCAATAGGAATTCGACTGCTCGCGGGTCGCCGATCTCGCCGAGCGCTCGCACGGCATCTTCGCGAACCGCCGAATCTCGATCGTTGAACAACACCGACAACAGAGCTTCCACAGCCTGTTTCGATTTAGCCTTCCCCAACGATTCCACCGCGTGGAGACGAACGAGCCAGTCCTCATGCCGCAACGCCTTCAAGAGGGATGGAATCGCCGCATCGCCGATGGCGGCCAGAGCGAGAGCCGCCTCCTCACGAACCGCTTTGACCTTGTCTTGAAGCAGTGGAATGAGCGGCTCGACCGCGTCTGCGTTCCGTACCCGACCCAAGGCCTTGGCGGCCTGCATTCGAACGATCCAGTCGCCGCTGTGCAGCGCCTTGATGAGCGGAGCGAGCACCCGCTCATCCGCGATGGCGGCTAAGATTGCGGACGCTGATTCCTGGATAGAGAGATCCGGTTCAGTGAGGCAGGTCCCCACCGTCTCGACGGCCGGTGCTCCGATCGAGCGCAAGGCTTCAATTGCCGCGTCCCGGACTGAACGGTCCGGGTCTCGTAGTAGCGACACCAGAGGAGCGACAGCACAGGGGTCTTTGAAGGTACCGAGAAGACCGGCTGCCTCCTGGCGGATAGCCCAATCTTGGTCCTTGAGTGCCGCAATCTGCTCTGCGACCGCATCGATCATATGGTTGTCCGTACAGAATTCAGCGGGTCACTTCAGGAAACTCTTGCGGCATCCTCACACGAGGTCGCCGGACGGGCCAAAGCGCCCGGTTTGACCTAACGGCCGATCGACGCGCAGATTGTCGGCCTGGCTCGAGCTGATTTCTATCTGTTCATCAGGAGGCGTCCATCCAAGCTTTTCCAAAGTCTCGAGCGTGATCTGCTTCAAGGCGTCTTTTGCGGTCAGTCGAACAGACGCATAAGAAAGCACCCGTTCCTTCTCAGCCTCAACTTCAGAGGCTTTGGGGTCATAGAGAAAAGCAATCAAGGGTTCGATGGCCGCGTCACCGATCACCGCCAGCGCCGCCGCCGCTTTTTCCCGCAAGACCCCGTCCTTCAGCAACATAATCAAATCCGGAATCACGAGAGGGTCGCGAAATTGACCGAGAGCGGTGGCTGCGGCCTCCTTGATGAACGCATCTTCGCTGACGATGCAACCGGGTGTCGGCGAGCCCTCTTGCTTGATGCCTTTGCCCTTCAAGGCGTCCAATACGGCTGGGAGGGCGCGCGAATCGCCGATCATGCCGAGTGAGGCAATGGCATGGCGCTTCACCGCTCCGTCCTTCATGGCTTCTACCAGCGCATCGATCGCCCGGGGGTCGCCGATCATGCCTAACGCGATGGTCGCGTCTTCGCGAACGGCTCGATCAGGATCCTTCAAGATGCCGATCAAGGCATCCACGACCTTTGCGTCTCGTACCCAGGATCTGCCGATTTGATAGTCGGTGGTCATCCCGCCCAACGCACGAGCCGCGTGACATCGAACCACAAAATCTTTGTCCTTGAGACTTTCGATCAACGGATCGACCGAGGGATGCCCGATGTAGACCAACGCCGTTCCGGCCGTCTCGCGCACGATTTTAGAAGAATCTCGAAACAGCTTGATCAGAGCCGGGATGGCTTTCGGATCGGCGATTCTGCCCAAGGCTTCCGCCGCCGCGCTCTTGACGGCCCCGTCCCTGTCGCGACAGGCGCCGATCAGCGCGTCGACGGCTCTTGAATCCTTGATTTTGCCGGCCGCCTTGGCGGCATGTTCCCGTACACGCCAACGCTCATCTTTCACGGCGGTCACCAGCCGATCAAGCACGATCGGGCCCATCCTCGCCGTGGCCTCGACGGCCTGATCGCGAACCTCCATGATGGAATCGTTGAACAGGCCGATCAGGGCTTCGAACGCCTTCGGTCCGCCGATTTTTGCGAGGCCGCAGCCGGCATGGGCCCGCACGGACCAGAAGTCATCGTCGCAGGCGCCGATCAGCGCGTCCAAGGTAGCTGGATCGGCCATGTCGGCAAGCGTCCTTGCCGCCTCCTCACGGGTGGCATCGTCCACATCTTCAAGCGCTTCTAAAAGATCTTCGAGCACGTCAGCCATCGTTCGGCTTCTGATCGTAATAGGCGTCGCGCTGCCCGCCATGTGGGTACGTGCGTTTGCACAACACCACCAAGGTCTGTGTTCCGCGACCTTCGACACATTGATCCAAGGATTTTGAAAAGTCGAGAGTGCCGTTGAGATTCACCGTAAAGGGAAAATCGAAGGTAAAGCTGATGAATTTGTACTTGCCAGGTTTCAGCCGCAGTTCGCGGAGTTCCGACGTTTTGGGAGCGTCGAGCGACTCAGGATCCGAGCCCCAAATCGACGGTGTCACGCCCGGTACCTGCCACCATGAAACAGGGACCAACTTGGTCGCATCGATGATGATCGGGTGTTCTGTGAGTCGGGTGGGCGGCGGCTCTCCGGCGAACCCTGCGTCGGTAGAGCCCATGGTCACCAGGCCTGTCAGCACCAGACTGAATACCGGGAACCAGTGTCGTATCGCAATATTGTGGAGCATGGATATCAGGGTTTCTTGACGGGCGGCATCGCAGACGTCGCCGCAGCGGTTTTGAAGATTTCTTCCACGACTTTGCTGTCCCACTCCGTGTGGGTGTTGAGTCCTAGGATTCGCATGACGGTGGCCCCGGTATCGATGATTGATACCGGTTGGCGGATGGTCTGTCCCTGCTTAATCCCAACACCGGAGACAATCCATGGAACAACCGGTGAATCGGTCGTTGGGGACTCGGCTCCGGCGTCGGTTCCCTTCCCGCTCAGGGCAGTGACGAGGATGGTTGTGCGGTCTAAGAGTGAGTATTCTTTGAATAGGTCAAGTATAGACTTCATCGCAGTATCGACGGTTCGCAACGCGTCACGATACTCTTTGGAATTCCAACCCTGTGCCACACCGGCCCGACCGGCTTCCGGAAGATGAACAACCAACAAATGAGGCAATGAGAGAATCGCATGCCCATATCCGTGTCCGCTGGTTGCCTTTTGTAGATACTGCTGGATGTAGGCGACGAGTTTCTGAGAGCCGCACTCGGGCCGCAATGCCCCGCAGAGCTGATAGTCGGTGTAGGGCTCCGGCTTGGCGAGCTGATACAGGGACTCATCCATATAAAAGATGGCACTGTCGCGACCTCCACTCAAATCCAGATAGTCGAATAGGCTGGGTGAGCGAGGGTAGCCTCGGCTGAATTCGAAGAAATTCCAGGTAATCCCGTGTTTTTCGACCGGCATCCCGGTCACCAGCGAGGCCATTGTAGGCAAGCGTAGGGCCGGCTTGACCCCGCTCGCGGACCAGGTCACCGACCCTTCCTTGATGAGCTTGCCCAGGACCGGCATCGTGCCACCATTAAGCGACTCCTGGCTCAACCCCTCCAAGACGAAAAGGATGACAAATTCCGTAGGAGAGCCGGTAGGAATGGTTTCCCTTCCAAGTGTAGTGGCCGCATCAACAGACGCGTGGAGCCCGGTTTCAAGCAAAACGGTCAGGAGACCGACAAGGATCGAGCGAAGAAGCTGTGAGGGATGTGTCATAGCGAAGTATCACCCGCATGTATCCTAAACGTAAGAATGGTACCCTAACATGCAAATTTTCCAGAAGGCAAGGTGGGGGAGGCATCTGGCGATTGCTGGCGGAACCGCCTTCCGGGTGCTATGCTGAAACCGCTGACCGTTTCCATCCACGCGCGGGGCGAGAAGGGGTGGGCGATGTTCGATCGATCATTCCATCAACCGCCTCTTTCCCGGTTTCTGCCTGCTTATAAATCCTATCGACCTATTGCCTATTTTCTCGCGCTCGCGGCGTGCGTGGCCGCTTGCCCTGCGCTCGCTGAAATCAGGGTCGTCAATGCCCAGGGTGAGCATCGCATGGGGAACCGCGACACCCGGGAAGACGCAATCAGGCTCGCCACAGAAGTGGCCAAACGGAATGCGCTCGAACAGGTTGCAACGTACCTGGAGAGCGTCACGGTCGTTCATGATATGGATGTGACCAAAGACGAAATCCGGTCCTATACGGCCGGATTGGCGATCGTGCTCAACCAACAGGTCGCCACGACGTTGGATGGCGATGTCGTCGTCGTGAAAGTGGATCTTCTCGCACAGATGGATACGGACGAGGTGGCGAGGGCGATCGCAGCGCTTCGCGAAAACGAAGATGCCCGTGTTCAGCTGGCTGCGCTCAAACAAGAAAATGAACAGCTGCAAGAGGAACTCAATGCCATCAATCAGACTCTCGGAAATGCGGCAACGCCGGATCAAGTGCAGCAGGCAGCCCAAAAGCGGAAGGAAATTCTCAATCGTGTGCAATCCAACGCGATGGTGTCGCAAGCCTGGACGAATTGGGTGCTGGTCTCGCCGGTTGGTATCTCCCAGGGTTTGCTGAACAGCGCCAGCGGTCTTTCGCCGGCCAATTCACACGTCGCAATCGCGCAGCAGATTATCACCAACCGGCAACCACAGGGTCCGCCCCAGCCACCGAGGCCTGGGAGCAGGCCTCCTCGAATGCCGAACCATGAGCTTGTTCCCCCTCCCGGGCTGTCGGGCGTCCCACGCACGTCGAACGAGATCATTCATCGAGCACCTCAGGGACGGCTTCAGAGCGATCATCAGCCCATGATCCAACCAGGACAAGGTCCGGTTCAGCAGCAGCCAGGCCAGTACTATCGTGGAGGGAGGCCGTGAAGGGATCGGTCAAGATCGCCATCGTCGTGGGTCTGTGCCTTATCGAGGGACTGGTCGTCACCAGCGTGCAGGCGACTGACACGGAGGATGTCAGGACAAGGGCTGAACGATCGTTCGATCAGCTCAAGAACCACCAGGGGGGGGAAACAGCAGACTCTTCCTCGGTCAGGTATTCAGCCGAGGTCGGCCACGACTCGTATTCTTCAGATCATTATTGGGTCGGCAAGGGCCAGGGGGATTTAAGCAAAGGCGCGGTCGTCTGCCGCCGTGTCTCGGAGCTTTCGGCTCGGACGGATTTGGCCAAGCAAATTCGCGTGTTGGTCAAGGAGCACATGATCGATCGTGTCCGCGAACGATCGGGGCGTGAGAGCGAACAGGATATCGAGCTGACTCGTGAAGAGATTGTTCAGGAATATTTGCAAGATGTGAAGATCATCGACCACCGGATCGATGAAGAGAATAAGATTTGTACTGCCACAGCGGTGATGCCGAAAACTCGTATTCAGGTGAAGCCTGCCACGGATCAAGAACCCGGCCCCGACCGTTAACTATTAATCGGTGACGGGTTCATCATCACGGCCTATCTGACCGATCGAATCAAGAAAGTAGCCACGGTCTATGACGCCGATTCGGATCACTTATGATCGTAGAGGCAATGTGCTCTCCGTACGGTTCAGCAAAAAGAAAGAAGTCGTCTGCCGAGAATCCGACGTCGGCAAAAAAGAAGTCGTTTACTCCATTGCGTCCGATAGATCGGTCCTCGGTTTTGAGATTCTGAACTTTCTCAGCAAGCAGGAGCGACGTCCGTCCAGGACGTTGCCGGTGCAGGCGCGTATCCTCATGAGCCCACCTCCGGACGGAATGGTACAATTGACCATGTTCGATATCCCTGCCATAATGCAGGCAATTACGGCATCATGGAAAAGGATTTGCGATGACACAGCTGACGTTGACCTCCTCCGGCTCGCATCCGCTGAAGCCATTGGTCGAATCGGCGATCCAGAACGAATTGCGGATAGTGGAGGCCGGCATTCAGCGGACCGAGCAACGGCTGCGCGACTTCGAAGCCCGCTACGGAATGTCGACGCAAGAATTTCTGCGGCGTGCCGAAGCCGGCGAAGTGCCGGAGTCCCTCGACTTTGCCGAATGGGAAGGAGAATGGCGCCTGATTGAGCGGCTCCGGGAAAAAGCGGGCACCTTGCAGACGCTCCACATTGCGAATTGAATCCTACTTCCAACGCATCCGCGAGATTCTCGATACCTGTCCATTCATCCAATCCTCCGAACTGACATTCGACCAACGAAGCAGCCACGAAGGATTTCTTCGCGGGAATCTGTACTTTCGCGACGGGTCCCTCCTCCACCTTCGAGAGTTCATCGACGCCGAGACTTCCGTTGAGCGACTGACGTACGTCTTTCAGTACATGGATCAGACCGGCAAACTGGTGTTTCGCTATGACAATACCCGACACCAGCGAGATAGGCACCTGCTGACGTACCCTCATCACAAACATGAGGGGGAAGAAAACCGGATTGTCGCCTCCTCCCCTCAAGACCTGGCCGCTGTTCTCAAGCAGATCGAGGGTTTGATTCGGCTTCCCTAACGGGCGCGAGGAGAGGGCCAGGCACCCGCCAGAGCCACGGCGGGTTACCAGCACCCAACATATTCACATGACTCACATCCACCGCCGTCATGCCGAAGAAGGACATGGCGCTCAAGCCACCTGTAGACGCTCCATAAAGACGGTATGCCCCGAGACAGGTCACTCCGCTTCTAGCAAGTCGCGGAAAACCTCCCGTTCCTCCTTCGAGAGCCTCAGGACGAACGAGCGCTCATTGAATTTACTGAGGTTTTCTGTTCGTGCTGAGCTTGTCGAAGCATGAGCCCTTCGCCTGACTCAGGACAAGCTTGTCGAAGCAGACAAATCGAATTTTCCGCAGCCTGCTAACCCGACAGCGCGGGATTCTGTCATCCGGAGAACAAATTGGGATGACGATGGGTAGATCAAGGAGTATATTGCCCATCGCGGTGCCGGTCTCGGCTCATGCGGTTCTGGCCTTTGACTGTCAGATTGTAAAAACGAGTGGTGCCACGTGGCTCAGCCGGTCGGTCCTTCCCGCAACCGCTCCATCCGCATCTTCATTTCTTCTACATTTCGGGACATGGTGGAAGAGCGGGAGCAATTGATGCCGCACACCTGGCCCGCGCTCCGACAGTTCTGTCGGGAGCGCCAGGTGGAGTTCGTCGAGGTGGACCTCCGCTGGGGCATTCCCGAAGCGCAGAGTATGAGACATGAGACCCTTACGCTCTGCCTGAACGAAATCCAGGCCTGCCGGCCCTATTTCATCGGCCTGGTCGGCGAACGCTACGGCTGGGTGCCGGGCCCGGAGGCAATCACGGCCGATCTTAGAGAAGAGCAGCCCTGGCGCGCCGACTTCACGGACAAGAGCATCACCGAACTCGAAATTCTCCACGGCGTGCTGAACAATCCTGACATGGCCGGGCGCGCCTTTTTCTATTTTCGCGAACCGGCGTATGCCCGGGAGCGAGGTTCGGACTGTCTGCCCGAAAGCGCCGAAGCAGCCGCTCAGCAAGCCAACCTCAAGGCCGCCATCCGGAAGGCCTGCGCCGCGCACCAGATCCCGCTACGGGAGAACTATCCCGATCCTCGGCGGTTAGGGGAATTGATGGTGGAGGATCTCCAGGCCGTCATCGAAGCCGACTACCCAAAGGAAGCCACCCCCGATGCCCTCACCCGCGAGGCGCGGGAACACGAGGCCTTTGCCGAAATCCGTCGCCGCACCTACATTGGACGACCGGACTATTTCGAGACGCTCGACCGCCATGCGAGGGGCGACAGCGGGCCGCTTGTCCTATTGGGCGACTCCGGCGGAGGCAAGTCCGCGCTACTGGCCAACTGGGTGGGGCGCTGGCGAGAGCAGCATCCTCAGGATCTCATCATCCAGCATTACATCGGCAGCACGCCCGACAGTGCCGACCATTGGCGGCTCATGCGCCGCCTCATCGAAGAGATCAAACGCTGGACCGATGATCCAGAAGAAGTCTCCCATTCGCACGTCGACCTGCTCAAGACCTTCCCGGTTTGGCTCGCCAAGGGTCGGAGTAAGGCCGAGCGCGAGCACGTCCGCTGCATCCTCGTCTTGGACGCGCTTAATCAACTGGCGGACCAGGATCGAGCGCGGCTCCTCGGTTGGCTCCCGGCGCATGCCTTCACCGGTCCGCTCCGATTGATGACCTCGACCTTGCCGGGAGAAACGCTCCACGCGGCGGGATCGCGAGGGTGGGCCATGCCCAAAGTCGAACCGCTGACTAAAGAAGAACGCCACCGCATGATCACGGCCTATCTGAAACGCTTCAGCAAGCAGCTGGATCATCCGCGCATCGAACGTTTGGCCGACGCGGATGCCGCCGCACCCGCCACAGCCAATCCGCTCTATCTCAAGATCCTCCTGGATGAACTCCGCGTCGCCGGTACCCATGAGCGGCTCGATGAACGACTGCGCGAATATCTCGCCGCGCCCGATATTCCGGCCTTGCTCACGCTCGTGTTGGCCTGCTAACAGCAGGACTATGGGCGCGACCGGCCTGGATTGGTCGGCGAGGCGCTGGGCTTGATTTGGGCGGCCAGACGAGGACTATCTGAATCAGAGCTGCTCGAACTCCTGAAACCAGCTGATCAGCCGAAGTTGCCCCAGGCCATCTGGGCGCCGTTGCGTCACGCCATGGAAGACCTGCTGGTGGACCGTGGCGGGATTCTCAACTTCGCCCATGAATACCTCCGAAGCGCCGTCGAGGCGGCCTTCGTGCGGGATCAAGACCGGTAGGACACATTCCGGATTCAGCTTGCCGATTACTTCGAAGCCCAGGCGGTCTCTGAGAGAAATTCCGACGAGCTGCCCTGGCTTTTGTGGCAGACCAATTCACGATCTCGCCTTCGCGCCTGCCTGCTCGATCTCGACCGCTTTCTCGCCATCCATCATCCCGACAAGAGGGAGCTGATGGCCTACTGGGTGGGATTGAAGGAAGAACGGACGATGGGAGCGCCGTACCTGGGCTCCTTTGATCACTGGGCTGGGCATACCGATCTGGGGCCAGAACGGCTCTCATTTGTCGCAAACCAGTTGGCGCATTTTCTAGCCGTTGCGGCCCTGCACCACGAGGCGGAGCCCCTGATGCGCCGAGCCTTGACCATCGCTGAGCGGAGCTCTGGAACGGAGCATCCCTACGTGGCCATCCGACTCAACAACCTGGCGCAGCTGCTCCAGGCCACGAATCGGCTCGCGGAGGCGAAGCCGTTGATGCGGCGAGTCGTGACAATATTACTGAAGGTCGGCCAAACCCCCGACCTTCATTATCCGCATCTTCCGGCGGCCATCAACTACTATGCCGGTCTGCTTGAGGCGATGGGCCACAGCCCCCAAGAGGTTCTGGCCACAGTCAATGCCATCGCCCAGCCCTACGGGATTTCATCAGGCAAGCAAGCGTAAAGACGTCGAGCCCACGATCGCCATCTCCTTGCAATTTTCAAATGCGCGATCGCTGACTGTATCGAGCGATTCTCCGCATCTAGCGCATTGCGCTCCGGCCGCTCTTTCAGGTAAGAACGTCTTCCCATGCCGATCGAAAACAATTTTCAGCACGACGAGCTGTCGCGGAAGAACCCCGGCGAGCGGTTGACGGTCGCCGACCTGACAGATGTCGTCCCTCCTGATTCGCCGATTTGGGCCGAGACCATGGCCAAGTGCGGGGTAAACTTGTCTGAGGCTGGGGTCGCAGCTATTGTCTTTTTGCATGGATCGATTAATGGGACAGATGTATTCGGCATGCAGCGGTTGGATGAAGCAGGCGGACTCAAGCGGGGCTATTCGAGGGGCGTGTCCGGTGTTGATGCGCTGCTCGCAGCCATGCGCGAAGGCGACAATGGGATTCCGTTGCTGCCTGGTGGGCTCAAGCCGCCTCTCACGGACGATGATGCGACGAAGACACTTCTGGACGAACAGATCGGGGACGCGGGTAATTTTACCAATGCCGCTGTCGAATCGATCAAGAAGGCTATCAATAGGAATCTGACACAGCCGATCTCATGCATCAGGCTGCTCTGGTCATCGGAGCACCACCATCTTGGGCGGGCCGTCGCCGCCCTGTCTCTGCTCGCCGAACTACACAAGCTCTGTAAACATCAGAACTTGGAAAAGGGGCACCGAGTTCTGATACAGGCTCATGGACAAGCCGGCCTGATTCTGGCGCTTGTATCGAATCTGCTCTGTTCAAGCCCTATCACCGGTCGACCAAGGTTCATCGAGATTCTCACCGCCTATGCCGACCAGACAAATCAGGCCAAACTCACCGGCACCATCAAACTCGTTGAGTCCTTGCTCGCGACGGCATCACCCCTTAACGGAGTCGCGCTCGACATGGTCACGTTCGGCACGCCGGTGCGCTATGGGTGGGATCCTTCCGGTATCGGGAAGCTGCTGCACGTCGTGAATCACCGAAACTTGCGGACGGATGGGAAGAGCTGGCTGGCGAAGATGGAGCTGCCTCAAATTACCATGGAGATGCCGATTGCCTGGGGCGGAGACTATGTACAAGAATTGGCGGTCGCGGCTAGCGATGCCGTTCCTCCGACTGAGCCTGCCAAGGCGGCGATTAAGAGGATTTGGGAAATGGTCGAGCCGTACGATGGGTTCGAACGGTGGTTGGAATGTGCCAGGCGAGCCGTGCGTTTTCCCAGCGAAGGACACTGTCTCCTCGTCGATTACAAGGACAGCACCGGCTCGACGAACCCCCGCGACCATTACTACGGCCACGCAGTCTATACGCGCCGGCACGCCCTGCTGTTCAACACGACGCAGATAGTCCGCGCTTTTTATGAGTCTTGAGCATTCCCTGCGGCACCGAGAAACGCCACAGGCTCACTCCCGCTTCCGGCCGGCCCGTACTTCGAGTCCGAATTAAAGGCCGCGGGCAGCACCTCTTCAATCCGTTCGGTCAGGATGAAAGTGAGGTGGTCACGAACTTCTTGCGGGACATCCTTGAGATCTTTCTCATTGGCCTTCGGCAGAATGATCCGTTTGATTCCAGCACGATGGGCCGCCAGCACTTTTTCTTTGATGCCGCCCACCGGCAAGACGAGTCCGCTCAAGCTGATTTCCCCTGTCATGGCCGTGTCGCTCCGCACGGCTTTGCCCTCGTAGGCGGACGCCAGTGCAGTCGCCATTGTGATACCGGCCGATGGACCGTCTTTCGGAATGGCTCCGGAAGGGACGTGAATATGGATCCCGTTCCGTTTAAATCGGGAAATGTCCAAACCCATGCTTTCAGCATGCGACCAAAGATAGCTCCTGGCTGCACGCGCGGATTCCTGCATGACGTCGCCCAACTGGCCCGTCAGAGTCAACTCATGGCTGCCTGGCAGCAAGGTTGTTTCGATATAGAGCACATCGCCTCCGGTCGGGGTCCAGGCCAGGCCGGTTGCGACGCCGGGCGGCAGATTCTTTCGTGCCTCTTCCGGCATGAACCGTTCGGAGCCTAACCACTCGCCGAGAAGGTCTGTCCGAATGGCGACGGGCTGTCGCTCCTGATCTTCCGGAAGGTCGGCGAACGTCAAGGCTACTTTTCTGGTCAACCGTCCCAGCATCTGTTCGAGCTGGCGCACGCCGGCCTCACGGGTGTAGCGCGAGATAACGAGATTCAGCACCTCGTCCGTGAGCACTGCTTGGCTACCCTCGATGCCGGCTTCTTTGAGCCGTCTCGGCCACAGATAGCGTCGGGCAATTTCGGCCTTCTCACGCTCGCTGTAACCCTGCAGGCGAATCACTTCCATCCGATCCAACAAGGGTTGGCTGATCGTATCGAGGGTGTTGGCGGTGGTGATAAAGAACACCTTCGACAGATCAAACGGAAGATCCAGGTAATGGTCACGGAATGTGTGATTCTGTGCCGGATCCAGGATTTCCAACAGCGCCGAAGCGGGATCGCCACGGAAATCACGCCCCAACTTGTCTACTTCGTCAAGCATCAGGACCGGATTGTTGACTCCGGCCCGACGGATGGCCTGAATGATGCGGCCTGGCAGAGAACCGACGTACGTGCGGCGATGGCCGCGCAGTTCTGCTTCATCATGGACGCCGCCGAGGCTGAATCGTTCGAACTTCCGGCCCATCGCCCTCGCAATCGATTGCCCCAAGCTTGTTTTACCGACGCCGGGAGGACCGACGAGGCAGAGAATGGGGGCTTTCGCCTTCGGGTTGAGCTTCAAGACCGCCAGGTGTTCGACGATGCGTTCTTTCACTTCCTTGATCCCATAGTGGTCTTCTTCCAACACCTGCCGGACCGTTGAAAGATTCAAATGTTCTTCGGATGCCTTCTTCCACGGGAGTTCGAGAACCAGCTCAAGGTAGGTCCGAAGGACCTGATGGTCGGGCGACGTCGGCGGTACCTTGCTCAACCGAGCGGCTTCGCGTTCGACTTCCTTGCGAATAGGCTCGGGTAAGTCGGCTTCAGCGATCTGCTTTTTCAACCGAGCGGCCTCGTTCTCCTCGCCCTCGCCTTCGCCAAGCTCGTCCTGGATCGCTTTCAGTTGTTCGCGCAGGATGTACTCTCTTTGATTCTTGCCGATTTTGGTCTGCGCATCCTTGGCGATCTTTTCACGCAACTGCAGTATTTGGATTTCCTTCGACAGCGCGGTGTAGAGGCTGCGAAGAAGGTCCAATGTCGAAGAACTTTCGAGCAAGCGCTGTTCTTCCACCACGTCAAGATTGACGAGCGAAGCGATGCGATAGGCAAGCGCCACGGAATCATCCTCGTTGCTCAGCACCGCGCCGACTTCCTGGATGCCGGGAGCTTGGATCAGTCTCGGTAAGTCGGCTACGAGTTCCTGGATGGTTCGGTGAAGCGCTTGGACTTCCGGTCCGTCGTCCGTAGGACGCCCCAAAGAACGGACACGCACGATGGAGTAGGGGGTGGACTGTTCTTCTTTCAGCAGCACGACGCGATCCAGCCCTTGAACCAGCGCATGGATCGATCCTTCGGACGACTGACCGATTTGTTTGACGGTCGCCTTCGTGCCGATGGAATACAAATCGGCCAGCTCGGGTTCTTCAGTTTGAGGATCCCGCTGCGCGACCACGACAATGATCTTCTCTTCGGTCTTCATGGCGGCGTTGACCGCAGCGACGGACCGCTCTCGCCCGACCGTCAGTGGCATCATCACCCCTGGAAACAACACCGTCCGTTTGACGGGGAGTATCGGCAATGTCGACAACAGACTATTATTTTCCATAGGAGTCCATCCTTGCTCAATGTTCAAGACATTATAACAACTTGATAGGTTTCCCGTCGTGGAAGTCAAGGGAGGGAATTTAGGACGAGCAATAACTATCGGAAGGACCGGGGGCTCGTATCGCTGTATGCCGGGGATCTTGAAAGGTTTCTAATCGACTCGCGGTCATCACTTACTCTCTGGAAGCCCGCTCACTTGCGCAGTCATTGCTCGAGACCGAGGCTTGAGGCCGGCGTGCAAAGCAACGCGCATTTGTGCTATCCATGCTCAGTGCTTGGTTCGTGAGTCGTTCGTGTCCGGACTCGATGCATGTTCTCATGAACTACTGCAGCCACTGTGGCGCATCGGTCACGCATAAAATTCCCCTCGGAGACACTCTGCCCAGGCACGTGTGCGACCGGTGCGAGCGCATTCATTATCACAACCCCAAAATCGTCGCAGGCTGTATTCCGGAATGGGAAGATCAAATTCTCTTATGCCGTCGCGCCATTGAGCCTCGTCTAGGGCTCTGGACGTTTCCGGCTGGATTCATGGAGCTCGGCGAAAGTACGGAACAAGCGGCGGTGCGCGAAACCGTGGAAGAGGCGCATGCAGATGTCACCATTACCGGGCTCTATGCCGTGCTGAGTCTACCCAATATCGGACAGGTCTACCTGGTGTTTCGTGGCCGAATGAACAGGCCGGTGTTTCGGGCGGGACCGGAAAGCTTGGATGTCCGATTGTTTCCTCTCTCAGACATTCCATGGGAGACAATGGCCTTCCCCGTGGTCAGCGAAGCCCTCAGGCGCTACGTGGCCGATGCGAAAAGCGGAGAGTTTCGGCTCCATCTCGACAGCCTACCGGACAAACCGGTGTTCTAATAACGATTGTTCAGTCACGGCAAGATGATCATCATGATCATCGGTCTCCACGCCGTTCAGAAAATGATTCCGGACCAGCTATGTGTTTCTCCCGTATCTTAGACAATATGCGTTCACGCCAGGTATAATTGCTGCCATTGGAGTGAGCGGATGCCGCAGCACGACCTACCCCTACCCCCTCCACTAGACACGATGGTGCATCGCCTCATTGAGGCTCTTGCACCGGAGCGCATTTATCTCTTCGGTTCCCAGGCTCGTGGAGAGGCGGGACCAGAGAGTGACTACAATCTGCTCGTCGTCGTCCCCACGTCGTCATTGCCGCGATATCGCCGGGACCAAGCCGCATTCGAAACGCTCCGAGGCATAGGGGTCGCCAAAGCCGTGTTAGTCCTGACTCACGAGGAATTCGAACGACAACGTACGGTCGTGTGCTCCCTCCCAACTACGGTGGAGCGAGAAGGAACGCTCCTCTATGCAGGCTGAGAAGGCAGTGGTAGTTCGTGGTTGGCTGAGCAAAGCCGCCGACGACCTGCGAGGAGCTCGCATCGACTTGGATGTCGACATTGAAGACGTCTTGTTTCATTGTCAACAAGCGGCGGAAAATCTCTCAAGGGATTCCTCACTGCACACGACACTCCTTTCAAGAAAACTCATGATCTCGATGAGTTGGGACGTGCCTGTCTTGAGCTTGATACGGAATTAGCAGACGCGCCTCAGCCCGCTATTCCCTTGACCGTCTTCGCGTGGGAATTCCGCTATCCCGGCGACAGCCAGGTCCCGTCCATCAAAGAAGCGCGCGAATCGCTGGATGTCGCCACAGCACTCTATGCCGCCGTGCTTCAACGCCTTCCTCAGAGCTGTCATCCCTAGTCGATCAGTCACGCTGCGATCGTTCCACTCTTCCTAAAGGCGGGTGTGGTGCGTGTTAAACCTGGGCATACCCCGCCGTGCTCGCATCATAGGTGTCGCACAGACGCGATAGTGCGCAACCGCCGATACATTTCGATACACTCCAGTATCTATTTAGATACGGGTACGTAGCGATCAGGCGGTGACGGTCTCGGCCTATCCATCCGAAAATCGCCCACCGTGGGACTGTTCCCATGCTGGCAAAGTGATTGCTTAGGGTACTGTTTCGGTATACAAAGGTGTCCGTCGAGCGCGGGTGAGCCGATGTGAGGCTCACCGCGGCGGAGCTGGCGCAGATGGATCTACGCGGGACGCAGCTCGTGGTGCTCTCGGCTTGCGAGACCGCTGTGGGCGATGTGCAGAACGGCGAAGGCGTCTATGGGCTGCGCCGTGCCCTCGTACTGGCCGGGGCAGAATCCCAAGTGACTTCCTTATGGAAAGTGGCAGATGACGCGACGAAGGACCTGATGGTCGACTACTACCACCGACTGTTGAAAGGTGAAGGCCGTTCAGAGGCCTTGCGGAACGCCCAACTGACGATGATGAAGAGCAAGGATCGCTCGCATCCCTACTCTTGGGCTGCGTTTGTTCCCATCGGCGATTGGCGACCGCTGGCGCAAAATCCCCAATAGCCGTGGAAAGTGCGAAAAGTAGAATGACTAAGGGAACCGCAGTTTTTTTAAGCTTGGGTTTGTTGGTGCATACCCTTCCTGGATGTCTACCGCTGCTTGGAGAAGGAGGTTCGCTGCAGGAGGCATATGAGCTCGAGATCCAAGTGCACGATCTCTCAAAAGTAGGCCGATATAAAGAAGCTATCCCGTTGGCCGAGCGTTCACTTAGGATATTTGAAGAAACGCTTGGTCTAGAGACGAGCACCACAGCTTCGTCCATTATCGATCTGGCCGCCCTCCATATCGGAATGCAGGCTTATGCGCAGGCAGAGCCCCTCCTCCAGCGAGCCCTGATGATTCGGGAGAAGGCGCTGGGGCCCGAGCATCCAGCCACAGCTACGGCCCTCAACAATCTGGCGGAGCTGTATCTCACCACAGGGGCCAATGCGAAGGCGGAGCCGCTCTTTCGGCGGGCGCTGGAAATCCGAGAGAAGGTGCTCGGGTCGGAACATCCGGATACGGCCACCTCGCTCTCCAATCTGGCGGGGTTTTATCTACTCACGGGGGCCTATGGGCAGGCCGAGCCCTTGTACCAGCGGGCGCTGGCGATTGTGGAGAGAAAGAATGGGCCGGAACATCCGGAGACGGCTGTGGTGCTCACCCGTCTGGCGAGGCTCTATCTGGTCACGGTGGCCTATGTGAAGGCCGAGCCACTGTATCAGCGGGTGCTGGCGATCCGGGAAAAGGCATTGGGGGCGGAGCATCCCGATACGGCCGAGACGCTTAACGATCTGGCGGGACTGTATCGCCGCACAGGGGCCTATGCGAAGGCGGAGCCCTTGGTACAGCGGGCCTTGGCGATCCAGGAAAAGGCATTGGGGGCGGAGCATCCAAACGTGGTTATGACACTGAGTTTTCAGGGTAACTTGTACCAAGATATGGGGGTCTACACCACGGCGGAGCAGCTCTATCAACGAGTATTTGCAATACGTGAAAAAACGATAGGGCTGAGCCATCCCGATACGGCCCTATCACTCAATGACCTGGCTGTGCTCAATGACATCAGAGGGAATTTTTCGCAGGCTGAGCAGCTGTATCAACAGGCGTTAGCGATCCAAGAAAAGGCGTTGCGGCCAGATCATCCGAATTACGCTCAGTCACTCAATAATCTGGCGTTGCTGTATTACAACACGGGGACCTATACGAAGGCGGAGCCGCTCTATCAGCGGGCGCTGGCGATCCGGGAGAAGGTGCTCGGGGCGGAACATCCGGACACGGCTGTGACGCTTGACAATCTGGCGGGGCTCTATCAAGCCACGGGAGCCTATGGGCAGGCCGAGCCCTTGTACCAGCGGGCTCTGGCGATCCGGGAGAAGACGCTGGGGCCCGACCATCCGGACACAGCTAGGACGCTCGGCAATCTGGCGGGGCTCTATCAAGCCACGGGGGCCTACGGCAAGGCGGAGCCCATGTATCAGCGGGCGCTGGCAATCATAGAAAAGGTGTTGGGGCCGGAGCATCCGGCCACGGCCACCTCGCTCAACAATCTGGCGGAGCTGTATCGAGTCATGGGGGCTTACGACAAGGCGGAGCCCATGTATCAGCGGGCGCAGGCGATTCAAGAGAAGGCGCTGGGGCCCGACCATCCGGACACAGCTGCGGCCCTCAACAATCTGGCGACGCTGCATCAGACCATGGGGGCCGATGTGAAGGCCGAACCGCTTTTTCGGCGGGCGCTGGCAATCCAGGAGAAGACGCGGGGGCCCGAGCATCCACTAATCGCCACGGCGCTCAACAATCTGGCGCGGCTCTACTGGAAAACAGACGATCTGCCCAGAGCACGATCGCTAAAACGCCGAGCTCAGACTATTGAGGAAAAGAATCTATCAACATTCCTTCTGACTGGATCAGAATCGCGTAAACATACCTATCTCGCGCAGTTGTGGAGCATAACCTCTGAAAATATTTCATTCTCTCTAATCAAGCCGGATCATCAAGCTCGAGAGTTAGGATTTCAGAGCGTGTTGACGACTAAAGGGCGCGTGTTGGACGCCATGTCGGAGAGCCGCGCGCGGTTAAGAGAGAGTCTGAAACCGGAAGACCGGGCGATTCTGGAAGAACTCACCGCGGTGGCTCAGCAACGGTCAACGCTGACCTACCAGGGCATCGGCAACCTCAAGCCGGAGGTCTATCGCCAGCAACTTCAGGGATTCGTTGCACGACAGGAACAACTCGAAGGAGACCTCTCCGCTCGCAGTGTGGAGTTTCGGCAAGAGATAGCCCCCATTACTCTTGCAGCCGTCCAAGCTGCGATTCCAAAGGGTGCAGCATTGGTCGAGTGGTATCGCTATCACCCGGTTGATCCCGAGGCCAAGAATTGGGGCAAGCCTCGCTATGTGGCCTATGTGTTACATCATGAGGCTGAACCGGTGGTGATGGACGTGGGTGATGCGGACATGATCGAACAGCTCGTCCATGATTTCCTAGCAGGGCTGAGTGATTCAACAAACACCTATGCGAAAGACGTAGCGAAGGAACTCTCAGACAAACTCCTGAAGCCGTTGCTGCCGGTTCTGCGCAACACTGAACGATTGCTGATCTCGCCCGATGGCGCACTGAACCTGATTCCCTTTGGGGCGCTCGTGGATGAGAGGGGGGCCTATCTAGCCAAAAAGTTGAACATTAGCTACCTCACCAGTGGCCGCGACCTGCTGCGGGTCGATGCCTTATTCGCTGGAAAGAGCGACGCTGTGGTCGTGGCCGATCCGGACTATGGCCCAACCACCAATCTGGTGGCCCAAGCCGAGCCATCCGTCCAACCGACGCGCTCACTCGATCTGGATCGTCGAGGTATGCAGTTCAAGCCGCTATCCGGCACGGCAAAGGAAGCGGTTGCTCTCCAACCCCTGCTGAAGATAAAGGATGGAAACCTCCTTACGCAGGCCCAGGCGACGGAGGCGCGACTGAAACAGCTGCACGGACCGCGCCTCCTCCACATCGCCACGCACGGCTTTTTCTTAAGAGACAACGAGCTTCCTGCTGCAACGCTCAGATTAGGCACTGTCTCTGATGAGAAAGTTGTGGGTCCAATCGGTGAGAATCCGTTGTTGCGGTCTGGATTAGCACTCGCCGGGGCCAATCAACGACGATCGGGTGAGACGGATGACGGTATCCTCACTGCAGCTGAAGTGGCGCAGATGGATCTCCGAGGTACCCAGCTCGTGGTGCTTTCCGCCTGCGAGACCGGGGTGGGGGATGTGCAGAACGGTGAAGGAGTCTATGGGCTGCGGCGCGCACTCGTATTGGCCGGGGCAGAGACCCAAGTCACATCCTTGTGGAAAGTGGCGGATGAGGCGACCAAGGATCTCATGGTGGACTACTACCAGCGACTGCTGAAAGGTGAAGGCCGCTCTGAAGCGTTGCGCAATGCGCAGCTCACCATGATGAAGAGCAAAGATCGATCACATCCGTACTATTGGGCCGCGTTTGTTCCCATTGGGAATTGGACCCCGCTGGCGAAAAGTCGGTAGTGTTCTGTGCCATAAAGACGTTCGTGGTGAGCTTGTCGAACCATGAACGGAACTGCTTACAAAAACACGTCCTTCGACCGGCTCAGGGCGAACGGATTAGGAAAAAAATTTCTAAGACTCTGCACCAGAGATAGGCGAGGCGCTACATGGCTGGCATCTTCATCAGTTATCGCCAAGCGGATGCGAAGGCTTGGGCGATCGGTTTACGCGATGACCTCGCCAAATCGTTCGGTGACGATCAAGTCTTTCTCGACAAGGATGCGCTTGGCCCGGGGAATTGGCGCGACCAGCTTGAGCGGGCGCTGAACCAATGCTCGGTCGTCCTCGTGGTGATCGGGCGGCAATGGCTGACGATCGTCGATGAGCAGCAACGGCCGCGGATCAGTTTGCCCGACGATGTCCATCGCCAAGAAATCGCGCTGGCGCTGAACCATCAAGGCGTGACGGTTATTCCTGTCTTGGTCGATGATGCCGCGATGCCAAAAGCTGAACAACTTCCGGAAGACATTCGCGTCCTATCCGATCAGCAAGCCTACAAGGTTGGCGATACCAAGGCCCGTCGCAAGGCGGATCTGGAGGTGCTGATCAAGGGCATTGAATCAGTCGGTGGGCTCACTGCAAAGTCGGATATGCCGGAAGCTGAGTCGGACAAGGGACAGTCCCCTTGGTACAAGTTGGACTACTCGGCGGTCGGGATTGCGTTTGTGCTCACGGTGGTCCTGGCCATGGTTGCGTATGGTTCAGGTGGATTTACCGAGAATGAAATTCCTGTCGTGCTCGTTCTTTTCTACGGCCTTGCGCTCGGCGGCAAACGTCTCTGGCGTCTCATCAGTAATCGACGAAGGAGAGTGGCATGAGGTGGTGTTTGTGCTGCAGAGTTCTTGGAGGTCTGTCGCTTCTCGTCATCCTTCTGGTTTCTTCAACAGCGTTAGCCGAGACTGACGCTCAGAACGATGCAATGGATCTCATCTGTCTCACGGATCGTCCTACGATCAGTGAGGGGGAGACCACCAGGCTGCAAGTGGTGGTTGGGGCTCAGGACGGCAATCCGACCGCACGAGCGGTCTCATTTCAATGGCACGTTAGCGATGGAACTGTTCAAGGCAGTGGTCCCGAGATTGAATGGAATCTGAGCAAGGTCGGTATCAAGGCCGGCGAGTCGCATACAAAGGTGACGGCAACGGTCAAGGCGATGACGGCAGGCTACTCAAGCTGTATGGTGGAGGTGTTCATTGGTAAAAAGGAGCCAACAGGTGGAGAGGACCAAACAGAGGGGACCCGCGGTGGACTGATTATGGCCCGGCGCTATCTGTTGCCCAATCAAGAGGAAAAACCCAACTATGGTCTTTACAGCTATGTTCTTTTGAGTGCGGAGCCGCAAGGTGATAAGGAAACGGCGCGCTATCTCCAGACGCTGGAGGCCTCCTTACGGGTCATCCGCCAGCTCGACAAGCTCGGTCGGTACGTCCGTCCGAGCCAGCTGAATGCGACGCATATCCCTGTGACAGAACTGCCAAAGGGGAAGGAAGACGATCCAGACTTCGCGAAGAAGGTGTTAGCTGTCTACGATTTTGATAGAGCGAGGGTACTGTTGAATAAATTCGAGAAAAGCTATGACCGAGGCCCCTACCTGATTTCAGTGAAACCTCCACTCACTCAAGCGCCTGAACCTGTTCCGATCCATATCCTTCAAGACTTCACGGGCGTCGTCCCCAAGCTTGCAGCTAGAGTCGTGAAGGATTTTGAATATCTCGCCGCTCAGGAACGCACGTGGAGCGAGCAATCAATGCGCAAGTTGCCCTCCAAGCTCCGGAACTACCTCGCCGTTGCGAGCGAGGTGACACCGGAGGTTGTCGTGAGCTTGAAGACGATGATTCGATTCGTGAAACTTGGGGAATAGTCTTTGGTTAAAGGCTCACGTCTTGCCTTAAGCCTGTTCTGAGGATTCGGGCTGGTTCACGCCTTCGGTAGCTCGTCTTGGGGAACTATTAACGCCTGCCCTGCTGTAACGGAGGCTTGGTCGACCACCCGTTTGAGTCGTTCATGTTCTGTCGGTTCCATCGCGAAAAACTCGATGCCGATGCCCTGTGAGCCGGCCCATCGGACAGTCGCCTTGTTGATGTGGATGGGTGTCGATTCGCTTTCCAGTTGAAGAAACAGTTCCACCTGCATGCCGGTGAAGGGGCGGATCGTGCTCTCTACCCGACAGCCCTTCAGAGATAGGTCTTTTACCGAAGCGTTGTACCGAAGTTTGTCTCTCTGAACCAACGTGCTTGAGATTGCGACGGGAAACCGGGGGAATTTCCGAACAACCATCGTACATCCTCGTGTTGTGAGACTTGGGCTCTCTGTCTGCCGAGCCGACCGCAGTTGTAGCTAATGGGTACCAGGTAGCAGGCTATGTGGGGGGAGGCTACTTGTCAACGAAAAGACTGATCCGAGCAGGAATGGCTGAGTTCAGAACTAACGGATTGTTGCCGGCTTCTTCATCTGGAACGTTACCAGCGATAGCCCCAATACCCGTAATGTCGGTGGCTCCAAAAGGGACTGTAAAAGGGTGAAGCATAAATCCCAGCGCTACCGAAGCGGAGGCCGAACCCTAGTCCGAGTCCGAGGGGATAGCCATAGGAGTATGGATAGGAATATGGGATTGTGACAATGCTCGTCGTGGGCCGCTCTGCAAGCTGACGCTGCAAATCCGCCGTCGAGGTCGCTTGCCGATCGAGTTGGCTTTTGAGTTGACTGACTGTCCCTTCTTGGGCTTGGAGTTTCGTTTCGAGTTCCGCGATCTTCTTCTGTTGCGCCTCCATGAAAGCGTTCACACAACGGGTCTGTGCGTCGCCTGTGTAGTTTGAACATTCCCATGGTACTTGGAGGGTTTCCGCTAGGGATGGAAACGGGGAGAGGAGGCAGGTCAAACTTCCAGTCAAAACCAAGGTTCGCGACAACCGACCTCTCAAGTCCACCACATTCATGGTTCCCTCTTGAGCTACCTAGAGACTACCACGAGGATTGCTCCTTGGCCAGATAGGCCGTCGACGATTGAGCATACGTTACTTCACTCAAGAGGGTGAAGGTGCATTTGATTTTGAAGGAAGAGGACTTCTACAATGTCGCGGTTGCGAGACGGTGATCATAGGACTCGGTGCATGCCTGCGCGACGACCTACCAACAAGAAAAAACCCGGCAAGTCGATTCTACCGGATCTTTCTGCTAAGCGCCGATTTCAACAACGACTGTTAAAGTGGTATGGGGAATATGGCCGAGATTTACCCTGGCGCAAAACGTCAGATCCTTATCGTATCCTTGTTTCAGAAGTGATGCTCCAGCAGACGCAAGTCGATCGCGTCATTCCCAAGTACCACGAATTCCTGGAACGTTATCCGAGCTTCGAGGACCTGGCGGAAGCTCCGGTCGCCGATGTCAAGGAGGCTTGGTATCCCCTTGGGTACAACATTCGCCCGGAACGACTGCATGGAATCGCTTGCGAAACGGTGGGACGGTATGGAGGGAAATTACCTAATGACGCCGACGAGTTGCTCTCATTCAAAGGGATCGGGCGGTATACTGCCGGGGCAATTCGTTCCTTCGCCTTCAATGAAGATGCGCCCATTCTGGACACGAACGTGATCCGTGTCTTACACAGGGTGTTTGTCGCTGCGGGTGATCCCAAAGCACAGAAGACGATGCTATGGGAATTATCGGAAACCTTGATCCCGCCGGGGAAAGGTTATGACTTTAACCAGGCTCTCATGGACTTTGGATCGATGGTCTGCACGGCGCGCGATCCTTATTGTCTGCTTTGTCCGATGAAGTCTTTTTGCAAGACATATCCGTTCAGCCCGGTGACTCGGGAAAGGATCGGCCGACTATGAAAGTCATCGAAGTGGCGGCAGGTCTCATCCACCGTGACGGTCGCTATTTGATCGCCCGTCGAAAGCCCGGTGCCCACTTAGCCGGTTTCTGGGAGTTCCCCGGCGGAAAACGGGAAACGGGCGAATCGTTAACGGAGTGTTTGCAACGGGAGCTGTTTGAGGAATTGAGCATTCGCGTCGATCTTCCTATTCCGTATCGGATCATTCGGCACGACTATCAGGATCGAATCATAGAGCTGCATTTTTTTCTATGCGCCATGGGACAGGGGGAACCGGTGCCGATCGGCTGTGAAGAAATCCGATGGGTGCACCCCGCAGATCTCACGCAGTTTAAGTTTCCGCCGGCAGACTACGCGGTTATCGAAGCATTGCGGCGTGATGCGTTCGGAGTTTCACGATGAAGGTGGTGCTCGACATTGAAACCGTCCAGGCCACACGCGATGAATGGGCTCGTCTATTGGGGAAGCCGCCGGCAAACGAAGAGTCTTATCCCGCAGAAGGAGGTTTCGATCTCTTTGCAGCGGGAGCTGCTGAAGAGCAGCGTCATGCGGAGGATGAGTCGTATGCCAAGTCAGCGTTCGACGGGACCTTCAGCCGCATTGTCTGCATCGGCCTGCTGGAGTTTTCCGATCAGATGGAAGCACGCAGCGCCGTCGCCTGGTTCGGGGCGAACGAACATGAGCTGCTCCGCCAATTTTGGGCGAGACTGGCCCAGGATCGTCCTACCTTATTCATCACGCATAATGGGCTCGGCTTCGATCTTCCCTTTATCAAGAAGCGGTCGATCATTAATCAAGTGAAACCCAGCCTCGACATCAACCTTGCAAAATTCCGTACCGAACCGGTCTATGACACGATGGCCATCTGGAGTAATTGGGATACGAGGGGTTGGGTCAAGCTGGATGTATTGGCCCGCGCATTACAGGTCGACACGAAGTCGGGCAGTGGAGAACAAGTCGCCGAAATGTGGGAGAGGAGACGGGGTCGTGAGCTCGCACAGTACTGTCTGCAAGATACCTATGTGACCTATGCCTGCTACTGTCGCATGAACTTTCGTCAGCCTCTGTCCAAAGAGGTTGTCCTGCTCCAGCCTGAGCTCTACGATGTCGGTTGATCGATAGTCGATCAACGGCTCGGATGCGCTTCCGCCGATTTCTTTTTTGTAGCAGGATGGGCGATTGTCTTGCTCGCCTTCAAGGCTTTCACCTCTTCCGTCCGTTGGCGGAGCTCTTTTTTCATCCACGTTGTTTCCTTCTTCAGCATTGCAATCTCAGAGTCCTTGCGCTTGCTGGCCTCGCGCGCTTCCCGGAGCTCATCGAGTTTTCTGTTCAACAGTTCCTCCGTGGCCAATTCAGATGTTCCCGATTGGCTCCGACTATGCCCCTGAAATTCTTGAACGTCTAGAAGAGGCTCTTCCTGTGGCGGCGCTGGTTTCACAGGTGAAGCGCTCGAGGCCGACATAGCGGCTGGTGTGCCCGCAGCGGCCTGAGACGAGGGAAACGACATAGACTTTGAGGCTCCGACTGCAGGAGTTGAACTCGGCATCGGTCCCTTGGCGAGGGCTTGGTAGTCGATCACCATCGTCATCGTTCCGCTTCCCAGGGCGACGAAAGAAGGAGCTTTTTCAAGGCGAGCGGCAGAACTAGGAGTGAATCCCGAGGCCTTCCTGGTTTGAGAAGGAGCGATTGTCAGATAAATCGATCCTTTATGCATATAGAGGATGCCCGCTGTGGGTTCAGTGCCTGACCCTGCCGATGGAGACACCTTGAAACCGACAATCTGCTCCGGTTTCGCTTGCGATAAACCTTGGGCTAGCAGGGGAGCAAGAAACTCGGCGTCTTCATCGCTGAACACTCTCATCGGCTTGCTGCCACTGGCGGGCATGTTGCCTGACATCTTCTGAACGTCGTCGGTTACAACGCCTTTGACTATTTTCAGCATCGTCATCTGGTCGATGGTGGCTGGATGGCTGGCTTCGAATGACCAATCGGCGATTTCCTTGAAATAGATGGAGCCTTTGGCGCTCTTGTGTAGCTTTGCCTCTCCGGAAAACATCGAGCATCCTGCCACTACTAGGCTGAGAGATATCAACGCACCGATATAGTGGCTACGGCTGACATTGAAATAGGCATGCATATCGAATCTCCTCACATGTGGTCTTGTGGCCGAGGGGCCGTGTTTGCTATTTGTCGAAAGATCAGAAGATTTTTGTGGTTTGGATATCGAACTACCAGATACCCAGGCCCATGAGCACCATGCCGATCGCCAACCATCCCACTACCCCGGCTGAAATGATTATTTCGAGTGTGATGCCGGACTCAGACGGGTTTGGGTTGGGCTTTGAATCGGATTCGGTGGACTTCATAACCAGAAGCGAAATCCCTGGTTTCCGAACAGATGGACGCCGACATTTGCAGCAAGGTTCATGCCTTCTCACTTTTTTAAGTAATAGGCTGTATTGTCGTTCAAGGTGAGGAGGATGCTCTTGATGAAACTCGAAGCTAGAAATTCAGGACTAGAAACCAAGCTCCAGAAATGAGACCGTGAATGGTGCTTTGATAATCATAGGGTTAGTGTCTAAGTGTTCAATCGAGTGGAGGGGGAGATTCGGGCAATCGTCAACCAGTCTGTCCTAAACGAGGCGAAATGGGGGGCGAAGAGAGGGAAAGTACAGTCGAAGAATCGTCCGAGGATGGCTCATGGAGCTGTTCAGAGAATGTTCATTTCAACCGTTGAGCGTGCAGAATTGTTCCGAAAGTTTTATACAGGTGTCTCAGAAAGCATACGACGTCAGGATCTGTCAGGGTTATTCGCCATAGAGGGTCGCAGCCGAGGCATCAAAGACATGTTTCGTAATGAGGGACCCGGGCTGACAGTGGCCAGTGCTCTTATCCCAGACCACCGTGATATTACCGTCTGTTTTTCCCATCCCCTGAGTCGGCGAGCGGGTTGCATCACCTTCGACCAAGATTTCCATGTCTTTGCCGATGTATCGGCGGTTGTGCTCCAAGGTGATGCTGCGTTGAGCTTCTACGAGTTGAGCGACGCGCATGCCTTTGACCAGATCAGGGACATCGTCGGCATACTTTCTAGCCGCGATTGTATGCTTCCGTTCCGAGTATTTGAAGATATAGGCTGAGTCGAACTGGGCCTGTTCTACCATGAGCGCTGTGGTCCGGAAGTCCTCTTCCGACTCGGAACAGAAACCGCAGATAATATCGGTCGTCAGGACGACATTAGGAATCGTGTTTCGAATGCGATCGACCAAGGTAAGATATTCGGTTCCTGTATAGGTTCGCCCCATCAGTTCGAGAATTCGGTCGCTCCCGGCCTGCAGGGGGAGATGAATGTGCTTGCAGACTTTGGGGTGCGTGGCAATGGCCTCGATGAGCGCGGCGGGAAAGTCCTTTGGGTGCGGAGAGGTAAACCGTACTCGATCGATCCCTGCTGTATCCGCCACTGCGGTGATCAGTCTGGCGAAGTCCCAGTCTTCATGGCGGTAGGAATTGACGTTCTGGCCGAGCAACGTGATCTGCCTGAATCCTCGGGCGGAAGCGTCACGAGCTTCGAGCAGAATAGATCTCGGATCACGCGACCGTTCACGTCCCCTAGTATAGGGGACGACACAGAAAGAGCAGAAGTTATCGCAGCCTCGCATCACGGTAATCCAGGCGTTTACCCCCCCGTCGCGGTCCGGCATGATCCCTTCATAGGTTTCATACTCCGATAGATCGAGGGCAAACCCTTTCTGGGAGAGTCCCTGTTCTTGGGATTCGAGCGCCGTCGTCAGCAACGAAGGAAGTTGACGGTACGCATCCGGGCCGGCTAGGACGTCGATGAGCGGCTCTTTTTCTGCCAGAGCGCTTTTCAGATTCTGGGCCATACAGCCGAGGACGCCGACGACGAGCGGGCGCTGTTTTTTCAATGCTCTCAATTCAGAAAGATGGGCGTAGATCTTGTTATGGGCGTTCTCTCTGATGGCGCAGGTATTGACCAATATGACGTCGGCCTGTTCACGATCTTCTGTGAAAACGAATCCTTCCCGCTTCAGCATCGAGCGAACGAGTTCGCTGTCAGACTCGTTCATTTGACAGCCGAAGGTTTCAATGTGGACTTGAGGAGTGGTCATTGTACTGCCATGGAACAGTTTGCCTGTCTAGAAGGCACGACCTGGCCCAATGTGCAGCGGTCTGTTGCAGCCCTGATCGTGACCGGCAGGATTTGATTCTGGAAATCTCCGGAAACTGTGATTCCCACTCGTGTGAAGTTCGGGGTCGTGCCGAAGCGATAGGAATCTCGAGTCCCGGCTTCAAAAAGGACCGAGACCGTTTTGCCGATTTGTTTGTTGTGAAAGACGAGTCGCTTGGCTCGGTCGAGAGCCAGGAGGAGATCGGCTCGTTTCTTCACCGATGCCGACGAGATCCGCTGGTTCAGGCGCATTGCAGCCGTCCCTGGGCGAGGGGAGTATGGAAATACGTGGAGATAAGAAAATGGAAGGTCTGTCGCCATGGCCAACGTATTTCGAAACGCCGTTTCAGTCTCGCCGGGGAATCCGACCAAGAGATCAGTTCCAAGGCCGAGGTCGGGGATGGTTACGAGAGCCTTTTCGATCAGTTTGGTATAGCTCTTGATCGTGTGGCGTCGATTCATGGCCTGCAAAATCTGATCATCCCCGCTTTGCAAGGGGATGTGAAGATAAGGACAGAGTTTCTTCGACGAGGCGAGGAGATCAAGTAATTCGTCACTGACTGTTGTGGGTTCAATTGAAGAGATGCGGATACGTTCGAAGTCCGCCGCTTGATCGAGCCAACGAAGCAGCGAACAAAAGGTCCGTCCTTGGTACGAATACTGACCGATGTTCACTCCGGTCAGCACGATTTCCCGGTATCCGCGAGCGGCTAAGGCCTCGACTTCACGCTGGATGTCCTCAAAAGTTCTGCTTCGCTCATGACCCCGTGCAAACGGAATGATGCAGAAGCTGCACATCGCGCTGCAGCCGTCCTGTACTTTGAGCAATGCACGGGTGGAGTCTGGTTCCGCGAAGTGCGGCAGATCGAAGTCTCCGCGCGCAATCCTTTTCGTATGACGAATCTCTGCGGCAGATCGTTTCTGTAGCTCGTTGGCGGGAGGAAGGTAGGCCGGCAGATCGAGCTTGAATTGATGACCCACGATGAGATCGATCCCTGTTTGCTGTTTGAGGCGCTCCATTCCTGTTTGGGCGTAGCACCCTGTCACTGCGATAAAGGCATGGGGAGAATGTTTCAGGGTCTTCCGGATCAGATATCGCGATGTCCGTTCGGCGTCTTCCGTAACCGCACAGGTATTGAGCACAAGGAGATCCGTCGGTTGGCCGAACTCGACGAGCTCAAACCCCTTTCGCCTGAGCCCCTCCCCAAGGACCGAGGTTTCGGCTTGATTCAGTCGGCAGCCGAGCGTATGAAGAGATGCACGGGTCGTCATCATAGGGGTGGCATTATAGGGAGATCATGCCTGTTCCGGCAAGGTTGCTTCCTGCGGCCAAGCGGTCGCGATGAACGGGGCTACTTGCCGGAAAGACCAATTGATAGGATCACATCCGAGTCGTCGGAGAGAGCGTAAAGATCGTGCGTCTGTGTGCTCTCATTGTTTTTGTTTTTACAGGGCTGCTCTGGAGCCATCCTGTGACGGGATGGAGCACGGATTCGCTTCCTGTCGAGCCCGATCTCAATACTCGCGTCGATGAACTGTATGACCATGAGGCCCGTCTCTTTATCATGCTGTATTCCCTTAGCGGAAACGGCAAAGTCGACTATGTGACGGCCCGGCTGGTTCAGGAGCATTCCCGCAGTACGTATGGTAATCCCATCTACCAGACCGAGGCCCAACCGCTGTTCTATTGGTGGAACCACACCATGTGGAACGATCCGGAGCAGGACGGGGTCAACGGCAACGAAAAGATCTATCAGGAAAATACCGACTTCGATATCTCGCGATACAAACCCTGTGTGTTCAATGGACAGCCCTGTTAGTTTCTGCGTCGGCCGGTGAGGCTCCTCCCGCCTGGTTTGTGATTCTGCTGAGAAGTAGCAGGTTGCGATGGTATTCTGCGTTGCGGCTGAAGATTGTTCTGGCATTGTGTGCGGGTCTGCGCGATTCAGCCTACGTTCGTATGAGTGAGTCCCCATGAAACAAGCATCCTTTGAGCTAGCCGCTCTCATGAATCGGCGCATCCTCGTGATGCTGCCGTTGGGTTTTGCGTCCGGCCTCCCCCTTGCGCTCACGTCCGGGACCTTACAGGCCTGGCTTACAGTGGAAGGAGTCGACCTCAAGACCATCGGCATTTTCACGCTGGTCGGTCTTCCCTATACGCTCAAGTTCCTTTGGGCCCCCGTGATGGATCGTGTGATCCCACCCTGGTTCGGGCGGCGGCGCGGCTGGATGGTCCTGACACAACTCTGTGTCGCGATCGGCTTGGTGCTTATGGCCGCGACCAATCCGCGGATTCATCCTGGATGGATGGCGGCCTATGCCTTGCTTGTCGCGTTTCTTGCCGCTTCGTTAGACATTGTTTTTGATGCCTATCGAACGGAAACGCTCCGCCCTCACGAGCGTGGATTGGGTGCCGCCGTGTGGGTGAATGGGTATCGGATCGCTCTTTTGGCCTCGGGAGCCGGCGCGTTGGTTCTTGCCGATCATGTGGGATGGCAGATGACGTATCTGGCGATGGCAGCTGTCATGCTGGCTGGTGTGCTTACTGTCCTGATCAGCCCGGACCCTGGATTCGTCGCTGAGGCTCCCAAAAGTATGGGGGAAGCAGTTAGCGCACCACTGGCGGAATTCTTTGGACGGCCTCACGCGTTGGGCTTCTTGGCCGTGATCATTCTCTATAAACTGGGAGACGCCTTTGCGTCGACGCTTCAGACGGCCTTTCTGATCGGAGGACTCGGCTTTTCCGCTACGGATGTAGGCGCCGTGAAGGGTGTAGGGGTTTTTGCAACATTGTTGGGGGCCTTTTTCGGCGGACTCTTGATGACGAGGTGGAGGCTTGTTCGGTCTCTGTTGCTCTTCGGTGTATTGCAGGCGGTTTCGAACCTCGGATTTGTCGCACTGGCCATAGCCGGCAAGAACCCAACTGCCCTCACGGCGGTGATTGTGGTTGAAAATGTGACGGGAGGAATGGGCACCGCTGCATTTGTAGCTGTGGTGATGTCGCTTTGCGATCCCCGGTATACCGCGACTCAGTTCGCGCTATTGTCTTCGTTAGAGGCGTTGGGAAGGGTCTTTGCCGGCCGCCCGTCGGCGGATGTCGTGACCCTGGTCGGATGGACACAATTTTTTGTCTTGACCGTGCTGGTGGCTTTGCCTGGTCTTTGGGCAGTATGGCGGATCCGGCGCTTTCTTGAACCAGAACAGCGGACGGTCGCGCGTACCTCTCTCACAGAGTCCACACGCTCTCCGGTTTCCGAGCGGCTATGAGGCCAGTCGCCGTTGAAGGAAGAGTACGAAAAGCATAAGGGTGGGCAATGGAGCGAGGATGAACGGTAACAACCATAACCAGACATTTTTGCCGCGCACTCGCGCTTGGTCGATCATCCAGACAAAAAGCCAGACCAGTAGACAGGCATAGTTCAAGATGATCCACTGGGTCGTGTGAATCTTCAGGCCGCTCGGACTGTCGGAAGAGCCTTGGAGAAGGAAGATTCCCAACAACAGAACAAATGTGCTCAACAGGACCGTGACGAGTTTTTTGCTCCAGACGAACATGGTCTCCTCCGGACTTTATGGACCGCGTGAACTAGTTCGAGCTAAGCTAATTGGCCGACCGTTGTTTGTCAAATCGATTCGCGCGAACATGACATAGTTTCTTCGAGAACGTCATGAGTCTCTTTCGGCTGAGCGGAATAGTCGTTGTACTGGCTGTCGCGGTCGGTCTGGTTTTATCGAATCCGACCATGGATGACTATTTACGCTTCGTTGAACAGGAATTGAGCAAAGCGATAGACCGAATGGACCGGGGTGCGCCGACTCGAGAACAACAATTTATTCGGCAGGTGTTTCAGTCGCAAAGTAGGAAGCTTCTCGAATCAATCGTGAGGCCGAATACAGCGCGACAGAATTGGGGAATTGCGAGCAAGTATGAAACACAGGTGGTGGGTACGAAAGTCATCGTGCTCGGTCTTGGCGGTCGGTTCATTCCCCTTCAGGGTGTCGAAGAAGCGACGGTGAAAATCGGACGAATGGCCTTTTAAAAAGAAAAAGGGCCAGGGTAATTTGGAGGGACTCTATTCCAACGGTTATTTCTGTGGATAACCTCGTTGATAAGCGACCAGAATCGGCTATGAGATTGGCATTGTGACTATTCACAGCTTTTCATCTCATTCCCCAAAGATCCACAATACTTGGTGTTGACAAAAATTTATGATAGCTATATGTAGCTATCCATTGAAGTTAAACGAGCTCCACGCATCTTTAGATGATGGCGCCTAACCAAACAATGGTCACAGCTTCTTTCCCCTCAGGAGGTCTACCGTGAAAATTGATCGAAGATTTACCCGTCGCGGGCAGAATCCCTACGAGGGGATTACGTTTGTGAAGCGTTCGTCGGAGATTCGGAATCCCGACGGATCCACCGTATTTAAGCTCGAAAATATCGATGTTCCGGAGGCATGGTCTCAGCTTGCCGTCGACATATTGGCCCAGAAATACTTTCGGAAGGCCGGAGTCCCGCAGCGCGATCAGAATGGGCAGGCGGCCATCGACCCGGATGGCAAGCCGGTGTTGGGTGGTGAGCGAGACGCTCGCCAAGTCTTCGAACGCATGGCCGGGTGCTGGACCCATTGGGGCAAATCCTATGGGTATTTCAAGACGCCGGAAGATGCCGAGTCTTTTCACGATGAAATGTGCTGCATGCTGGCGCGCCAAATGGCCGCGCCGAATTCTCCTCAATGGTTCAATACAGGCCTTCATTTTGCCTATGGGTTATCGGGACCGGCACAAGGACATTATTACGTCGATCCCCAGACTCGCGAAATTGTGAAAGCCACCAATGCCTTCGAACACCCTCAGCCTCATGCCTGTTTCATTCAATCAATCGAGGATGATCTGGTGAATGAAAACGGGATCATGGATCTTTGGGTCCGGGAGGCGAGGTTGTTCAAATATGGTTCCGGGACCGGGACTAATTTTTCGAGACTGCGCGGGGATGGCGAAAAGCTTTCCGGTGGCGGGCGGTCTTCAGGCCTCATGTCTTTCCTGAAGATCGGGGATCGAGCCGCCGGAGCGATCAAGTCCGGAGGGACGACGCGCCGCGCCGCCAAGATGGTCTGTTTGGACCTCGATCATCCGGACATCGAAGAATTCATCGATTGGAAAGTCATCGAAGAACAAAAAGTCGCGGCGATGGTGACGGGCTCAAGGATTTGTGCACAGCGCCTCAACGCCGTGCTGAAAGCTTGTCATACGGTCGATGGCGAGGGTGCTCTCAGGTTGGACCTCGATCAGAAGACCAACCCGGTCTTGCGTGAGGCCTTGATCTCGGCCCGTCGGGATATGGTGCCCGAGGCGTATGTCCAACGAATGTTTTCCTATGCACAGCAAGGCTTCACACATTTTGTGTTTCATGAGTATGACACGAATTGGGACGGGAAGGCCTATCAGACCGTCTCCGGGCAAAATTCGAACAACAGTGTCAGAATCCCCAATGAGTTTTTCACCGTTCTCGAAACCGACGGCGATTGGCAGCTCAAACGCCGAACGGACGGCAAAGTCTGTAAGACCGTCAGGGCGCGGGAGCTGTGGGACCGGATCGCTTGGGCGGCCTGGATTTGTGCTGATCCTGGCACTCAATACGATACCACCATCAACGAGTGGCATACCTGTCCGGAAGACGGCCGCATCAACGCCTCGAACCCCTGTTCCGAATACATGTTTTTGGATGATACAGCCTGCAATCTCGCCTCCCTCAATCTCACAAAGTTTTACACCGCCGACGGGCAGTTCGAACTGGAACATTTCCGCCATGCCGTTCGGTTGTGGACGATTGCACTGGAAATCAGCGTGTTGATGGCTTCCTTCCCGAGCCGGTCCATCGCTGAAAAGAGCTATCGGTTCCGGACGCTCGGGTTGGGGTACGCGAATTTGGGGACCGTGCTCATGCGACAAGGGATCCCTTATGATTCACCCAAGGCCCTGGCGATTTGTGGAGCCATCACGGCCATCATGACCGGGGAAGCATACGGGACGTCGGCTGAAATGGCTGCCGAATTGTCGCCCTTCCCGGGGTACGCAAAAAATCGAGAGCACATGCTGCGTGTTATTCGTAATCACCGTCGGGCAGCTTACCAGGTGCCTCATGGGGAATATGAAGGTCTGACGATCGCTCCAGCGGGAATCCGTCCCGAGCATTGTCCTCCCGACATGCTTCTTGCCGCCAGACGAGCGTGGGATCACGCGCTTGAATTAGGGACGGCGTATGGGTACCGCAATGCACAAGTGACCGTCATCGCTCCGACCGGCACAATTGGGTTGGTCATGGACTGTGATACCACGGGGATTGAACCGGATTTCGCTCTGGTGAAGTTTAAGAAACTGGCCGGTGGAGGGTACTTCAAGATCATCAATCAAAGCTTGCCGATTGCGCTGGCCAACCTCGGGTATACGGACCAGCAAACGCAGGATATCGTCCGGTACTGTGTCGGGGCTCAGACGCTCAAGGGCGCACCGTTCATCAATCACGACACGCTGCGTCAAAAGGGATTCGATGACACAGCCCTGGGTCGTTTGGAGAACAGTTTGGGGCAAGCGTTCGAAATTCAGTTCGCTTTCAATAAGTTTACGCTGGGAGACGCGTTCTGTCTCGAAAAGCTTGGCTTGACCGAGGCCCAGCTGAATGAAACAAACTTCAACATGATGAAGACGCTCGGTTTTACGCAAGAAGAGATCGCCGCTGCAAACGATTTCTGCTGTGGGACGATGACGGTGGAGGGCGCGCCGCATTTGAAGGCTGAACATCTCGCGGTATTCGACTGTGCCAATCGGTGCGGTCGAATCGGACAACGCTCCATCGCCGTCGATGCGCATATCCGCATGATGGCCGCAGCACAGCCGTTCATCAGCGGCGCGATCAGCAAGACCATCAACATGCCGGCCGATGCCACGCTCGAAGCCGTCAAGGCAGCCTATTTGCTTGCCTGGAAGAGCATGGTCAAAGCGGTCGCACTGTATCGTGACGGGTCCAAGCTGAGTCAGCCATTGAGCGCCTCGACAGACAATGGAAAGGCCGTGGAGGCGGCTACCGTCGTGATGGAGCTGGCGGAGAAAGTCACCGAACGGGTGCTCGTTCGGTATCTCGCCAAGCGACGCCCGCTACCGAGTCGACGAAGCGGATACACTCAAAAGGCAATTGTCGGAGGACATAAGCTCTACCTGCGCACCGGTGAATATGAGGATGGGACGGTCGGGGAGATCTTTTTGGACATGCATAAGGAGGGGGCGGCATTCAGAAGTCTCATGAATTGTTTTGCCATCGCCATCTCTCTGGGGCTTCAGCACGGCGTGCCACTGGAAGAATTCGTCGAGGCGTTCGTCTTTACCCGGTTTGAGCCGAACGGTCCCGTCAAAATGAACGATCGAATCAAGATGTCGACCTCGATCATCGATTATATCTTCCGTGAATTGGCCGTTACGTATCTCGATCGGTATGACCTCGCGCAGGTGAACGAAGAAGATCTACGCATGGATGCCGTGAAGAAAGACAATATGGATCCCGAATGCTTCGATGAAGAAGCGGACCTTGATGCACTGGCTCAATCTTCCATTATTACGGAACATCTTCCCATCCGCCGGAACGGCGGAAAAGGAAATGGCCACGGAAACGGACACGGTGTCGCCAGACACGTGGAGATCATGCGCGAAACACTCACACTGACGGAGGTCCAAAGCGCGAAAGAGGCCAAAGTCAAGGGCTACGAAGGGGATCCCTGCCAAGAATGCAAGCAATTTACCATGGTTCGTAACGGCACCTGTCTCAAATGTGTTACGTGCGGCGCAACGAGCGGATGTTCATAAGAGGAGTGTGAGGATGCAGAGCAAGCGGCCGTCATCGTGTCTCCGCTGTAGGAAGCGGCGATTTATCAGAATTCGATCGGGTGCCGATGTCTTTTTTTCGCTACGGTTACGGGCTCGAAAACTTTGCGTGAGACCGGCGTCTCCTCGCACCCTATCTGATCATTACGGGGCTTGGTCTCCGTTGCGAGCCGCTCGCTCAACGAGGCGAAAAAGGTTTTGACGCCGGAGAGCCACGAGGAGTACTGATATGCCGACTACGACGCAGCTTGTCATCAGCGGTCAGAGTAAGCCGGGTACTCTTGCCAGAGTGACGGCGGTCCTCGGTGAAGCGGGAGTCAATATCAAGGCTTTCTCCGCACCGGAAGTGATGGGGACGGGCAAGTTGCGTCTGCTGGTCGCGGATCTGGAAAGTGCCCGCGCGGCCCTTAAGGCGGCGAAGATTAAGTTCGGCGAAGAAACCGCACTCCTGTTGAGTCTCGAAAATAAGCCTGGAGCATTGAGGAAAGTGGCAGATATCTTGATGAAGAGCCGGATCAACATCAAATGCGGCTATTGTACACCTTCACGTGAAGGGAAGCGGGCGATCGTCGTTCTAACCGTTTCCAACATTGACAAAGCCTTGACTCTTCTACGCAACCAGTCGCTCGACGAGTTTTGATCGATGCGGCCGATGCCGCTCACGAAACCTACCCTTTTGTTCATAATCGTGGTTGGACTGGGTGCCTTCCTCTACCATGGCTGTGCCACAGCTCCCCGTCCAATTGACCGTTTTCCTGGGTATCCGGTTGGATTTGTAGAACGAGGGATGGCCTCGTGGTATGGCCCTGGTTTTCATGGGAACAAGACGGCTAATGGAGAGCGGTACGATATGTACAAACTGACGGCTGCTCATCGGACGCTGCCGCTAGGGTCCGTCGCAGTTGTTCATTCGTTGACCTCTGGGCGTCATGTTACAGTCAGGATTAATGATCGAGGGCCGTTCGCCAGGGGGAGAATTTTGGACCTTTCGTTGGCCGGTGCTCAAGCGCTCGGGATGGTCGGCAACGGAACCGATCAGGTCGAACTGCAAGTTGTCGCCTATAACTCTCGACCCGAAGGGATGGGGCTGTTACGGGTTCAAGTCGGTGCCTTCGCCGATCTTCAGAATGCCCGGGCGCTGTTTGCACAAGTTCAACGAGATTTTCCCGACGGGCGTATTATCCAGGTAGATCTTCCGGAAGGGCGCCGTTACCGAGTCCAAATTGGTCGATTCTTGACTGAATCGGAAGCTCAGGTGGCTGCGGCTCGTCTCGATCGTGCGTTACGTCTGCAATCGTTTGTTGTTCGGGATGATGGCTGAACACTGAAGGACGGCGCCTTGGCCCATTGGAACTGATTGATTTTTAAGCACCATTTGTTGAATGACTTGCTTGCGTTTGATCCCTGTGATAGATGTATCAGTCGTGAGTTCTATTCTAAGCGGTGAGGCTATCCTAATCTTACGATCCGCTGAAGGGTGGGCCGAGAGGTATCCTCTGGGGGACGCTCGGCTTTTCATCAGGCCAGCCATACTGGTTCAACGTCCCTAATATACGACTGCGATGGACATCCTCATCCTTTTAGGATTGATAGGGTTATCCGCTATTATTTCAACAGCCGAGATCGGCTTCTTCTCGGTCAACGAAACTCGGCTGAAAGCATTGGCGCAGAACGGCAGTAAACGGGCAGCCAAAGCCCTTCAATTGAGGAGCGACCCCCAAAAGCTCCTCTCGACCATTCTGGTAGGTGACCGCCTCGTCAGCACTGCGACGCCTATGTTGGCCACCTTCATCACATTGAATGCCTATGGAGGCCAGGGTGTGTTCGAAGAAGCGATCGGGGTCATGGTCGGTATTTTGACCTTCGTGCTTTTGGTGTCGGTGGATGTCATTCCAAAGACTCTAGCGGCAAAGTTCTCCGTACCCGTGACGCTGAACATGGCCTACCCAATCTATTGGGTCCAGGTCATGCTGAGGCCTCTGCTTTTTCTGATCGTCCCCCTGATCTACAGTTTGACGGGGGGAAAGGGGTTGACGCTTCCCTTGGTGACGGAAGAAGAGCTGAAAATCATGTTGGACCAAGGAGGAAAGACCGGGGAATTAGAATCGGAAGAAGTCAAAATGATTAAGAACGTGTTTCAACTGAAGGATATTACGGCGGAGGATGCGATGACGCCGCGCATCTATGTGTTTTCTCTCGACGGGAATCTTCGACTTAGTGAAGCACAAGAGCTGCTCTATAATTCCAAGTATTCCAGAATTCCGCTCTATGACGGCATGCTCGATAACATCACTGGGATTCTCTACAAGGCGAAGGCGCTGACCGAGTTGGCCAAGGGGAAAACCGATTTGCGCCTTCGGGATATCGCCCATCCTCCGCTCTTCGTCCCGGCAGGGAAAACGGCGGACGACTTGATGAAGCAGTTCCAGCAGGAAAAGCGGCATATGGGAGTCGTCGTCAACGAATTTGGTGGTGTCATGGGACTGGTGACGCTCGAAGATCTTCTTGAGGAAGTGGTGGGTGAGATTGTCGATGAAACGGATATCACGGAAGAACTCATCAAACGTATCGGAAAGAACCAAATCCTGGTCCATGGACGGACGGAAGTTCGAAAGGTGAACGACTTCTTGAAAGTCGAGCTTGGCGATGAAGCCCTGACGATCGGAGGGCTGATCCAGGAAAATCTTGGTCGCATCCCTCAGGCAGGAGAAGAACTCCGCATCGAGAATTGCCGTCTGGTGGTCCATGAGGCAGATCCTCGATCGATACGAAGCGTGCAAATTTTCAAAGTCGAAAAAGTGCCTGTCCCGGTGGAAGCCTCGGTGTGACTAGCCTTCTTTTTGCTGCTCTATCAAGTCTAGGAAGGCCTTCTCGTCAAGGACGGTCACACCTAATTCCTCAGCCAGATCGAGTTTAGAGCCAGGGTCTGTCCCGGCTACGACGTAGCTTGTCTTCTTGCTGACGCTGGAGGACACTGTGGCGCCCAACCGTTCGACCAACGCCTTGGCCTCATCTCTCGTCAGCCTCATCAAACCACCGGTGAACACGAAGCTCTTTCCTGAGAGAAACAAAGCTGCGCGGTTCTGAGGCGAGGGTGTATCGACGATCGACAAGCCTAGTGTATGCAGTTGGTCGATGACCCGTCGGTTCGAGCTTTCTTGGAAGTAGGAGACCAAACTTTCGGAGATTTCGGGACCGATCTCTCGGGTTTCCTGAAAACGGTCGCGGTCAGCCGACATGATGGCATCAAGCGAGCCGAACTCTTTCGCGAGCACTTTTGCGACGTGCCGTCCTACTTGACGGATTCCCAGGCCCATCAAAAATCGGTCGAGCGAGACGTTTTTGCTCCGAGCGATGGCGTCAAGGAGAAGGGCCGACGATCGTTCCGCAAAACCCTCGAGTTCAAGAAGTTGTTCAGGCCTTAGCCGATACAGGTCGGATAGATCCTTCACGAGGCCGTGGTCGACCAATTGGGCAACCGTTTTCTTACCCAGTCCCTCGATATTGAGTGCGGCCTTCGATGCGAAGTGTTCAATGGCACCTTTCAGCTGGGCCGGACAGGCGGCTTGGCCGGTGCAGTAGAAGTAGGCACCCTCTCTTGCCACGGCAGAACCGCATATCGGACAGTGAGGTGGCATTTGGAAAGGGTCTGACCTGACTTCATTCGAGACGGGGATACGCTCCGCGATCGCTGGAATGACATCCCCTGCGCGCTCGATTCGAACCCTGTCGCCTATGCGGATGTCCTTTCTTGCCACCTCATCGGCATTGTGTAGGGTTGCTCGGCTGATGGTGACCCCGCCCACTTCCACCGGCTTCAGTAGGGCGAGTGGGGTCAAGGTTCCAGTCCGGCCGACGGAGACGGCAATGTCTTGTACCTCCGTGATTTCCTTCCGAGGAGCAAACTTGAACGCGATGGCCCAACGAGGGCTTCTGGATTTCATTCCCAGCCGCGCCTGCCAATCCCCGCGATCGACTTTTACCACGACTCCATCAATTTCATAGGGGAGATTGTCGCGCTGGTCATCCGTTTCCCGGTGAAATGCCAAGACTTGGTCGATGGTCTCGCATCGTCGGCGAAGGTGAGGCACCGGAAGTCCACACAGAGCCAACGTCTCCAGTTCAGCCCAGTGCGATGGCGGAGGAACTCCGGTCATCGCCATCACTTCATAGCAAGTGACAACAAGCGGCCGAGAGGCAGTGATCTGCGAGTCGAGTTGCCGAAGAGAGCCGGCGGCGGCATTGCGCGGGTTTGCAAAGGCGTCGTCCCCCCGTTCCGTCATTCGGCGGTTGAGCGCATGAAAGTCGGAGAGACGCATGTACACCTCGCCCCGCACGGCTAGATGATCCGGGTACGTGCCGGCCTGCAACTGTAGAGGTAACGATCGAATCGTACGGAGATTAATGGTGATATCCTCGCCGATATTGCCATCCCCACGGGTTGAACCACGAACAAACGTCCCGTGATCGTAGACCATTTCAACCGACAGACCGTCGAATTTTGGCTCGACCGTGTACTCGACTTGATCCGTGTCCAACTCCCGTTTCATCCGCAGGTCGAAGGCCAGGACATCCTCAGGATTCACCAACGAATCAAGGCTCAACATGGGCCGTTCGTGCTGTACCTTGCCGAGTTCATCCAAAGGAGAGGCACCGACGCGTTGGGTCGGTGAATCGAGGGTGATCAGCTCCGGGTAAGCTTCTTCGAGATCGACCAGTTCTCGGAACAACCGATCATACTCCCCATCGGAGATCTCGGGTCGGTCCTTGACGTAGTAGAGATAGTCGTGATGCCGGATTTGGTTTTTGAGTTGCGCGAGACGCTCCTGTTCGACGCGAACGGCCTTCGAAGAGGACGGAGAGTCGTCATAGAGTGAATCCTGTTGCATCGCTGCGCTCAATGAGGGGGAGCCTCGACGATCATCTTTAGGGGGTCATGACAGGTGACGTTCGGCATGAAAGGGGAGAGAGGTCTGAACCGTGCTGACCCTAGCATAGGGCAGCGGAAACGGTCAAACAGGACAGGCCCGGTCCGCTTTGACTTTCGCATCATTGACCACTATTCTAAGCGTCTCTTCGGCAGGTCTGAAGTCGCTGGAAAGCCCGGGCAAAGGAGGATATATGCAGAAGGGAGAGCAGCAGGTCTGTGAACGAGCGCGGAGGATTCCTTTCTTAGGGATACTGCTCTGTACTGGTTTGCTGGTCAGTGGGTGTGTCGTGTTAGAGGAAAAATACAACGCAGAAAAAGCCAGAAGCCTGAATTTTCAACGCCTGCTCGCTCAGGAAGAAAAGCGGACGGCCGAGCTCGACAGTGAAATCAGGCATACCAAGGCTGAACTGGCTGAATATGAGGCGAGGAATCGTGAGCTGTCTACACAGGTGCAAATGGCACGAGAGCAGATGGCACGGCTCCAAGAAGAGACTGAAGCGATCCGGGAAGCGACCCTGCTGGAACGAAAAGCCTTGGAGGATATGCAGCGGAAAGGCCACTCCCCTTCCGCCAAACCGAAAAAAGCTGAACTGCCGAAAGCTGCTTCCAGCGGTCGCGGAGGAGCCAATCTGCCAGACAAGGGTATGGCGGCTGTGACCGAGCCGCCCCCTCCGTCTAAGGTAGCAGCAGGAACTGTGCATGTGGTGAAGCCTGGGGAAACCCTATTCAGCATCAGCAAGCGGTATGCGATTGAGGTCGATAAGCTGAAGAAGCTGAATAATCTGCCGGATGACATCGTCGAGGTTGGACAGAAGCTCCAGGTGGGAGCAGAGTAAGCGGAACGATATGCGGACCGCGACCTATTCACTCACGCTGGATGAGTTTCGCTCGTACGCAAAGCAGGGCAATCTCATTCCTTTATTCCGTGAAGTCTTGGCGGACCATGATACCCCGGTCTCAGCCTTTGCCAAGATCGATCATGGGCCTTCGGCCTATCTGTTGGAAAGCATTCAAGGGGGGGAAAAGTGGGCCAGATATTCATTTCTCGGGAGTGGGTCTCCGCTCGTCATCTACGAAGATCGTGGCGATCTTTGCCTGAAGAAGGGTTCGGATTGCCGTCGGATCCCTAGCCGAGGAGCGCCGCTGGACCGTCTCCGGGAGATCATGGAGACCTATCGCACCGTGACCGTTCCGGATTTGCCTCGCTTCGTGGGTGGAGCCGTCGGTTACCTTGGTTACGACATCGTCAAGACTTTTGAGGATCTTCCCTCTCGCAGAAAGGACCACCTCGATCCACCGGAGTTTGCCTTTCTACTGACCGAGACGCTCCTCATTTTCGATAACGTATCGCAGAAAATCAAAGTCGTGGCCAACGCGCAGGTGAAGTCAACGTCGGACAGAGACGTTCGCGCCGCATATCGTGAAGCGACAGGCAGGATTGAAGCAATGATTGCGAGACTCCGGCGGCCTCTGAGGCGCGTCAGGGCGAAGCGCCGCCGCTCTCCAATTCGGTTTACGGCAAACATGAACAGGGCGGATTTTGAAAAAATGGTGTCTCGCGCCCAGGAATACATCAGTGCCGGAGATATCTTTCAGTGCGTCCTGTCGCAGCGATGGGAAACGAATCTCCAGGCTTCTCCGTTTCAACTCTATCGGGCGTTGCGCCTCGTGAATCCGTCGCCGTACATGTATTATCTCAGGATGGCAGGTGTTGAACTTGTGGGCTCGTCTCCCGAAATTCTTGTGCGGTGTGAGGACGGGCTTGTCTCGGTACGCCCTATTGCCGGCACCAGACGGCGTGGTGCGACGCCGGATGAGGACTCGGAATTAGAGCGCCGTCTTCTTGCCGATGCCAAGGAACGGGCCGAGCATATTATGCTGGTGGACCTCGGACGCAATGATGTTGGTCGTGTGGCTGAGCAGGGGTCCGTCCAGGTCGAGTCATTGATGAATGTCGAGCGGTACTCGCACGTCATGCATATGGTCTCGAATGTCACAGGCAAGCTGTGCGCGAACAGGACGGTGTATGATGTGCTGAAGGCCTGTTTTCCCGCCGGTACCGTATCCGGTGCCCCCAAAATCAGAGCGATGGAAATCATCGAGGAACTTGAGCCGACCAGACGCGGACCCTACGCCGGCGCCGTCGGCTACGTCGGGTTTTCGGGGAATATGGACATGTGCATCAATATCCGTACCGTTGTTGTCTCTCGGCATCGGGCCTTCATCCAGGCCGGCGCGGGAATCGTCGCCGACTCGAATCCGGAACATGAGTACGAAGAAACGTGCAATAAGGCCTGCGCCATGATGAAGGCGATCGAACTGGCGGAACAGGGGCTGGAGTAGGAGAAAGCCTATGGCCAATAGTGCATGACTGATAGTAACAGGTTATAACGCCAACAATCCCTTCCCATCAACGAGGCCAGCCCGAACAATCCGCTGAACCCCATCAATCGGTACAACCCCAGCGCTCCTTTCAGCCCTCTCAACACTTTTCCTGCTCGTGTGAGCTGATGAACACCTTGCGCGGTGATTCGGGTCCACCCATTGGCGGTTGAAGGCGGCCAATAAGCATCTGCAAGGACTCTCGTATTACCACCGCAAACACTTACGTCTCCATTCAGCATGGTGTGTTTGTCAATCAGCCGAGCGAATCACAACCGCTCCCTTGTCGGCTGAGATTCCGTAGCGAATTTCTGCTTGGCGCACGACGTGCCAATTCGGGTGACATGCATCCGAATGTTGAAGGGTTAATGCCACAGCGAGTTTCGCGTAGAGTGACGCACTATGCCTCAACTGAAAATTGCGTGCTTGGCCGCGGCTCCAAGTAACCGGCCTAAATCCAGTTGGCCTTATTGCCTCTCGTAACGTCTCGTTCCTTCATGGATAAATCGAATTACTCTTGATACCTCCCTTTGGTCATTAAATAAAGAGGGTGGAACAATTCTGGCCGTGAGCCACAGAAGTGGACACCATACAGTTCGTCGCCGGAAGAGGGCATTAACTGAAGAGGAATGACGTGCGTGGTGGAAGGATAACTCCTGATCCCGATCCGTCGAATAACATCGCCGAACCTGCCATCGTACGTTAGTTTTTGGCTGACGTCGTTTGAGGGGCCAATGTTAGACACTCTTTCTGGGCGCGTAATAATCGCCCGCCCATGAAGGAGTGTTTGATCCTGCGACAGTCTGTGGAGCGTTACTGGATTGTGGTCGTGCTGCCACTGGATTCAGTTCTCACAAAACATTGTCCAACAGGACAACGACTTGGAACATGAAGATGATCGACCTTAGTGCCATAGGGCTCTATCCAAGAAGTAACATGTGAGAGATTATGTGGCAGCACAACCGCTGAGCACTCATCCAAGCCTCTGCAGATATTCGCTACAAGGACTTCTAATGGACTGCGGCATTCTGCCACGCACTCCGGCATCCTGAGAACTGTTGATCAGGCACCTCACGGGGTTCTTTCCTTTAATTCTACGTACTTCAACATATATTGCTTCAATGAAGAGTCTCCATTCAGGTGTGGTACGAGATTGGCAGCATCCTTGATTTTGCAATGACAAGAGGAAACCACAATGGAGTCAGGGCGAGTTCTGAACCAAGAGATTGGAAAGTTGAGTGCGGGAAATCCATTCGTAAGGTCCGGCATTAGAACGGCGATGGAGGACTCATCAGGCGAGACTATCTACCAAACTTGGGCACGTTCAGTATGCGCATTCCAGGAAAGAATACCGGTGATAGTTCCGTCTGACAGAACATTATAACCTGCTTCGAAAATGCCGCCGCGGTCTCTTAGGTGATCGGCTCGAGGATGACCCGATGGTCCAAGCGCTCCAACGGCTTAACGTGCTGGCGCGTGGCTTGCTCCGGGTCTCGCTGCTCGTGGTACGTGGTTCCCCACATCTGGCGCGGGACCTGGTCCTTGAGCAGGCGATAGATCATGACCAGGATCGTATGCGCAACAGCCACAAGCGCCTTCTTGTGCCCCCGATAGCGCATGACCCGGCGATACCGGGCCGCCAGGCGGCTGTCTTTCACCCGAATCGCGGCCAATGCGGCTTTCATCAGGGCCGTGCGCAGCCAGCAGTTCCTTTTCCGCGTCTTGCTGCCGGTGTGCTTGTCCGCACTCTCATGGTGGCGGGGACAGATGCCGGCCCAACTTGTCAGATGCCGATCCGAGGGAAACGGACGCATATCCACGCCGATCTCCGCCACGACTCCCTCAATCACGCGCTGGTCCACCCCCGGAATCGCATCCAAGGGGGTCACCACCGCTGCGAAGGGGCAGAGCTGCTCCTCGATGCGCGCCTCAGCCGGTCGACGGCCTCCTCCGGGTAATCCAGATGCGCCAGGAGTTCACTGACCAGGAACGCATGATGCCGACGAAATTGTCCGGTCAGGACCTACTGCAAGGTCGGCAGCTTGGCCAGCACCGCCGGATCGGTGGTGCCCAGTACGAGCGGCTCCAGCATGGCGCGGCCCGACACCCCGAGGATGTCGGTGGCCACCGAGACCAGCTTGATCCCGGCATCTTCCAGCACCTTGTGCAGCCGCTGAGCCTCACGGGTGCGCTCTTGGATGAGCACCTTGCGGTAGCGGGTCAGATCCCGCAGTTTCCGAATCGGTGTTGGCGGCACAAAACTTCCCCGCAAGAGCCCATGCTCCAGTCATTGCGCAGTCCAGGCGCAGTCCTGCGCGTCGGTCTTCCGTCCCGGCACGTTGTGCATAGGGGCGGCGTTGACCGAGAGACAGCGAAAGACGTCTTCGAACAGGTAGTAGACCGGCTTCCAGTACAGGCCCGTGCTCTCCAGGGCGACATGCGTCACGCCGCGCATCATCAGCCAGTTATGCAGAGTCAACAGATCGGCGGTCATCGTGCCAATGGTGCGGACATGCTGCTCGCGGTCCCCCGCTGGGCCGGGCACCCGGATACAGACCGCCACTGTCTGCTTGTGCCCATCCTCAAAATTGAAAGTAGATCCAATGTGTGTCGGATAGCGCAGTGTTCTCATCGGTGACATCTCGATCACACCTCAGAAAGGCAGACGGAGTCCGTTGTGCCGGAGAAGAGGAAGACCAATTTTATAGCTTATTGTGGAGTGGGACACCGACCACAGGAGGAAGCCTCGATCGGTCCTTATCGAGCTACCCCCCTTCTACCCTGTGTGCCAATATCCGCTCACTCCCCTGATCTCCGAAGCCATCACGCATCTGCAATTCGGAGAGGGCTGTGCTTAGAGCGGCTCAGGCTTCCGGTAGTCCGACAGGTGCTCATTGTTTTGAGTATGAGCCTGCTGGCGCTCGCCGTGGGTGCATGCGGTTCTCTCAAAGTGACCCTGTCATCCCAAGTGCCTCCTCGTGATGAAAGGGGGCAGCCTCTCCCTGTAGTCATGCGTCTCTATCAACTCAGCAGCAAAGATCGGTTCGAGAAGGCGGACTTCCTGTCACTGGTAAAGAGCGACCAGAAGCTCCTCGAACAGGACATCCTATGGAGAAAGGAGACTGTGCTGTTTCCGAGTGCTGAGTTGGTGGTGAAAGAGGATCGGAAAAAAGGAGCGAAATACTTCGCAGTCGTGGCGCTATTTCGCGAAAAGGGGACTACCTGGCGACAAGTGGTGGATTTGGGCCGATTGTGGCCCCTCTCCGTGAAGGTAAAGGTCTACGCGCGGACGGTTACCGTGGATTGACTGAAAGCCGACATCTATGAATCGGCCGCACAAAATCATCTGGCACGAGGGCATGTTCCTGACCCCTCATCATTTCCAGCAGTGGGACCGCTATTATGAGCAGTTGCTGCATGACCGGGTCCGGGCGGTAAACCCCTTCGGGTGGGGGGTCACTGAAGTACGACTGGATCAAGAGGACCTAGCTAACGGTCTTGTCCGAATCGTGGCCTTGCAAGGGGTAATGCCGGACGGGACGCTGATGCGGATCTCACCAACTGATTCCGAGAACGGAAGCGTTGTGCCCCCCCGCTCAATCGATCGTTGGTTCCCTCCTTCGCTGGATCACTTGGACCTGTTTGTCGGTATTCCCACCGAGCGGCTGGCAGGCCCGAACTGGGTACTGGACGAGAGTGCCGGAACAGCACCCACACGCTATGTCGGTGCACGAGCCAGTATTGCCGACCTCAATTCAGGAGAAAAGCGCGAGATTCTGCTCGCCCGGGAGAACTTTCGCATTCTTTTCTCAGGAGAAGATGCGACCAACTTCATTACCCTGAAAGTATCGGAACTCGAGCGGGGCTCGGGGGGGAAACCGGCGATGCGGGAAAGTTACGTGCCCCCCTGTTTGTCCATCAGTGCGTCGCCCTGGCTGATGCGTCTTTTGCGAGGCCTCCTCGAATTACTGTCCGGCAAACGTAAGGCTTTAGCGGCTCAACAGCTCGCGGCAAGCCCGGCAAGTCTGGATCAAGCGAGATGGTCGCGTCTTCACATCTTGAATGCGCATCTTCCTGTCCTGTCCCACTACAGCCTTGTGGGGCAGCCTCACCCGGAAGCATTGTATTTAATCTTGGCACGGTTGACCGGCGAGCTGAGCACTGTTTGCCCGATTCTCGATCCGATGGACATCCCCAAATACGACCATTTCAATCTGTCCGGCACGTTCCGGGAATTGGATCTGAGGATCCGGCAGGCGCTTAAGCAAGAGGACACGCGAGTGGTGACGATGCCTCTAACATTGATGAGTGAGTGCATTCGGCAAGGCGTTCTCAGCGACGATCAGCTCAGTTCCGGCCGCATCTATCTCGTCGTGGCGAGCGGCCTTGCAGATGAGCAGATTCCACAGTTCGTGAGGCAGATTCGCATCGCAGCCCCGAATGAGGTCGAGAGCATTGTGAGCGGGGCATTGGGGGGCTTGGGTGTTTTGCATGTCCCAAATCCCCCGCCGACCATGCCGGTGGAAGCGGGATACAAGTATTTTCAACTGGATAACCAAGGGTCGCTATGGCCGCCGATTTGTCGCGCCCGGGCCATTGGGGTGTATGTACCGCCGGTGTTGAAAGACGTGAAGTTGGAACTGATGTGGACGAAGTAGGTGTTCGCCATGTCGGCGAGTCTCCTCTCCCTGTTTAGTGATCCGCTGGTATTGGGTACGTCACTGAGGACCGCCCCCGATTGCGGTGAGCCGGAGGCGCTTCAGTCTCATCTCCTCGACATCTTCTATCAGATCAACCAGGCAGGGGGTGACATGGGCATTCCGGGGGGGACCTTGCGCTTGGCTCGCTACGCCCTAGCTGCCTACTTGGATGAGATGGTGATGAGCTCACACTGGGGCAAGAAGCATCAATGGCCGGCGATGAGTCTGCAGAGCGAGTTGTTTAATACAGATCTCGCCGGCCAGGGGTTTTTTCAAAATCTGGAAGAGATTTGGCGTGGGCACCCCCTGAACACGGACCTGCTGGAGCTGTATTACCTGTGTTTGGCTTTGGGCTTCGAAGGGAAATACAAACTGCAGGGGCGAGAACAACTCAGGGCGTTGATCCAAGACTTGGGCCGTGACCTGCAGACGAGGCGCGGCGAAGTTCCCCCGCTCTTGGATGTACCGTTGCCGAGCGCTCCACCGGTGAAGCCCCCGGCTGCGGCGATCCCTTGGATGCTGGCTGTGGGCGCCATTGCTCTCGCGATCGTGTCGTACGGGATCCTGATCATCAGCATCACCAGGAATACCGATGCGGTAAAGACCAGCCTACAAGACCTGGCGCAGAAAGTGCCATTGAACCGATGACGACCATGACCGAAAACATGCATCGAACCAGAGAAGCCTTCAAAGCGGCCCTGACGCACACAAGAGAATATGCGAAGAAACTTCATGATCTGATCAGCCGGAAGAGACCGGAGGACCGCCAAGGTCGCGTCGAGATAATGAAAACCGGCTTTGAACAGGCCATTGGATCTTTAAGGGAAAGCATATTAGGCCAACAGGCTGTGTCCGGTCTCCCCTGGTACCTGCTGATCGGGCCGGCGGATTGCGGAAAGAGCACAGTGCTTAAGAATTCCGGCCTCCAGGCGGCCACGTACCCTAGGGAGGAGAAAGAACATTCTGCCTCGGGTCGCACCCATGGTTGCGACTGGTGGGTTACGAACGAGGGGGTGTTCCTTGACACGGCCGGACGTTACGCCGCAGAGGACGAAGGTCGGGACGAATGGCTGGCGCTACTCGACACGATTAAGGAACAACGTCGTCAAGTTCCGTTAAACGGTGTACTTGTCATGGTGAGCCTGCCGGATTTGTTTGTCGCGAAAGACAAGGAAATCGAGCTGCATGCGAAGAAGATTCGGGCACGTCTGGATGAATTGATCCAACGGCTGGGCGTCGTGTTTCCCGTCTACCTCGTACTCACGAAGTGTGATTTGTTGCGCGGCTTCGTTGAGTTCTTTGAGAATTTGAACAATGTTGCCCGTGAAGAACAGGCGTGGGGACGCACGTTTCCTGTTGAGGCTCCGGCTGGTAGCACGCCGTTGAATCAATTCGAAGCAGGGTTTGAACGGTTGCTGCAAGCGTTACACATGCGATGTCATGCGAGGCTGCTCTCTCTCCTCGGTTCAAGAAAAATTCAGGAGGTCTTCAGCTTTCCCTTGCAGCTGAGCGCGGCGAAACAGAACCTCACCCACTTTGTCGATCAGTTGTTTCCGCCCGCGCTCAACCAGGACCGCCCCTTGTTGCGAGGGTTTTATCTCACCAGCGGCACGCAAAAGGGCCAGCCGCTGGATCAAGTGGTGAATGCGGTCAATCGGCGGGCCGGCTTACCAGAGTTCGTGGGGGCTCCGTGTGGGGAGCCAAAGGAGCAAGGGCCCTATTTCATCAAGCAACTGTTCACCGGCATCATCATTCCGGACAAACGCCTTGCTCGACCATCGTCCGCCGCGAAGCGTCGCATGATGCTCCAAAAACGTATGGTCACTGTAGGCGCGGCCGTGGCTGGGGTGGCCTGTGTGAGTGCGGCCGTTTACTCCTATTCGTTAAATGGGGAACTCGGCGAGCAAATCAGAGAAAGCGCCGAGAAATCGTACCACTCGATCATTCCGGAGGCGACGCCGTTCATCGAAAGCGTTCAGGACAGGAATTTAGATCGATTCCGACAATTGGTGCAAGTCCTACAGACAGACCGAGAAGAGGGTGCGCCGTTGATGCGTCGATGGGGCATGAATCGGGAAGCCACCCTCCATGAGCCGGCAAGAGATCTCTATATCGGCTTGTTCTATCGGCTCTACCGAGACCACACCCGTACGCAGTTGGAAGATACCTTGCGGTCCTTTGCAGCCGATCCGTCAAGAATGCCGGCAAACCGGGACAGTGACTTTTACTATTCCTATTTGAAGACCTATCTCATGTTGTCGGTCACATCCGATGAGAAAGAGCCGATTCACTTGGATCAGCCGTTCCTCGCCGAATGGCTCAGGCAGATCTGGCACGAGATCCTGCCGAGTCGCTACGGGGTGAAAGCAGCCGCTCCTGAGGTGATGAAGGCGGTGGATCAGCAGATCGACACCTACAGCCGTTTGCTGCGTGAGGGACAAGCGCCTTTTCATCGAGATCTGGGGTTGGTGCAGGCAGCAAGGACGGCGCTACAGCAGTTGCCCTATCCCGAACGCATCTATGCCCGTATTCAGCGCGAGATGATGCGCGAGTACAAACCGGAACCTGTCACACTGGCCTCGCTGTTACAGGGAGCGAAAACGAGTCTGCTGGAGAGTAATTATGAGATTCCCGGCTTCTTTACGCCGAAATTCGATAACGGTCTGTTTAACAAAACCAGGGATCGGATATTGGATCAGGCCTATACGGATTCCTGGGTACTGGACGTCCCGCCTGACTCTCGTGCGGATGTGGAGAAAGCCGTTCACGGCTTGTACCGAACAGACTATATCCGTGAGTGGTCTGAATTTCTCGCCTCCGTCAAATTGAGACCCGTGAGCAACAGAGAAGAGGCCATCACCCTCTTACTCGGACTGACGCAAGATACCTCGGTGTTGGTCACGCTTTTGAAGGCCGTCGATAGCAATACCTCTTTCAGTGCACTCTCGGATTTCTTCTGCGACGTAAGCAAGGGCTGGATCCATCGTGACGTCCCATCCCATCCCGTGGCGGAAACGTTCAAGTCCTTGCATGAGTTTGTGACTTCGTGTCCCGAAGGGGAGGGAGCTCCACTGAAGCAGTACATGCAGCAGTTACAGCAGCTGAGGGATGCGCTGACTCGCACTTCCCACGGCGGAGAGCCGTCGGCTGAGCAAAGGCAAGCCGAACACCGGCTGGCGGAACTCATCACACGTTTCGATCAGAGAGCACAGGCGGCCGTTCAGCTCCTTCTTCAGCCTCTGCGTTTGGCCGATGTGGAGACGGGATTGGAAGACTGCGCAAAAGCGATCGGAGAGTTATATCCGTTCCGTCCGGGACAATCCGATGAAGCCACGATCCCAGATTTGAGTGAATTCTTCCGTCCTGAGAAGGGCCGGCTGTTGACGTTTTACAAATCAACCGTGAGTGGGGGGTATCGTCAGGCCAAGGCAATTTCTGATGCACTGTTTCCACCAGGAAGTTCTGAACCGAAAGTGCCGTTTGAAATGAAACCTCTTGCCATCGGAGGGGTGGGGCTCAGCGAGATTCGGTTGGTCATCGAGGGGCAAGAGCTCGTGTATCTCAACGGAGCGCCGGAACTCTTCTCTCCGTTTCAATGGACCGGCCAGTCCGAGCAGCGCGGGGCTCTGTTGCAGATTGTGGTCGGAGTCGATGAGTCACGACGCAAGACCTATACGAAACAGTATGAGGGGAGATGGGGCTTGTTTCGCATGCTGCAGGAAGGCAATCCCGTTCCGGTCAGTCCGACGGAATTTCGCTTGTCCTGGACGTTCTCCATCGGCGGCAAGAAGGTCGTTGACATCCAGTTTAACTTAAAGGCCGAGCATGTAAAGCACCCATTCGCGCCGGAATTTTTTTCAAGCTTTCGTTGTCCGTAAGTTACGGACGCAAGGATTCAGGGATAATCTGCGCATCGACTAAAAAGGCGAAGAAGACATGATCTCAGATCTGACTACGGAGTGGCGAGAAATTGGGGCAAACCCCATTCGCTCTGACGCGCCGACCGGTGCGCCAGCCAGGGACGATGCCGACTTTTTAGCCATCCAGGAAGAAATTCAAAAGATGGAATCCCTGGTCGGCAAGCCGGTCGACTGGAAGGGGGTCGTGAGCGGTGGGAGGATTGTGCTCGGCGAACGATCAAAAGATTTACTGGCAGCCAGTTACGTCTGTCTCGGATTGTTACATGCAGAAGGGTTTCAGGGGCTTGCCGCGGGCCTTGCTTGCATGCATGAGATGGCTGCCCACTATTGGGATGCGCTCTATCCGGATGCCAAGCGCCTGCAAAAGCGGGTCGACGTACTTGTCTGGCTGCGTGAAAAACTGGAGGCTGCGGTCGGCGGAAGATCACCCTTACCTCATGATCGAGAAGCGCTCCAAGTTTGTGAGGAGCTCGCTCGGACGCTGGACGAATTACTCCTCAACAAGCTCGGGGATAAAGCGCCGGGGTTCGTGGGGCTGCGAGCTGTTCTTCAACGGCAGATGGAGAAAGTCGTTCAGTCTCCAGCCAAGCCTGCTGGCGACAGGCAGGAGCTGCAACCCGATGAGGCACAGGTACGGCCCCTGGGGGTGCCTAGGACAATCTCTACTGCCGAAGAGTGCCGTAGCGCCTTGCGTGAGGCAGATGAACTGATTCGCCGAGCTGCGGTATTTACCCGCAGCCAGGATCCCTCTTTGCCGTGGCCCTATCGCATGGTGCGAGCCGCCACGTGGATGACTCTTCAAATGCCCTCGCCTCTCAATGACGGCTTGTCGCGAATTCCTCCGCCTGCGCCGCATCTGGTGCATCGGTACCGAGAGCTGGAGGATAAAGGGCTCTGGCCTCAGCTTCTGGAGCAAGTGGAGTCCCAATTTCCCCATCTGCCGTTCTGGCTCGACCCTCATCGGATGGTCGCCCATGCGTTGGAACAGTTGGGATCCTCATTTGGCTTGGCAAAAGAGGCGGTGGAGGACGAGATCAAGGCACTCGTTCGCAGGCTCCCAGAACTGCCGGCCTGCCGCTTTTCCGACGAAATGCCGTTCGCGGATGAAGCGACGAGGCGTTGGCTGGATGAGCTTCAGAGAACCCAAGTGGAGGCAGCGGCCTCTGATGGAAGAGGCAAGGTCAAGTTGATAGGGAACGGTGAGCGACTGGCCGAGCTTCGTCTGCAAGCTGTGACATTGGTGGAGCAGGGCCAGGTGAGAGAGGCCATAGGGCTTCTGCAGAAAGAATCGGGCTCGGTGGCATCGGAACGAGATCGGTTCTTGCTGGGTCTGGAGACTGCGAAGCTCTGTCTGCGCGCTGGTTATCCGAACGTTGCTCTGTCCCAGCTGGAAGGACTCGATGAGCACATTAGCCGATTCGCCCTTGACCAATGGGAGCCGAGCCTCTGCCTCGATGTATGGAAAACGATGTGGCAACTTCTCGAGCAACTGGGGAAGGACTCCAAGCGACCGGTCCCAGAATGGTCCAGTCGGCGAGAGGCACTGTACCGCCGCATCTGTCGGGTGGATGTGTTGTCCGCGTGGGATATGGAGACGAAACGCACATCGGCGCGGCCGCTTCCATAACGACACAAGCCGGCGTCTTGGGTGCAACGTCATACAGGAAGGAGTACGCCATGCCAGGTGGAAAAGAAGGTTCAGTGGCACCGGAAGAAAGGGTCAATATCGTCTTTAAGCCGGCAACCGAGGGGGCACAGGAAGAAAAGGAGCTTCCGCTCAAGATGGAATTCATAGGCGATTTTACGATGAGGACGGACGATACACCGCTGGAGGATCGCAAAAAGATCTGCATCGACAAGAACAACTTCGACGAGGTCATGCGGAGTCAGCAGCTCGAGCTGTCGATGACGGTTCCGAACAGGCTGTCCGGTCGAGAAGGGGAGGATATGCCGGTCACGATCCGGATCAACGGGATAAAGGATTTCAACCCTGACTCTATCGTTCAGCAGGTGCCGGAACTCAATAAACTGCTGGTACTGCGGGCGGGGCTCCAATCATTGAAGGGACCCCTCGGGAACGTGCCGGCCTTCAAGAAAATGATCGACAGTCTGATCGGGGATGCTGCGACGCGCCAGCAGCTGCTTCAAGAACTCGGCGTGGGATAATCGCAATAGCCCGCGCACAGGGGAGGAGGATAGGTCATGGCAGAGACACAAGAGACCCAATCTACAAAGGCACCGGTCGCAGCGGCTGAAACCAGTCTCATCGAGCAGATGTTGAAACCCCTCGATATCAGACCACAGGATGAGGTTTATTCGGACGCCAAGCGAGCGCTCGAAGAGCTCATCAGACATCTCCTCGCGCCCGAGCGCAAGGACATGAAGGTCAATCAGGCCATGGTGGCCGACATGATCGCCGAGATGGATAAGAAACTGAGCGCGCAGGTGGACGCTATTCTGCACCAGGCCACGTTTCAAAAACTCGAATCTGCATGGCGCGGGCTGAAGTTGGCGGTGGACCGGACCAATTTCCGGGAGAATATTCAATTCGAGATGTTGAACGTGTCGAAAGAAGAACTACTGACCGATTTCGTGGAGGCCCCGGACATTACCAAGTCGGCCCTGTACAAGCACATGTACACGGCGGAGTTCGGGCAGTTCGGGGGGAATCCCATCGGAGCCCTGATCGCGAACTATGAGTTCGGCCCCGGTCCCCAAGATGTCAAACTCCTGCAGTATGTCTCCAGCGTGGCCACGATGGCCCATGCGCCGTTTGTGGCGGCGGCCGGGCCGAAGTTTTTCGGGATGGAAAGTTATTTGCGGTTGCCGAATCTCAGGGACCTGAAGACGCACTTCGAAGGCCCCCAGTACACCAAGTGGAATGCATTCCGCGATTCGGAGGATTCCCGATCCGTCGGGCTCTGTGTGCCGCGGTTCCTTCTGCGGTTGCCCTACGGCCAGGAGACGAATCCGGCAAAGATGTTCAATTACAACGAATCTTTGAGTAACGGCCACGAAAGCTATCTCTGGGGCAATATGGCCTTTGCCTTCGCCACGCGCTTGACCGAGAGCTTTGCCAGGTCGCGTTGGTACACGGACATCATCGGCCCGAGCAGCGGCGGGACGGTAGACGATCTACCAGTCCATGTCTTTGAGGCAATGGGGGGCGTCGAGACGAAGATCCCCACCGAGATTCTTATTTCCGGTGAACGGGAAAAGGAGTTGGCGGATGCCGGGTTTATTGCGTTGACCATGAGGAAAGGTTCGGATAACGCCTGTTTCTTCTCGGCCAATTCCTCTCAGCGTCCGAAAACATTTGGACAGAGCGCCGAGGGCAAGGTGGCGGAGGCCAACTATCGTCTTGGCACGCAACTGCCCTATCTGTTCATCATCAATCGCTTGGCCCATTACATCAAGGTGCTGCAGACGGAAAAACTGGGCGGGACAAAAGACCGCGCGGATTTGGAGCGCGAACTCAATACATGGATCAGCCAGTACGTCTCCGCAATGGATGTCGTGACCGATGAAGTGAGCAGGCGACGCCCCCTGCGGGACGCCCAAGTGACGGTGAGCGATGTGGAAGGCAACCCTGGATGGTACAGGGTGGATCTGAAGGTGGTGCCGCATATCAAGTATATGGGGGCGTTCTTCACGCTGTCCCTGGTCGGGAAGCTGGACAAGAAAAAGTAAAGGAGGAGAACACCATGCCAATTCCAGCCTATTTGACAGCTGAGGGGGAAAAACAGGGCAAGATTGAGGGCTCTTGCGACCTCAAAGGGCGTGAAGGGACGATGATGGTCCAGGCGTTCGAACACGAAGTGCGTATTCCGTCTGATCCACAGACGGGCCTGGCCTCAGGCAAACGGGTGCATGGGCCGCTGAAGATCGTGAAGGTGGTGGACAAGGCGTCGCCGCTCCTGTACATGGCGCTCTGCACCGGAGAGCACCTGAAATCCGTTGAGATCAAATGGTACCGGATTGCCGCAGACGGGACCGAAGAGCACTACTTCACGACAAAATTGGAGGATGCCATCATCGTGTCCATGCATCCATGGATGCCGAATTGCCTCCAAAAATCGTCGGGGGAGTTCGGTCACATGGAGGATGTCTCCTTTACCTATCGGAAAGCGATCTGGAGGCATGAGGTGGACAAGAAAGAAGCGCAGGATGATTGGAAAGCACCGAAGTAAGGGGGGCGGAGGCGGACATGGGGCGAGAATGTCGGTTGTTGGAACGGCTGGGCGATGAGCGACTTGCGAGGCCCAAATCGCTCAGGGACAACCCGCATCTGCTTGCCGAGTCGGTGCTCCGGCATCTCCGCAAAATGCTCAACACCAGACCGGATCAAGTCTTGGTACAACCCACCTATGGGATGCCGGACCTCACGGAGTTCGTGCAAGAGCAGCCGGCCGCCGTGGAAGAGGTGCAAGCCGCCATTTTGAGGTCCATCGCGCAATTCGAACCCCGACTGCGTGATGTATCCGTAACCCATGTGCCTCCCGAACCAGGACAGTCGGTGCTTCGATTTGAGATTGCGGGGACACTCGTCTCAGAACGACAACCGCATGTGGAATTTCAAACCGAGATCAGCCCTTCAGGGCTGGTGGTTGTCGAAGAATGAGTGAGCCGCCGGCGCATGGCGGGACCCTGTAGAGGCGGGAGAATAGGACGTGGCGTTTAATCGGTACTATCGAGATGAGTTGGATTTCTTGCGGCAGTTGGGCCGGGAGTTTGCGGAAGCGCATCCCAAAGAGGCGCACTTCCTGACGGAGGTCGGAAACGATCCGGATGTCGAGCGATTACTCGAAGGCGTCGCCTTTCTCACCGGCCGCATCAGACAGAAGCTGGACGATGAGTTTCCCGAGTTGATTCATGGGGTCATGAATTTGCTGTGGCCTCATTATCTTCGGCCGATTCCCGCCATGAGTCTTCTCGAATTCACGCCGATCCCCGGGGCCGTGACCGAATGGAAGCGAATCCCCGCGATGGAGACGGTCGTCGAGTCGCGGGACATCGACGGGACGCGCTGCCGCTTTCGAACGACCGCTGATGTGGACATCTATCCGCTCCAGCTGGAACAGGTCTCGCTCCAAACCGCCAGTGGAGGGCATTCGGCACTGCGGCTTCACTTCACGATGCTACCGGGTGCGACGTTGGGACAAGCGGGAATCGAGCGGTTACGGCTCCATTTGGTCGGTGAACCGGCGTACACGCTGTATTACTGGTTGTGCCACCACGCCGGCACGATCAAGCTGCGTCTCGGCGGGCAAGGGCGCCCCGTTGAGGAAGTTGCATTGCCTGACTGCAAGATCCAACCGTTCGGTTTTGCGAAGGATGAGGCGCTGTTGCCATATCCCAAGACGTCGTTCGACGGGTACCGGTTGCTACAGGAGTATTTTGCGTTCCCCCAGAAGTTTCTGGCCGTCGATCTGTCGGACCTTCGGCCGCTGGCCAGACGAGGGACCGCGACGACATTTGAAATGCTCATCACCCTCACGAAGGCTCCGCCGGCGTCGTTGCGGCTGACCAAAGACCATGTCCGGTTGTTCTGCTCTCCCATCGTGAATCTATTCAGGCTGGACTCCCAGCCGATCGAAGTCAGCCATGAACGGACTGAATATCTGCTTCGTCCATCGGCGGCTCCGGCTGCGCACTATGAACTGTTTTCGGTGGATCGTGCGGTCGGACACTTGCGTGGGACCGGGGAAGAGTTGCGGTACGAACCCTTCTATTCGTTTCACCAGAGCATCGGGACAGGGCCATCGACGATTTATTACCAGACACATCTGCGACAATCGATGACGAACGATGGAGCGTGCGAAACCTATGTCTCGTTCGTCAACGCAGATGAGGTGCCGGTCCGAGGACTGGATGTCCTGACGGAGATCGTGACGTTCGATGTGACCTGCACGAATCGGGATCTGCCCGGCAAGCTCCATGTGGGAGATATTCACGTACCGACCGATAGCTCGCCCGGGTTTGCGCAGTTCCGCAATGTGGTCCAGGTCTCGGCACGCGGCCCTGTGCCGCTGGGCGGCGATATTCATTGGCGGCTGCTCTCGCACCTTTCATTGAACTATCTCTCGCTGACTCGCGTGGAGACCCTGCGGGGACTGCTCGATCTCTACAATTTCGCCGCGCGCCAGGATGATCAGGCGAGACGGGCCCACATCAGATTGTTGGACGGGATCGTGGATATACAGAGCTGTGGGAAGGATTATCTGTTCCGGGGGGCTTCGGTTCGTGGGACGGAAATCACGCTCTCGCTGAAAGGGGGGCACTTTGCCGGCGAAGGCGATGTGTTTTTATTCGGCGGCCTCCTCAATGAGTTTTTCGCTCTGTATGCGTCCCTGAATTCCTTCACGGAGCTCCACGTCAAACTGATCGAACAAGGGGAATTCTTTTCATGGCCGGTCAGGATCGGACAACAAGTCCTCCTGTGATTGCGAATCTGCTCGCAAGGGCACAGGACTATTCCTTCTATCAGCTCGTTTCCCTGTTGGAGCGTCTCTACCGACCGGAAGCCTCGGTTGGAGCTGAAGGGCCGGCTGATCGGGAGCTGGTTCGGTTCCGGCCGGATCTCTCGTTCGCGTTTCCGGTCTCCGATGTGGCCGGCTTGGAGCAAACGCGGAAGGATCCGCCTCGGTTCCGGTTGACGACGACCTTTCTAGGTCTCTATGGGACGACCTCGCCGCTGCCCCCTTTTTACACCGAAGACCTGATGGCTCGCGAAAATGGGGATGAACCGGTCCGCGCGTTCCTGGACCTGTTTCATCACCGGTTGCTCTCGCTCCTGTACCGCTCTTGGGTCAAATACCGGTACCACATGCAATTCGACCCTTCCGGCAAAGATCGGTTTTCTGAACGGATGTTTGCCTTCCTCGGCCTGGGCACCGAGGAGGTGACGCGAAGGACCGGACTGCCGAGGAGCCGGCTCCTGCGTTATGCGGGGCTCTTGAACCAGCGACCGCGGTCGGCCTCCGCCTTGGAAGGATTGTTGAGCGACTTCTTCGACGACATCGAAGTCCATATCGAACAGTGCACCGGTCGATGGGTTCCGATACCGCGAGAGCAACAGCCGGCGGTCGGCCTGAAAAACTGTGCGTTGGGAGAGAACTGTACCCTTGGTCAAAAGGTGTTGAGTCGGCAGTCCAGCTTCCGTATCTCCATGGGACCGATGAGTCACGACACATTCGTCAAGCTGCTTCCAGGCAGTTCCGGGATGCACATTGTGTCGGCGCTGGTGCAGTGGTTTGTGCAGGACCGATTTGACGTGGACATGGAACTGGTCTTACGCGGAGACGATGTGTCTGTCCTGCGGCTCACGTCGAAGGAAGACGGGGCTCCCGTTCGCCTCGGGCAGACCAGCTGGCTCTCTGCCGAAACAGGCGATGGAAGTCCACGCCGCGTTGTTTTTCAATTCGGTTCGACCGAGGCGCAGGTCACATCGCGCTGAGCATGTGCAGGTTGAGAAAGAGGGCGCTATGGATGGAGTGGATAGACGGTCATTGATCCGTCGCTTGAATCGATTCTGCAGCCAATCGCTCGAATCCGCGGCTGGTCTCTGTCTGTCCCGCACACATTATGAGGTCGCCGTCGAGCATATGCTGCTCAAATTGCTGGATGACTCAACCGCCGACATCCAGGTCATCCTCACCCATTTCGGGATTGAGCCGGCCCACCTGCAGAAGGTCCTGCAACGCGCCCTGGAAGAATTCAAGTCCGGAAACACCGCCAAGCCTGTCTTCTCGCCGCGCCTCATCGAGTGGTTTCAGAACACCTGGCTGATCGCCTCGATCGATTTGAATTTATCCGAGATCCGGTCCGGAGCGCTCCTTCTCGCGATGGTGCAGGATCTCGGTCGATTCGCCTACGGGTTTGGGGAAGACCTGTTGCAACAGGTCCGAGCCGAAGAACTGAAGCACAAGTTCTTCGACATGACGGCCAAGTCTTCGGAAGGAGAAGCAGCCAAGGCTGCGGCGCGAGGAGAAGCCGCCGGTCGGGGAGCGGAAACGGCACTGGGGCGCTTCACCGTAGACTTCACAGCGCGGGCGCGCGCCAACTGCATCGATCCGGTCTTCGGACGGGATCGGGAAATCAGGCAGATGATCGATATCCTGGCGCGCCGGCGGAAGAACAATCCGATCGTGGTCGGCGAGGCAGGAGTCGGGAAGACGGCGGTCGTCGAAGGCTTGGCCCTACGGATCGTCGAAGGGGACGTGCCGGATCTTCTACGGAATATGGACATGCTGGCGCTCGACCTGGGTCTGCTCCAGGCCGGCGCCGGTGTGAGGGGCGAGTTTGAACATCGACTGAAGTCGGTCATCGACGAGGTGAAGGCTTCAGCGAAACCGATCATTGTGTTCATCGATGAAGCCCACATGCTGGTTGGCTCCGGCAGCATGGCGGGCATGGGCGATGCCGCCAATCTCCTCAAGCCGGCCCTGGCGCGCGGCGAGTTGCGCACGATCGCCGCCACGACCTGGTCTGAATATAAAAGGTACTTCGAAAAGGATGCAGCGCTGGCGCGGCGGTTCCAGCTCGTGAAGCTGGATGAGCCGTCCGAAGCGGATGCCATCCTGGTGTTGCGCGGCTTGCGGAGCAAGTACGAAGAGGCCCATCAGGTCCAAGTGCTGGACGAAGGCGTCGTCGCGGCCGCACGCATGTCCAGCCGGTACATCTCAGGGCGCCAACTCCCGGATAAGGCGGTCGATCTGCTGGACACGGCTGCGGCGCGCATCAAAATCAGCCTCACGAGCAAACCCGCTCGTCTGGAGGACATCGAACGGATCATCCAGGCGCTCGAACGGGAACGGGGAGCCTATCAACGGGATCTGCTCAGCGGTGTTCCGGTGGAGCCCGAACGGATCAGTTCACTCGACGAGACGATTGCCCGGCGCAAGCAGGAGGTGGAGCAATTGGAGGCACGCTGGCACGAGGAGAAGGTGCTGGCTGAATCGGTCCTGGCCATGCGGGCGAAAATGCTGGAAGAAGGAGGGCGCGACGTGGACCATTATCGTGCCGAGTGGGACCGAACCAGGGCGGACCTGCGCAAGGTTCAGGGCAAAGATCCGCTCATTAGAATAGAAGTGGATACGGATGTCGTGGCGGAGGTGGTGTCCGACTGGACCGGCATTCCCGTGGGCCGCATGGTCAGGGACGAGGCCCAGACCATTTTACAATTGGACGAGCGCCTGAAGACCAGAATCAAAGGCCAGGACCATGCGATCGAGGCCATCGCGAGGGGAATCAGGGCCTCGAAAGCGGGCATCGGGAACCCGGCCACCCCGATCGGCGTCTTTCTGTTCGTCGGGCCGAGCGGCGTGGGAAAAACGGAAACAGGACTGGCTGTGGCAGAAGCCCTCTTCGGCGGCGAGCGCTTCGTCGTTACATTGAACATGTCGGAGTTCCAGGAAAAGCACACGGTCTCCCGATTGATCGGCTCGCCGCCCGGCTATGTCGGCTATGGCGAAGGCGGCGTGCTGACCGAGGCGATTCGGCAACGGCCCTATTCTGTCGTGCTCCTGGACGAGGTCGAAAAGGCCGAATCGGAAGTGATGAACATCTTCTATCAGGTGTTCGACAAGGGCATGTTGGCGGACGGCGAGGGTCGCGTCATCGATTTCAAGAACACCGTGATCTTCATGACGAGCAATCTGGGATCGGACATGATCCTCCAACTCTGTGGAGGTGCGAGGAGGCCGACACCGGAAGAGGTAACCGGGGCCATCAGGCCGCTGCTGAGCCGGCATTTCAAGCCGGCGCTCCTGGCGCGCATGACCATCGTGCCCTTCTATCCCATCGATGCCGGTGCCATGAAGATGATTGTCGAGCTGAAGCTGAGCCGTCTGGTGCAGCGGCTCATGGAGAGCCACCGGATGAGCTTTGACTACGAGCCGGCCGTGGTCGAGCAGATCGTGCAGCGCTGCATCGAAGTCGAAACCGGCGCGCGCAACATTGACCATATCATGCAGGGATCCCTCCTTCCGCGGATCTCGACGGAGATTCTCTCACGCATGGGCGAGGGACGTCTGCCGGACCGGTTGAGTTTAACGCTGACTCCGAACGGCGATTTCAATCTCGTGTTCTCGGAGCGCCAGGCAGTCGCGATGGCGCAAGGGTAAGCACCATGCCGATCGTCGATACGCAGACGGAAGCGCCGCATGTCTTCAAGGCCGGCGCCTACCCGGCGGAGAAGTTCAGAATCGTTCGGTTCGAAGGCAGCGAAGGCCTCTCCGAAATCTTTCGCTTCAGCCTGGACTTGGCCTCGTCGGACCAGAAGATCGATTTCGATCAGATCGTCGGCCAGCCGGCGCTGCTCACCGCCCGAGGGACCAAGGGGACGCGCTTTGTTCACGGACTGGTCAGCCTCTTCGAACAAACGGGGAAAGAGGGCAAATGGGCTCTCTATCGAGCCGAGGTGGTGCCGGCGATCTGGAAACTCGGGCTTCGAGCCAACTGCCGCATATTCCAGGAGAAGACGATCCCGGACATCATCAAACAGGTCCTCCTCGATGCGGGCCAGACCGCCAATCAATTCCGGTTCGCGCTGAACATGGGCCGTTACAAGGCACGGACCTACTGCGTCCAGTACGGCGAATCAGATTTGCAATTCATCAGCCGGCTCATGGAACAGTACGGGATCTGGTACTACTTCGAGCACAGTGAGACGAATCATGTTCTGGTCATGGGCGACGACCCGTCGGCCTACGCGATGCCATCAGGCGCCTCATCCATTGTGTATCACGCCCCGGCGACCGCCGGCGTCCCAGGTGAGGAGCATATCTCGGACTTCCGCTACCATCGGCAGATCCGATGCGGGGCGGTGAAGCTTAAGGATTTCGATTTCGAAAAACCGCGCCTGAACATCACGGGAGACGCACAGGCCAAAACCGACGGCAAATTGGAAGCCTACGACTACCTCGGTGAATGCCGGGACAGCAGCGAGCGAACCCCATTGGCGAAGGTACGGCTGGAAGAAGCCCAGTCGATCAGACAGGTGGGGTCGGGTCGGAGCGATTGTTGCCGGGTCATCCCGGGGTATCGCTTCACATTGGCGCAATATCACAGGTCCGATTTGAATCGCGAATACCTGACTCTGAAAGTGACGCACAAGGGGAACCAGCCGCAGGTGCTCGGAGCCGAGGCGGCGGCCAATGTGGCGAACGAGCCGCCCTACCACAATGAGTTTCAGTGCATCCCCGCCGACGTGCCATTCCGTCCCGCCTGTAGAACGCTGAGGCCGAGGCTCGAAGGCCCGCAGACCGCGATCGTCGTCGGTCCCTCGGGTGAGGAAATCTACACGGACAAGCACGGACGCGTGAAGGTCCAGTTCCATTGGGACCGCGAAGGCGCCCACGACGAGAAGAGTTCCTGCTGGGTGCGGGTCGCACAGGTCTGGGCCGGCGCGAGCTGGGGCGCCATGTTCATCCCGCGGATCGGGCAAGAAGTCCTGGTGGAGTTTCTGGAAGGAGATCCCGACCAGCCGATCATTACAGGACGGGTGTACAACGCCGACAACATGCCGCCCTATCCGCTGCCCTCCGAGAAGACCAAGAGCACGATCAAGTCCAACAGTTCCACCGGCGGCGGGTTCAACGAGATCCGCTTCGAAGACGGGAAGGGGAGCGAAGAGATTTATCTCCACGCCCAGAAGGATTGGACGATTGCGATCGAGAACGACAAGAACCAGACGGTCGGCCATGACGAAACACTCTCCGTGACCAACAGTCGGACCAAGACGGTGGGGGTCGATCAGAGTGAGACGGTCGGCGCGAACAAAACGATCACAGTGGGCGCGAACCATGCGGAGACCATCGGCGGCAACATGGTGCTGACGGTGGCAGGAAACGAAACCGAGACCGTCCAAATGGCATCGGCGGAAACCATCACCTTGGCCAAGGCGCTCAGCATCGGCGCGGCCTATCAAATCAGCGTCGGGGCGGCCATGAACGAGACGGTGGCGGGCGCCAAGGCAGAAGAGATCGGTGGAGCGAAGATGGTGGTGGTGGGAGCGTTGAGCAGTGAGAAGGTGGGCGCCAACAAGTCAGTAGACGCGGGTGGCAGCATCACGGAGAAAGCCAGCAAGGATGTGGGCATCACAGCGGGTAACAATGTCACGATCTCGGCCGGAAAGAACATGACACTCAACGCCGGCGATCAGATCACGATCAAGACCGGCAGCGCATCCATTACGATGAAAAGTAACGGCGACATCACGATCAACGGCAACAACATTAACATCAAAGGCAGCGGCACCATCACCATGAAAGCGCAGAAAATCGTGGAGAACTGACATGGAACGGCAAGGCGAAACGTCGGTGGAGCTATTGGAACACAATGAGTCAGCTCGGCTTATCAACGGCGTGGTGATCGGTGTGATTGCAAAGACGGAGGGCTCAGGCCTGCCGTTCGTGGACTATCCGTCCAATCCGACTGATCGGATGTTGATGGCTCGCTCGATCGTCAAGATTGAACCGTGTGATGCCATGCGCAACGTGGTGCTCATGTTCGAAGAGGGAGACCCTGAAAAGCCGATCGTCATGGGTTTCCTCCAGCGACTCGATACGGACGGCGCCGCTTTGCTGAATCAAATTCTGTCGAGGAATGGGACGCCGGATAACGTGCAAATCGATGGTGAGACCCTCACACTGACGGCTCACAAGGAGATCGTCATTCGCTGCGGCAAGGCGAGCATCCAACTCCTCGCCGATGGGAGCGTGCGCATCCGTGGAACCGAAGTGCTCAATCGCGCATCCGGCACAAATCGGATTCGCGGCGGCAATGTCCAAATCAACTGACGTGACCCATGTGGGCTATCAATAACCAAACCCGTTTCAAGGCCGATCGCGCGTTCGTGCGTGACGCCGAAGGCGCGGAGATTTGGATTGTTGCGGTACGCGCGACCTTTTTCATAAAAGGCGACGAGCAGGTCGTGGTAGCTGAAGAGCAGGAAGACGTTTGCCTTGCGCCGAAGTTTTTCGGCGAGCCTGGCCGGAGCAGCCTGCGTTACGACATGGATCTGGTCCGCACCAAGCCCGGCACGGACGTGATTGTTCACGCTCATGCTCACGCCCCAGGCGGGCAACCTGCACCGTTCGCAGATGTGGGCTGGCAGGTGGGACCAGTGATGAAGCGTCTGCACATCGTAGGTGATCGCACTTGGAAGAAAGGCTTATTTGGCTTTTCCACCAGCCGGCCGTGCCCGTTCGTCAAAATGCCCATCTGCTACGAACGCGCACTGGGTGGTCTCTTGGCCGCGGAGGAGAATGCTCACCGTGACCCAGAGAATCCCGTGGGAGTCGGTCGCGCCCCGGTCTCTGGCCAACCAGTCCCCAACTGCGAGTATGTCGGCGAACCCGTCCGTAATCCCAAGGCCAAGCTCAGCCCCGCCGGCTTTGGCCCCATCCCGTGCGACTGGCAGTCGCGCGCCAAACTTGCCGGTACCTACGATGATGCCTGGCAAAAGGAGCGCCAGCCCCTTGTCCCGAGAGATTTTCAAGACGCCTATTTCCGTTGCGCCCCGGTTGACCAGCAGGTCAACGGCTTCCTTCAAGGCGGCGAGGAAGTCGTACTCGTCAACCTCAGCGCGGAAGGAACCCTGCGCTTCCGACTGCCCAGGGTCAGTCTCGGCTTTAGCACCAGCATCGACGGCGGCACTACGCACCATCGCGGTCAACTCCACACCGTCATCATCGAACCAGAGGAACGCCGCCTCATTATGGTTTGGCAGACCGCTTTGCCTTGCCACCACACTCTCTACACGCTCAAGGAAACTGTCGTCATCGAGAAGAAACGCTTGCCGCTCGGAGCGCAAGAGGAATCGGAGGCCGAACTTGCCGTCTAGTCCGATGAACGCACCGACACTTTCAGATGAGGCCTTTTACATCGTCGGCGCCGGCGCGCAGACACCCGTGGGCCGTTCGGTGCTGGCCGCCGCCGCTGCCGTGCGTTGCGGCATCTCCGCCTACGCCGAACACCCGTTTATGATCGACAAGCATGGCGAACCGATGGTCGTAGCCCGTGCCGAGTGGCTGGATGAGACCCTCCCGCTCGCCGATCGTATCGTCACCCTCGCCGTGGATGCCGCGCAGGAAGCTCTGCATCCACTCGCAGCCCAATTCCATGCCCTGCGTCGTCAGATATCTGTCCATCTCGCCCTTTCGGTGGAAAACATTCCCGACTCGACCCGGCGACAGAACATTCTCGACCGCTTCGCCATTGGGACAGGGTTTAGTCCCACAGATCCTCCCATCGAGATGGTCCTGGACGGCCATGCGGGCGGACTACTCGCCCTCGAAAACGCGTGCCTCCAGTTGCGTCGAGGCGAAGCTTTCCTCTGCCTCGTCGGCGGCGCGGACTCATGGCTGGATCTGGAACGGCTGGAGGCCATTGATTTCGGCGGACGCCTTCACTCCGTGAATTACAGTTGGGGCTTCACGCCAGGCGAAGGCGCGGGCTTCTGCCTCGTCACCACCGGCGCGACGGCCCGCCGCCTCGGCCTCCCGCCGCTGGCCGAACTATTGGCCGTAGCAACTGCACAGGAACTGAAACTCATGGGCACACAGACTGTGTGTATTGGCGAGGGCCTCACCGCCGCGTTTCGGGGCGTCCTTAATTCCAGGTACCCTGTGGCACACAGCTACTGCGACTTCAACGGCGAAACGTACCGCGCCGACGAATACGGCTTCACCATCTGTCGAACTCGCGAATATTTCGACGATCCCGGCAGTTTTACCGCCCCCGCCGAATGTTGGGGAGATGTGGGTGCCGCCTCCGGTCCCCTCGCCCTTGCGCTACCCCTCGCAGCTTGGAACCGCCGATACGCCAAAGGATCGGTTACTTTGTCTTGGAGCAGTAGTGCGCGCACCCCCCTCCGTGGAGCAGCACTGTTGAGACAATACGTTGCTTCCGAGGAATGATGCCATGCCGGTCACGATCAACGTCAATAACCTAACCCTCTGCCACAAAGGCAGCAACGGTATTTCTCAAGCAACAATCCCTGACGTCTGTAAAACTCCATCGCCAGGCGGGCCCGTGCCAATTTCTTATCCCAACATCGCTATGTCTAGCGATTTGGCAAAAGGGACAACCACGATTGCGGCAGACGGGGGTAATACGTGCGCCAACTACGGGTCCGAATTCAGTAAGAGTACGGGAGATGAGGCTGGCACTGTTGGCGGCATTGCGTCTGGTACCTTCATAAAAGAAGCGACCTGGATCACGTTCTCGTTTGATGTAAAACTCGAAGGGAAGGGTGCCTGCCGCCTGACCGACAAGATGTTTCATAATCACCTGAATACGGTGAACCTATCAGGTGTAAGACAAGGGGGATTGTCCAAAAGCAAATGGGACATGAATTGCTTGCTGAGGATTCTGTGCAAAAAAGATAAGGAGGTTGTCAAGAAAGCGCAGAAGCTAAGAGTGACAAAGGCCAAGGTGTTTTTTGATGATCAAATCTACAAAAAGGGGAAATGGGTATCAAATACCGCTGAATGGGGAGGTTCTGCGAATGGAAATAAGGTGGTCATCTCAGCGAACACTGATTGTGTAGGAGCTGCTCAAACTGTCTATCACGAGGTACTGCATACGGAGCAACCCGCATCAATGAGTTTGGAGGCCAAGGAGATGGAGGCATACACAAAAGGGGAAGAATGGGCGATCGCCCGGGGCCTTCGCGGCGAACCAAAATTTAGAAAACTTGACCCCAGCGGTAAAACTGTTGTGGATACCAAAGCCATATACGATATGTTGCATGCCGAGTATCCACTTGGAATCACAACTAAATCAGCAGATGGTGCGATGGTGAAAGACAGCGGAGTATGGAGGAAGGCCAAGGAGGGGGACAAAATGCCCGGTCCACAGAGACTAGAGAATGTTAAAAGAATCGATCCGAAACAATTCAAATGCCCTTGATAGGTATAAAAAACGTGGTCGCTTGGTTAAACAGCTTAGTGAGCCAGGACGTTTGCCTAATTCTTTGTTCTTTATCATTGTTTGGGTAATACCAACGACGCAAGGAAGCCTGTAACCAGAGAACATTGTATGAACGAAAAACCATTGACGGCAAAGTTTCAGTTGCATTCAGGAATACTAGAAATTGATACGCCAGAACTTGAGGCCATTCGCCAGACGGTCCTGGCTTCTGTGCGCAACCCCAACGAGGTGTTTGGAAAGGCCTTCGCTCAGTACCGAGTTCAGTTCCTACGCGAATTGGAAGTGGCCGACTGCATCATTGGAAAAGATGGTATCGCCCGTGTGGACGCTTGGATTCTCGAACGTAACGAAGACGCAACGAACATCCGTTTGGTTAGACACCCCGCGCGCACACCAGTAATGCACCAATATTATGCGGACCTCGTCAAGGAACAGAAGGGGAAATGGAAAGTCACCGGCTTCGGGGATCGACGGGTGACTGCGCAAAGGTAGAGCGTGGCTGGGGGCTGGCATGACTATTTGACTTATTACAACGAGAGGTGTCTGGAAATTCGTCCGGTGAGACTCCGGCTCGTTTGAGGATGGCACGAAGGGTTCCTTCGGGCATGTCGCCGGGATGATTCGGAACGGTGGTGTAACGACGTGAATGAAATAAAGGGGTCGGGAGTCATTCTTCTGTGAAACAGCATGCAAATCGAGGATCCGCTGCACAGCGAGTCGTACGCATTGGACCGGTGGCGTCCACAGTTATTGGGATCCTTTTTAGGGTGACGAATCTACGCGTAGCAGCCGAAAGCGGGATGAGGGGCTAATAAAGCTCTATGAGCATTTCGCCTTTCTGAAGGTGTGTGAGTACGTGAGGAAATAGAGGTTGAAACCATTCGATGAGCGCTGCGTTGGAGCAGTTTCCGATTCGGACCCAGACCACGGGCGTTGTCGGCGTGGAGGCAAGCAAGAGGATGTTCTTAAAGTCCTCATCCTTTGTGATGATGGTCTGGGTATTGGCGACAGCATAATCCCAGATCGCCTGATCCGTTGCGAAGAGTATTCCTGCTTCTTCGACGTGAACGGCTCCATGACCGAGAGATATGATGAGCTGAGACAATGCTGGAGGGAGTTGAGCATCAATCAGGAAGTTCATCCGGCACGAAGCATGACGTGATCTGACTGGGCGGCGGCAAACTCTAGGGTTGCCTGAATATCTTCTTTCTCAAGATAGGGATAGTCATGCAGGATGGTCTCCGGTGCCACGCCCGCAGCAAGCAGGTCGAGGACGTCTTTCACTCGGATCCGCATGCCGCGAATACAGGGACGACCTCCACACTGCGCGGGATTGATCGTGATACGAGCAAGTAAACTCATCGCAGATATGTTAGCGCCGCCAGTTGGCCAAGATCAATGTTATTCACACAGTCGTAAGTGAGTGAACCTATGATTATCGCCGCGGAACAAACAAGGGGGTCGGGAATCATTGCTGGATGTCTGTATTCGCGCCATCCTCATCGATCAGTGAACGGCCCATTCTTTACGTGTGAGCGATCGTTCGAGATGGGCAGAAAGGAGTGGGGCCATGAATCCAAAGCGATTCTGTCTCGTCTTTCTGTATCTTATCGCCCTTGTGACAGTGGGGTGTGCGAGTCGCCCTGTCTTTCCCGAATCATCTTTCACAGGACAGGTCGTTCCGGTTGGAATAGGTAAGTATCTTACTCCACAGAAGATCACTGCCGGCCGATTCGACGAGGTGAGGTGGGTGAATATGAGCGGCGACCCGGTATACATCTGGTTTGTGGGATCGCTTAACACGGGGAATATCTTTTGCGCGAAAGGATTCGGGCCTGTGGCACTGGGGTTCGTCATGGTCGCGCGGGTGAAGGAAAATGAATATGCCAGTCTGTGCTTTTCCGCGCCAGGAAATTACGTCTATACCGTGACACGAACCACCGCAGAGGAGACCCAAGAAGGCGGGATTACCGGAACCGTCACAATCGAAGCGTCACGATTCTCGCGATTCCCTGACGCACAATCTGACAACGTGATTAGCAATGAGCTGCGAGGCTCAGTTAATTAAAAGACTCCGCAATGATGAATATGCTCGAAAGTTAGAATAAAAAAAGGGAGTCGGGAATCATTTGTGGGGCGGTCAATGAAGGGGATGGCAACATCGCAAACTTGGGAAGCGGCTGTAGTCGCGGTCAGTGGTAATTCACTCACTGCCGGTTTCGATGGCCAAAGGGGCGAGGTATGGGTGGGCAGAATCGAGGTCTGGCATGACTATTTGACTTATCACGAAGGAGAGGCGAGTGGGGCTAAGATCTTTCCAGCCGATTAGTGCAGTGGAGTTGGCAATGCGCCAGCCAGGCACGCCGCTCTTCAACACCCACTCGCCCGGCTTTCGGCAAATGCGACTTTTCGCATAGTTTGAATATGGTGGTGGGTGCGGCGGTCACGCTATGTCGAGCGAAGAAAAAGTGCCGATTGTCAGAAGCACGCAGACCGCAAAAGCTGCTGTGACTCTGCGTAACTCTAGGGTATGAAAGCAAGATCACGATCGATGCCCTCAGTTATGCTTCTGTTCTGTGTCGCGCTCTTCTTAGTAGGGTGTCACGGGACGAAGGACCGTTTGGCTTCCCTTCCAGCGGACTCTCCGGCTACTGAATCAACAAGGATGCTCCCGCAGGAATGGATTGAAAAAGTACGCTTGGCTGAGGAGATTGGGCGCCGGATTTTTATGGAGGATGTCATAGCAGCGAAGGGTGCTGATGTTGTTTCGAGAGATCCAACCATGCGCACTGACACACGGCGGCAAGGGTGGATTGTCGTACCCGATAATCGATGCGCCGTTGTCCGGTTCTTCGGAAAAACTTCAGACGAATATGTGAGCCTATACGACGTATGTTTCACGTGGGACTCAATGACCGGTCCGACATGGAAGAGTGAAGCAGCCAGGCACGACCCGCCTATACCCCTTCCGCCCTTCCAACAGAACATGGTTCGTGCCCGTCAGCTTGCCATTGAAGCGCTGACCGAAAGATGCTCGGATCGATACAATCCCGTGATGGTTCCCGGCAATGTTGCAGGTTTCAAAGGATGGGCGATCTATCTGCTTGCCGCGACCACGGAGCCGGAGGACATCATAGTTGGAGGGCACGTACGGGTCGATGTCTCGGAAGACGAGCTGAAGGTGCTGCAGGCGTCAAAACTATCCAAAAGTTGCTTGCAACTCAAAGCAACACGCGATACAGCGGGAATTGTGGTCACTGAACTCATCGCAGAAATGCCTACTGAGATACATGTCTATCTCAACCTGGTTTGGCAAAAGCCAATTTACGTCAGCGCGCGCGCAGGCCTATGGAAGGTAGAAGGGGGAAAAATCTTGTTCGTAAAGGATGGCAAGTCAGACTGACCGGGTTTCATAAGATCGTTGTAGGCACGGTTTAGACTCGATCGCAGACTGCGATCGCTGGGGGCGCTGGGGAAGCGGCTTTTCTGTGGTTTCTTCACTGTGGGTGCCTCTCGATCATGATCGAAGCGTGCATCAATGGTCTATCCTTGTCCTGAAGAATCAATGTCGGGTCGAAGGTTGTGGGCGTCGAAAATGTGGCATCATTTGAGTCGAGAGGGTGCTATGCCGCAAGTCGGTGTGCGGGAGTTGAAAAATCAGCTGAGCCGTTACTTAAAGCTTGTCTAAGCCGGCGAGGAGATCATGGTGACAGAGCGTGGGCGATTCGTGGCACGTATTGTTCCAGCCAGGACCTCGAACCTCAAGCGGGCATTAGAGCCTTTGCTGCGTGAGGGAGCTGTGCGTTGGGGTGGAGGAAAACCGCGTGGGGCAATCAGGCGGCCCGTGATCCGCGAGCGGACGTTATCTGAGATGGTGATTGAAGATCGCCGATGATGCTCTATTTGGACACGAGCGCGTTGGTCAAGCTCTATGTGAACGAACCGATGTCACGAGAACTCGCAGCGGCTATGGATGAGGCAGAAGCTGTCGCGACATCGCTGCTTGCTTATGTCGAATCGCGAGCCACATTTGCTCGCATTCGCCGGGAGGCTCGGCTATCGGCTCAGGCGTATCGTCGCATCGTGGATGCTTTTGTTGAGGATTGGACGCGGTATATCTCGATAGAAGTCACGGACCGGATCGTCAAGGACGCAGGGGACTTGGCGGCTCATCGTGGGTTGCGTGGATACGTGGATACGATGCGTTGCATTTGGCTTCAGCATTGAGTTTGCGTGAGTGGGTGTCCTCAACCGTGACGTTCTTGGCATTTGACCGACAGTCGCTTGCGGCTGCGAAACGGGAAACGCTTCGCGTTCATCCTCTCGGAGCATGAAGGCCATGTCAAGCAAGTGGCCTTGAACGACGGGCATCCTTTGTATTACTCTTACTTCTTAAAAGTAATACACGAGGAGGTATCCGCATGCGAGTCACCACCAAGGGACAAGTGACGATTCCAAGGAAGGTTCGCGAGGAGCTTGGGATCAACCCTCATTCAGAAGTCGAGTTTGTGAAGCAGAAGGATGGCAGCTATCGGCTCATCAAGCGCAATGGATCGGCTTCCAGGTCCTCACGCGTTGCCGCGCTTCGCGGAACTGCGACGGTGAAAATGACGACCGAGGAAATTATGGCGTTGACCCGTGGCCGATGAAGGGGTGTTGGTTGATGCGAATGTCATCCTGGATGTATTCGGGAACGATCCAACCTGGGCGGACTGGTCGCAAGGCGTGCTCGAGCAGTGTGCACAAGAAGGACCGCTGTTTATCAACCCGATCATCTACGCCGAGGTGTCGATCGGATTCGAGCGCATTGAAGAACTCGAAGCCGCGCTTGGTGCGGCGGGCTTCCGCATGCTGGCGATTCCGAAGGAGGCCTTGTTTCTGGCTGGAAAAGTCTTTCTGCGGTACCGGCGACAAGGTGGAAAGAAAGTGGCGCCGTTGCCGGATTTCTTCATCGGCGGGCACGCAGTGGTGGCGGACCTTCCACTGCTCACCCGGGACGCCAGACGGTTTCGTGCCTATTTTCCGCGTCTCAAGCTGATCGCCCCGCGGACTCAGCCGAGCCACTAGAGACAGATTGGAACAAGTCTTTGCGCGAAACACATAGGCAAGCGTTGTCAGACGATTTCCCGATACTTAAACCCAGGAAGTCGCCCTATTAGGCATTCACAATGAGGGGATAATCGAATTCATCACGTGCGGGAGGGAGTGGGAGTTCTCCTTCGCGTTCCTGTTTTGCCTCCAGAAGCTTTTTGGCGACATCACGGGCGATCTCGATGGTTTCTTGGATCGTACGGCCTTGCACCATGAGACCCTGTATTGCGTCCGAGGTCGCAAGGTAGAGGCCCTCGGGGAGTTTTTCAATATGGAGGTTGACGATGCGCTCCATGTGAGCCCCTTTTGCAAATGAGATCAATGATCTTTTAAATGGTAAGTGCGATCAGGCTGGATGCGACAGTCGTAAGTCGAGAGAACCTATGATTATCACCGAGATTGTTTCCCAACATGCCGAAGAAGCGGCCTTTCTCTGGTTGCTCCGGTCGAATGCGATCCGTCAACCGCACTATCCGTTGAAGGATCTGGCGAAGCTGGATGACCGCGTTGAGGCACATCTGGACGGGTTGCGGGTGGCCGGGGAAGCTGGATGGGAGTTCTGCAAGGCCGCTTTGGCGAACGAAGAGGCTGGTGAAGTGTTTGCCGCCTCCGTCATGGCGTTCGAATCCGGAGTTGAGGCGCGCATTCAGGCGGTGCTTGATGCTGTGACGGCTAAACCGGAACTCGTCACTGGTATGATCTCCGCGCTTGGGTGGCTTCCCTTCGAGCAGGCTTCCCCGCACATTCAGCGGTTCCTTACGTCGCAGGTGCATCTTCATCGACAGGTCGGCATTGCTGGTTGTGCCGTCCACCGCGTTGATCCTAAGCAAGCCTTGACGCAAGCCGTTACGTCTCGAAATCTCGTCTTGTGCGCACGTGCGTTGAAAGCCGTTGGTGAGTTGGGACGCAAGGATTTGCTCGGTGCTGTGAAGGAAAACTTCAAGGCCGAGGATGAAACAGTGCGATATTGGGCAGCCTGGTCCGGTGCCTTGCTTGGAGAGCCAGCGGCCATTCCTGTGTTGCGTCAGTTTGTGAAAAGCGGGCCCCCCAAACGCGAGCAGGCTTGTGCAATGGCGCTAAGACAGATGTCTACAGAGCTAGGTCAGACCTGGCTGAAGGTGCTCGCCAGCGATCCGGCGACGCTTCGCTTTGCCGTGCAAGCAGCCGGAGTGATGGGTGATCCAGCCAACATTCCCTGGCTCATTCAACAGATGGCAAATCCGAATATGGCCCGGGTGGCAGGAGAATCCTTCACCTTCATCACCGGAATCGATCTCGCTTATGAAGACTTGGATACAGACAAGCCGGAAGGCTTTGAAGCTGGGCCAACAGAAGACCCGGAAGATGAGAATGTAGCGATGGATGCCGACGAAGATTTGCCCTGGTCCGATCCTCAATTGATTGAGAAGTGGTGGAGCCAAAACAAGAGTCGCTTCACAAACGGGACGCGTTATCTCTGCGGTCAACCGATGGCCATTGAGTCATTGAATCACGTGCTCCGGATCGGCAAACAACGTCAACGTGTCGCTGCGGCCCTTGAACTCGCTATGCGCTGGCCCGGCACCCCTCTGTTCAACACCAGCGCCCCCGGCTTCCGACAGACGGCGTTGCTTCAAAGGCGGTAACGTCGCCGTGACTTGTTCTATGGTTCCTTCCCGCATGTGCGGTGCTGTTCTCAGATTTAGGATAGCACTCGATGTTTCGCTCATGTTTCAGTCGACCATGCCCTTGTTCAAGAGATAGCAATGATACCAAAGCTAACGAAGCAGTGCGTCCCAAGATGTTTCGCATGGACGGCCGCTTCTGCTGTCTTCTAACCCTCCTGCTTCTCATCACGTCCTGCCAGGCTCCATCGAGCCAGAAGCAAGGCCCATCTGTCTCTCCTACCGTGCCTTTGTTCAGGATCGGCGCGCTGCTTCCTCTGTCCGGCCCGATGGCTCCGCATGGACAAGAGGTCCTGCGCGGGATTCAACTTGCGATCGATCGGCACAACCGCGAGACTGGGAAGGTGGTGGTCCAGCTTGCCCTCCATGATACGGCACACGGCGCTACACCAATCGAGAAGCAGTTGAGCGCACTGCTGCATGACTCGCACCCGCTGGCCGTGATCGGCCCGCTCCTGTCCCTGCAGGTGGAAGCCGTCGCCAAGGTGGCCGATGATGAAAAGGTGCCCCTCATCACCCCCATTGCCACCCTGCCTAACGTGCGGCAGCTCAGTCCCTATGTGTTCAGCACGGCTTTGACCTATCGGCTTCAGGCCGAGCAGCTCGCGGCCTATGCGATGGGTCGACTCGGCTACCGCCGATTCGCCGTCATGCACCCGGACAATAGCTACGGTCGCCAACTGGCTCATTTCTTTGTTGAGGAAGCGAAGCGCCAAGGAGGCGAGGTGATCGACGTGGAATCCTATCAGGAGCAGGAAACCGACTTTGCGAAGCAGATCGCTCGCTTGAAATCCGCCTACTGGCGTCGCATTCAACAGGATCGTCAAACGAACCGCGGGAAAGCATCCGACAGTCGCCAGGACGGGAAGGGGCAGCACACCCTATCCTCCCATCGCTCCCTTGACGCGATCTATTTGCCGGGATCATTTCTGCAAGCCGTCCTCATCGCCACACAACTGCGCTTCCACGACCTGAAGGTGCGGCTCCTCGGAAGCAGCGCTTGGCACAGCTCGGACCTGGCACACTTTCCCGACAAAGCGATTCAGGGAGGCCTGTTCGTCGATAGTTTTTTCGCAGAGAGCCAGGCTCCCTCCGCGCGAAAGTTTGTCGAGGCCTATCGGCAGCGCTTCGGTACCGAGTCGACTCCGTTTGCTGCCCAAGCCTATGAGGCGGCCGAGGTGATCCTTACGGGTATTCGCGGAGGTGCTGCGTCCGGCAAGCAACTCCGTGCCTATCTCGAGCAGGCCGATGCGCTCCCATCCTTTCTCGGCCCCACGTCCTTTGATCGCCACGGTGTCCTCGCTCGCAAGCTGTTGGTCTTCCAAGTGGGTCAGAATGGGCAACTGCTCGAATCGAAATAAAGCGTTGGATAACCATTTGGCCAAAAAGGACGCTGAAGAATGCTGAAAACAGGGGGAGGGGAAGAATGGCGTGAGGCGGCTATTGTCTAGCAGGTTGCGGAAAAACTCGATATGTGTGCTTCGACAAGCTCAGCACGAACGGAAAACCTCAATAAATTCAATGGCCGCTCCGTTCGTCCTGAGGCTCTCGAAGGATGAACGGAGGGTTTTTCCGCAGCCTGCCAGTACTGTTTTGAAGGGAATGTGGTGTCGAGGGACAGAATCGAACTGTCGACACCAGCCTTTTCAGAGCTGTACTCCGCAAATTGAAGCAACGCCGATACGGTGATAGTTCTCAGAGGACTGACCAGTAGGTGGATGTCCACCGATTGTCCACGGAACGGTCGCAGGTGGACGGTTTGATCGATTCCAATCGGGTGTCCGCAAACCAAGACTTGAGAGAGGCAAGGTGGGATTGCCGCATCCAGTGGGTCGACCGACACGACCAGCCGAGTGAGCAAAGTGGAGCCCCGACAGGAATGGAACGCGTGCCCCGCAGTTTAGCAACCTTGCCGTGTCATAGCACTGGAGCGGGCACTGCATTTCTGCTATCGTGCTACAGTTATGGGGTAGGTTAGCCAATTATGCTGCTCGTCATCGATAACTACGACTCCTTCACCTACAACCTTGTCCAGTATCTCGGAGAATTAGGCGAGGATGTGCAAGTCTACCGAAACGACAAGATTACGCTCGACCAGATCGAGGAGCTGCATCCGAGCCGTCTCGTGATTTCACCGGGACCGTGCACGCCCAAAGAAGCCGGTATTTCAGTCGATGCGATCCGTCGGTTTGGAGGAAAGCTGCCCATTCTCGGCGTCTGTTTGGGCCATCAGTCGATGGCCGTTGCCTTCGGAGGAGAGGTCATCCGTGCCCCCCGCTTGATGCATGGAAAGACGTCGCAGATCAAGCACGACGGCAAGACCATCTTCCAATCGTTACCCAATCCATTTGAAGCGACGCGCTATCATTCTCTCATCGTGAATCGGGTCAATCTTCCGGATTGCTGTGAAATTTCCGCCGAGACCGCCGAGGGTGAGATCATGGGGCTCCGCCATAAAACACTTGCTGTGGAAGGGGTCCAATTCCATCCCGAATCGATTCTGACGACCGTCGGAAAAGATTTACTCCGCAACTTCTTAAAACTCTAACAGAATGCTGAAAAAGTCCGCCAGCGGCGTTCTCGCCTCGCTCAGAGGCTCAACGTACCGAAGGGTACGCCTCACCGCCTCACTCGCTGCGGCCTTGCCGGACGGCCTTTTTGAGCATTCTGCAAGAGGTCTACTTTGCTGAGAGCCTCATGATCAAAGACGCGCTTGCCAAATTGGCCGACCGAACCGACCTTTCTGCCCGAGAGGCCGAGACGGTCATGCTGGAAATCATGGATGGGGCTGCAACCTCGGCTCAGATGGCCGCCTATCTCATGGGACTCAGGCAAAAAGGTGAAACAGTCGCTGAAGTCGTCGGTTCGGTCAACGCCATGCGATCACGAGCGACCCGAATCAGGGTCGGGTCGTCGATCGTTGTCGATACCTGCGGAACGGGCGGGGATGGGGCCGAGACGTTTAATATCTCCACGACCGCGGCATTCGTGGTCGCAGGGGCCGGCATTACCGTGGCTAAACACGGCAATCGCTCCGTTTCGTCTCGATCCGGCAGCGCGGATGTTCTGAGCATGCTCGGCGTGAAGATCGACCTCGAGCCGGGCCGCGTGGCCGATTGTATCGACGAAGTCGGTATCGGGTTTTTGTTTGCGCCGCTCTATCACGGTGCCATGAAACAGTGTGCCGGGGTCCGACAGGAGATGGGAATCAGGACCCTTCTGAATGTGCTTGGCCCGCTGGCGAATCCGGCAGGCGCCATGCATCAAGTGCTGGGAGTCTATGATGCGAAATGGACGGATATCCTCGGGCGTGTTCTCTTGGAACTAGGCTCGCAACATTGCTTCGTGATTCACGGTCTGGATGGACTGGATGAGGTCACCTTGTCGGATCGGACGAAAGTTTCCGAGGGTAAAGGTGGTGTCGTATCAGGCTATTTTATCGCGCCGGAGGAGTTCGAGATCCGGCGTACGGCGCGAAAAGAATTCGTCGGCGGCTCGCCGGAGGAAAACGCACGGATGACGAAGGAAGTTCTCCAGGGCCGGAAGGGGCCGAGACGGGACATCGTGTGTTTGAATGCCGCGCCCGCGATGGTCGTCGGCCAAAAAGCGAAAACTCTCAAGGATGGATTCCGTCTTGCGCAGCAGACGATCGACTCGGGTGCCGGAGCAGAGAAGCTGGATCGGCTCATTGCCTTTACCAAGAAAGCATGACTGACTCATGATTCTCGATCGCATCCTTGAGCACAAGCGAGCTGAACTCAGACACAAACAGAGCCGTTCCTATCTGGCCGAACTCAAGGCGAAGATCCGGGATGCCCCGCCGGCTCTTGGGTTTGCCGTCACCTTGAATGCAACAAAGCCCCCCACCAGTCCGGCCTTGATCGCGGAAATCAAGAAAGCGTCGCCGAGCCTTGGGCTTTTGCGAGAGGAGTTTTCGGAACAGTTCGATTATCTAGGGCTTGCCCGTACATACCATGAGCAGGGCGCGTCGGCCGTTTCCGTCTTGACCGACCAGGAATTCTTCCAAGGCGACCTTCCGTACCTTGAAGAGATCAAGCGCGCACTCCCGATCCCGGCGCTCAATAAGGAATTCATGGTCGGTGACGTGCAGTTCTATGAAGCACGAGCCCACGGAGCCGATGCCGTGTTGCTGATTGTGGCGGCGTTGGAGCGTCGACAACTGATGGACTTCCATGCGTTGGCCACCGAACTCGGCATGGACAGCCTGTTCGAAACCCATCATGAACGGGAGTTGGACACGGTCCTGGAGTGGATTCCCACTGCGAGGATGATCGGGATCAACAATCGGGATCTGAACACGTTCACGACCGACCTCAATGTGACCTTCCGGTTGGCGAAAAGAATTCCTTCCGACAAGCTGATCATCAGTGAAAGCGGAATTCACGATCGCGATGCCGTGACAAAACTGACCGAAGCCGGCGTGCACGCCATGTTGATCGGAGAGTCGCTCATTCGCGCCGAGCACACAGCGGACAAAATCCGAGAGTTACTCGGCCTTGCTGCACGCGGGGAGGGGGTCGCCTAAATCGTTCGGCATGAAGATCAAGATCTGCGGCATTACCAATGGAGAAGACGCGAACGTTGCGGTAAGGGCCGGCGCGGATGCCTTGGGTTTTGTCATGTACCGCAAAAGCCCACGTTGGGTAGAGCCGGCGGTGGCGAGAGCTATAATAGCCGGTCTTCCGCCTTTTGTGCTGTCGGTCGGGGTGTTCGTCAATGAAGAGGCGGAGAGGGTTCGAGCACTCATGGATGAATGTGGCTTTGTCTTGGCTCAACTCCATGGAGATGAATCAGCTCTGTATTGTCAGAACCTGGGCCGCCCGGTTCTCAAAGCTATTCGGCTGAAGGACCGCGGTACCTTTCTCGCCTTGGCTGAATTCCAAGGGCGTGCGAACGTGCGGGGGGTTCTCATCGATGCCTTTTCAGACCAGGCATATGGAGGCACGGGACAAACGGTCGATTGGACGTTAGCCGAGGAAGCGGCTCGATCTGCTCCAGTTATTCTGGCTGGTGGTTTGAATCCGGCAAACGTGGCAGAAGCGATCCGAGTGGTGCGCCCCTATGGAGTCGATGTCAGCAGTGGAGTGGAACAGAGTCCGGGCAGGAAGGATCACCATAAGCTTAAGGCCTTTATGGAAGCGGCCAGACTTGTGTCCGTCTGATCGCCATCGCTATACTCACGAAGATCCATTGCGGAGAGGTTGATTAGATGCCGATGCTTCCAGACAGTCATGGCCGATTCGGGTCCTATGGTGGCCGGTATGTACCAGAGACCCTCATGCCGGCGCTTTTGGAGTTGGAAGAAGCGTATGCCAAGGCAAAAAGAGACCGCCGATTTCAAACGGATCTCGCCTACTACCTCAAACAATATGTAGGACGGCCCACGAGTTTGTATCGTGCCGATCGGCTGACCAAGAAGTTGGGTGGCGCCAAGATCTATCTGAAGCGGGAAGACCTTTGCCATACCGGTGCGCACAAGATCAACAACGCAATCGGGCAAGTTCTGCTTGCCCTCCGTATGAAGAAGAAACGGATCATTGCCGAGACGGGAGCTGGTCAGCACGGTGTTGCCACTGCCACGGCAGCTGCGATGTTTGGCCTGGAATGCGAAATCTACATGGGTACGGAAGATATGCAGCGGCAGGCGCTGAATGTCTTTCGCATGCGTCTGTTGGGTGCGACGGTAACCGGCGTCGATGCCGGCAGCCGCACCCTAAAGGATGCCATCAGCGAGGCCATGCGCGACTGGACGACCAACGTGCAAACCACGCACTATGTGCTGGGATCGGTCCTGGGAGCCCATCCCTATCCCATGATGATCCGTGATTTTCAGGCCATCATCGGACGGGAAGCTCGGAAACAAATTCTTTCTGTTGAGAAGCGATTACCGGATTATCTCGTGGCCTGTGTCGGGGGAGGAAGCAATTCGATCGGTCTTTTCCATGCATTCCTCCGCGATCCCAAGGTCAAGATGATCGGCGTGGAAGCCGGAGGTCTTGGGGTTGAGAGTGGAAAACATGCGGCTCGATTTTCAGGCGGCAAGCCAGGTGTCTTGCAAGGCACCATGACCTACCTGCTTCAGGATGAAAACGGACAGATCAACCTGACTCATTCGGTGTCGGCCGGTCTGGATTACGCGGCTGTGGGTCCGGAACATAGTCTCTACCATGATCAAGGCCGCATCGACTACACCTATGCGACAGACAGCGAGGCGCTGGCGGCTTTTGATATCCTCGCACGTGAAGAAGGCATCGTTCCCGCGCTCGAGAGTGCCCATGCGATTGCGCACGTCGTCAAGCTGGCGCCCAAGCTCAAGAAATCGCAGCTCATCATCGCCAACCTTTCTGGTCGTGGTGACAAGGATGTGCAACAAGTGGCAAGAGTGCGAGGCGTGTCATTGTGAGCGGACGACTGGAAACCACCTTCGAAGGCCTGCGTAAGAATAGACAGAAGGCCCTCATTGCCTACCTGATGGCGGGAGATCCCGGGCTGGCTGAAACAGAACAACTGGTGTTGGCGTTGGAACAGGCGGGCGCCGATATCATCGAGTTGGGTGTGCCCTTCTCGGATCCCATCGCGGACGGACCGGTGATTCAGCAGGCTGCGGAGCGGGCGTTGCGGAACGGCACGTCTCTCCGGAAAATCCTGGCTTCCATCACATCGCTGAGGCAGCGGACGAATATCCCGATCATCCTGATGCTGTACTACAATTCCATCCACGCCATGGGCTGTGAAGAATTTTGCCACGCTGCGAAGGCCGCTGGAGTGGATGGGTTGATCGTGCCCGATATGCCGCCGGACGAAGCGGGGCCGCTCAAGGCGCCGGCGGATGCAGCCGGACTCTCGCTGATCTTCCTGCTCGCGCCGACCAGCACGACTGATCGGCGAAAACTTGTGACGAAAGAGTCGCACGGATTTGTCTACTATGTCTCACTGACGGGCATCACTGGAGCGAAACTCAGCAACGTTGAGGATGTCCAGCACAATGTTGCAAAGCTGAAGAAAGTCTCCGCTACCCCTGTCGCCGTGGGGTTTGGCGTGGCGACTCCTGAAGATGCAGCGAGGGTGTCAAAGGTGGCGGATGGAGTGATTGTCGGCAGCGCCATCGTGAAACGCATCGCGTCTCACCAGCAGGATCCTGCGATGATCGGACACGTCGCCGAGTTTGTGCGATCGCTCAAGGCCGCGATGGTGCCGGCCTAACCAGCCGCTCGGCCACATACGTGGTCAAGTGATAATCATGGACCTGACGCGCACGATTATCGGAGGCAATGATGAGACGCAAGGACATTCATCCGGCAAAAACACGGGTGACCGTGTCGGTGGGAGAATCCGTTCGGATTATCCGTGAACTTCAGGGGCTCACGCAGAGCGAGTTAGCTCGAAGGACGAAGATTCCTCAGTCCACCATCTCAGCCATTGAAACCGACACGATCAATTTGGGCGTCGAGCGGGCCAAAACCTTGGCGCGTGTCCTGCAATGCCACCCCGCTGTCCTGGTATTTCCCGGCTGGGACGTGACCAAACAATCCGCTGCCTAACTTCTGCGCAGCGCTGCGGTCTCAATCCGCCATTCACGGACATACTGTGGCTGCTCCCTTCGCAGGGCAACGGGACACCATCATGTGCGAGAATGGCTGACGGGGTGATCGTCAGCAGCGCCATCGTCAAACGCATCGCATCCCACCAACAGGATCCCGCCATGATCCGGCGCGTCGCCAGTTCGTTCGATGCCTCAAAACCGCAATGGCGCCGGCCTAGCTAGCCACCACGGGTAGACTCTCCGATCCAAAGGGAGGGAAGCTGGGACGGTCACGACGAACCGCCTGAGTGGTCGTGGGATCAATCAGTTTCACGCAGAGACGGATGCACAATACAAGATCTGACCCTGAGTTCGACTCTTGCTCGATTCACCCCGCCGCTCGCGCAACGCAGTGTCCTCTCGGGATGGAAACGGAATCCGATTGCGCGGGTTGAGCGCCGAATCCTCCTGGATTGACGAACGGCTCTCCATTGGTATACTTTCTATACCAGAATGGATTTCGAGTTCGATGCCGCGAAGAGCAAGGCGAACCATGAGAAACATGAGATCGATTTTGTCGAGGCGCAACAATTGTGGGAAGATGAGGACCGGCTCGAAATCCCAGCGAGAACAGAAGACGAACCCCGGCATGTGCTCATTGCGGCCCTCGACCAAAAGCTGTGGTCTGCCTTTTTCACCTATCGGAAGGGATGCATCCGGTTGATTTCGGTGCGAAGAGCCAGAAAGGAAGAAAGAGAACTCTACTATGAAAGCAAAGAATCTCGAGAAGATGTTTGATGAAGGAAAAGACGTGACGCCTCATCTTGCTCTCTCCAAGGCGCGCCGTCCTGGGCATGAACAGAGACGCGTGAACGTCGATTTTCCCAGTTGGATCATCGAATCACTGGATGCACAAGCAAGTCGCCTTGGCGTCACGAGGCAATCGGTGATCAAGCTGTGGATCGCCGAGCGATTGAAGGAAGAACAGAAGAAGGCAAGTTGACCCCTGCCAGGACAAACTTCTGGCGAGCATCAGCTTGGCGTCTTCTTGCAGGTCAAACGGATATGCACAACACAAGATCTAATTAAATGAAAACGGCTGCACCGTCGAGGCTGAGGTAGAATGCGGTCTCGATGGACCATGGAGCGAATGCTCCAGCAGTGCTCACTCCCGCGGACGGGAGGGCACAACCCTCAACCAGGAGGTGCAGCCGTGAGCCAGTATATCGGGATTGATCTTCACAAATCCAAGTCCTTTGTGACCCGCCTCACGAGCCGGAGGGAGGCCCAGAGATTTGATTGCGCGACCGGGTCCCATTTTATCCTGGGCCGTGAGCCCGTATAGGTGACTGACGCATCGTCCACTGAGACGCGCAGAGATCTGGATCGCAGACGGTCAGGTTCGCCCCTTGACAGCCATTTTCATAGGTGACCCCAACCCCCCCAACTCAATTTCTGAACGGGATATGAACCCATTCACGAAAAGATATTAGCCGATCGGCATAAGAACTTGTCATACATGGTCGATAGGTCGTAACCTATTGCAATGTTAATGATACAATTCCTATTTCCAGAACATTCGCTGGCGTGTTAGACGGACCGAAATAAACAGGTTCCGCTCTTATGCGGATCGCCTAAACATAGTTAGGCAACCAATAAGAAGGATGGAGCAGCTATGAAGGACGAGTATTGGGCCACCTTTTCAATCTACGACCACAGAAAGCCCCTCTACCGTCAAGCGCTCGTTTTCTTTGATCGAATCATCGTTCCTATTCCCACGCGGCCCTTCAAGAGCATTACAGAAGAGGAGATTGAGCAGCTCAGTACTGAGGTTGATTTTTTAAAAAAGAGAGGTGTGGCGGACAAAGTGGACTGGGATCCGGACGAGTTCGAGTTATGGCGCGACCGGACCAATGGTCCGGAAGCTGGCCATGCCGAAGCGTTGGCAAGACGCTTGGTGAATGCCCCACCTTTTCTGACCAGACTTCAGTTGAAGGAGAAGACCGACGAAAGCGTCGCAAGATTGCGTCCGCAAGGCGTTCTGTCAGTGACTACGGTCCCGGTCTATGGAACCAAACAAGCGTACAAAGTTTCAACAGATCAACTCAAAGGACACATCACTGAGCGAGTGACTCTAGTGAACACATTATGGGGTCAGATCTTGTCTTGTGCCTCTCGATGAGCTACACTCCGCCCCATGGTCCGCCCACTACGCATCGAATGTCCTGGCGCGAGAGCGAGAAGGAGATACCTGAGGAAACCAACGCTTGGAGATTCGCAGGATCTGTAATCCCAAAATGATAATGTCCGGTTTCACCAAAGTAGAAATGTCCTCTTCGTTGATAGACTGCCCGTTCTTCAAAGGAGGACGGGATGGTGGGAGAGGACAGGGTGATGATGAGTGCCAAGGAGTTGCGGCGGATCCATGTGATTCGCCAGGTGCGGGACAAGCGGATCACACAACAGGAGGCGGGCACCATGTTGCGGCTGACGGAGCGTCAGATCCGGCGCCTTCTTGGGCGGGTAAAGGAGGAGGGCGACCAGGGACGTGTCCATCGGGGACGGGGGAAGCCGTCGAATCGGCGCATCGCGGAGCCGGTCAAGGCGAAGATGCTGCGGCTGTATGAGACACGCTATGGAGACTTTGGGCCGACGTTGGCGGCGGAGAAGTTGACGGAGCGGCACCGACTCGAGGTCAGCGACGAGACTCTGCGGCGCTGGTTGCGGGAGCGGGGGATTGATCATTTCGCACGCCGGAAGCGACCGCATCGCGCGTGGCGTGCGCGCAAGGCGCATGTCGGGGAACTGGTGCAACTGGATGGGTCCCATCATGATTGGTTGGAGGGGCGCGGCCCGTGGGGTGTCCTGATGGCCTACATCGACGATGCGAGCAGTCGCGTCTTTGCTCGGTTCTATGAGTACGAGGGCACGATCCCGGCGATGGACAGCTTCCAGCGCTACATTCGGCACCAGGGGATTCCGCTGGCCATCTATGCGGACAAGCATACGACCTACCAGTCGCCAGCTGAGCCCACGGTGGCGGAGCAGCTGGCCGGGGAGGCACCCCAGAGTCAGTTCGGACGGGCACTGGATGAGCTGGGGGTTGAGCTGATCGCGGCGCACTCCCCACAGGCCAAGGGGCGGGTGGAGCGGCTGTTTAAGACGTTCCAGGATCGACTGGTCAAGGAGTTGCGCCTCGCACGGATTGGGACCTTCGAGGCGGCGAACCGATTCCTGGAGGGCTATCTGCCGGTCTACAACCGCCGGTTCGCGGTGCGGCCGGCGCACGCAGTCAATCTGCATCGGCCGAAGCCGACGGCCCAGGTGCTGGAGCGAAGCCTGTGTATCAAGACATCCCGGTGTCTGCGGAAGGACTTCACCATTGCTCATGAAGGGCGGCTCTATCAGGTTCACGACAATCTCCGCGCCACTCGTGTGGTGGTCGAAGAACATGTGGATGGGACGATGCGGCTCACGCACCACGGACGGGCGCTCGCCTTTCACGCGATCGCGGCGCGACCTGTGTCGGCGGCAGCGGTCACGGCGGTGTCCCGATCGCAGCGCCCGATCAAACCGCCGGCGGATCATCCATGGCGCAAGCGATGGCGGCAGGAACGAGGACACCACCCGGCGGCGGCCGGAACATAAACCGGACATTTCTACTTTGGGAGAAAGCGGACATTTCTATTTGGGCTTGACAGGAGATTCGCAGGATCTTGCATTTTGGCTGAGTCGGGCATAGCCTATCGATCGGAGGGTGGCGATATGGCAAAGCCCGGTCAGTTTACTATTGAGTTGGAACAGGAAGATGACGGGCGGTGGATCGGGGAGGTCCCGACCTTACCCGGGGTAATGGCATATGGCCGGAATCGATCGGAAGCTCTTACGGCGGTGCAAGCCTTAGCGCTTCGTGCGATGGCGGATCGCCTTGAACATGGAGAAGCGCTTCCGGACGAGTTCCTGAACGTCTCCTTCATTGCTGCATGAGCCGGTGGGCTTCCACCCGCTCTCCTCGGGTTCTTTCTGCTCTTCTGCGCATTGGCTGGATGATCAAACGAACAACCGGGTCTCACCGGATACTGGCACGGGGTGGCTGGCCTGATGTTGTGTTTGCGTTTCACGATCACGATGAAATCGGTCCCAAGATGCTTGCCCGTCTGGCGAAAAGGACTGGCATTACTCCGGAAGATCTCTAGGCAGGGTGTGGAAACGGCCGCCAGCGGCTTCTCGATCGACACACACATGAAGCTGCATTGACAAGTCACGAGCAACCCTCGTACCTTTCCACACGATACATGCGCTGATCATGGTTTGGAGAACGAGTCATGCCACAGAACTATACAGCCGTGATTAAAGAAGATGCCGGGTGGTGGATAGGCTGCATTGAGGAAGTACCGGGTGTGAACTGTCAGGAACGTAGCCGCGAGGCGTTAGTTGAGACGCTCCGAGTCACGCTACGAGAAGCACTGGAATTCAATCGTCAGGATGCTTTAGGGGCTGCCGGGGAAAATTTCGAGGAAGCCTCCATCGCGGTATGAAACGTGAGGCGCTGCTTCGGCATTGACGACAGCATGGTTGCGAGTTGTTGCGTGAAGGAGCTAACCATTCCTGGTGGCATCAGCCTTCTCTGAATACCGTTCAGCGGTCCCTCGCCACACTGAAATTACCAATCATCTGGCAGGCAGGATCTGCAAGGATCTGAAGATACCTAAGCTCTAGCCCTTCGAAAGGAAATAGGGGATCGGCCATGGTTCGCCCTGGGAACATGTTCAAGGACAAGTGCTGCTCGGTAGTGAGCGATTCGTCGAACGCCTGAGGGGTGAACTCCGGGACAAGCGACCCTTCAAAGAAATTCTCCGGCAACAACGGTTTGCGGCCCGACCACCGCATCCCACCTCTTCCTCGCCGGTTCTCATACGGACCGCGCGCGACGTAAGGAGGCCATTCGCCGTGCGCATCTGGAACATGGCTACAGTCTGTCCGAAATTGGTCGAGTCGTGGGCCTCTATTATTCCACAATCAGTCGCTCCGTGAATCCTCAGGATGGTGAAAATACATAGAGCATGGGCTGACCTTATTCTTAACCATTCAACAAGAACGGTTTGACCTCGCATCAGTCACGTAACCTTTTTGAACGGTTGGGCGATATCATTGAGATGGGGCAGCGACTGGCGAAGCCGGTCACCCATTAGCAGGCTCTGCCCTCGCCTCGTGGCACAAGGTTATATGAGGTGCAACAAGCGTCATCGCATATCTTATTTGAACCGCTGACTGAAGGGAGAGTCCATGAAATGCCCGCAATGTTCGACAGAAAATGACGTATCTGCAACGAAATGTTCGATCTGTGAGCATGCATTTGCTCCACAGCAAGTTAACTCTGCGAGGTACACGAGCTTCTATGCCGAGTATTTTGCCTTTCGGGAATTGGTGACCCCGCAACTCATTAAAGTGGTCTATATCGTGGGAGCCTGCTTCATTACCGCTGCAGGGCTCTTGTCGATTCTATCCCCGGAGACCTTGAATGAGTATGAGACTGGCCCGATTCTCACTCGCCTCGGAGGAATCTTAGTCCTACTGGTGGGAAATCTGGTGTGGCGCATGATGTGCGAGGGAGCCATTCTGCTCTTTAGTCTCCATGAGCTGCTTGTCAGCATCGACACTCGGGCGAGGGGCCTGCTGCTGCAGGGTAAAGGCAACCGACAATGAAGCCACTCCTTCTCCAGCTCCAAGCGCTGAAATATGTGGCGCCATATCGAAAAAAAGAGGGTGAGCTGGGGAGATTCTGAACTCTTGGCTAGCGCTTGGGCTGCGGAGGCATGTACTTGATCATCTCGACGGCAAGCTCTTTTGCGATGTCCTTTAGGCTCGGCTTAACGAACATATAACTGTTCGAACGTTCGTGGCGCGCTTTCCACACCGTCGTGCCGGTCGTGGCATCGATCAACCGTAGGCTCATCCCGACTCGCCCGACGTTGTCTCCTTCCTTCCGCACGTATTCCCACGAATTGACCCGCACCACGAGAAAGGAATCGACGTTGAGGGCCTTCCCGAGCTTGATGGCCGACTCTTTATCGGATTGACCAGTCATCTCCAGACGAGAGAAATAAAACACGAGCGAATCAAAGGCCTCCTTTGAGGCCTGAAAGATATCCGTCACGTTCTCGGGCGAAACGACCCGTTCGATATTTCCCTGACGGTTGAGTGCTCCAGCCAGGACATCTTGAATGTCTTCACGAGCGCTGTCGTATTGACTTGCCATCGGTGGCAATACGGCGATGGACTGCGGTCGAAATACTCTGGCCCCGGGGCCTTCCCAAACCTCCTGCAAACCGCCGCAACCTCCAAGCAGCAAAACAAGCATCATCGCGGATGTGATGTGCGCAGATGGGCGAGACAGCATGGGTTCAGTATACCATTAAAACGTCAATGAAATAGACGCGGAAACGAGAGCGCCTTTTTCGCGGAAATCATATCCTCCGCCGGCATTTGCACGGAAGGAAAACCACCGCAGGCCTAACCCTGCCGTAGGAACAAAGGGAGTGGACGCATCCTGCATATTCTTAAAAGTACCGACCCTGAATGAAAGAAATTCAGACAAGACCGTTTGCTCGAGGCCTAAGCTCAGAAGCTGGCTTTTCACCCCGGGGACAAAGGTCTTGTTCGAGGTCGCGTCCACATCGGCCGCCAATGTCAAAGAAGAATAGGGGTTGACAGCAACGCCGGCTCTGACCTGCGGGTCTAACTGGGCTCTCCTCCGCCAGCGGCATCGAAGGTAGGCTTATTGAGATCCTTGGCGACGACTCCAAACCTCACCCACGAGGTCGGGCGATAGATTGCTCCGATGTCAATGCCATAGGACAAAGAGATGCTTGGTTTGCCGAAACGATCGGTCGTACTGACCCCGCTCCCTCCTTGGAGATCGGTCGAACCATTGTAGGCGGCGCCTTGAATGACTTTCGCGGTGATTCCGATTGAAAACGTTTTGTCGAAAAAGGCATAGGCATACGAAAACGCCAGCTGCCTGGCTTCGAGGCCACGTAGCGCCATCTGGCCCCCAGGCTGATGGTCGTGCCGGCACCACCCGGTTGGGATACCTGCACAGGTGTCGAGACGAATCCGCCCCCAGTGGCGACGTCGGATACATTGAATCCGAACGCATGTTCACCAAGGTGTCCTTTGAGATACAGGCCGGCGGACCCGTTGACGGAAACACTGGCGCCCGCTTGGTTGACACGATCGGCGATAGACTGCGCCTTCGCCAGATTGGCCGGAGATGTATCGCTGGTATCGAAGTTCTCCAGATCATGCAGGGCATCACCTAAGCCAAGGCGATCAAACGCCAGTCCTCCACCCTGGGCACGGATATCCACGGTCTGGGTCATGGCCAAGCCGGCTGGGTTCCAATAGGTGGCGAGCGCATTGGTTGTGACGGCGACGCCTGCCCCGCCCATGCCCATAGGGCGAGGGCCTACGATTACAAATTCCGCCGCTGATACATGAGACGGCAACGCTGAGGCGGCCAGCAACAGGCCTACGCGAAGCGAACGAGAGGGCATTCCAGCGAGTCTAGAGAAGGGATGGTAGTTCGTCAAGGAAACGCACCCGGTCCACACCGCATACGGCGTCGTCCTGCGTGGCGGCGCCTTGGCGCATAGTCTAGAAACACCGGAGTCGAACGAGGACGAAAGGATGCCGCGATGGGGGTACCCGATCGATCAGACGATTTGGCCATCCTGCATGTGAATGATACGGTCGGACTGGGCGGAGAGCTTGTCGTTATGCGTGACGATGACAAACGTCGTGCCGCGTGTCTTGTTCAAGGTGCGCATCAATCCGAACAACCCGTCCCCGCTGTGTGTGTCCAGGTTTCCGGTCGGTTCATCGGCCAGGACCAAGTCCGGATTCTGCATCAACGCACGGGCCATGGCGACCCGTTGCTGTTCACCGCCCGAGAGTTCTCCTGGCTTGTGAAGAAGGCGATGCCCTAATCCGACTTCCGTGAGAAGAGTTGTGGCGTCGGTCTTGACGGAGGTTGGTTCGCGGCGTTGTACCAGTGCCGGCATACAGGCATTTTCCAATGCCGTGAACTCGGCGAGCAAATGATGGAACTGAAACACAAATCCTATCCGCCGATTCCGGAATTCCGCCTGCTGTGTATCCGTCATCCGAAAGAGGTCATGCCCATCGAACGTGACAGTACCTCCGGTCGGTTTATCAAGGGTCCCGATAATATGGAGCAAAGTGCTCTTGCCGGCTCCGGAGGCCCCCACAATCGCTACCAGCTCGCCGCGCTGAATTTCAAGGTTGATCCCCTTGAGGACGGGCAATTCGTAGGACCCCATCGAAAAAGACTTATGGAGATTCGTAACTTTAATCATTCCGATATTTTTACTCTCAGTCCTCGTTACTCGGCGCTTGAGTCTGTGGTTCTCGATTCAGTCCTCGGCCCTCAATCTCCAGTCCTGCGAATCTATTCATAGCGTAATGCAGCGACCGGTTCCAACTTCGCGGCCTGATTGGCCGGATAGACCGTCGCCAAAAAGCTGATCAGGATGGCGGAGCCGGCCACCAGGAGCACGTCCTCGGCCAGCACATGAACTGGAATGGTCGAGATGTAGTACACGCTTGGGTCGAATGTCCAAAACGTTTGAATGAGCCAAAGAAACGCATAGCCTAAGGGAATGCCGATGCCTGTCCCCGCAAATCCGATGATCAATCCGTTCAGCATGAAGATGCGCCGGATGCTGCGCTTCGTGGCGCCCATGGCCTTGAGGATTGCGATTTTCTTTCTGTTTCTCCGTCACGATCATCGTCAAGGTGCTGACGATGTTGAATGAGGCTACGATCGTGATCAAGACAAGAAGGAGAAACATCATCGTCTTCTCCAGCTTCAGGGCGGAGAAGAGATTGCGATTCATCTGCATCCAATCTCTGGCTCCGTGGCTGAATCCCAGCTCCTGTTCAATATTGTGGGCAATCTCTCCGGCACGGAACACGTCCGTGACCTTGACTTCGATTCCGGTGACGCTCGCGCCCAGGTTGAAAAATTTTTGTGCCTCGCCGAGTTCGATATAGGCAAATGATGAATCGTACTCGAACATTCCAGAATGGAACAGGGCGACCACGGCAAACGTTCGGATCTTGGGGACCATCCCCATCGCACTGATGGGGCCGACGGGAGAGACCACGTTGACCGTATCACCGACAAACACCCCAGCCTGAGCGCCAGCTCCTTGCCGAGAATGATGCCTGGTTTTTCAACGGCTCGAACCTGGCCTTGAGGGTCATCGGCCGGAGCCTGCATCACTTTCACCGGGGTGAGCAGGTCCAGCAGCTGACCCGCCGTGATGTTCTTGGCCAGTTCGGTGACATTGGCTTCTCGTTTCGGATCGATCCCGCGCAGGATGATTCCTTGTACTCCGCTCTGCGTGGTGAGTAACACTTGGCGGAACACAAATGGCGTGGCCGCGACGACGTCGGGTACCGTCTGGATCTTGTCGGTCAGACGGTCATAGTCCGTCATGTGCTCTTTCATTCGTTCTTGGACGACGATATGTGCGGTCGTGCCGAGAATCTTGCTCTGAATGTCTTCTCGAAACCGGTCATGATGCCGACCGTACCGATCAGCGCCGCCACCCCCAGCGTAATCCCGGCTACCGACACGAAGGTGTTCAGTGAGATCGTCCGGTTGCGGCGCTTGGCGCGCAGGTAGCGGAGTCCGACGAAGATTTCATACGGGAGGCCACTACGATTTCTCTGGTCTGAGCTGTGGGAAAAACACAACATCGCGGATGGAGGCCTGGTCGGTGAACAGCATGATCAATCGATCGATCCCGATCCCTTCTCCGGCGGTCGGCGGCATCCCGAATTCAAGGGCGCGGAGAAAGTCTTCGTCGACGAGATGGGCTTCTTCATCACCCGCCTCCCTCTGGGTTGCCTGGCCTATAAACCGTTCACGCTGGTCCAGCGGATCGTTCAACTCGGAAAAGGCATTCGCGATTTCCCGCCCAGCAATGTAGATTTCGAATCGGTCGGTCAGGTTCGGCTCCGTATCCTTCCGCCTTGCGAGCGGAGAGAAATCTCGATCGGATAGTCCGTGATGAAGGTGGGCTGTTGGAGATTGGGTTCGACGGTTTCCTCGAAAATTTCGTTCAGGATCGTGAACAACGATGCTTTCTGATCCACCGGCACACTCAGTCGTTTGGCGGCCGCCAGAGCCTTCTCTCGATCGTGGAATACCGCTGGGTCGAGGCTATTCACCTCCAGGATGGCCTGGTGGTAAGACCATCGTCGCCACGGCGGTGTGAGCACGATCTCTTTCCCTTGGTATGGAATGACCATCTTGCCGTGAATCTGTTGAGCCAGGTCCGAGATCAGTTCTTCAGTGAGGGTGATCAGGTCCTGGAAATCCGCGTACGACACATAGAATTCCAGCATCGTGAATTCGGGATTGTGAATCGTCGAGATGCCTTCGTTGCGGAAGTTGCGGTTGATCTCGAACACGCGCGGAAAACCGCCGATGATGAGCCGCTTCAAATACAGCTCAGGCGCGATACGCAAGTAGAGATCGACGCCGAGCGCGTTGTGGTGCGTGACGAAAGGCTTGGCCGTCGCGCCGCCGGGAATAGGATGCATCATCGGGTTTCGACCTCGAGGAACCCGCGCTCTATGAGAAAGGTTCGGATGCCGGCAATGATGCGGCTCCTGGTCGAAAAGATCTGGTGGACCTGAGGGTTGGCAATCAGATCGACATAGCGCTGTCGATATCGGGTTTCGACGTCTGTCAGGCCGTGCCACTTTTCGGGAAGCGGGCGGAGCGCTTTGCTGAGAAACGTCAGACTGCGAACCTCGACCGTGAACTCGTTCGTTTTCGTACGAAACAACGTCCCCGTGACGCCGATCCAGTCCCCGACGTCGAGCTGTTCCACGATGGTGTAAGCCTGCTCGGAGAGGAGATCCTTCTTGAGGTACACTTGGAGACGGTTGGACCCGTCCTGCAGCACGGCAAACCCGGCCTTCCCGAAACGCCGCAGGGCGACGACCCGTCCTGCGACAGTGCAGGAGATCTTTTCCTGCTCCAACGTCTCCTTGGTCTTTTCGCCGTGCAGATTGAGGAGTTGTCCGGCCCGATCCTTGACCTCAAAACGGCTGCCGTAGGGAGCGACGCCGGCCTTTCGAAGGTTTCGAGCTTCTTGATCCGTTGCTGCCGCTGTTCGTTCAGTTCATCCATTTTCCCCTTCTTACCCTTCGGCAATCCCGCTACAGGTCCTCTTCCGGTCCGCCCACTGGTGAGAGTTGATCGCTTCCTTTCTCCAGTTTCTTCGTCAAAAAGGCTTCGATGAATCCATCGAGGTCCCCATCCATGACGGATGAAACGTTGCTGACTTGATGACCGGTTCGGTGATCCTTGACCAGTTGGTAGGGCTGAAACACGTAGGAACGAATTTGGCTGCCCCACGCGATGTCCTTCTTTTCGCCGACGATGGCGTTGAATTCGGCTTCCTTCTTCTTCTGTTCCAATTCGAAGAGGCGGGCCTTTAAGATTTTCATCGCCCTGTTTCGATTCTGGAGCTGAGACCGCTCATTCTGGCATTGCACGACGATACCGGTCGGCAGGTGAGTGATGCGGATGGCCGTTTCGACCTTGTTGACATTCTGGCCCCCGCACCTCCTGAACGGAAGGTGTCGATCCGGAGATCCTTTTCTTCGACCACGACGTCGATGTCTTCACTCAACTCCGGATAGACGAATACCGACGCGAACGAGGTGTGCCGTCGCTTGTTGGAATCGAACGGAGAAATGCGCACCAAACGATGGACTCCGGCTTCCGCCTTCAGGTATCCATAGGCATGCGATCCTGTGATGGAGAGGGTCACGCTCTTGATACCCGCTTCGTCGCCGGGCAACAGATCCAGTGTTTCTACCTTGAATTTCTTGTGTTCCGCCCACCGCACATACATCCGAAGGAGCATTTGTGCCCAATCCTGCGATTCCGTTCCGCCCGCACCGGGATGAATCGCCACAATGGCATTATTGGGGTCCAGTTCTCCCGAGAGGAGCAGCTCGACACGCAGTGTGGCGAGGCGCGGCTCCAGCTGATTCAATTCACCAGCCAACTCGGTCTCAAGGGTTGGGTCGCCGCTCTCATGGGCAAGTTCCAGCAGTGCGTCCAAATCACCCATTTTGGTCTCGATGTCGCGCCACTGCTTGATCTCTCGCTCGATCGCCGATTTTTTCCGGCTCACCACTGCGGCGGCGCGGGCATCGTTCCAGAAGTGAGGCTGGCCCATCTGCGCTTCAAGTTCTTGTAAGTCGGCCGTCATATGAGCGAAGTCAAAGATGCCCCGTAGTTCAGCGACTTGTTCCGCCAATGCACGAACACGAACTTCCACGTCCTCTAACATGCCACGATCCTCCTTCTTCGGTCATGCCGGTGTGATTGCCGTCAGGGCTGGTTCCTTCGTGCGGAAAGACCCGACCAAAATCAAAAGCGCGCAGATTATAACACAGGCGTGGGCAAACACATCGCCGTAATAGCTGTAAAACGTGCGGGTTTGTCTGGTCGGGATCGTGGCGTACGATGTCTGCTCGACAAAGGGGCGTCGCTTCGATGATCTGTCCGTACGGATCGACGAAGCCGGAAATTCCCGTGTTGGCGGCGCGCGCGAAGGCCAAATGATTTTCTACTGAGCGAAAGACGACCATGGCAAAGTGCTGGGCAGGGGCCGAGGACGGTCCAAACCATCCGTCGTTCGTGATCGTCACCAGAAACTCCGCACCGTTCGCCGCAAATTGCCGGACGAAATCCGGGAAGATCACTTCATAGCAGATCGCCACGCCGAACTTGACGGACCTGGTGCCGGTCGACCGTTCTGTGTTCCAGGATTTCGGATTGATCGAGAGCGTCGTCGGTCCCGGTCCTGCTTCGAAATCGCCGATCCCTTCGACGAGTTTATCGAGGAAGAACAGGAGCGAGGATTTGAGGGGGATGTATTCTCCAAACGGCACGAGATGGTGCTTATCATAACGGCCGAGGACTGTGCCGTCCCTTCCCAGCAGATAGGCGCTGTTCAAGAGGTAGGGGCGGCGATCAGGGTAGAATCTCAATGCCGGGCTGCCGAGGAGGATCGGTGCCTGCGCACGTTCCGCCCAAGCGATCAGCTGCAACTGATACTCTTTCTCCCGCTCAAAAATAAACGGCGTGGCTGCCTCGGGCCACACGACCAAGTCGGTACTGGTTCCCAGTTGGGCCGTCAGCCGGTCGAACCGTCGCATCGTCTCATCGCGGAATGACGCATCCCACTTCACGGCTTGATCGATATTCGGTTGAACGACGCCGACAGTAATGGAGGGTTTATGATGGCCCAGATCCTTAGCACTCAGGACTGCCGAACTGTAGAACCATGAGAGCACCATGCGAGCGGCCGCAGTGGTGAGCAATTCCCACGGCAGCTGGACCGGATGAAATCCTCGGAAAAACGGCATGATCCACAAGATCAACTCGGCGAAGGCCACAGTGACCAGGACAATGAGGAAAGAAATGCCGTACACACCGGTGTGGTCTGCCACCTGTATCAGGTCCAGCTCGCGATATTGCGAATAGCCGAGGAGGCACCATGGAAGGCCGGAAAGCAGGTTGGTACGGAACAGCTCGAGTGTGACCCAAAAGCAGGGCGCAAAAAAATCCCGTAGCGGGATGAGTTCACGCAGCCACACGACGGCAACACAGTAGAGCCCGACATAGAGTCCGAGATACAGCGTGAGTAGCATCAAGATAGCGTAGCTGACGATCTCCGGAACCTTGCCATAGGTCGTCATGGCGGTGACGACCCATGCCATGATCCCGGTGAATCCAACGATTCCGCTCAACCAACCGATCCAAAAGGCCCGCTGTCTGGAGCATTGATCAAGCGCGAGATGGAGGGGAATCAGGACGATCCAGGCCAGCAATCCCAGGTCAAACTTTGGAAAGCAGAGAGGCAAGAGCAGTCCGCTCGCGCAGGCAAGCAGTATCTGGCGCGAACGAGATCGATCCATCGAGCCGTACCTTACGAAAAGATTCGACGACTTGCAAGGGAATGCATGAACAATCAGCGACTTGGGAGGCTCGCCAGGTGCTTTTCCCCTGTGAAAGAGGTATTCTACCTTCTATGGAGAGACGTCGGCACTATCGAGTTTCTGCAAAGGTCAAAAGCTTGCTTCGGGCGAACTCGCACGAGGTGAAGGGGAGACCGTTGATCTGTCGCTCGGCGGTGCCCGATTGAAAGCTCTCTCGATGTCCAATCGGGAAAGCAGATAAGCGTCAAACTCCTCACGCCGGGGGATGACACCCGATCGTGATCGAGCAAGCCCAGGTCCGATGGGCGGTATCGGACTTTCGGCGAGGTTTCTCGGAGTAACGCAGCAGGAACTGGACGGATTAGAACAGTTGATCGACGAATGTATCGCGCTCGATGAAGGGAGAGACGTAGGAAATCCGCGACCGATCCAACCGAGACCGCGACGGACGACCCGCGCACCTGGATCGGTGGCGAAGCGACCGTCAGTTCCAAAGCCCACCGATATATCCGTCGCCAAGCGGGGCCACCCAACTCGCTGCTCGGTGTGATCCTCGGCTTGACCTTCCTTGGTGGCCTCGCCCTGGGCAGCTCCTTCGCCCTCCTCTGTCGAAGCAAGAACGAATAGTGCTGCTATTGCCAGCCTGAGAATTTAGCTACGCCCTAGCCTGAATCTGCCCATCGGCACAGAGTTTCAGCGAGACTCAGCTCAGATTCCCTTAGTTGGACTGGGGGCTCAGCGAGCCGACGAGGACCCCGCAACCGCCACCGAAGCGGACGGACACCTCCATGCAGGCGCTCCAATTCACGCCGCACGCCACTGGCGCCTCCCCCTGATCGACAATCAACTGCGGAATCCCGGATGATGGGAGGGTGGCCCACGTTTGAGCGGTCGCCGCGTCGGCCACCAGCCGTAGAGGGGCGAGGCATCGGCTTTCCTGATACTCTCTCGCCAAATGAGATTAAGAAGCAGCTGCTTTTTGCTATACTCCTCTCCACCATGCCATCGGATACCCAGGCTTCGCAGCCCTCTCCGGCAGAGCGCCGCGAGTTTTATCGCATCACCGTCCCCTTGGCCATCTGTCTTCAGTCTGAGAGCGACCAGGCGGAGGGAACGCTCATCCAGCGGTCCGTCAACATCAGCGGCGGCGGCATCGGCGTCACGCTCGACCAGACCTTCGAGGTGAACGAAATTCTCTCCTGCACCCTGCTCCTTTGGCCAAGTACTCTTTAAGTCCTACCTCGAAGTGTTGCGTGTTGATCCCATCGCTTACCCAGTCAACACGTATCGTCTCCATGGGCGCTTCGTCAGGGATGGCAATTCCAGGATCGAGAACTGCTGATCAGACATATAATCCAATTTCAGCGAGAACACCTCACTACACTACTCCGCTTGAATGGGTACAGCCCTCACTGTGAGTAGGATTCGCGCAATTCTGAGGACCCCGCTTCGTCCCCGCGAAAGGGGGATTCATTCTGTCACGCGAGGCCGACTAGACTGGGCCACCGTGGAACCCACATATCCCTATTTTCGACACCACTATCGAGTCCCCCTGGCCGTGCAATACCCCGTGATGTTTTCCGATGCGGACACGATCGCGGAGGAAAGGTCATGAACCTCACCGTGTTCGGCTGCGCAATCGAGTGTGCCGGTGCCGCGCCGCGGTGGACCACCCTCCGCGTCCGGCTGATCCTCCCAGATCAGGCACAGTCACTCCCAGTCGAAGAGGCAGAGGTTCGATGGGTCCAAGGAATCGAATGGGGCTTCAGTTTTACAAAGGTGGGGCGAGCGGCGGATTTTCGGCTCCACGGGTTTGTATGGGATCGGATGGTCGAACGGCTTCAAACGATCGCTCAGGAAGGATTTTTAACCTCTTGATCCTGCGGTATCCTGCCTTTTCCAACCATCGCCAAACACAACAGCCCGATGCCGATCCACACGAGCTCACGGAACCGTCGCAGCAGCGCAAAGGTGATCCCCGTCACGTCACTGTAGCCGAAAGCTTGAAGCAACAGAAGATTGCCGGCATCTTGAGCGCCAGGCTGCCGGGGATGAAGAAGGAGCCCCCCTTGATAAAAACCGCGAGCGCTCCTATAGAGAGGGCGGACAACGCACTCACTGAACCGCCGAGTACATAAATAATCCCGAACACCTCCAACGATTCGGCCATCCAGCCCAAAGTACAACGCCATCGACGCAAAAAGGCCTTTTGATGGTGGCTGTAGAAATTTCGAATCGTCTGGTCGATCGAGCGCAGGTGCTCTTCATGCGTCTCCAGAGACCGGATTCGTACGCCCAGTTTCTTGACCAATGACAGAATCGATGCGAAGAGTCCACGCTGCTGGATAAAGACAAATCCACCGATTGAACAGACCAGCAGTCCGACGCTCAACAGAGCAGCCGATCGTCTGACCCGCTGAACTCCCAGCACCCAGCATCCAGAAAGCAAGGGCGATTCCCATGAGGATATAGAACACCTCGGCGATTGTCATGGTCGTCTTCGCGATCACGACGGAAGCGGCTCCTCTGCCATGGGAACGTCGTACCTTTTGAGCAGAAAGGCTTTCACCGGTTCGCCCCCAGGTAGGCCGGAGTGGTCATATTCACCACCTCGCCGGCGGTCCGAATCGTCAGCAGTCGCCAAAACGGAACCCCTTGTGCCGCTCGCCCCAGCACCACTTTCCACCCATAGGCTTCAATGGAATACATGATGGTAGATGGGAGCAGGATGCCGAGCAAAGCTATAGGACCGAGTCGTATAGCGGCTTCATAGATGCTGGCGGGTCCGATATGCCAGATAAGCAGGCTCAGAACGACGAGGCCAAGGCTAGTAGGATATAGCGTAACACGTTAGTCGGACGGCGAATGCGGCATTTATGGCCGAGGGGATGAGACTGCAGATGGACGGATGACCCATGCTATGATGCCGGCAAACAGCCATGTGCCGGCTACCGCAAAGAGCAGAAACCAATAGAGTTGATCGAACAGCGCAAAGCCCAGTAAGGCCGCTGAGAAATCGCGGCTGGCGACATTCTTTAACAGGACATCCGCCCAGGCTGCATGGGTAGGGGTTCTCCAGCCACTCGCCGCTTTGATCTTGTGCGCCTTTTCGACAAGTAAGAGCGAGAGGCCGTTACCGAACACCGCGGCGACGCCTAGCGCAAGAGGAAACCAGTCGTCCGCTTGTCCCATGTGGGTCGTATAGCGGCCCACGGCGATGCCCGCAAAAATCGCCATATGCACGATGTTGTCCAGACAACATCGAGCCAGGCACCAAAGGGCGACTCGGTAAAGGTCAATCGCGCGACTTCACCGTCGCAGCAATCAATGATGGCCGCCAATTGAAACAAGAGGGCTGCCACAATACCGGCGCTGTAGGTACCCATCCCAAACCCGGCCATGGCAAGCAATCCACTTAATCCGGCGAGGATCGTGATGGAATTGGGCGACAGCCCCATGACGAGAAACAGGCGTGTGAACCAGCGAGAGATCTTGCGATTGAAATAGCGATCGACGAACCCTTCAAATTCCCCTTGAGCGAACTGAACAACTTCTTTCGGCTATGTGGACGTCGGACACGGTTCGGACTGGTTGATACCAATTACCCCGTTTCTCTTCAGCCGAGACGACACGTACTCGACCATCCACAACAGCCCGCTCAAGCCACTGCCGGATCGGAGGGCTTCCTTTCTCACTCGCCGCTTGATCGGCGGTGCTCATCAGGCTTGCCGGTACGACTACCAGCTCGGCGACACGGGGCCGGATCGTCGAAACGAAGGGGCGAAGCTGGCCGGGACCGGACTGAACTTTCGATCGTACGCACTGCACCAGGAGCTGATCGACCTGCCCCGGTGGGGGCTTGAGAGACCACGATGGCCCGACCGTCCCGCACGTCACGCCGCAACCGTTCGATCAACCCCCGAGAGAATACGCTATTGACGCTGGCGACCAACGCAAAGCCAGGCACTTCGGCCGCCAAGGCTTCCCATGTCCGAGGATCGTCGAGAGGAAATTCACGGATCGGCATCCATCGGACGGGAATCGTGACGCGCGGCCCTTTGCCGAGCGCCTGTTTCAGCTGCTCCTCCTCAGAACCGGAAAGGACGATTAACTGACGAATCCCCGCCCGTTGCAGGGTGAGCACGGTCCGTTGAAAGAGCCTGGATCCCGCGACGCTCGTCAGAGGTCCACGTCGCGGACCTGTTGCCCGATCGGACCGCCGAATACCCCGACAGATGGCAGCAGAATCGCTGTCGCCAGTCCTTGGATCTCGGCTCTCCTCTGAAGGATGCTCTACTCATGTTTTCATAGGCAGCGATGCGCGATCACCAGTGCTCTCTTGCGCAGGTCCTCTCTATTCTATCGGGCATCCTCCCATGGCGAGACTTTCTCAAATCTTGGCAAAACTTCCAACTCAGCTCGTACGTCTTCGATGAAGTCGATCTCGGTCCAGGGCAACCTCCGATCCGTTCATGACCGACCCGCACGTCCTGAAAATACTGCCGCAGCGCGTCCTCGGCCTCCATATCCCACGAACCGCTGTCGATGTAGCCTCGAGCGACGAAACAACACGAGGTGTGTCGGCATGCCGAACTCGAAGAAATCAACCCTTCACCGGCGTAGTCATACTGTTCCGGCATATTCTTCGTCAGCGCAATAACTCTCCCCCCCTGCCACGACCACCATGCATTCTTCTCCGGTCTGCTTCACCGTCTCATCCATCAACAGCGCATTCTCAGAGGACGACGACACAGACGCCGTAGGATCTCCCGGATGGAAAACAGCACGTCGGCATCCATCACGATAGTGTCGTCGTCGAGCGCGGTTCGTGCGATCCACAGCGAGGAAATACTGCCTCTGTGAAACTGCTCGTTGACCAAAAACGTGACGTTGACGCCACACGCATCCTGTTCGACCGCCGCACGAATCATCTCCTGCTTGTACCCGACGACGATCTCTGCCCGATGAATGCCGACGGAAACCAGCGACTCTAAGTAGCGACAGGAGTGACCGGCCGCCGATCTCGATGAGGCATTTCCGGGCGATGTTGGGTCACCTCCTGAGGCGTTTTCCCACACTGCAAGGATGACCGCCTTCATGCCGATTTGCACACGTGCTCGAAGGCGTCGAGAAACCCGCCAAATTGCGCCTCGGACAATGCCCCCATATTGGCCACGCGGAAAATCTTGTTTTCCAGGTTGCCTTGACCGGCATAAATGACATAGCCCTGCTGCTTCAGACGATCATGCAACGCGTCGTAAGCAACGCCATCCGGCAGGTGATAGGCCGTGATGGTATTCGATTGTCGGTCCGTCGAGAAGGGCCTTCACACCGAGCTTGGCCATTCGTTCACGGATCAGGGTCGCCATCGTCTTGTACCGTTGGATTCGATTGGGGTACGCCTTCTTCGAGGAGTTCGTTGAGTGCTCGTCGAAGGCATAGTAGACCTGCACCGCGGGCGCGAAGGGAATCGTGCCCCGCCCCCGTTGTTGGATGTAATGGGTCATGGAGATACCACGAGCGCTTCGGATACGAGCGCATTTTTCGACGAACTCCTTCCGCACCAGCACGAACGAGACGCCCGGAAACCCCTGAATACACTTCCTCGCCGTCCCCACGACCATAGATGTGTGACCGTGCAATGTCGATTGTCTCGCCCGCCAGAGCACCGACGGCATCGAGCACAAACACCCGATTCTGATTATCGACGACCTCGGCAATCTCGTGGACAGGATTGAGGAGTCCGGTGGTGGTCTTCATGGTGCACCATGCCGACGGCATGTGTACTTCCTGATGCTGACGCAGGAAAGAAGCACGTTTTCCGGATCGGCCGAGCGTCCATTCATACTTCAACTCATTCACCCCCAGGCGATGGAGGCCCACGATTTGGGACATCCGTTCACCATAAACGCCGTTGTTGAGGATGAGCATACGGCGCCGTGAGGGAGCGACGACATCAAGGCGGCTTCGACGGCAGCCGTCCCTGATCCGGTCATCACGACGGCGACATAGTCCGATTCAGCTTCGGGACGAAGGCCTTGAGCAGTTTAGCTTGATGCGGTGAAGCAGTTCGGAAAATTCACCTCGATGACAGATGTCAGGCTTCAGCAGTGCCTGCCGTACCCGCTCGGACACGTTCACCGGTCCAGGATTGAGCAGGATCATGCGCCAGCTCCAGGACTGAAGATTGAGGACGGAGGACTGAGGAGCGGTGCTGCCGTGATTCGCATCTTCTTCCGGTCCTCAGCCCGTTGTTTCAGTCCATGCTGCCGGCGGATCATCCATGGCGCAAGCGATGGCGGCAGGAACGAGGACACCACCCGGCGGCGGCCGGAACATAAACCGGACATTTCTACTTTGGGAGAAAGCGGACATTTCTATTTGGGCTTGACAGGAGATTCGCAGGATCTTGCATTTTGGCTGAGTCGGGCATAGCCTATCGATCGGAGGGTGGCGATATGGCAAAGCCCGGTCAGTTTACTATTGAGTTGGAACAGGAAGATGACGGGCGGTGGATCGGGGAGGTCCCGACCTTACCCGGGGTAATGGCATATGGCCGGAATCGATCGGAAGCTCTTACGGCGGTGCAAGCCTTAGCGCTTCGTGCGATGGCGGATCGCCTTGAACATGGAGAAGCGCTTCCGGACGAGTTCCTGAACGTCTCCTTCATTGCTGCATGAGCCGGTGGGCTTCCACCCGCTCTCCTCGGGTTCTTTCTGCTCTTCTGCGCATTGGCTGGATGATCAAACGAACAACCGGGTCTCACCGGATACTGGCACGGGGTGGCTGGCCTGATGTTGTGTTTGCGTTTCACGATCACGATGAAATCGGTCCCAAGATGCTTGCCCGTCTGGCGAAAAGGACTGGCATTACTCCGGAAGATCTCTAGGCAGGGTGTGGAAACGGCCGCCAGCGGCTTCTCGATCGACACACACATGAAGCTGCATTGACAAGTCACGAGCAACCCTCGTACCTTTCCACACGATACATGCGCTGATCATGGTTTGGAGAACGAGTCATGCCACAGAACTATACAGCCGTGATTAAAGAAGATGCCGGGTGGTGGATAGGCTGCATTGAGGAAGTACCGGGTGTGAACTGTCAGGAACGTAGCCGCGAGGCGTTAGTTGAGACGCTCCGAGTCACGCTACGAGAAGCACTGGAATTCAATCGTCAGGATGCTTTAGGGGCTGCCGGGGAAAATTTCGAGGAAGCCTCCATCGCGGTATGAAACGTGAGGCGCTGCTTCGGCATTGACGACAGCATGGTTGCGAGTTGTTGCGTGAAGGAGCTAACCATTCCTGGTGGCATCAGCCTTCTCTGAATACCGTTCAGCGGTCCCTCGCCACACTGAAATTACCAATCATCTGGCAGGCAGGATCTGCAAGGATCTGAAGATACCTAAGCTCTAGCCCTTCGAAAGGAAATAGGGGATCGGCCATGGTTCGCCCTGGGAACATGTTCAAGGACAAGTGCTGCTCGGTAGTGAGCGATTCGTCGAACGCCTGAGGGGTGAACTCCGGGACAAGCGACCCTTCAAAGAAATTCTCCGGCAACAACGGTTTGCGGCCCGACCACCGCATCCCACCTCTTCCTCGCCGGTTCTCATACGGACCGCGCGCGACGTAAGGAGGCCATTCGCCGTGCGCATCTGGAACATGGCTACAGTCTGTCCGAAATTGGTCGAGTCGTGGGCCTCTATTATTCCACAATCAGTCGCTCCGTGAATCCTCAGGATGGTGAAAATACATAGAGCATGGGCTGACCTTATTCTTAACCATTCAACAAGAACGGTTTGACCTCGCATCAGTCACGTAACCTTTTTGAACGGTTGGGCGATATCATTGAGATGGGGCAGCGACTGGCGAAGCCGGTCACCCATTAGCAGGCTCTGCCCTCGCCTCGTGGCACAAGGTTATATGAGGTGCAACAAGCGTCATCGCATATCTTATTTGAACCGCTGACTGAAGGGAGAGTCCATGAAATGCCCGCAATGTTCGACAGAAAATGACGTATCTGCAACGAAATGTTCGATCTGTGAGCATGCATTTGCTCCACAGCAAGTTAACTCTGCGAGGTACACGAGCTTCTATGCCGAGTATTTTGCCTTTCGGGAATTGGTGACCCCGCAACTCATTAAAGTGGTCTATATCGTGGGAGCCTGCTTCATTACCGCTGCAGGGCTCTTGTCGATTCTATCCCCGGAGACCTTGAATGAGTATGAGACTGGCCCGATTCTCACTCGCCTCGGAGGAATCTTAGTCCTACTGGTGGGAAATCTGGTGTGGCGCATGATGTGCGAGGGAGCCATTCTGCTCTTTAGTCTCCATGAGCTGCTTGTCAGCATCGACACTCGGGCGAGGGGCCTGCTGCTGCAGGGTAAAGGCAACCGACAATGAAGCCACTCCTTCTCCAGCTCCAAGCGCTGAAATATGTGGCGCCATATCGAAAAAAAAGAGGGTGAGCTGGGGAGATTCTGAACTCTTGGCTAGCGCTTGGGCTGCGGAGGCATGTACTTGATCATCTCGACGGCAAGCTCTTTTGCGATGTCCTTTAGGCTCGGCTTAACGAACATATAACTGTTCGAACGTTCGTGGCGCGCTTTCCACACCGTCGTGCCGGTCGTGGCATCGATCAACCGTAGGCTCATCCCGACTCGCCCGACGTTGTCTCCTTCCTTCCGCACGTATTCCCACGAATTGACCCGCACCACGAGAAAGGAATCGACGTTGAGGGCCTTCCCGAGCTTGATGGCCGACTCTTTATCGGATTGACCAGTCATCTCCAGACGAGAGAAATAAAACACGAGCGAATCAAAGGCCTCCTTTGAGGCCTGAAAGATATCCGTCACGTTCTCGGGCGAAACGACCCGTTCGATATTTCCCTGACGGTTGAGTGCTCCAGCCAGGACATCTTGAATGTCTTCACGAGCGCTGTCGTATTGACTTGCCATCGGTGGCAATACGGCGATGGACTGCGGTCGAAATACTCTGGCCCCGGGGCCTTCCCAAACCTCCTGCAAACCGCCGCAACCTCCAAGCAGCAAAACAAGCATCATCGCGGATGTGATGTGCGCAGATGGGCGAGACAGCATGGGTTCAGTATACCATTAAAACGTCAATGAAATAGACGCGGAAACGAGAGCGCCTTTTTCGCGGAAATCATATCCTCCGCCGGCATTTGCACGGAAGGAAAACCACCGCAGGCCTAACCCTGCCGTAGGAACAAAGGGAGTGGACGCATCCTGCATATTCTTAAAAGTACCGACCCTGAATGAAAGAAATTCAGACAAGACCGTTTGCTCGAGGCCTAAGCTCAGAAGCTGGCTTTTCACCCCGGGGACAAAGGTCTTGTTCGAGGTCGCGTCCACATCGGCCGCCAATGTCAAAGAAGAATAGGGGTTGACAGCAACGCCGGCTCTGACCTGCGGGTCTAACTGGAGCTCTCCTCCGCCAGCGGCATCGAAGGTAGGCTTATTGAGATCCTTGGCGACGACTCCAAACCTCACCCACGAGGTCGGGCGATAGATTGCTCCGATGTCAATGCCATAGGACAAAGAGATGCTTGGTTTGCCGAAACGATCGGTCGTACTGACCCCGCTCCCTCCTTGGAGATCGGTCGAACCATTGTAGGCGGCGCCTTGAATGACTTTCGCGGTGATTCCGATTGAAAACGTTTTGTCGAAAAAGGCATAGGCATACGAAAACGCCAGCTGCCTGGCTTCGAGGCCACGTAGCGCCATCTGGCCCCCCAGGCTGATGGTCGTGCCGGCACCACCCGGTTGGGATACCTGCACAGGTGTCGAGACGAATCCGCCCCCAGTGGCGACGTCGGATACATTGAATCCGAACGCATGTTCACCAAGGTGTCCTTTGAGATACAGGCCGGCGGACCCGTTGACGGAAACACTGGCGCCCGCTTGGTTGACACGATCGGCGATAGACTGCGCCTTCGCCAGATTGGCCGGAGATGTATCGCTGGTATCGAAGTTCTCCAGATCATGCAGGGCATCACCTAAGCCAAGGCGATCAAACGCCAGTCCTCCACCCTGGGCACGGATATCCACGGTCTGGGTCATGGCCAAGCCGGCTGGGTTCCAATAGGTGGCGAGCGCATTGGTTGTGACGGCGACGCCTGCCCCGCCCATGCCCATAGGGCGAGGGCCTACGATTACAAATTCCGCCGCTGATACATGAGACGGCAACGCTGAGGCGGCCAGCAACAGGCCTACGCGAAGCGAACGAGAGGGCATTCCAGCGAGTCTAGAGAAGGGATGGTAGTTCGTCAAGGAAACGCACCCGGTCCACACCGCATACGGCGTCGTCCTGCGTGGCGGCGCCTTGGCGCATAGTCTAGAAACACCGGAGTCGAACGAGGACGAAAGGATGCCGCGATGGGGGTACCCGATCGATCAGACGATTTGGCCATCCTGCATGTGAATGATACGGTCGGACTGGGCGGAGAGCTTGTCGTTATGCGTGACGATGACAAACGTCGTGCCGCGTGTCTTGTTCAAGGTGCGCATCAATCCGAACAACCCGTCCCCGCTGTGTGTGTCGAGGTTTCCGGTCGGTTCATCGGCCAGGACCAAGTCCGGATTTTGCATCAACGCGCGTGCCATGGCGACCCGCTGCTGTTCGCCGCCTGAGAGTTCTCCTGGCTTGTGAAGCAGGCGATGCCCTAATCCGACCTCCGTGAGAAGAGTCGTGGCGTCGGCCTTGACGGAGGTTGGTTCGCGACGTTGCACGAGGGCCGGCATACAGGCATTTTCCAACGCCGTGAACTCGGCGAGTAGGTGATGGAACTGAAACACGAACCCTATCCGCCGATTCCGGAATTCCGCCTGCTGTGTATCCGTCATCCGAAAGAGGTCGTGCCCATCGAATGTGACAGTACCTCCGGTCGGTTTATCAAGGGTCCCGATAATATGGAGCAACGTGCTCTTGCCGGCTCCGGAGGCTCCCACAATCGCTACCAGCTCGCCGCGCTGAATTTCAAGGTTGATCCCCTTGAGGACGGGCAATTCGTAGGACCCCATCGAAAAAGACTTGTGGAGGTTCGTAACTTTAATCATTCCGATCTTATTAATCTCAGTCTTCGGTCCTCACTCTCTAGTCCTGCGGATCTATTCATAGCGTAATGCGGCGACCGGTTCCAACTTCGCGGCCTGATTGGCCGGATACACCGTCGCCAAAAAACTGATCAGTATGGCGGACCCGGCCACCAGGAGCACGTCCTCGGACAGCACATGAACCGGAATAGTGGAGATGTAGTACACGCTTGGATCGAACGTCCAAAATGTTTGAATCAGCCAGAGAAACGCGTAGCCCAAGGGAATGCCGATGCCGGTCCCCGCAAATCCGATGATCAATCCGTTCAGCATGAAGATGCGCCGGATACTGCGCTTCGTGGCGCCCATCGCCTTCAGGATGGCGATCTCTTTCTGCTTCTCCGTCACGATCATCGTCAAGGTGCTGACGATATTGAATGAGGCCACGATCGTGATCAAGACAAGAAGGAGAAACATCATCGTCTTCTCCAGCTTCAGGGCGGAGAAAAGATTGCGATTCATCTGCATCCAATCTCTGGCTCCGTGGCTGAATCCCAGCTCCTGTTCAATATTGTGGGCAATCTCTCCGGCACGGAACACATCCGTAACCTTGACTTCGATTCCGGTGACGCTCGCGCCCAGATTGAAAAATTTTTGTGCCTCGCCGAGTTCGATATAGGCAAATGATGAATCGTACTCGAACATTCCAGAATGGAACAGGGCGACCACGGCGAACGTTCGAATCTTGGGGACCATCCCCATCGCGCTGATGGGGCCGACGGGAGAGACCACGTTGACCGTATCGCCGACAAACACCCCCAGCCTGAGCGCCAACTCCTTGCCGAGAATGATGCCTGGTTTTTCAACGGCTCGAAGCTCGCCCTGAGGGTCATCGGCCGGGGTCTGCATCACTTTCATCGGGGTGAGCAGGTCCAGCAGCTGACCTTCCGTGATGTTCTTGGCCAGTTCGGTGACATTGGCTTCTCGTTTTGGATCGATCCCGCGCAAGATGATGCCTTGTACGCCGCTCTGGGTAGTGAGTAACACTTGGCGGAACACAAACGGTGTGGCCGCGACGACGTCTGGTACCGTCTGGATCTTGTCGGTCAGACGGTCATAGTCCGTCATGTGCTCTTTCATGCGTTCTTGGACGACGATATGTGCGGTCGTGCCGAGAATCTTGCTTTGAATGTCTTCTCGGAAACCGGTCATGATGCCGACCGTCCCGATCAGCGCCGCCACCCCCAGCGTAATCCCGGCCACCGACACGAAGGTGTTCAGCGAGATTGTCCGGTTGCGGCGCTTGGCGCGCAGGTAGCGGAGTCCGACGAAGATTTCATAAGGGAGCGCCACTACGATTTCTCTGGTCTGAGCTGTGGGAAAAACACAACATCGCGGATGGAGGCCTGGTCGGTGAACAGCATGATCAATCGATCGATTCCGATCCCTTCTCCGGCGGTCGGCGGCATCCCGAATTCAAGGGCGCGGAGAAAGTCTTCGTCGACGAGATGAGCTTCTTCATCACCCGCCTCCCTCTGGGTCGCCTGGCCTACAAACCGTTCACGCTGGTCCAGCGGATCGTTCAACTCCGAAAAGGCATTGGCGATTTCTCGCCCGGCAATATAAAGCTCAAATCGATCGGTCAGACTCGGGTCCGCATCCTTCCGCCTTGCGAGCGGAGAAATCTCGATCGGATAGTCCGTGATGAATGTGGGCTGTTGGAGGTTGGGTTCGACGGTTTCCTCGAAAATTTCGTTCACGATCGTGAACAACGATGCCTGCTGATCCACCGGCACACTCAGCCGTTTGGCGGCCGCCAATGCCTGCTCTCGATCGTGGAATACCGCTGGGTCGAGGTGATTCACCTCCAGGATGGCCTGGTGGTAAGACCATCGTCGCCACGGCGGCGTGAGCACGATCTCGTTCCCTTGGTATGGAATGACCGTCTTGCCGTGAATCTGTCGAGCCAAGCCAGAAATGAGTTCTTCAGTGAGGGTGATCAGGTCCTGGAAATCCGCGTACGACACATAGAATTCCAGCATCGTGAACTCGGGATTGTGAATCGTCGAGATGCCTTCGTTGCGGAAGTTGCGGTTGATCTCGAACACGCGCGGAAAACCGCCGACGATCAGCCGTTTCAAATACAGCTCAGGCGCGATACGCAAGTAGAGATCGACGCCGAGTGCGTTATGGTGCGTGACGAAAGGCTTGGCCGTCGCGCCGCCGGGAATAGGATGCATCATCGGAGTTTCGACCTCGAGGAACCCGCGCTCTATGAGGAAGGCTCGGATGCCGGCGATGATGTGGCTTCTGGCTGAAAAGATCTGGTGGACCTGAGGGTTGGCAATCAGATCGACATAGCGCTGTCGATATCGGGTTTCCACGTCCGTCAGGCCGTGCCACTTTTCGGGAAGCGGGCGGAGCGCTTTACTGAGAAACGTCAGACTGCGGACCTCGACCGTGAACTCGTTCGTTTTCGTACGAAACAACGTCCCCGTGACGCCGATCCAGTCCCCGACGTCGAGTTGTTCCACGATGGTGTAAGCCTGTTCGGAGAGGAGATCCTTCTTGAGGTACACTTGGAGACGGTCGGACCCGTCTTGCAGCACGGCAAACCCGGCCTTCCCGAAACGCCGCAGGGCGACGACCCGTCCCGCGACCGTGCACGAGACCTTTTCTTGCTCCAAGGTCTCCTTGGTCTTCTCGCCATGCAGCGTGAGTAATTGTCCGACCCGATCCTTGACCTCAAAACGGCTGCCGTAGGGAGCGACGCCGGCCTTTCGAAGGAGCTCGAGCTTCTTGATCCGTTGCTGCCGCTGTTCGTTCAGTTCATCCATTTTCCCCTTCTTACCCTTCGGCAATCCCGCTACAGGTCGTCTTCCGGTCCGCCCACCGGTGAGAGGTGATCGCTTCCTTTCTCCAGTTTCTTCGTCAAAAAGGCTTCAATGAATCTATCGAGGTCTCCATCCATGACGGATGAAACGTTGCTGATTTGATGACCGGTTCGATGGTCCTTGACCAGTTGGTAAGGTTGAAACACGTAGGAACGAATTTGGCTGCCCCACGCGATGTCCTTCTTTTCGCCGACGATGGCGTTGAATTCGGCTTCCTTCTTCTTCTGTTCCAATTCGAAGAGGCGAGCCCTTAAGATCTTCATCGCTCCGTTTCGATTCTGGAGCTGAGACCGCTCGTTCTGGCATTGCACGACGATACCGGTCGGCAGGTGAGTGATGCGGATGGCGGTTTCGACCTTATTGACATTCTGGCCGCCTGCGCCACCCGAACGGAAGGTGTCGATCCGGAGATCTTTTTCTTCGACCACGACATCGATGTCTTCGCTCAGCTCAGGATAGACGAAGACCGACGCGAACGAGGTGTGTCGTCGTTTGTTGGAATCGAACGGGGAGATGCGTACCAAACGATGGACTCCGGCTTCCGCCTTCAGGTATCCGTAGGCATGCGATCCTGTGATGGAGAGGGTCACGCTCTTGATACCCGCTTCGTCGCCGGGCAATAGGTCCAGTGTTTCTACCTTGAACTTCTTGTGTTCCGCCCACCGCACATACATCCGAAGGAGCATTTGTGCCCAATCTTGCGATTCCGTTCCACCCGCACCAGGATGAATCGCCACAATGGCATTATTGGGGTCCAGTTCTCCCGAGAGGAGCAGCTCGACGCGCAGTGTGGCGAGGCGCGGCTCCAGCTGATTCAGTTCACCGGTCAACTCGGTCTCAAGGGCCGAGTCCCCGCTTTCGCGGGCAAGCTCCAGCAGTGCGTCCAAATCGCCCATTGTAGTCTCGATATCGCGCCACTGCTTCAGCTCTCGCTCGATCGCCGATTTTTTCCGGCTCACCCCTGCGGCGGCGCGGGCATTGTTCCAGAAGTGAGGCTGGCCCATCTGCGCCTCAAGTTCTTGTAGGTCGGCCCTCATGTGAGCGAAGTCAAAGATGCCCCCGTAGTTCAGCGACTTGTTCCGCCACTGCACGAACACGAACTTCCACGTCCTCTAACATGTCACGATTCTCCTTCTTCGGTCATGCCGGTGTGACTGCCGTCAGGGCTGGTTCCTTCGTGCGGAAAGACCCGACCAAAATCAAAAGCGCGCAGATTATAACACAGGTGTGGGCAAACACATCGCCGTAATAGCTGTAAAAGGTGCGGGTTTGTCTGGTCGGGATCGTGGCGTACGATGCCTGCTCGACAAAAAGGGGCGTCGCTTCGATGATCTGTCCGTACGGATCGACGAAGCCGGAAATTCCCGTGTTGGCGGCGCGCGCGAAGGCCAAATGATTTTCTACTGAGCGAAAGACGACCATGGCAAAGTGCTGGGCAGGGGCCGAGGACGGTCCAAACCATCCGTCGTTCGTGATCGTCACCAGAAACTCCGCACCGTTCGCCGCAAATTGCCGGACGAAATCCGGGAAGATCACTTCATAGCAGATCGCCACGCCGAACTTGACGGACCTGGTGCCGGTCGACCGTTCTGTGTTCCAGGATTTCGGATTGATCGAGAGCGTCGTCGGTCCCGGTCCTGCTTCGAAATCGCCGATCCCTTCGACGAGTTTATCGAGGAAGAACAGGAGCGAGGATTTGAGGGGGATGTATTCTCCAAACGGCACGAGATGGTGCTTATCATAACGGCCGAGGACTGTGCCGTCCCTTCCCAGCAGATAGGCGCTGTTCAAGAGGTAGGGGCGGCGATCAGGGTAGAATCTCAATGCCGGGCTGCCGAGGAGGATCGGTGCCTGCGCACGTTCCGCCCAAGCGATCAGCTGCAACTGATACTCTTTCTCCCGCTCAAAAATAAACGGCGTGGCTGCCTCGGGCCACACGACCAAGTCGGTACTGGTTCCCAGTTGGGCCGTCAGCCGGTCGAACCGTCGCATCGTCTCATCGCGGAATGACGCATCCCACTTCACGGCTTGATCGATATTCGGTTGAACGACGCCGACAGTAATGGAGGGTTTATGATGGCCCAGATCCTTAGCACTCAGGACTGCCGAACTGTAGAACCATGAGAGCACCATGCAGGCGGCCGCAGTGGTGAGCAATTCCCACGGCAGCTGGACCGGATGAAATCCTCGGAAAAACGGCATGATCCACAAGATCAACTCGGCGAAGGCCACAGTGACCAGGACAATGAGGAAAGAAATGCCGTACACACCGGTGTGGTCTGCCACCTGTATCAGGTCCAGCTCGCGATATTGCGAATAGCCGAGGAGGCACCATGGAAGGCCGGAAAGCAGGTTGGTACGGAACAGCTCGAGTGTGACCCAAAAGCAGGGCGCAAAAAAAATCCCGTAGCGCGGGATGAGTTCACGCAGCCACACGACGGCAACACAGTAGAGCCCGACATAGAGTCCGAGATACAGCGTGAGTAGCATCAAGATAGCGTAGCTGACGATCTCCGGAACCTTGCCATAGGTCGTCATGGCGGTGACGACCCATGCCATGATCCCGGTGAATCCAACGATTCCGCTCAACCAACCGATCCAAAAGGCCCGCTGTCTGGAGCATTGATCAAGCGCGAGATGGAGGGGAATCAGGACGATCCAGGCCAGCAATCCCAGGTCAAACTTTGGAAAGCAGAGAGGCAAGAGCAGTCCGCTCGCGCAGGCAAGCAGTATCTGGCGCGAACGAGATCGATCCATCGAGCCGTACCTTACGAAAAGATTCGACGACTTGCAAGGGAATGCATGAACAATCAGCGACTTGGGAGGCTCGCCAGGTGCTTTTCCCCTGTGAAAGAGGTATTCTACCTTCTATGGAGAGACGTCGGCACTATCGAGTTTCTGCAAAGGTCAAAAGCTTGCTTCGGGCGAACTCGCACGAGGTGAAGGGGGAGACCGTTGATCTGTCGCTCGGCGGTGCCCGGATTGAAAGCTCTCTCGATGTCCAATCGGGAAAGCAGATAAGCGTCAAACTCCTCACGCCGGGGGATGACACCCCGATCGTGATCGAGCAAGCCCAGGTCCGATGGGCGGTAGATCGGACTTTCGGCGTGAGGTTTCTCGGAGTAACGCAGCAGGAACTGGACGGATTAGAACAGTTGATCGACGAATGTATCGCGCTCGATGAAGGGAGAGACGTATGAAATCCGCGACCGATCCAACCGAGACCGCGACGGACGACCCGCGCACCTGGATCGGTGGCGAAGCGACCGTCAGTTCCCAAGCCCACCGATATATCCGTCGCCAAGCGGGGCCACCCAACTCGCTGCTCGGTGTGATCCTCGGCTTGACCTTCCTTGGTGGCCTCGCCCTGGGCAGCTCCTTCGCCCTCCTCTGTCGAAGCAAGAACGAATAGTGCTGCTATTGCCAGCCTGAGAATTTAGCTACGCCCTAGCCTGAATCTGCCCATCGGCACAGAGTTTCAGCGAGACTCAGCTCAGATTCCTTAGTTGGACTGGGAGCTCAGCGAGGCCGACGAGGACCCCGCAACCGCCACCGAAGCGGACGGACACCTCCGTACGGGCGCTCCAATTCACGCCGCACGCCACTGGCGCCTCCCCCTGATCGACAATCAACTGCGGAATCCCGGATGATGGGAGGGGTGGCCACGTTTGAGCGGTCGCCGCGTCGGCCACCAGCCGTAGAGGGGCGAGGCATCGGCTTTCCTGATACTCTTCCTCGCCAAATGAGATTAAGAAGCAGCTGCTTTTTGCTATACTCCTCTCCACCATGCCATCGGATACCCAGGCTTCGCAGCCCTCTCCGGCAGAGCGCCGCGAGTTTTATCGCATCACCGTCCCCTTGGCCATCTGTCTTCAGTCTGAGAGCGACCAGGCGGAGGGAACGCTCATCCAGCGGTCCGTCAACATCAGCGGCGGCGGCATCGGCGTCACGCTCGACCAGACCTTCGAGGTGAACGAAATTCTCTCCTGCACCCTGCTCCTTCCCGGCCAAGTACTCTTTAAGTCCTACCTCGAAGTGTTGCGTGTTGATCCCATCGCTTACCCAGTCAACACGTATCGTCTCCATGGGCGCTTCGTCAGGATGGCAATTCAGGATCGAGAACTGCTGATCAGACATATAATCCAATTTCAGCGAGAACACCTCACTAAGCACTACTCCGCTTGAATGGGTACAGCCCTCACTGTGAGTAGGATTCGCGCAATTCTGAGGACCCCGCTTCGTCCCCGCGAAAGGGGGATTCATTCTGTCACGCGAGGCCGACTAGACTGGGCCACCGTGGAACCCACATATCCCTATTTTCGACACCACTATCGAGTCCCCCTGGCCGTGCAATACCCCGTGATGTTTTCCGATGCGGACACGATCGCGGAGGGAAAGGTCATGAACCTCACCGTGTTCGGCTGCGCAATCGAGTGTGCCGGTGCCGCGCCGCGGTGGACCACCCTCCGCGTCCGGCTGATCCTCCCAGATCAGGCACAGTCACTCCCAGTCGAAGAGGCAGAGGTTCGATGGGTCCAAGGGAATCGAATGGGGCTTCAGTTTCACAAGGTGGGGCGAGCGGCGGATTTTCGGCTCCACGGGTTTGTATGGGATCGGATGGTCGAACGGCTTCAAACGATCGCTCAGGAAGGATTTTTAACCTCTTGATCCTGCGGTATCCTGCCTTTTCCAACCATCGCCAAACACAACAGCCCGATGCCGATCCACACGAGCTCACGGAACCGTCGCAGCAGCGCAAAGGTGATCCCCGTCACGTCACTGTAGCCGAAAGCTTGAAGCAACAGAAGATTGCCGGCATCTTGAGCGCCCAGGCTGCCGGGGATGAAGAAGGAGCCCCCCTTGATAAAAACCGCGAGCGCTCCTATAGAGAGGGCGGACAACGCACTCACTGAACCGCCGAGTACATAAATAATCCCGAACACCTCCAACGATTCGGCCATCCAGCCCAAAAAGTACAACGCCATCGACGCAAAAAAGGCCTTTTGATGGTGGCTGTAGAAATTTCGAATCGTCTGGTCGATCGAGCGCAGGTGCTCTTCATGCGTCTCCAGAGACCGGATTCGTACGCCCAGTTTCTTGACCAATGACAGAATCGATGCGAAGAGTCCACGCTGCTGGATAAAGACAAATCCTACGATTGAACAGACCAGCAGTCCGACGCTCAACAGAGCAGCCGTGATCGTCTGACCCGCTGAACTCCCAGCACCCAGCATCCAGAAAGCAAGGGCGATTCCCATGAGGATATAGAACACCTCGGCGATTGTCATGGTCGTCTTCGCGATCACGACGGAAGCGGCTCCCTCTGCCATGGGAACGTCGTACCTTTTGAGCAGAAAGGCTTTCACCGGTTCGCCCCCCAGGTAGGCCGGAGTGGTCATATTCACCACCTCGCCGGCGGTCCGAATCGTCAGCAGTCGCCAAAACGGAACCCCTTGTGCCGCTCGCCCCAGCACCACTTTCCACCCATAGGCTTCAATGGAATACATGATGGTAGATGGGAGCAGGATGCCGAGCAAAGCTATAGGACCGAGTCGTATAGCGGCTTCATAGATGCTGGCGGGTCCGATATGCCAGATAAGCAGGCTCAGAACGACGAGGCCAAGGGCTAGTAGGATATAGCGTAACACGTTAGTCGGACGGCGAATGCGGCATTTATGGCCGAGGGGATGAGACTGCAGATGGACGGATGACCCATGCTATGATGCCGGCAAACAGCCATGTGCCGGCTACCGCAAAGAGCAGAAACCAATAGAGTTGATCGAACAGCGCAAAGCCCAGTAAGGCCGCTGAGAAATCGCGGCTGGCGACATTCTTTAACAGGACATCCGCCCAGGCTGCATGGGTAGGGGTTCTCCAGCCACTCGCCGCTTTGATCTTGTGCGCCTTTTCGACAAGTAAGAGCGAGAGGCCGTTACCGAACACCGCGGCGACGCCTAGCGCAAGAGGAAGCCAGTCGTCCGCTTGTCCCATGTGGGTCGTATAGCGGCCCACGGCGATGCCCGCAAAAATCGCCATATGCACGATGTTGTCCAAGACAACATCGAGCCAGGCACCAAAGGGCGACTCGGTAAAGGTCAATCGCGCGACTTCACCGTCGCAGCAATCAATGATGGCCGCCAATTGAAACAAGAGGGCTGCCACAATACCGGCGCTGTAGGTACCCATCCCAAACCCGGCCGCGGCAAGCAATCCACTTAATCCGGCGAGGATCGTGATGGAATTGGGCGACAGCCCCATGACGAGAAACAGGCGTGTGAACCAGCGAGAGATCTTGCGATTGAAATAGCGATCGACGAACCCTTCAAATTCCCCCTTGAGCGAACTGAACAACTTCTTTTCGGCTATGTGGACGTCGGACACGGTTCGGACTGGTTGATACCAATTACCCCGTTTCTCTTCAGCCGAGACGACACGTACTCGACCATCCACAACAGCCCGCTCAAGCCACTGCCGGATCGGAGGGCTTCCTTTCTCACTCGCCGCTTGATCGGCGGTGCTCATCAGGCTTGCCGGTACGACTACCAGCTCGGCGACACGTAAGGCCGGATCGTCGAAACGAAGGGGGGCGAAGCTGGCCGGGCGACCGGACTGAACTTTCGATCGTACGCACTGCACCAGGAGCTGATCGACCTGCCCCGGTGGGGCTTGAGAGACCACGATGGCCTGACCGTCCTGCACGTCACGCCGCAACCGTTCGATCAACCCCCGAGAGAATACGCTATTGACGCTGGCGACCAACGCAAAGCCAGGCACTTCGGCCGCCAAGGCTTCCCATGTCCGAGGATCGTCGAGAGGAAATTCACGGATCGGCATCCATCGGACGGGAATCGTGACGCGCGGCCCTTTGCCGAGCGCCTGTTTCAGCTGCTCCTCCTCAGAACCGGAAAGGACGATTAACTGACGAATCCCCGCCCGTTGCAGGGTGAGCACGGTCCGTTGAAAGAGCCCGATCCCTACGACGCTCGTCAGAGGTCCCACGTCGCGGACCTGTTGCCCGATCGGACCGCCGAATACCCCGACAGATGGCAGCAGAATCGCTGTCGCCAGTCCTTGGATCTCGGCTCTCCTCTGAAGGATGCTCTTACTCATGTTTTCATAGGCAGCGATGCGCGATCACCAGTGCTCTCTTGCGCAGGTCCCCTCTCTATTCTATCGGGCATCCTCCCATGGTGAAGACTTTCTCATAATCTTGGCAAAACTTCCAACTCAGCCTTTCGTACGTCTTCGATGAAGTCGATCTCGGTCCAGGGCAACCCTCCGATCCGTTCATGACCGACCCGCACGTCCTGAAAATACTGCCGCAGCGCGTCCTCGTACTCCATATCCCACGAACCGCTGTCGATGTAGCCTCGGAGCGACGAAACAACACGAGGTGTGTCGGCATGCCGAACTCGAAGAAATCCAACCCCTTCACCGGCGTAGTCATACTGTTCCGGCATATTCTTCGTCAGCGCAATAACTCTCCCCCCTGCCACGACCACCATGCATTCTTCTCCGGTCTGCTTCACCGTCTCATCCATCAACAGCGCATTCTCAGAGGACGACGACACCAGACGCCGTAGGATCTCCGGATGGAACAGCACGTCGGCATCCATCACGATAGTGTCGTCGTCGAGCGCGGTTCGTGCGATCCACAGCGAGGAAATACTGCCTCTGTGAAACTGCTCGTTGACCAAAAACGTGACGTTGACGCCACACGCATCCTGTTCGACCGCCGCACGAATCATCTCCTGCTTGTACCCGACGACGATCTCTGCCCGATGAATGCCGACGGAAACCAGCGACTCTAAGTAGCGACACAGGAGTGACCGGCCGCCGATCTCGATGAGGCATTTCGGGCGATGTTGGGTCACCTCCCACAGGCGTTTTCCCACTCCCGCTGCAAGGATGACCGCCTTCATGCCGATTTGCACACGTGCTCGAAGGCGTCGAGAAACCCGCCAAATTGCGCCTCGGACAATGCCCCCATATTGGCCACGCGGAAAATCTTGTTTTCCAGGTTGCCTTGACCGGCATAAATGACATAGCCCTGCTGCTTCAGACGATCATGCAACGCGTCGTAAGCAACGCCATCCGGCAGGTGATAGGCCGTGATGGTATTCGATTGTCGGTCCGTCGGGAGAAGGGCCTTCACACCGAGCTTGGCCATTCGTTCACGGATCAGGGTCGCCATCGTCTTGTACCGTTGGATTCGATTGGGCACGCCTTCTTCGAGGAGTTCGTTGAGTGCTTCGTCGAAGGCATAGTAGACCTGCACCGCGGGCGTGAAGGGAATCGTGCCTCGCCCCTCGTTGTTGATGTAATGGGTCAGATGGAGATACCACGAGCGCTTCGGGTACGAGCGCATTTTTTCGACGAACCCCTTCCGCACCAGCACGAACGAGACGCCTGGAAACCCCTGAATACACTTTCCTGCCGTCCCCACGACCATATAGATGTGCGACCGTGCGATGTCGATTGTCTCGCCCGCCAACGCACTGACGGCATCGAGCACAAACACCCGATTCTGATTATCGACGACCTCGGCAATCTCGTGGACAGGATTGAGGAGGCCGGTGGTGGTCTCATGGTGCACCATGCCGACGGCGTGCACTTCCTGATGCTGACGCAGGGAAAGCAGTAATTTTTCCGGATCGGGCCGAGCCGTCCATTCATACTTCAATTCGTTCACCCCCAGGCGATGGAGGCCCACGATTTGGGACATCCGTTCACCATAGACGCCGTTGTTGAGGATGAGCATACGGCGGCCGTGAGGAAGCGACGACATCAAGGCGGCTTCGACGGCAGCCGTCCCTGATCCGGTCATCACGACGGCGACATAGTCCGATTCAGCTTCGGGGACAAAGGCTTTGAGCAGTTTGGCTTGGATGCGGTGAAGCAGTTCGTAGAATTCATCCTCTCGATGACAGATGTCAGGTTTCAGCAGTGCCTGCCGTACCCGTTCGGACACGTTCACTGGCCCGGGATTCAGAAGAACCACGCTTCTCTCCGTTATTCGTCAACCGTGAATCGTTAATCGGAAAAGTACGGATTGTTCTTCCCGCACCAACTAGCGATTCACGAATAACGTTTCACGAGTCACGTCAGTCGATCGCTTTCATGAACCGGCGAGTGATGTCCGGCGGATCGTGCAGAACACGGCCGGCATCTTCCACAAATTCGTTCACCTTGATGAGCAACATGCTTGGCCCATCCTTCTTCAGCATCTCCTTGAACTCGTAGACGAGATCATCGCGATCAAGTACCCGTTCCACATTCGCGTAGCCTGCGGCCTTCGCCACTTTCTCCAGCGGGACCACGTTGGAGATTGTGGGCTGGTTCCCGGTCGTTCCGTACACTTCGTTGTCGAATACGACGTGGATGAAGTTTTTCGGTTTCAACGCGCCGACCGTTGCGAGAGTGCCCATTCCCATTAAGACATTCCCATCGCCATCGAAGGTAATCACCTGTTTATTCGGCTTTGCGAGTGCGACACCGAGTGCGATCGCCGGGGCATTTCCCATGGAGCCGATCATGTAGAAATGAGTGGACCGATCCGCAATCTTGTGCGCCTCGCGCGAGGGAAACCCGTTGCAGATAATGACGGGCTGATCGGTCAGCAGCTCCAGTAAGGCCGCCATAGCCTGCGCTCGGCTGATCAATGTGCCTTGCTCGGGTCTCATCTCACCACCTCTTCCCACCTTACGCGCCAACCGTGAATCGCTGACGCTGGCGGCCGCTTATGCCGTTCGATCAGCGACCGACCAGTGATGCATGACCCGCCCACGTTCACGGATGCAACCCCTTCACGACGCCCTTCGTGATGAGCAACGCGACCGGAATCTGGTGCTGCATGAACGTCTGAGCCACCCACCTGAAATCGGCGACGGCCGTTTTTTCGGTCAAGGTACGGTGCAGAATTTTGACTGTATCGAGCAATTGAGGCATCACTTCTCCCATCACCAGATGTTCTGGAGCGTCCTTTCCCCCTTGACCCCGCCATGAAACAATCAGGATGCAGGGTTGCTTATAAATCATATTCAGAGAAATGAGCGTATTGAGAGAGGTGCCGAGTCCAGAATTCTGCATGAGCACGGCGGGCGTTTTCCCGGCCATATAAGCACCGGCAGCCATACCGACCGCTTCATCCTCTCGGACCGCAGGGGTGTACAGCCGACGGTTCATGAGCTCCGCAATGACTCCGCCGAGAATAGAATCCGGTACGCCGGTGAAAAAATTGACCCCCATGTCCTGCAGGGCTTGTACGAACACGTCGCTTTCAATCATTGGAAGTTTCTACCTGGAGTAGTACTGATACCGTCTCGCGGAAACCGGCGCATTATAAGATGCGCCCCACGAAGTTCTCAAGAACGATCCTCGGTTGAGTTGAATTCTCTTGCATGTTAGCGTTGGTGCCAATGCGGTTGTTGTCTGATCCGCTTCCAGAGATGAAGGACCCTATCCGACCAGCATCGCTTACTTGGCCGTTGGTCCTGATCGTTACGATCGTGATCGGTGCTGGCTCAGTATGGGCCGTTCCCATGACAGATGACCCGAAGGGATTCCACGACATTCCTTGGGGCACCTCATTATCTTCTCGCCAGGACCTGGAACCGATCCAGGCAGATCCGCATATCATGGAATATCTCTACAGAACAGAGCCATTGTCATTCGCGGGAACCGAGATGACCAGGATCCTCTATCTTTCGGTGGACGATCAATTCGCGCGAGTCATCATTCGCTATCAAGGGGACCAGGTTCATCGGCAGGTACTGAGCTTCTTGGAAAACCGCTTCGGTCGGCTGGAGCGCATTCCAGGGCAAATGGCGCGGGGCCTTACTCAACAATACAACTGGCGCGGGAGCGACACCGAAATCAATCTGACATATCAAGCCGGTACAGAACGTGGCTACATTTTTATCGATAGTCGCTCGCTCGCACCACGGTTCAACGATTACATCACCGATTTTGCGCAGTAGTTCGATGAAGGCCTCAATCTGAGCAAGTCACACGATCGACGATCGTCATGCTTTGCCTATGCGACTCATGACCGTCCACATTGAGCGTTTCCATCGTAAACGATCGGAACGGATTCGAAGACATTCCCTGAAAGACGATCAAGGTTTATGTTTGGCATAGTTTTCTTTACGGAAGTGACATGACGATTTGAAAATGAGGTCGATCGCGCATCGTATTTTGCGAAAGTCAGCTGCTGCCGGAGAAGCTCGCTGACGAGACCTCGCCTACAGCCTTTCGACCCCGCCATAACCAGGCCGGACAAAAGTTTCCATTGACAAGCACCGTACGCTTTCGCATCATGTGGCCCATATGACCAACGCCGCAAGACTTCGGGCTGCCTTGAGCAGGCCGGGTGCCCTGAAGATAGTCGGGGCCCACGATGCACTCAGCGCCCGTCTCATCGAACGTGCCGGTTTCGACGGTGTTTGGGCAAGTGGGTTCGCCATTTCGGCCTCTCTAAAGTGCATCCCCGACGCCAGTTTTATCACCTCCAGCGAGCAGCTCGATGTCGAACGGAATATCGTTGAGGCCGTGAATATCCCTGTGATCGCTGATTGCGACACCGGGTATGGGAACGCCCTGAATGTCATGAGGACCGTCACCGACCGTGAGCGGGCCGGTGTGGCTGCTATTTGTATTGAAGACAACGTCTACCCCAAACGCTGTAGTTTCTACGCGGGGGTTCGACGTGAATTGATCCCTATCGAAGAGCACTGCGGCAAGATTCGAGCGGCGAAAGCCGCTCAGCTTTTCCCGGAGTTCATGATCATTGCCAGAACCGAGGCCCTCATCGCTGGGTGGGGACAGGAAGAAGCACTGAAACGGGCTGAGGCTTATGCAGACGCAGGTGCCGACGCAGTCCTTATCCATTCGAAATCGAAAAAGTTCGACGAACTGAAGGCTGTATACAAATTGTGGTCCGGGCGCGCCCCGCTGGTCGTGGTCCCGACGATTTTTGACCAGACCACCGCGGCCCAAATGGAGGAAGCCGGAGCAAAGATCATCATTTATGCCAACCAACCAGTCCGGGCGGCCATTCGTGCGATCACAGACACGCTGGATCTCATTAAGAAGGACACGCGCCCCGGAGCGGCGAACGACCGAATCGTCACGCTACCTGAAGTGTACGACATTGTCGGTGTCCCACAAATGGAGCAAGACGAGAAACAGTTCCTGCCGGTGGGGAGCGAACGAATCACCGCGATTATCGCCGCCGCTGGGTTCGAAAAACAGCTCCTGCCGTTGATCGAGGACAAGCCAAAGTGTCTGCTTGACATTAAAGGGAAAACGATCCTCGATCGTCAGATCAACGCACTCAACGAATGCGACATCAAAGAAATCGCTTTAGTTCGCGGGTATAAGAAAGAAGCGATCTCGCTACCCAATATTCGCTACTACGACAATGATCGTTATGAGGAAACCGGTGAGCTAGCTTCGCTTTTCTGTGCTGAAAATGAGTTAAGAGGGCGAACCATTGTCCTGTACGGCGATATCATCTTTGATACCGCGATCCTTGAAAAGTTGCTCAAGAGTCCCGCCGACATTGCTTTGGTGGTCGACCTGGCCTGGTTTGATCAGGAACAGCGCAATGCTCAGCCGACCCATCTTAACCCGGATCTTGTCTCACTGGCCGCCCCACCCGGCAAAAGCTATTTATCCAGATTTGTGATGCCGGAAGGTGAACACCAGGTAGTTAAGATTGGCCAGCAGCTTCCACGCGAACTGGCGCATGGTGAATTTATCGGCATGGCCATGTTCTCAGAGAAGGGCACTCAAGCCCTTCGCGAGTGCTACCACAGGGCCCAGAAGCAGCATCAATCATCCCCGTTCCACGAGTCAGCAAACCTTGCCAAGGCATCTTTCACCGATATGCTGCAAGAACTGATTGACCAGGACTATCGCATCCAAGCCGTACCGATTTTTAAGGGATGGATGGAAGTCGATTCCTTCGAAGAGTACCAAAAAGCCTGGGCAAAGATTCGCCAGTAATTCTCGTCATCGGACAGGAGGTGGTCTCTCTTGCCACCAGAAATATTCCTTAAAGGTGGCGTGCCACCTCGCTTCTGATCCGCAGGCTCCATTGCTGAATTGATTAGGACAATATTCCCAACAAAGCTATGATGGTGACACCGACGATGAGTGGCCGAAAATCTTACGTGCCTTTAGATAACCGTTATGCCGAACGTGTAGCCGTCACGTGTCGAGTACGTTATGTCGGTGAAGTTCCGACACAGCCTCATCAAGGCGAAGGACTCACAAAAAACATCTCCGTTTCTGGTTGCCACGTCATCAGCGACCGTCCGGTAACGCGTGGAACATTATTGACCCTTACCATGGCGCTCCCCGATGGATTACCCCAGCTTTTATTGAAATCGGCGCATGTGGTGTGGGTGTCAGGTTGTCAGTTTTCCGTCCGATTCATGGATCTGAACCGAGACCATCGGAAGCGGCTGCAATCGTTCATTTGGAAAAGCATCTCCCACCACACCGTGAGCAATCAGCGAACTCGATTTCGCCTCATGTAGACGGGTCTCTGCTCCCTCCGTAATAGTCACGATCCTTTTCATGTGCTCGCTGAGAACGCTCGTCATCTTCTAAGGTCTCTCATACTGCGTCCTGAACGAGGCCTCCCTTTAAGCGGTTACATAACACATGGATTTATTGTCAATTATATTCACCCCACTTTTGGTTTTGGCGCTACCCCTCATCTAGTGGGAAGCCAAGAGTGACTCTGAGCGCTAGCCTTCATCCATAAGAGATCTCCAAATAAAGGAAATGATTTTGCAGACTGGCAATGCGGGAGGCAAGAATCATAGGAACTGGTGGGGATCCGACAATTCGAAACAGGCATACAGCCAGGAGGTGTAGCGATGGGGCAGATGAAGCACTTAAGACGATCAGAAACGCCTTGCTCATCTCATTCGATTGAGCGCCGCAGAATGAGAAGGAGCTGTGTCTCTTTTGGCCTTATGTACTCAGGCCTTAATGGGGACGATGTTCTCATTGGAGACGGTAGTGCTGTTGACCTATCCGAAGGTGGGTTGGGCATTCGTGGAAATTGTCCCGTCAAAATTGGTATGGAGTTGACCTTGTTTTTATATGTCCTGGACGAGGAGGAACCCCTGTTTGTTTCGGAAGCGACGGTCGCCTGGACGGCGGGATCTCTGTTTGGTGTGGAAGTGAAGGAAGTGAGCCTCCATGATGCCGATCGGATGCTGTCGTTTCTCCGCGCTCATTCGGTTGGTCAAGCCTAGTTGGTTCGATGACCCGACAATTGCCGCCTGGTTGGGAATGCCAAATAGTAGTTGTTGAGAGCCATGTCGCCCTAGACACCACAAACTTCAGAAGGCCCCACCTACTTCTAGCGTCGCTATACTCTCAAGCGTTCGACTTTATGAGCGATTCCAACTTGTCTCCCATACAAGCATTATGCTAATTCATTGGTGAGTGAATACTTACTCACCATGAATAAAGCAAGGACATCTCCTCGTCATCGGCATCAATCGTCACGAACCTCAGGTCATGGGCGACAAGCCAGCCTGATCAGCGCTGCGACATCGTTGTTTGCGGCCAACGGTTTTACGGGAACGACTACTAAACAAATCGCCAAGGCTGCCGGTGTCAGTGAAGCACTGCTCTTCAAACACTTTCCGACCAAGCATGCACTGTACACAGCAATTCTTGCAGAAAAGGCTCAATACTCTGGGTTGCGAGAAGCCGTTGAAGAAGCAACCAAGAAGCGAGATGATGAACGGCTCTTCACGTTGCTTGCCAGCTATCGAATCAGCAAGAGCGTAGATCCGACGTTGCTTCGCCTACTCCTTTTCAGTGCCTTGGAAGGACATGAGCTGTCCAACATGTTCTTTCAGCAGCAATATCGAGTCTTTCACGATCTGCTCGCCGGCTACATTCGACGACGCATCGAGGATGGCGCTTTCCGTCCGGTCGATCCAGTGCTTGCCGCCAAAGCCTTCTTCGGTGTCATCCTCCACCACCGGCTACTGCACGATATCTTCGGGTTACCCATGCACCTATCCCATGAAGCATCGGTGGTCGAATATGTTTCTCTTTTTCTCGGCGGGCTTGTCCGGTAGTCACCGGACTCGTAGCTGAGCGGCACCACCATGAGTCGACTCGTCCGACATCCATTTCTAGCCCTTGGAATCGGCATCTTTTTTGTCATCACCCTTCTTGTCGTCTTTCGCCTGAGCACGGGTGCCAAGGCCGATACGAAGAAGGCACGGCTCATTACGGTAGGCGTTGTGTCCCCGCTACGACAGGATCTCGATATTCGTCTAGCCTACACAGCGGACATATCACCCAATCAAGTCGTGAATATATTCTCACGGGTCGACGGATACATCGCGAAACTGCATGTCGATAAAGGTGATTTTGTTAGAACGAACCAGTTACTCCTTGAAATCGATCATACCGATTATCAACATGCCGTCAATCAAGCAAAAGCCAACCTTTCATCCGCCAAGGCGAAGGTCTCACAACAGGATGCGGTGGTTCGCAATGCCAAGCTTACGTTCGATCGCATGCAGATCCTCATCAAAGACCAATTTGTCTCACAGCAAGATCTGGATGATGCGCAGGTTAACTTGGACGCTGCCAGAGCAGCACACGAAGCCCTACAAGCACAGCTCAACCAAATGGAGGTGGCCCTGGCCCAGGCGGAGACTAGCTTAGCCTACTCTTACATCCGAGCCCCGTTTCCCGGCTATATCGCAGAACGAAATTTAGACACCGGGGCTTACGTAACCAGTGCAACTGCAAGCACCTCGACAATGTCGCGAGGCATCATGAGCCTGCACGACATCAATACGGTCCGTGTGCTGATCGAAGTCGTCGAGCGCGACATTCCACTAGTGAAGATTGGCCAAAAGGCTGAGCTCCGTGCCGAAGCGTATCCGGACCAGGTGTTCGAAGGAACCGTTACGCGTATCGTCCAGGCCTTGAATCGCTCGACACGTACTATGACAGTGGAAATCGACTTACCTAATAGAGACCGCCGATTAAAAGGCGGAATGTTTGCCCGAGTCGAGGTCATGGTGGCAACCCATCACCAAGCGTTACAGATTCCCATTGATGCCGTCAGTCGACTAGAAGATACGCAATATGTCTATGTCGTCCGAGAGGGGAAAGCCCAGCGGGTGAGTGTTGAGCTCGGTGCCCATAACAACAATCGGGTCGAAATTCTCAAGGGCTTAAGCGGGGATGAACAGGTCGTCGTCTCGGGAAAAGATTTGGTGCACGATGGGACGCCCGTACAAACCCAACCGCCTACGAAGTCATGAGCGCTGAGAACTGAGTCCTGAGTCAAACCATGGATAAGACGTAACATGATTGGTGCCAGCAATTATAGACTGTTTTTCTACTCAGTACCCAGCACTCACTACTCACCACTATCGTTATGTGGCTGACCTTACTCGCCTTGCGCAATCGCATCGGCATTCTGATGCTCTCACTCGCGATGGTGGTATTGGGGCTGACATCTCTGCAGCGGTTGCCGGTTGATCTCTTTCCGAAAATCCAGGTTCCGGTCGCCTTCGTTGGTGTTATTTACAAAGGAGCATCTCCTCTCGACATCGAGCAGAGCGTCGTCTACCCGATTGAAAAAGCCGTCAGTTCCGCTTCCAATGTCAAACATGTCGAATCGTTCAGTAAACAGGGTCTCGGAGCCGTGCAAATCTGGTTCAACTGGGGGGCCGACATTAATGTCGGCCAGATGGAGGTGATGCAGCGCATCACCCAGATTTTGAATAGCCTCCCACCGGGCATTCTGCAGCCCTTTATCGTCAAGTTCGACGTCTCCAACATACCCGTTTCGATCGTTTCGGTATCCAGCGATGGGCTGGACGAGCGGGCGCTTTATGATCTCGCCTACAACACGATCGCCCCACAGATTGAGCAGATCGCCAATGTTGCCGCAGCAACCGTCGAGGGAGGCAAGATCCGCCAAATCAATATCAACCTAGATCCTGCGCTCCTCAGTGCCCGTGGGCTCTCCATTCTCGACGTCGTGAAATCCGTCAAAGCCTCCAATTTGATTCTGCCTTCCGGCAATATCAGAGCCGGCAACCTTGACTACAATGTATTTACGAACAACCAGTTTCGAGCGGTGGATCCGATTCAGGACGTCATCGTGAAGGTGAATCAGCTGGGCAATCCGGTTCGCGTGCGCGACATAGGGACCGTAACAGACTCATCCGATATCCAAACAAACATCGTTCATGCCGATGGTGCGAGATCCGTGTTTCTTCGTGTGAACAAGCAGCCGATCGCCAACACGGTTGAGGTTGTGGATGCCCTGCGCGCAGCCCTCCCCAAGATGTTCGGCATCCCTGGAGGAGTGAAACTTGGCATTTCGTTCGATCAGTCTCTCTATATCCGTCAATCCATCCACAATCTGATGGAACAGGCCCTCCACGGCTCGCTATTGGCCGCAGCCGTGATTCTGATCTTCTTGCGCAACCTCACGAGTACCGTGATCATTTCCGTGGCCATTCCGCTCTCCATGCTCGTGACGTTTATCGTTCTTTATTTTACCGGTCAAACCCTTAACGTCTTCACGCTTGGCGGGCTCGCACTCGGGATTGGGCGACTGGTTGATGACTCAATCGTGGAACTGGAGAACATCCAGCGCCATCTTAATACCAATTCCAGCCGGTGGAATAGTATCCTCGAGGCCGCCCGGGAAGTAGCGATGCCGATCTTTGCGTCGACCGTCACGACGGTGGTGGTCTTCCTCCCGATGTTCTTCGTCGTCGGTATCGCGCGTCTGTTGTTGATACCGTTGACCGTGACGATCGCGATTGCACTTTTCACTTCTTTCTTAGTCTCCCGTACAGTCACACCGGCGCTCTGCTACAAATTCCTCAAACCTGAGCACGAGGCCTGGCGGTCAATGCCGAGCTGGCTTACCAAACTGATGGAGTGGAGCTGCGACCGGTATGAATCTCTCGATGGAAGTTACGAAGGCTCTTTACGGTGGGTCCTGGGACATCACCGGATCTTTATCGCCTTGGTGCTGCTGCTCTTTATCGGCTCACTCACTTTGGTTCCCCTGATCGGAACGGAGTTCTTGCCGGTTTCCGATGAGAGTCAGTTTCGCATTGTCCTCCGGGCGCCGGTCGGCCAACGGGTCGAAAAGACCGAACAGCAGGTTTCAGAAGTCGAACGGGTGCTCCGAGCCAATATTCCCTCGACCGAATTGGAGACGATCGTCTCGAGTACGGGTATCCTGTCGCAAGGTCGTTCGTCGCTCTTCAACCCCAACACAGGACCCCATACATCTTCGATTCAAGTGTACTTGGCCTCGCCGGACAAACGGAACAGAACTCAAGTCGAGATCATGAACGATGTGCGCCCTAAGATCGTCAAACTGTTTCCCGGGGTCTCGATGTATTTCGATCCCGGCGGTCTCGTCAAACGCGTCACGAGCTTCGGCTCTCAAAAGGCCGTTGATGTGGGAATCTATGGCTATGACTTCCAAAAAGCGAGAGACGTCATTGCCCGTGTCAAGGAGATCATGGAGCAAACTCCTGGCCTGGCGGATATTGAACCGAGTCGGGAAGAAAACCATCCGGAGGTCAACGTCACAGTCGATCGAGAGAAGGCGGCACTGCTCGGCATCAGCGAAGCCGACGTGGCCAATGCTGTCCTGTTTTCTCTGAACGGAAACGGCCAAACCGACCCGATCATTTATACGGATTCGCAAAGCGGTAATGAATACTTCATCAGCGCCTGGCTTGCTGAGGAGCATCGAAAGAATCTGAGGGACTTAGAGAGTATTCTCCTCACCACCAAAGCCGGCGAGCCTGTGTTGCTGAAGAACCTGGCTTCGCTCAAGTTGAACGCAGGACCCGTGAAAGTCGATCGAAAGTATTTCCAGCGCGTGGTTCACATCACGGCTAATCCTACTACCCGGACACTTGGCGAGATTGCCGAAGATCTCGAGTCGGCGTTCGCTACACTCCAGTTGCCGGCAGGCTTCAGCATCAAGTTAGCTGGGCAAATTCAGCAGCAGCGCGAAACCTTCCAAGGATTGCAGTTTGCGATCATTTTGGCGCTCTTGTTGGTCTACATGGTCATGGCCGCACAATTTAAGTCGCTCATCGACCCCTTCATCATCATGTTTTCAGTGCCGATGGGATTCCCGGGTGTCATCTTAATGCTGTTCCTGACGAATACGACGCTGTCCACCACATCGATGATGGGCATCATCATGATGTTTGGGATTGTCGTCTCAAACGGTGTCCTGCTGGTCGATTACACCAACGTGCTGCGGCGCAGAGGGGAATTGCTTCACCGAGCAGTCGTGACCGCCGCACGGACTAGACTGCGTCCGATTCTCATGACCTCACTGGCCACGGTCTTCGGCCTTCTTCCCATGGCGATCGGCCTTGGAACAGGCGGAGAAACCAACGCGCCTCTGGCACGGGCGGTCGTCGGAGGGTTGAGCGTCTCTACACTCCTCACGTTATTTCTCGTTCCAACGACGTACGCGATTTTAGAAGAACGGTTCCCGAGAAGACTTGACTTGGAAATGCGAGATCAACAGCAAGCTCAGGCCAGTGGAGGCCTCGCTCGGGAGTAGTGCTCGTTAACCCTCAACAGCGTTTGGGAACAAGGATTTCAGTTGCATAGCCAGCCCGATATCCCCAGTGACTTGCAAACGCCCCGACATCGCCATGGTCATCCCGCTCAGTCGTCCATTTAGGACCCCGATGCAGTCTTCTCCAGTCATCGATAAGATCACATGTGGATCAGTATGGGTTCCATCCTTCACGACGCAGGTCCCATTGTGCACCAGCAGATGGTACTGGCCGCCTTGATTCCCCCGAAGGTCGAACTGGTAGACGGCATCAAGATCCTCAGCTGCATCTTTATCAAGTTTTGATGGAAGTGAGTCGAGCACTTCTTTGACAGTCGTGGTTTTCATGTCTTGACGATACCTATGACATTGGATGATTAAGGTATTCGGGGGCGCTATTCTCACCTAACGCCCCCGAAGCGAGGTCGATATGGACAAAAGTTCAGTACCGGAGTGTGGCGGTCGCAACACTACGCCGAGCGCCGAAAAACTCCTTTGAAAACGACTCAACGACGGTGGGATCATAGCCCTTGCAGCTGAAAATGTCGAGGTAGGCGTGATTGGTTTCATTGGCAAAATGGCCGCTGATCAATGAGGTTGAGATCAGTTGCACCATGGAGTAACCGGCGACACGGCCTTCGCCGAAATTGACGACTTGGCATTTACCGTAGCGCTTCATGCCGATGAGCTCACAGAGCTCAACCACATAGCGCTTGATATGATTCGCATCACGTATAAGATCGGGATTGCAATCGTGGAGATCAACAGCGGTGCAGAGCCCCCATGCCTTGCCGCTTCCCACCATGTCTTTGACAGGATGAGGAGCAGCCGCAGGGGCGTTGGATGGTAAGATCGCGGACTCGGAACTGGCCGAGGTACTCATAGAGGGTTGATCCCTTTCTGTAAAATGGTTGTGTTGACAGGAACTCTCATGCGTGAACTATACCATAAATTCTTTTGCTGCGAATAAGAACCGTGAGGAATATTTTGGCTTTGAGGGGGTGGGGTACGCTATTCTCAATCGGTTGACAAGGTTCTGGAGCTCAGGAACAATATGGAAATGTCATCCGTCCCCAACGCTTCCCGGACCGAGTTGCCCGACCGTTTTTGCACTTGGTGCAAGGTTCTCATGAGGAAGCGGCTAGTGGGCGGCAACCAGTTCATCCATTACACGTGCCCAAAATGCATCTTTCAGCACACCACCAGGCGTGGATCGGAACTTCGGACACCGCGTCGATAGCCTCTCTCCTGAACCTGGTAGTGGTCCTGAAGCTCCGACGCTAATAATATTTCTCCCGATGGATGGGACAGAGTCCTTTGGCTTGGATGGTTGCCGTTACCTCCTTGATCATGTCATTGTTGCCGCACAGATAGACAGCTAAATCGCGAACCGAAGTAACCTATTCCCGGATGAGACCGTTCACTCGCCCTTTAGCTCCGGTCCAGGTAGGTCCAGGCCGAGACAGGGTGATCACAAAGGAAAACTGCGGGTGACGCTCCGCCAAGGCTTGGAGCTCATCTTGGTAATACAAGTCGTGCTCATACCTCAGGCCCCAAATAAGCGTTACCGATTGAGTGCTACTTCGTTCGAGCTGCGTCAATAGCATGGACCGAAACGGGGCAATTCCCGTCCCGGTCGCCACCAAGAGGATCCGCTTGGTCGGATCCTCTCGTAAATAAAAAGAACCGGCCGGCCCCTTAAAACTTACTGTATTGCCTTCGCGAAGGCTGAAGAGGTAAGTCGAACCAGGCCCTCCCGGTACTAGGTTGAAGAGCAGCAGCACGCGGTCAGAGATCAAGGGAGGTGAGGCAATGGAATAGGGCCGTGTGGCCGGGTACGGATATCCTTCCTTTGGCACGTCAAATGAGATAAATTGCCCTGCCTTAAAGATGATCTCTTTGGGTTCGCAGAGTGTGAGCTCTAGTTCGCGGACATCCTGTGTCAAATCCATGACCCGACTCACCTTAGCCCGAAAGAGTCCCATTGTCGTCCTGCTCCCTGCCTTACCCTATAGGACTTTTCTTTACCGTAACACATACGCTCATTCATATCCGGAGAATGCTGATGTGTCATTCTTTGCCGGCTCGCGCTCCTCCTCCTCGGATGCGAGGGCACCGACGACAAGCTGTGTAGGATGGGCGACACGGACCAGCCGGATTCATTTCCAGAAGTGAACCAGGCTACCGGATGGCCTTGGCTATCCCTCCAATATCAACTTTTTCTGATGAGAAATGGGAGCTAGGCGTGGTTTGCCGTGGCGTTATGGTTGGCAACCCCTACCCACGAGAAAAATTACGTTGGATATGATCGTCGAGTGTATGGGTCAATCGCTCTCGATCCTCAGGACTGATCGAAACAATCTTCGCGCCTAATGTAGGCGTACGCACGTGAATGACTTCCAGCTCGCAGGTCAAGGATCTCCCCTGCTCAAGTTCTATCACGAGTTGGAGCACATCACCGCGCTTCACGAACAGCCGGCTTTCGAGACGGACGCCGGACTGGCTGACATCCAGCACCTTACACGGCGCCGAGAGAGCGCCGCGCTGGAGCCGGCCGAGACGGCCGGCATCGACACGCGAGTGCTTGCGCTTGAAACCCATAACCATCCTCCTCGCTCCGGCATCATAACAGGAGGATGGATCATGCCGAAGCAAATGCTTAAAGCTTTCCGCCGACCAAGACTCGCACCTGTTCCATGCGTTTGCGGTTGACGCCAAAATCGCTGTAGCCGGTGCGGGAAGCAGAACGAAAGTGAATTGTCTTCGTGGTCTCATCGAAGAGAAACTCCACGTCATCGACGAAGCGGAGCAGCAGGCTGGTGAACTCGTAGTGGAGATAGGACTCGTCCTCATCGACCAGCTTGGTCCGAGGCAAGGTTGTGAGCACCGCTTTCAACGCCTCTTTCGCTTCCGCGCGAGACTTCGTGTACTGGAACGGCGCGATGGCATGGCTCTCATCAGTGGCATGCGTCGAGACGCAATTCGGACTGGAAGGGCAAGGTGAAAGCGCACGCGGACTCATTTGGTCCGCACTTTACCCGCTTCCATCAGCACCCGCAACCAAATCTCTGCAACGACCACAACATGATGAGAGTCAATAGGAGATACTCGTCAGCGTCGGTATTGTTTCAGCTGGACCCACCACCTCTACCGAGACTTGTCCAATGATACGCCCGTCTTGGGACTCGACATCCACCCGCCAATCGCCTGGATCAAGGCCCTGCTTGAAACTATAGGCTCGATAGCCGCCCTCGCGCCCACCCGAGATCTTGATGGGAATTCTATCCGCATGCATGAACGGCCTCTCGCTGTTGGGACGGAAGTACCAATGGTGGTAAATCGTGGTGTTGAGCTCGACCGGTGCAAAGACGGCGGTGAAGCAATAGATCGGCTGGTTCGAGGGATAGGTCGTATCCGAACGTTTCCAGAACTCATACCACTGTTTCTCAAACGCCAGTTCGAACTGGTCTCCGGCTCGCTTTACGTCATGATAGATTCCACCGAATTTGAGCGACAGCGGCACGGGCGGGATCCAATTCAGGAAATAAAACCCGACCAGGATACCGATCAGTGCCGCGGCAGGAACGGTCACACCGATTGCTTCGCCTCGTGATCGGTCCGGATTATTCCGATAGATCAACTGAGCCACTCGCAAGATGACCCCTACGCTCACGATCGCTCCAACCACAAAAACCGCAGCATTCATGTAGCCGGTCATCACGGGAAAGAAGAACGTGAAGAACGCAAAACAGACCACTGCATAGAGGCTGATCAGCAGCCGAAGATTTGAGAGTCGATCTCGCAAGAACTCGTTGGCTACCAAGAGCATGATAAGCAAGGCAAAGAAGACCGCCGTGCCGGTAAGTGTGGCGCTTCGCGAGTAGAAGATTGTGTAGGCACTGAAGAGACCACCCAACAAGAACTGACTCGCCATGGGATAGTAGGGACGGCTCTCCAATACCCAACGCATGAAGGGAGAACATGATGCGAGCTGGGCACGATCAGGTGGGGGCTCAATTCCCAATCGTCCCGTCAGTACGATCAACACACCCAGTAACGCCAGGTACAGCATCAGCACGAGGTTATCCAAAAGCCGATCGATGCGTGTGAGGGTGAGCGTGTCGTAGATCACACCAGAAAGGAAGAACACGGCCGGCATGAACGGTTTCGCAAGCGTGGATTGGATCTTCGCGAGCGGACTCATGTCATCACTGTGCGAAAATGTCGGGAATTGATCAACGGAAATTTGGATTCACGGGACCGGGTTGATCGGCTGTGCCCGTGAGCAATACGGGCTTCTTGATGGTGACTCACACGAACGCCGGTAAGGGAGCATATACGACGGGGTGACCAATCAGCCGCTCCAACCATGGCGCCATCGCCGATTCGTGGAGCGGAGCGTGATTGAGGCGTGCTTCGATCCTGAACTGCCCGTTGATTCCGACGATGCCGATGATCGCCGAGGCATCCTCAGCATCAGGCAACACCGCGCGCGTTTGAAATTCGCAGAGCGTGGTGTACAGGAGGCCGTAAGGTCGAATCGCATTCTGCACCTCCGGTAGATCATCCAGCGGGCAGTGGACGGAACAACGATACACGAGCCGCGCGCCCGGCTCGATCCTCTGGAATTCTGCTAAGGCTGCTTCTGAAAACCCAGTGAGGTAGGCACGAACTCCGGCCGGTTCCGGATGGAACGTCTCCGCAAGCTTGCTGGCCGGCACGAGGAATTCAAACGCATCGGATGAGTTGTACTCGAACTGGCAGGGGCCAAACGCATCTGGCCAGGAGCAGAAGAACGGAATGGAAGCATCGGTAGGTCGGACGATCACCACGTTCTTCTCTACATGGGTCTCGATTGGCAGGTCCAAAACGGTAATCGCGTCGAGGAAGGCTGCTCGCCTCTCATCCAACCAGCTGGTCCGATCGGCATCCCCGCGAATTTCGCCGGGCGTGATGACGACCTGAGTCTGGAGGCGGACCCGGATGAACGAGTGGGCATGCCGAAACCCAATCCAGAACATGGCACGTTGATCATGAAGCTGCAGGACTTCTCGAATGCGCCAGGGATGGCTGATGGAGCAATACGTGCCGATATTTTGATGACGCTGATAGATCGTATGGTAGGCTCCCGATAGCAGAAAGAAATCCCCGCGCCATTGTTCCCGTACGTGGATGAGCGTGACGTCTTCCGTGGCCCAGGGGTCAAGCTGATCGAAGTCGTCGAGCGACCCGACCGTCCATTCCTCTACATAGCAGATCACGTCGCTGGCGGGCGAGACCGGCTTTAACCCGAGTGAGGCGAGCCGGTCCCCCACGGCAAGCGCATGACCGAAGCTCAAGGACGTCGTCGTTTCCCATCGCCGCTCACGCACCGTGAGGGATCCTTCAAGACAGATTGAGGTTATCGTCAATTTTCAGAAGATCAGTGCCCCTCCCCACGGGGCTGCCACGGGTCACTGTTGCGGGAGACGCCGTGCCGGGCGTAACGCCTTGTTGTCAATCGTCGTGTCGGCGATCAGCCGATCCAGTCCGTCTCTTATGGTCATCGCCAATTGTTCCCGCATATCGTCTTCACTGAACCAAAACACAGTTCGACTCCGCCCCCCTTCAATGGTGCGGATGGTCGTGCTTCGATCGACGAGGTTCCGGGCCTGAATTGTAAACCGGTTGCTGGTGTCGATCACGGTGGAAAAGACGCGGCTCTTCGCGGTAGCGGAGAAATCTTTCACCTGTCCGCTGATGACAATATCGGCATCCGCTGCGGATCCTGGCGAGGCCACACGCACGTCCCATACCCGATCTCGCCACCCGCGAGTTCTTAAGCGATCGGCGAGTCGCTGAGTGATCAAGCCCGCAAGCCCATCACCTGACACATCGAAATATGTGGTTCCTCCCCAGAGATGAGTACGCGTCCCCACACGGCTCTTGTCCGCCCGTCGATCGTCAAACGGTTCGATGGCGATCTTGATCGGATCGATGTCGGTCAATTGCACCATAGGTGGCTTTTCACGCAAATCCAGATGACGCACCTGTCCTGTTCCTCTACAGCCGGCCAACATGGTCGCCATCATGATGACACAGACCAGAACTCGTAATGACGATTGCTTCACGGGCTCCTCCCTGTCAAAGTTCAAAAAGAGTGGCGGCCCAGTCTACCCAAGTTCGGCGCCGGAGACAATTAGGATAAAAAAGTTAGGGGGTGACGAGGGGGTGCATTGACCGAAAGGTTTCGCATGCCACCTGAGCCAGCCGTCCCTCCCGTACTCGGGGGTCGCTTAAGGGCACATAGCGAACGACCTTCAGGAACGATCGTTCTGCCAGCACGGCAGCGATCTGGGCCTTGCGGTCATGGGTGATCGGCAGCGTATAGCCTTCTCCCCATTTCCACTCCCATAACGACGGCGCCAGAGAAAGTTCCAGGTCTCTTCCTGCGAGCTGGTGAAATCGGCCAAGCAGCTGGCGCTTGTATCGTCCGATCTCCGAACCTTCCAGTAAGAGTGCATAGGCCACGTGGTGTCCCCACCAGACCAGCGTACGGAACGTGAACTTGTTCCCGCCGGAGAAGTGTTTGGGACAATCAAGGTATTGATAGGGGAAATCCTCCAGATGCTCGCCTTTTACCAGCTGATGGATGTGGGGATCGAAATCGGGAGGGACGACAAACGACAGACCTTTCAGGTCATTCCGCAATGCGTCATGCGTCGCCTCAAGCATGGCTCGTATTTTGGTCGTGATCGCAGCCTTTTTCCGAAAGAACTGTGCGTCCGCCAGCAGCGCGGTCTCATCGTCGGTGAACAGCATAGACTGGGCAGTTATGGCACGTGGTTGGTTCACGAGGATGATGAAAAAGCTCGTCCAGCAAGGCCGCAGCGAGCGAACGGCCGAGGCGTACGCGGTTGGTACGTTGAGGCCTTGAGTGATGCGAGAACGACGCTGGAGAGCTTTTGCAACATTCTCAAGCTACTTGTGGCGCGTTTCAAACGCCGAGACCGTCAGCTCGTACTGCCGTCGGCAGTCGGCACAGCGCAACCGCACGAGATCCTGAAACACATCCATTTCACGAAGCGACAGCGAGGTATGATGTGTCGAGACGCAAGTTTTAAGGAGCGCCTCGCCGTGCTGTTCATCCTTCGGTGCGTCCTCTTCGGGCCTTCGTGACGCCGAGGGCTCTTTTGAACTGACCGTGGCAACCGTTAGATAATGGGCCGACTTGCATGAACTGCAGGAGAGCACCACCGCACGCTCGTCCGTCATTCGCTTGATGGTCACACACAGGGGATGGACCGACCAGCACTGTTGCAGAAACGCCCCGCTACGGATGACCTGCGCCATGATCGTCTAGCAGAGGCTGTTGAAAAAGCCAGCCAGCGGCGTTCTCGCGGCGCTTAGAGACTCAACGTACGGCTCAGAGTACGCTTCGCCTCTTCGCTTGCTGCGGCCTTGCTGGACGGCCTTTTTGACCAGCCTGCGGGCTCCTGTGAAATGGTGTGAGACTTCTGAAAAGCGCTATGTCACCCCGGGCGCCCGAGCAGAGGGTGGGACGAAGAACCGGAATTCAGAGCATGGCCCCCACGGGCGCCTCATCTTTCTTCGGAGAAGGAGAGACGGCCCCCTCCTGGATCGAACGACAGGTTTTGCACACCCGCGGGCGTGCTTTTAAGAAGGAGACCTTCCCACTGGCAAGGCAACTGTAATGAACAAACTCGTCACAGACCGTGCAACGAGACCAGCCTCCCCGGAGCATCGTCTTGTCCCGATAGAGGTCTTCTCGGCACACCCGGCAAAGGCGCGGCTCGATCGGAAGCGTCATCGGCTCCCACTCGCCACCGGCTTTTCGAATACTCATGGGAAGGGAGTATAGCGGGGCGACCGGCGGAAAAACAAGCGAAGGGGTAGCCGGGCTTCCTGAATCAAGTTTCCGCTTCAGCTGCGCCACAGCCGCCACACAGATGAGTTCCACCAGCCTCCCTATTTTAGTCCCTTTCGGCGCAGTTGCTCGGTCAGCTCCTCATACACATGTCGACGGTGGCCGACGGCCATCAGGTGAACGACTCGCCCCTTCCGATCGACGGCATAGACGATGCGAAAGCGGCGAACGCGATATTTTCGGAGCCCGTCGAGTTCTCGCTGGAGCGGGTTTCCACATTCGGGATCAGCAGCAATTGCACGAATGGCCGCCTTGATCGACCGTTTCAGATCGGGATGGAGCGATCGAATCACCTCCGCCACATGCGGAGGGATGTCCGGACGGAAGAGGGTCACGCCGAGCGGCGTTTCTTGTTGGGCGTCAAGGGTTCGCCGAACACATCCTCAAACGACAGCCCGTTGTTCTTCCTCCTATAAAACGCCCAGCTCTCGGCAATTTGACTCATAAGCGCGGGATCGCTGAGGACATCCAACGTTTCCTTGAGGCGAGTGTACTCGTCAACATTGATCAGAACGGCAGCCGGACGGCCGTTCTTCGTCACGACCACTTCCTCTTCGCGCTCTTGCACCGCCGTCACAAGCTCCGGCAAGCGGGTTTTCACCTCCGACAACGGTAATGTTTTTGCCATAACCAACCTCGTTCTCAATATTGACCATAATTCTGGTCATGATCATATAGTGGCAGAAGGGATGCCGTCAAATTGAGAGAACGGTGGCCGCTGCGCGATGCGAATCGGGGAGTGCGTGAGCCGTGAACATATTGGGGCTAGGCGTAATGTCATCACGACGAGCAATCAGAAAACTATTTCCGATCCCATTGTTTCTCCTCGTCAGCGATCGGGATCGTCCTGCACGATGGCATTGTGTTGGTTCCCCCAAACCGGGAGATGGCAGACGCCGCCTCGAAACGCCAGTCGTAATTCTCCATAATGGAAGAAGAATCGTCAAAATTCAGAACTTGTAGATAGCTTTTAGCTCTCGCTGTAGCACGTGTAATCCCGCTTCAATGTTGTTTTTCGGAAAGGGGATGTAAGCCACCCCGGATAAGTTTGTAGGGATGTTTACTCCATCCTCATGCAGCAAGACGACAAGATTTCTACCATAGCGGCCCTGAAAAAAACCGATCTCGTGCATCACGTTCTCGCGAACCCGAGCCTCGTCCTCATTCGCAACATCGTCACCAGTCATCACGATGACAGCACTGTCACACCGAGCAGCATTCTCGATCAGTTTCTCAATAATTGTTCGGCCCAGATTTGGTTCCTGCGCAAGCTCGATGGTCAGCAGCTCTACATCTTTTTCGATAAACGCTTGTACAGCCCGCCAGTCATTCGAACGCCCATGGGTAATGAAAACGCGTCGAGCTGCCTCTTGCTTAGGTTGTTCCAGCTCACTGTTCGCACGTATCTCAAAGACTTGATCAATATCGCGAACGAGGCGCTCGACCTGTGCACGAGAGAAATGCACAGGTGCGGGCTGTCCCGGGACAGTAGAGACCATCGTAGTATCGGGCTCAGTCTCTATGGGTTGGAAGTCGGCATAGAGATCGGGAAGTAGCTTCTTTAGTGTCTCAAGGTGACCGGCGGCCTGAGCAAAGTAGTGTTGAACCAGCTCCGGGCGGAAATTCGCCCGAGTGAGAACTTGCCCCCCACTTCGGTTTCTGCTTACGTTCTCGCTCATTACAGCGGCGATGGCCTTCCGAATTCCGGAGAGTTTCGCCATTACATTAGACAGGTCGCTCATAGGCGTAAATGATCACTCAGCCGGACAGGCGCTGATGAAACGCGGCGCATTCTCCGCTGATCCAGTAATTCCGTCAAGACTCATCTAGGACGGATGCTGGTTGATCACTTCTACCGTTTGACTCATCCCCCATCGTTGGTTGTTCTCCGTGCGAGTTGAGGAGTTCTCAGGAATACAGACTATATGAACATCGAGGAGTATTCCGAACAGAAACGATTCGATGTCGATCGATTTCTCGATCTCGTCGCACCCCCGTCTGTTACCCCACCGACAACCTTGCACGAAAGCATGCGCTACAGTCTGCTGGCGGTGGGAAGCGGATCAGACCGATCTTGACGATCGCGGCGGCGGAAGCGATAGGCCCCGGGGGAGAATACGATCTCACGGAGGGCGACCTAAAACTCCTTGCGAAGACCAGGGGCATTTTGAGCCTGATCCCCCATACGCATCAATGCCTCTTGAGGGCAAGCAGGTCGAGGCTCGTTGCGGGCTTACTTCTACCCAATCTGGTCTATTCCACTCCTAAGGAAAATTCTCTCTTGTGAAAGAGCAATTGACTGCCGTATTTCAAGAAGAGCCGGAGGGCTATATCGCGTTCGTGTAAGAGCTGCCCGGCCCTGGCCCTAACGGAGTGGCGGTCCATCGACCCGGATCGGGCGCGGCTATTTGCCATCGCCTGCATCCGGCTTGGTGGCTTGTGATATTCCAAGCCATCGGAGCGCGTCTTCAGGCTTATCGAACGCCTTGAGAAGCATGCCACGGTTCACTGCAACGGTTTCGCCGAACCTCCGCGGGTCAAGCACTGGTTCTTTTAGTACATAGGCGAATTGTGTGGAAGGGGAAACACCCCGTTGTGCAAAGTCCCTGATCGTGTGCGCGACGAATTCGCCGAAATAGAAGCGTTCCATGGTTTCAGGTTTTCCGACGAGCTTCCGGCCATCAAAGAACACTCTCTTGGTATTGTGCCGGGCAACAGCCTCAAGGATTTCTACAAAGTTTCGTTTAGCCTCTGCTAACGAAAACTTCCCCATTGCCTCTACGTTGAGGAAGCCTGATTCAAAGCGTATCGCTGATAGCATGCCCATGAGATCACCGGTCCTTCCAGCCAACGACTTGCAAGGACCAGACGCGCGCCGAGGCGTGGACGGGGCTATCGGCTCCAGCCGCAGGCCGCGAGCGCCGTGCGGCAGCGGTGGCTGATTGCGCGGCGTCCTGTGGGATCATAGGGAAAGGTCTACACATGAGTGGCGAATGGACAGCTCTTGTCACCATACAGAGTGATGCTGTCCTTCGCAACCTGCAAGTGCGAGAAGAGAGTACAGACTTAGATGGTTGTGGTACTATGCCGCGCATGAACGCGGCAGTGAGTCTGCTCTGGCTGTTGCTTTCCGTGCTTGGTGCGCTCGCGCTTGCCCACGTTGTCGGTGCTGTTAATCCTTCTGAGAAGGTGAATGGGCTCTGGCTGGTCGTTGCAGCTGCTTGTATCTATGTGCTGGCCTATCGGTTCTATGGGCGATGGCTGGCCAAGCAAGTCGTTGGACTGAACAATCAACACGTGACGCCGGCGGTGCGGTTGAACGACGGCGTGAATTTTCACCCCACCAACAAGGTCGTGCTCTTCGGCCACCACTTTGCTGCGATTGCAGGGGCGGGGCCCTTGCTTGGTCCGGTCTTGGCCGCGCAATTCGGATTCATGCCCGGTTTTCTCTGGCTGGTGATTGGCGCGGTGCTCGCTGGCGCGGTCCAGGACTTCATTATCCTAGTGGCTTCCATGAGGCGCAACGGGCGCTCCCTCCCCGAGATTGCGCACGATGAATTGGGTTCCATCACCGGGACGGCAACTGCGGTGGCAGTGCTCTTTATCGTGGTAGTCGCGTTGGCGGGTTTGGGGTTTGCCGTCGTGAATGCCCTCTATCACAATGCCTGGGGTACGTTTACGATCGCGATGACGATCCCGATCGGTTTCCTCATGGGCTTTTATCTCCAGAGGTTTCGCCCAGGCGCAATCGCGGAAGTGTCGGTGCTCGGTATCGTTCTATTACTGGCCGCAGTGTTCTTTGGCCGCGTGGTCGCTCAATCATCCTATGCGTGGCTCTTCGAGTTCGACAAGCCGGCGCTGGTCTGGCTGTTGGCCGGCTATGGCTTTCTCGCCTCGGTGTTACCAGGCTGGATGCTGCTGGTGCCGCGCGGCTATCTCTCGACCTTCATGAAGCTTGGAGTCGTGTTTCTGCTCGGGTTCGGCGTCATCCTCATGGCACCGACGATCGAGATGCCGCGCGTCACGACGTTTGCAAATGGTGGCGGTCCGATTATCCCAGGCACGCTCTTCCCCTTTCTCTTCATCACGATTGCCTGCGGGGCGATCTCAGGTTTCCACTCCTTGGTGTCGTCCGGCACAACGCCCAAGATGATCGAGAAGGAATCGCAAGCGGTGGTGGGGTATGCAGCGATGTTGCTGGAAAGTTTCGTCGGTGTGATGGCGTTGATCGCGGCCTCGGTGCTGATTCCCGGCGACTATCTGGCGATTAATACGACATTGGATTGGGATGCGCTGACGGCCATGGGTTTTGTACCGTCGCGGATTGCCGAGTTGTCTCAATTGGTCGAAGTTGATGTTGCCGGACGCCCGGGTGGAGCTGTGTCGTTGGCGGTCGGCATGGCGTCCATCTTTTCCGCACTACCCGGCATGTCTGGCTTGATGGCCTATTGGTATCAATTCGCGCTGGTGTTCGAGGCGTTATTCATCCTGACGACGATTGATACGGGAACGCGCGTAGCACGGTATCTCATCCAAGAAATGACGGGGCGGGTCTATGCGCCCTTTCGCCGAATGAATTGGGTGCCGGGCGTTATATTGAGCAGTGGTCTGGTCGTGGGAGCCTGGGCCTATTTGATCGGAACAGGGAGCATTTCGACGATTTGGCCGATGTTCGGTGCCGCGAATCAGCTGCTGGGTATGCTGGCGCTCTGCATTGGGACGACAGTGTTGATCAAGATGTGGAAGTCTCCCTACCTCTGGGTGACGGCGCTGCCGATGCTTTTCGTGGGCGTGATTACATTGACTGGATCTTACGAAATGTTTTGGATGTTCTTGAAGAAAGCCGGATCATTGGCGGCGGGACAGGCCTTTGCCCTCTATCTGGACGCGGTGTTGGTAGCACTGGTGGCGGTGCTGGGTTTGGTTGTCTTGAGCGACAGTATCAGGCAGTGGTATGGCTATGTGGTCTTGAAGAAGCCGTTTACGAGCAGCGAGGTAGTGGTGTTGGCGGGTGGAGGGTCAGCAGGGCGGATGCAGACGGCAATCCATTGCGATGCTGAGAAGGGCTTTAAGTTGCCGCATGGGACCGGGTGCTGTTAGAGCGCCCTGGCCAATCTCCCGTGCTCGCGCACCCTGCACACAAGGTTTATCATATTCATCAGTTAAGGGAGCTGCTCGGTGCATGCGCGCAGTAGGAGATCGACCAGGACGCTCTTTGGAATTAGAAAGTAACAGAAGGAGGCAGTTGTGGCTGATCAGTTTTCATTCGACGTGGTGTCGGAAGTGAATATGCAAGAGCTGAAGAACGCATTGGATCAGGCGACGAAGGAGATCAAGCAGCGGTTTGACTTCAAGGACTCGAAGACGGAGATCACGCTGAAGGAAAAGGAAAAAGAGTTGGCCGTCGTTTCGGATGATGAGTACAAGCTGAAGGCGGTGCAGGAAATTATCAAGGCCAAATGTGTGAAACGCGGCGTATCGCTGAAAGCGTTCACACAGGGCGCGATTGAGCCGGCATTGAGCGGGACTGTGCGGCAAGTGGCCAAAATTCAGAGTGGACTTGCCTCGGACAAAGCGAAAGAGATCACCAAAGCGGTCAAAGATTCCAAACTGAAAGTCCAAGCGCAAATTCAGGGTGAACAAGTGCGGGTGTTGGGCAAGAGCAAGGATGAATTGCAGTCCGCGATCGCGTTCTTAAAGGGCGAAGATTTCGGCATCGACTTGCAGTTTACGAATTATCGCTGAGTGAAGAATGGAACGGCACCCGTGTCGGTTTCCGTGCTCACCGAGTGCGCACCACGGAGATTCCTAGGTTAAGGTGCCTGCTCATGTGGCGGCTGCCATCCTGTCTACTTTTCCTTTTGGTTGTCGCGCTCTGCGGCTGCGATCGCAGCGATGCAATCGTCGTCATTCAACTCCATCCGAAGAATCCGGATATCATGTATGTGGCGACGAACGACTATATCTATAAGACTCGTGACGGCGGGCAGACATGGACGAATCTGTCCAAAGGAATGAGTTACTCCCGTGTGATCGCCATGGCGATCGATCCTGTTTATCCCGCGACGGTCTATGCAGGGACGAAGGGCGATGCCGTCTATAAGAGCCATGACGGTGGGCAGCGCTGGACCTCGATGCGTTCCGGGCTTGATGATGCGACAATCACCTCCGTGGTGAATCAGTTTCTCTTCGATCCGGCCGATGCGCAACACATCTTCCTTGCCACGACGATGGGCGTGTTTGAAACCAAGAACGGCGGTGAGCATTGGACGAAGAAAATGGAAGGGATGAAAGAGGTATTGATGGTTGTGACGCTGGGCATGGATCCGACCAGACCTTCCATTCTGTACGCCGGCACCAGCGGCGGCGTCTACAAGTCGATAGACCAAGCCGGCCGTTGGGAAAAAGTGAACAACGGTTTAGTTCCACCGGATATGCTGAAAACGTCGCGGGCGCTGAATGTTACTTCGGTCCTGGTCGATCCATACGAGCCCGATACCATCTATGCGGCCACGCTCGCGGGGCTGTATAAATCAACGGATGCGGCCAGGTCTTGGAAGCGAATCGGAGAGTCGCTTGCCGACCAGATGATTGTTGCCATGGTGCTGGATCGAACGCGTCGAGACGTGATCTACATAACGGGGCGCGATGGAGTGCATCGCAGCGAGGATGGCGGTGTGATGTGGAAGCTGATGAACAGTGGGCTTGTGACCACAAACGTCAGAACAATCGCACAAAGTGCGACGGAGTCGAAGGTCTTCTATGCCGGCACGAACGGCAGCGGTTTGTATCGCAGCAAAGATGCGGGGGAGACTTGGGAGGCGATGCCCGCGCTTGTGGGTAAGTCGTAAGCATGGGGCTATCGTCTCCGGCTGTTCAGGTCGGAGTCTCCGATAGAGGCACCGACTCCGCGTTGCGGAAGTGCGGAAGTTCCGTCACGATTTTGGGCGCGGTCGACTTCGAAGCCGATGCTGCTGGGCATGGTGGTGTCCTGTATGTCCGTCCCTGGCCGATGCGGGAGTTGGCTGTCCTGTACATCCTCCCCTCTCCGCGGGCGAAGTGACTCTGCCACATTGCTATAGGGAGATACCGAGGCTCCGATGTCCGCACCGAAGTGTGAATTCAACTTGGTGTCCTCGATGTCTCCTCCAATGCGTGAGCGCAATGTCGTGTCTTGAATCTCCATCCCGGTCGGTGCTGACGATGGCGGACTTTTGGCTTTGAACTCCTTCTTGATCGTCTCTTCATCCGCTTGGATCTGCGCTTTGGCTCGGCCGCTGGCTTCATAGTCGACTTCGCTGAGACCTTGCTGTGCCTCGTTCAATTTATCCAGGTGTCCCTTGAGTCGAAACAGTTTTGCACGTGCTTGTGCGACGGTTCCGACAATCTCGCTGAGCGTGAATTGTCGAGCAAACGTGCCGAGCTTCGGGCTTTGTCCGGGGCCCCCGCCTAATCCGGAGTTTCCAGATCCCACACCGAATCCGGTGGAATTGAAAATGCCCTTTTGTTGTACGGCTTTGAGTATGTGGTTAGCTTCATCGATTAGGTTAACGATTTGTTCCGGGGCGTCACTCTCGGTCAGGCAGCATGAGACAAACGCCCGATAGCGACCTGAAAATTTGGAGGCTACATTCTGCAAGTCCACGATCTTTATCGGATCTCGGTCGGGGAGATCGAATCCCTGTTGGCGTGCACTTTCTCTGAAAGATTCTGCCGCCTGTTGGTCGTAGAGTGCCTCGCACTCCGAGCTCTTTTTCGTCGAAATCTGCTGGTCGGGCGTCTTGCTTGAGCACCAATAGATCGGTGCCGGCTGGTTGAGCGGATTATTAGGATTGAAATCCTTTGCAACGGCCTGTTCTAAACAGACGAACGGAACGATGAGGAACAGGAACTGTCTTGAGTATGAGCAAATCGAATGACAGGTATACATGAAAGCATTCTCTAATCGAAACTCCTTGAAGTCAACGAAACTCTACGAGTCGGATGGGCTAGGAATATTTCGGTACTGGCTACAGGACTGGGACGTAGCTTGTTGTAATTGAAAACAAATTGATCGGGCCCGATCAGTTCCACGTGGTCGGTTATCCTTTCTCCTGCATCTGCATTAAACTCACTAAGTAACTTAAAAGTCAGTTGACAACCAAAAATGCGCGAGTATACTTCGCTTGACGTGGGCAAAAGTGGAGAGTAGTGGGAAATAGTAATTCAAGCGAAGGCTTTCATGTTCCTGTGCTTGGACAAGAAGTGTGTTTCTGGCTTATTTCTGATCGATCAAGGACGATTTTGGATTGTACGGTGGGATATGGTGGGCATGCAGAAATGCTCCTAACAGCCAGCTCAGTTAAGACCACGGTCATAGGGCTGGACCGAGATTCTCAAGCCATTGATTTCTGTCGGCGGCGTTTGAACCGATTCGGAGACCGTGTTGTGTTGCGACAGGGGAATTTTCGGAACTTGAAGTCGCATCTTGCTGAAACCGGAATCGCGACGGTCGATGGTGTGCTTTTCGATTTTGGGGTTTCGTCTCCACAGTTGGATGATCCATCGCGAGGGTTCAGCTTTCAGCGAGAAGGTCCGCTTGACATGCGCATGGACCAAACGATCGGGGAAACTGCCTCCGATCTGGTGAACCGCAGTTCCGAACACGAGCTCGCGGACATCATCTTTCAGCATGGAGAGGAGCGATATGCCAGGCGAATTGCTCGAGCAATCGTGCAGGGCAGGCAACACCGTCCGGTCGAGACCACAGGAGCACTCGTTTCCATCATCGCTCGGTCCGTGCCGGCGTCTTATCGCCACGGACGGATCCATTGTGCAACGCGGACATTTCAGGCACTACGGATTGCGGTGAATCATGAGATGGATTTCTTGGAGCCGTCGCTTCGAGATGCAACCGAAGTGCTGGCCTCCAGGGGAAGAATCTGCGCAATCTCCTTTCATTCCCTCGAAGACCGTATCGTCAAGCATGCTTTCCGGTCCCTCTCGCAAGGACCGGAAGCCGCCCTTTCCATACTCACCAAGAAACCGGTTCTTCCTTCTCAGGCAGAGTGTGAAGCGAATCCCAGGTCGCGAAGCGCGAAATTGCGAGTCGCTGAACGTCAACCGAGGATGGGGCTTTTATGAAGACCGTCGCCGCTTTTGTAGGATTCTGTCTCGTGTTGGTGTTTGTGTGGGAGCGTGTAGACGTGGTTCGGATCGGTTATGAAATCGAGCGGTTGAAGCGTGACAAGACGACGCTGGAACGTCAACGGGATGAACTCCGCGTCAAGGTTTCCGCATTGAGTGCCTCCGACCGGATCGCGAAATTGGCGACTGAAAAACTCGGTATGAGTTTGCCTCAGCAAGGGCAGATTGTAGTGGTTCAGTCCGGGCCGCGTGGTTTCCATCCCCCGGATATTGCGCCGGTTGGGCTGAAAGTCGCCAGGAATTATCTTCCCAGCGGGAGGCTCTAATGGCCGGCTCTCTTTCTCGCGGTCGTCGGTATGTCCTATTGCTGCTGCTGCTCTCTGGTTTTGGGGTGGTTCTGTTCCGGTTGGTCACGTTGCAAGTATTGCAAGCGGCTGAACTCTCGGTCAAAGCTGATCGACAGCATCAAAAGACGGTGACGTTGGAAGGGGCGCGCGGTACGATTGTCGACCGACACGGCAAGATTCTGGCCATGAATGTGGAAGTACCGTCCGTATTCGGAGTTCCGAACACATTGGATAACCCTCTCAAGACCGCTCGACAGTTGTCGCCGATTCTGCATGTGAGGACCGAGGAGTTGGAACGAAAACTTCGACAGGACCGGAGTTTCGTATGGTTGGCTCGAAAGCTGGATCCTGAGCAGGGGCGTCAACTCGATCGTTTGTCGCTTGATGGAATTGGTGTTGTAATGGAAGGCAGGAGGTTCTATCCCAAAGGGCCGCTCCTGGCTCATGTGTTGGGTTTTGCGGGAATGGACGGTGAGGGTTTGGAAGGCGTCGAGCATCGCTACGAATCGCACTTGCGCGGTGAAAAGCGGATGATGGTTCTGCAACGTGATGCCCTGGGGCGTACGGTGTTTCCCAAGGGAATGACGGAAGGAAGTCCGACGTCCGGCCATAGCCTCACGCTTACGATCGATGAGGTGATTCAGTATATCGCTGAGCGAGAGCTTGAGGACGCGGTTGGACGTGCGCAGGCAAAGTCAGGAACAATCATCGTGCTCGATCCAAAGACCGGAGCGGTGTTGGCCATGGCGGTCAGTCCGCGGTTTGATCCCAACACCGTATCGGCTCTCAGCCCTGATCGCTGGCGAAACAGAGCGCTTACGGATGCCTATGAACCAGGGTCTACGATGAAGGCGATGATGGCTGCCGCCGCCATTGAGGAACGAGTGGTACGGCCGAATACGATGGTATTCGGTGAGCATGGTCATATGACGGTCGCGAACACCGTGATTCATGATCATGAGCGACTGGGATGGGTCTCTTTCGCGCAGGTGATTCAGAAGTCCAGCAACATCGGAGCGGCGAAAACCGGTATGGCGCTGGGGCAACAGCGTCTCTATCGATATCTCCAAGCGTTCGGTTTCGGACAGCGAACGGAGATCGACCTTCCGGGAGAGGGGGCCGGATTGGTGAGAAATCCAAGAGACTGGGGGCGTCGTTCAGTCGCGTCTATCTCCATAGGGCAAGAGATAGGTGTGACTCCGCTTCAAATGGTAGCTGCGGTCGCGGCTATCGCAAACGGGGGCGTGTTGATGAAACCTTATGTGATTTCAGAAATACGAGATGCTGATGGCCACATCCTTAGACAGATACCTCCTCAAGCCAAGCGACGGGTCATTTCTCCGGAAACGGCGCGCAGCGTGACGAAGATTCTTGAAGGTGTCATCACGGACGGCACCGGCGCGAAGGCGGCTATCCGAGGGTTCCGGGCGGCCGGCAAAACCGGTACGGCCCAAAAGATCGACTCCCGAACAGGTTCCTATTCGGCCACTCGATTTGTCGCATCTTTCACCGGATATGTACCCACAGACAACCCTCAGCTGGCCATGATCGTGGTGATCGATGAACCTCAACGTGATGCATGGGGTGGGGCTGTCGCCGCTCCCGTGTTTAGCCGTGTTGGGGAACAGGTGTTAAGTTACTTAGGCGTGCCGCCGAATGAGCCTGTCATGTTGGCGATGGCGTCGCGAAGATTGTGATCGTATTTGGACATGTCGATGACCTTGGCAACCTTGCTTCAGGCGCTGGAAGGACAGGTGAAGATTCTTGATCGTCACGGAGACTTGGACCTGTCCGTACATGCGATCACCGATGATTCTCGGGCCGTCTCTGCCGACAGTCTCTTTGTAGCTGCAAAAGGCGAGCGGGTCGATGGACATGAATTTATTTCAGAGGCGAAGAGAAGAGGAATGCTCGTATTAGTGTCGCAGCAGCCGGTGAGGGAGGTGTCTCTTACGTTCGTCCGCGTTGACGACTCCAGAAAGGCACTCGGTTTGCTGGGAAGCCGCTTCTATGGAGATCCCTCGTCGCACATTCGGATGATCGGCGTGACTGGGACGAACGGAAAAACCACCACGACGTATGTCTGCAAAGCGCTCCTGGAAACCCTGGGCCATCCGGTGGGTTTGATCGGAACCGTCGTCTATCAGATCGGTGAGCGCATGATGCCGGCGACGCACACGACGCCAGGTTCTCTTGAGCTGCAACAGCTGCTTGCCAAGATGGTCGCAGGCGGATGCACCACGGCGGTTATGGAAGTGTCTTCTCATGCTCTGGCGCAGGATCGCACGAGCGGATGCGAATTTGACGTGGCGGTCTTTTCGAATCTGACTCAGGATCATCTCGATTTTCACAAGACCTTGGAGGAGTACTTTCGCGCAAAACTGAGACTTTTTACAGGATTGAAGAGAGGGCTGAAGGCGAATAAGCGAGCGATCATCAACATCGATGACCCCTATGGAAATCGTATTGTCGAGCGAAGCCCAGCGCCGGTTTGGACCTATGGAATAAAGGCCAAGGCGGATCTGCGAGCTGAAGCGGTGCGGTTGTCTCTTCAGGGAACAAACTTTACCGCCGCGACTCCGGTCGGAAGCTTCCCCATCGAGAGTCGGCTCGTGGGCGAGCACAATGTCTACAATTTGCTAGCCGCCATCGGGGTTGCGCTTCACGAAGGGGCCACTCCTGCGCAAATTCGTGAGGCTGTGGCAAAGATCATGAACGTGCCGGGACGGTTCGAACGTGTGATCGCAGGCCAGCCGTTTACAGTGGCCGTGGATTACGCCCACACCGAAGACGCGCTCGTCCGATTGCTGACGGCGGCACAAGCGCTGAAAACGGGACGCATCATCACAGTCTTCGGGTGCGGTGGAGACCGTGACCGTGGAAAGAGGCCGAAGATGGGAGAAGCGGCCGTGCGCTACAGTGACGTCGTGATATTGACTTCAGACAACCCTCGAACCGAGGACCCCCTCTCAATTCTGGAACAAGTCGAAGTCGGGGTGATCGAGGCGCTGCGGCAACGGCCACACGTACAGTACCGAAAAGTGCCTGATCGGCGAGAAGCCATCGAAGAGGCGGTGCGTGAGGCCCGCAGTTCGGATATGGTTTTGATCGCCGGTAAAGGGCATGAAGACTACCAGATCATCGGCACGAAGAAAGTTCATTTCGATGATCGCGAGGTGGCGCGCGACGCCATCGAACGACTCTGAACCCGCGTCTAGCTCACGCGAGCAGGGGCCGGTCGGTGCCTTGAAACATCAGATGACTCTGTTTACCGTCGAAGAATTGCGGGAAGTAGTCAGCGCGAGGGTCTTGGCCGGTGAAGGGACCGGTTGGACAAAGCACCGTATCCGGAGGATCAGCCTGGATACTCGGTCTCTTCGACCTGGAGATCTCTTTCTCGCACTGCGAGGAGATCGATTTGACGGCCACGACTTTGTGGCCGCAGCGCTGTCGCGCGGGGCGGTGGGAGCGATCGTGCTCGATTCCTATGATGTGTCGAGGCTTGCCTTGAACTGTGACTCGAAGCGCACCCAACCATTTATCTTCGGCGTCAGCGATCCGCTCCATGCCTACCAGCAGTTGGCCGCGTACCACCGAAGTCGATTTCAAATCCCCGTCGTTGCTGTCACGGGAAGCAACGGCAAGACGACGACGAAGGAAATGGTCGCCAATGTCATGGCCCAGCGCTGGAAGATTCTCAAGACCGAAGGCAACCTGAACAACCGTGTGGGCGTTCCGCAGACCGTGCTCCACCTCAACGATCGACACAAGGGGGCTGTCATCGAGATGGGAGTTGATAATCTCGGCCAGACCGCCAGGCTGTGTGAAATAGCCCGACCCACGATCGGGATCATTACGAACATCGGCCCCGACCACTTGGAGTTTTTCGGAACCATGGAGGTATCAGCTCAAGCAAAGGCGGAGTTGCTCGATCTGCTTCCTTGCGATGGGACCGCCATCCTGAACGCAGATGATCCGTTTTACGACTATCTTGCCGCGCGCCCTCGATGTCGTGTGGTGTCATTCGGCCTTTCATCAAAGGCTGATGTGCGGGCAAGGGATGTGAAATCCGACGGCCGCAATGGGACGATCTTTCAGCTGCTGTTACCAGGAACAGTATGCCACGCCCTTGTTCATATTAGAGTCCAGGGTGATCACAACATCACGAATGCCTTGGCGGCTGGAGCGGTCGGTTCTATCCTGGGTTTGCCCGGTGGGGTCATCGCTCAGGGGCTGTCCCGTTTCCGGTCCGCTGCCATGCGGTCACAGGTCTTAGTCAAGCAGGGCGTGAAGTTGATCATCGACTGTTACAATGCAAATCCTGCCTCCATGAAAGCGGCGATGCAATTGCTGGTGCAAACGGAGGCGAAAGGAAAAAAAATTGCAGTTCTTGGAGACATGCTGGAACTCGGTCCGAATGCCGATCAGATGCACGAGGAAGTCGGCAGATTCTTGGCACGCCAAGGAGTCGATCTGCTGGTGGCTTGCGGCGGGTTAGGGCGAAGTCTCGCCACAGGAGCGAAACAGGCAGGACTGGATCCATCCCATATTCTCGAAGCGCCGGATGCACGCGCCGCCGCGGCCGCCGTGAAAACTGTCGTAAGAGCGGGTGATACCGTGCTGATCAAAGCCTCGCGCGGCATGAAATTGGAGCTGGTCGCTGACGCACTCCGAGGAGCAACACGTACGACGAAAAAGGCTTCGTAACGGTCGCCCAGGCTATGCTGTATATCTGGCTCTATCCGCTCCACACAAAGTTCTCGTTTCTAAATGTTTTTCGTTATCAGAGCTTTCGCATTATTTACGCCGCCGTCACGGCGTTCCTGATCGCATTCGTGCTCGCGCCGTGGGTGATTCGCAAGCTTCAAGAGATCAAGCTGGGGCAACAAATACGTGACGACGGTCCAAAGCGACATCTGGCGAAAAGTGGAACACCGACGATGGGCGGCATCCTCATTATCTTTGCGGTCACGCTGTCGACGCTGCTCTGGGCCGACATCTCACGTCCCCATATCTGGCTGGTTCTTGCCGCGACGCTGGGGTTTTGCGCCATTGGGTTTGTGGACGACTATCTCAAATTCATCAAGGCTCGTTCGAAAGGACTCTCGGCATCGCAAAAGTTCACGGCTCAAATAGCCATTGCGCTCCTCGTGGCGCTGATTTTGTACTCGCTGCCCGGCTACACCACGAAGCTGAGTGTGCCGTTTTTCAAGAATTTCATGCCCGATTTAGGATGGTTTTATGTTGTCTTTGCCGTTTTGGTGATCGTTGGAAGTTCCAATGCCGTCAACCTCACTGATGGTCTCGATGGGCTGGCGATCGGTCCGGTGATGATTGCGGCGTTGGCGTACACCGTGGTCGCCTACGTCACCGGTCACCGGTTGATGTCGGAGTATCTCCTGATCCCCCACATCGACGGTGCCGGAGAGATGGCGGTCTTTACGGCAGCCATCCTCGGTTCAAGTCTGGGGTTCCTTTGGTTCAATACCTATCCGGCCTCCGTCTTTATGGGAGATGTCGGTTCACTCCCGCTTGGAGCGGCCCTTGGGACGGTGGCGGTCATCAGCAAGCATGAGTTGTTGCTGCTGATGGTTGGTGGTGTCTTCGTGATCGAGGCTGTCTCGGTCATTTTTCAGGTTGCTTCATACAAATCCCGAGGGAAAAGAATCTTTCTCATGGCTCCGATTCACCACCATTTTGAGATGAAAGGCTGGGAAGAACCGAAAGTCGTCGTGCGTCTGTGGATCATCGCCATTTTGCTGGCTCTCTTGAGTTTGAGCACGCTGAAGTTGAGGTAATGGGCATGGTGGGGATGGACATCACGCAGTTGACAGGAGCTCGCGTCACAGTCGTGGGACTGGCACGGAGCGGCGTAGCGGCTGTTCGCTTGTTGCAGGAGGCCGGAGCGTTGGTGACGGTGGCCGACCGGAAAGATCGAGGAGAGCTGTTCGAAATGCTTGGATCTCTGGATCAGGCGGCAACCAGGCTCGTGCTGGGCAGTGATTATGAATCGGCTCTCGACCAGGCTGAACTTGTGATTGTTAGTCCTGGAGTTCCCTATCGGTTGGAGGCCCTTGAACGGGTTCGTCGTCGAGGTACGAAGGTCATCAGCGAACTTGATCTCGCATCGCGGTTTCTTTCCGCTCCTATTCTGGCCTTGACCGGCACCAATGGGAAGAGCACGACGGTTACACTGATCGGAAGGATGCTGCAAGAGAGTGGAAAGCGGATATTTGTCGGCGGGAATCTTGGCACGGCGATCAGTGAAGCCGCCGTACAATCGCTGCGAGCCATGAAGATGGGCGGTCCATGCCCGTACGACGCGTTGGTCGTGGAAGTGTCCAGCTTCCAGCTGGAAACCATCGAGCAGTTTCATCCATGGATTGCCGCGATTCTCAACGTGACGGTGGACCATCAGGATCGCTATGAGTCGATCGACGAATACGTCGCGGCCAAAAACAGAATCTTCGAGAACCAAACTCCGTCCGACTACGCCCTCTTCAATCTGGATGATTCGAGGGTGGCACCTCTGCGGCGAAGCGCGAGGGCCAACGTACTCGGTTTTACGAGGACCCAGACGTTGCCTTCTGATCTGACAGGGGGAACCTATCTCGATCGAGATCGCATCATGACGACCATTGGAGGCCGGACTCGGGAGATCTGTGCGCGGAACGAGATCAAGATCATCGGCAATCACAACATCGAAAACGCCATGGTGGCTGCAACCTATGCGCTCTTGAGCGGGTGTCCGCTCGGTATCATTCGTCAGGTCCTCAGTGAGTTTCCTGGATTGGAACATGCGTTGGAGGTCGTTCGTGAGTGGCGGGGCGTACGGTTCATCAATGATTCTAAGGGCACCAACGTGGATGCGACGCTCAAAGCATTGGAGAGCATCGATCAACCGATTTGGCTGATCGCCGGTGGACGCGACAAGGGAGGGGATTTTTCTCGGTTGGCTCCCACAATTCATCGGAAAGTGAAGCGGCTCATTCTGATCGGTGAAGCGGCGCCGCTGATTGCGAAGGCGATGGAAGGCTATCAGGCGATCGAACGAGCAGGCACATTGCGGGAGGCCGTTGAATTGGCGGCATCCGAAGCTGACGCCGGCGATGAGGTACTTCTCTCGCCAGCCTGTGCAAGTTTCGACATGTTCGTAGATTATCAAGATCGGGGGCGACAGTTTAAAACTCTCGTGCAATCCTTGCCGGTGTAGTCGACTCACAAGAGCTCGCAGGCTGTTCAAAAAGGCCGTCCGGCAAGGCCGCAGCGAGCGAGGAGGCGAAGCGTACTTTGGGTCGTACGTTGAGCCTCTAAGCGATGCGAGAACGCCGCTGGCGGACTTTTTCGACAGCCTGCAAGGCAGAGGAGCATTGACGCAGGAAGATGCCACAAAGATCTGCAGGGACCTTGGCCTTGCCCTGGTCTACCGTCAGCCCGCGCGCTCCGAAGCGGGTGGGGATGGATCATATGTTGCTGTTCGTGACCATCACCCTGACGCTGGTCGGCCTTGTGATGGTCTTCAGCGCGAGTGCTGTGGTGGCGGGCAATCGATTCCACGACTCCTGGTACTACCTGAAGCGGCAACTGGCATGGCTGGCGTTTGGTTTGGTGCTTCTGCATGCGGCGTCCCGGGTCGATTACATATGGTGGAAGCGTCTTGCGCCTCCTCTCCTCGGTCTCATCATCGTGTTGCTGGTGGTTGTCCTTATTCCATCGATCGGTGTTGCCGCCAATGGGGCCCGGCGTTGGTTACGGCTGGGGTTTATTTCGATTCAGCCGGCCGAGGTGGCGAAGTTGATCGCGGTGAGCTATCTGGCCGTGTACCTCGCAAAAAACGAAGATCGACTTCAACATTTCTCAACAGGGCTGCTGCCGGTGCTGCTCATAATTGGGGTCATCAGTGGGTTGGTTCTCATGGAACCAGATTTGGGGACCATTGTGGTGCTCGGATTGGTGACGGCTGGCATGTTGTTCCTCGGTGGAGCAAGGGTCACCCATCTTCTCAGTCTCGTGCCGGTTGCTTTGGTTGGGGTGGCGGTGTTGATATGGTCATCACCCTATCGCTGGCAACGATTCATCGCATTTTTCTATCCGGAGCAGGATCCGACCGGAACGGGGTTCCAGATCAACCAATCATTTCTCGCATTCGGCAGCGGGGGACTTTTCGGCGTCGGATTGGGGGAAGGCAAGCAGAAACTGTTCTTTCTCCCGGAAGCGCATACCGATTTTGTGCTGGCACTCGTCGGCGAAGAGCTGGGGTTCCTTGGAACGGGGATCATCGTTCTGTTCTTTGCACTCTTCGTGATCCGGGGATTTCAGATCTCCACCAGAGCTCGAATTCCGTTCGGTCGCTATCTGGGAATCGGCATTACGACGCTCATCGGTATACAGGCGCTGATCAACGCCTGTGTCGTGACGGGATTGTTGCCGACCAAAGGCCTCACACTGCCGTTCGTCAGTTATGGCGGATCTTCCTTGGTAATCAGCCTGATCGGAGTAGGGATTTTGTTGAACATTTCGCGGGATCGTCAGGCTGGACGAGAAGAGACGAGACGGCAAAGCGGACGTGGGTGGGCGAGTCGACGATGACGATTGTGATTGCCGCGGGTGGGACCGGTGGGCATCTCTATCCGGCCGTCGCGCTGGCTCGAGAATTTCTGCGCCGCGATCCTTCCACAAACATTCTCTTTGTGGGGACGGTGCGCGGGGTCGAGTCCAAGGTGCTCGCTCATGAGGGATTCGAATTAGCGTTGATCACCGCGAAGCCAGTCATGGGTAAGGGACTGCTGGATGTCGTAAAGGGAGTGCTTTCTGTGCCTATCGGGATCCGGCAATCACTGGACATTTTGAAGCGGCGGCGGGCTGATTTAGTCATCGGAGTAGGTGGCTATACGAGTCCGACCATGTTGGTAGCTGCCGCCTTGAAAGGAATTGCCCGCGTGATTTTGGAGCCAAATGCCCATCCAGGACTGGCCAACAAAGTCGTCGCTTCATTTGCTCAGAGGATTTTTTTGGCCTTTGAGTCGGCCGGGATTTTCTTTGACCAACGAAAGGTTCGCCTCGTCGGGACACCGATCCGACAGGAGTTCTTGGTGCAACCAACCGACAACGCGTCAACCAAGCAGGATGGCCGGCACGTGTTGATTTTCGGCGGGAGCCAAGGAGCCAGGGCCATCAATACCGCGGTCCTGGAAGGGTTACCTCTACTGAACCAACGTCTTCCCAGCCTGACCATCACGCATCAAACCGGAGAGGGAGATTTTGAACGAGTCAGAGATGTGTACCGATCGCTGGGTATCCAAGCCAAGGTCGTCGCTTTTCTCTACGAGATGCCCGCCGTTCTTCGGACGGCCGATCTGGTGGTGGCTCGCGCCGGTGCGATGACCATCGCCGAACTGACGGCCTGTGGGAAAGCCGCGATTCTGATTCCTCTGCCGACGGCTATCTATGATCATCAGATGAAGAACGCGCGAGCGATGGAAGCGGCGGGAGGTGCCATTGTTCTTCCGCAGGCAGAACTTACCGGAGGGAAGCTGGGCGAACTGATCGAAGCTGTTTTATCGAATCCGCAGCGACTGGAGACGATGCAACGGAAGAGTTTGGAGATGAGGCGAATCGATGCCGGTGAAGTGATCGTCGATGAATGTTATGCGCTGATGGGAGTGATACATGACATCAACCAGCCTGCGAGAGCGACCGGAGGTTAAGGTTGTTGGGGAACGGGGGATTCGATCACAGACTTCTGCGGGACGACAAAGGCTAAACCGTATGACGCTCTTTCGCAAGACACAACAGATTCATCTCGTCGGCATCGGCGGGGCCGGTATGAGCGGCATCGCAGAAGTCCTCCTCACGATGGGATACAAAGTGACCGGTTCCGATTTGCACGCTTCGGAGACGACGAAGCGACTGGAAGAACTCGGTGGAAAAGTGTTCATCGGTCATCAGGAGTCCAATGTGGGGGAGGCTCAAGTTGTGGTCATTTCTTCCGCCGTGGCGGTGAGTAACCCCGAAGTTGTAGCCGCGAAGGCGAAGCAGATTCCGGTGATTCCGCGGGCAGAGATGTTGGCGGAACTGATGCGGCTGAAGTTTGGGGTGGCTATAGCCGGCGCTCATGGAAAAACCACCACAACATCAATGGTCGCGAACGTGTTGGCGCAGGGTGGTCTTGACCCCACGATGGTCATTGGAGGCAAGGTCAACGCCTTGGGCAGTCACGCCAGGCTTGGACGAGGCGACTTGCTTGTGGCCGAGGCAGACGAAAGCGATGGATCGTTTCTTCGGCTCTCCCCGACCATCGTGGCGGTGACCAATCTGGACCGCGAGCACCTTGACCACTACGGGTCGATGGAACGCATCAACGAAAGCTTCTTGGAGTTCATCAACAAAATCCCCTTTTATGGGTTGGCGGTGCTGTGCGCCGATGACGATCATCTGACCGCACTGTTCCCTCGCTTGGTCAAACGATATCACACCTACGGGCTTCGCGATCGGGACGGGGTGGCACCGGATTTCAAGGCGACCGACGTCAGCCTGAGACAATGGGGTGCCGAGTTCAGGACGTATTTTCGTGGAAAGAATCTTGGCCCCTTCCGATTGGCCGTGCCGGGCATCCACAACGTTTCAAATGCGTTGGTTGCCATTGCCATCGGTTTCGAGTTGGAGATTCCTGTAGATCTGATTCGCAAAGGGCTGGCGGCCTTCACGGGAGTCGAGCGGCGGTTTCATTTGCGAGGCGAAGCCGGTGGCATCATGGTGGTCGACGACTATGGCCACCATCCCACCGAGGTGAAAGCGACCCTCGTTGCCGCCAAGCAGGGCTGGGACCGCCGATTAGTAGTTCTTTTTCAGCCGCATCGATACAGCCGGACGAGGGATTGTATCGGAGAGTTCGCGCATGCCTTTGATGATGCCGACCTGCTGTTCACGACGGAAATTTATCCGGCTGGTGAATCGCCGATCCCGGGAGTTTCTGGAGCCGTCCTCGCTGAAACAATCAAGTCGGCAGGCCATCCATCGGTGAGCTTTATCGAGCGCAAGGAAATGCTGCCGGATCAGGTACTCCCCCATCTAAGATCGGGCGATCTCGTCCTCACACTGGGCGCGGGTGATATCTGGAAGGCTGGAACCGGGATTCTTTCCCGGCTTGAGTCTGCTTGATGGCTTATGAAGCCGCGAGTGCAAACGGATGGAACGAAGGTACGACCGTTGCGAGTACAACACAGATTGGAATCTGCCGTGGCGGGCGTTCGCGGGCTGGTTCGCTTCGATGCACCGCTTAAAGAGTACACATCGTTCCACATCGGTGGTCCGGCCGATGTGTTGGTGGAACCGGCCGATGTCGAGGATATTGTCCGTCTTGCAAAGCAGACGCGCGCACAGAAACTTCCGATCTTTGTATTGGGTGGCACCAACGTCCTCGTTCGTGACAAAGGAATTCGAGGTGTGGTGGTCAATCTGGCAAAATTACGCGCGATCAAAGCAGAACCGGGAGCCGTGTTGTATGCAGAAGGCGGCGTCGGCATGCCGACGCTGATCGGCCAGGCTATCCGTCGGTCTTTGGCCGGATTGGAGTGGGCGGCTGGTATTCCCGGCACTGTCGCAGGCTGTGTCGTGATGAATGCAGGGACCAGACTCGGTGAAATGAAGGACGCGGTGAAAGCCGTCCGGATCGTATCGCCAAAAGGTGCACTGATTGACTGCCCGGCAGAGGCAATCGAATTTCGATATCGTCGGGCGACGTTGCCGCCGGGTGTTGTCGTCGGAGTATGGCTGCAGTTGAGGGCGGGAGTGCGGGCGGACATCGAAAAGGTTGTGAAGGACTATCTCCATTACCGTCGTGATACGCAGCCGCTTGCGCTACCGAGCGCCGGCTGTGTGTTCAAGAATCCACTGAATGATTCGGCTGGACGAGTCGTCGAAGCGGCAGGACTCAAAGGAACATCGGTCGGTGATGCACAGGTTTCAACCAAGCATGCCAATTTTATCGTGAATCAAGGGCATGCCAGCGCCGCCGACGTGCTTTCGTTGATCAGGAGGGTGCGCGCTCGAATCGCTCAACAGACGGGGATCAAATTGGAGCTGGAATTGAATATCGTGGGTGAAGCATAGCGAAAGGGGATGGTCGTGACGATGGGTCGACTGACACATGACCGGATCGGCGTGCTCATGGGAGGACGATCCTCGGAGCGGGAGATTTCGTTGAAGACCGGTCAGGCCGTCTATCAGGCGCTGATCCGTCGGGGATACGACGCGGTGACTATCGACGTCACCGATCGTTTGTACCGGGATTTGGAGGACCACAAAGTCGCCATCGCCTTTCTCTCGTTGCATGGACCGGGCGGTGAAGATGGAACGGTCCAGGGATTTCTCGAGACATTGGGAATTCCCTATACCGGCTCCGGCGTGCGCGCGAGTGCCGTGGGAATGCATAAGGCGGCCACAAAAATGATATTGGCCGCACATGGTATTCCGCTCCCGGTCGGAACCGTTGTGCGGGAATGCGACAGGCCGTCATTGGCGAAGGTCCTAAGGCAGGCAAAACTGACATTACCGATTGTCGTCAAACCGGTTTCACAGGGATCCACGATCGGCGTCTCCGTCTTGCGCCGAGCCGGCCAATGGGGGGAGGCTTTCGACCTAGCTCATCGCTATGATCCAGAGGTGATGGTGGAGAGTTATATTCCCGGACATGAAGCGACCGTGTCCATTCTGGGAACAGCGGCGAAAGGTCCGAAAGTACTTCCGGCCATTGAGATCGTGGCGCCCGATGGTTTTTATGACTACTCGGCAAAATACCAGAAGGGCAGGACTCGGTATCTCTGTCCCGCTCCGCTCCCTTCCAAGGTGACGCACCGCATCAATGAGTTAGCGAGACGAACCTACGAGGTATTGGGCTGCGAGGGAGCCGCTCGTGTAGATTTTCGCATCACTCCGAGAGGTCGCCCGTATGTGTTGGAAGTCAATACGGTTCCCGGCATGACGGAAACGAGTCTGCTGCCTATGGCCGCAGCTCAAGCGGGAATTGCGTATGACGACTTGGTCGAACACATTCTAAAGTCGGCGCTCGATCGCGCGAGTCGCTTTGCACGGGTAGTCCCAAAGGGGTGAGTGTCATGCGATTCTTTGGAAGAAAGCGACGACCTCGTCCAGCTGGGCCACGAAAGAATCAGTGGAAGGAGCCGCAAGGAGAGAGAGCAGTGAAGGAAGCCAGCCGGGCAACAATAGCCAGACGGAAAGCTCTTGTTCGAAGGGTCGGACTGGCGACCGGTACGGGGCTGATGGCATGGCTCGTCGTGATGGGCACGCGATATTCCGGTCCTGCTCTCCAATCGTTGTTGGAAATCAAGACGATCACAGTCGAAGGAGAGCACCACATCGATAAGCAGAAAGTGTTGGAGCTTGCAAAGGTGAAACCCGGTACAGGACTCCATCATATTGTGGCGAGAGTTATTAAGGAGCGGGTGGAATCTCATCCGTGGGTCAAAGAGGCCGAAGTGACCCGGGTTCCGTTTCATGAGTTACGCATATCCCTGGTCGAACGAATACCTGCCGCCGTCATCCGTGCAGATTCCCAAAACTTTCTGACTGATGTGGAGGGGCATGTGCTGACCAAGCTTGGTCAGACCGATGATGATGCCTTGCCTCTCGTGACGGGAATCGATTCCAAAGGCTTGTTGGAAGGAGCTGAATCGGTGAGACAGGTCATCGCGTCGGGTATCAAGCTTGCCAAATTGGTCGGGCAAACATTCGAAGGCCGGCTGCGAGTGAACGTGGAAAACCCGTCAAACCTTGTCGCACTTGTCCAGGGAATGCGATTCCAGTTCGGTGCAGAAGCGGTCGGAGAGCAGTGGGAACGATTCCGACGCGTCAAACCGACCCTCAAGACTCTGAACGTTGACGGTCATGGACGCAGAGCGAACGAAGTGGACCTCCGGTACGAAAATCGAATCGTCGTACGGGAAGGGGGGTGATTGCGGTGCCGAAGCGGGATCAAATTCTGGTCGGACTCGACATCGGAACCACGAAGATTTGTGCGATCGTGGCGGAGATCAACGACGCCGGAGGACTCAGCATTATCGGTGTCGGATCGTGTCCTTCCCGCGGCCTGCGGAAAGGAGTCGTCGTTGATATCGAAAGTACCGTCGAATCCATCAAGAAAGCGGTCGAAGAAGCGGAGTTGATGGCGGCCGTCCAGATCAACTCGGTCTACACGGGCATTGCGGGCAGTCACATTTCCGCAGAAAACTGTAAGGGTGTCGTGGCGCTGAAACGGGCTGAGGTGACACGCGAAGATATTCAACGGGCCATCGAAAGCGCGCGGACACTCGCCGTGATCCCCCACGAACGCCGGATTCTTCATGTGTTACCGCGAGAGTTTATGGTGGATGGGCAGGAAGGTGTGCGCGAGCCGTTGGGTCTGTCGGGTAATCGTTTGGAAGTCAACGTGCATGTCATCACCGGCGCCGTGACCTCCGCTCAGAACATCGTGAAGAGTGTGAATCGAGCCGGACTCGACGTTGTCGACATCATTCTCCAACCGCTGGCGTCCAGCGAGGCGGTGTTGAGTCAAGAGGAGCGCGACTTAGGCGTGGCGATGGTGGACTTGGGAGGAGGAACGACGGACCTGGCTATTTTTCTGGACGGCAGCATCCGTCACTCAGCGGTCCTTCCCATCGGCGGCCAAAACTTGACGAAGGATTTAGCCATCGGCCTCCTTACCTCGCAGACTGAGGCTGAGAAAATCAAAACTCAGTATGGTGTTGCGCGGACTGAGTTGGTGACCGGACATCAGATCGTCGAAGTGCCGTCGGTTGGGGATCGGCCGGCTCGAACATTTTCCAGGCGGGATATTGCCGAGATCTTGGAGCCGCGTGTCGATGAGATGTTCGAGCTTGTCCGGAGAGAAATTGTGCGCGCCGGCTATGAAGGGATGTTGGGTGCCGGCGTCGTGATTACCGGCGGCACGTCCTTATTGGACGGTATGCTCGATGCCGCCGAGAAGGTCTTGAACTTGCCGGCACGACGAGGCGTGCCTTCCGGTGTGGGAGGATTGCGCGATATTGTCGGCCATCCCAGTCATTCGACTGGGGTCGGTCTGTTGTTACACGGCCGGCGACATGTCGATGAACTGGAAACGGCCGGGCTTCGCAATGGGGGAACCTGGGCCAAAATGCGTGGGTGGACGAAACGGGTGTTGGAGGTCTTTTAACCTTTGAACCCTTGCGGGCGGCAGGTGGGTCGTCTTGCGAGGCGATGTGAGGAGGTGCCCCAATGTTCTCATTCCAAGAAGATCTACTGTCGCCGGTCCGCATCAAGGTGATTGGAATCGGCGGAGGCGGGTGTAATGCGATCAATACGATGATCACCTCCGGACTCGCGCGCGTCGATTTTATCGCGGGTAACACCGACCTACAGGCGCTTGATCGATCGCTGGCACCGTATAAGATCCAGCTCGGGCCGGAACGAACCCGCGGGTTGGGTGCGGGGGCAAAGCCCGAGATCGGGAGAGATGCCGCGCTTGAGAGTAAAGAGCACATCCGAGAATGTCTCGAAGGGGCCGACATGGTTTTCGTCACGGCCGGGATGGGGGGAGGGACCGGCACAGGAGCGGCACCCATCGTGGCCAGTATCGCCCGTGAAATGGGCATCCTTACGGTAGGCGTCGTCACGAAACCGTTTCAGTATGAAGGCCAACGGCGACAGAAGCATGCGGAAGAAGGAATCCGCGACTTGCGTCGGCATGTGGATACATTGCTCATCATTCCGAATCAGCGGCTCTTGGGGATCGTCGATAAATCGACTCCGCTTCTCGAAGCGTTCAAAGTCGCGGATGACGTGTTGCGGCAAGCGATCCAAGGCATCGCCGACGTCATTACGACCACGGGACATGTGAACGTCGATTTTGCCGATGTCCGTACCGTGATGTCACACACTGGACGAGCGGTCATGGGCATGGGCGTTTCCTATGGGCCGAATCGGGCGATCGAAGCCGCTCAGAAGGCCATGTGTAGTCCGCTCCTTGAGGAAGGAAGCGTCGAAGGGGCCCGCGGCGTCCTCCTGAATATTACGGGAGGCCCCAGCATGTCGCTGCACGAGATCGAGGAAGCCGCCTCCATCATCCAACAGACGGCAGATCCCGAAGCCAACATCATTGTCGGGCAGGTCATCAACCCAGACATGGGCGAGGAACTGATCATTACGGTGATCGCGACCGGGTTTGAACGAGAAGAGGACTCAGCGGCAGCCACGATCGGAGCTGATAGGGGAATGAGTCGGCCGGCCAAACCCGTCCCATCAGTGTTGGCAGGCATGGGCGCGTCACTGGCGGTAGATCGCCCGATGAAAGACCTCGATCGTCCCGCCTTTTTGCGGAGAATGAACGAGGTGCGGGAGTCGATGGATCGGGCGGTGTTGACTGCCGAAGATGAATGGGATGTGCCGACATTTCTTCGTAAACAAACTGACTGACCTCACGGATCTCTTTACGTGATGAGGTGTTGAGCCTGAATATGACAAGCGCATCAGTTATTACCGTGCCGGCGTTTGCGGATGCCGGGAGTCAGGTTTGCCATTTTTTCGGGACTCGTCGACATGCCATGGGTCTTGGTCTTGAAGTGGGAATCCCGCGGAGGGGGATCGCAGGCGCGGTATCGTCCTCATGGACGCTCTCAGTAAAGCAAGTCCATGGAACGGAAGCGCTGGTGGTGGACCGTGCCTTGGCTCCAACAGACCGATTTCTGGGAGGTTGGGATGCCTTGGTCACTGATCAACCTGGGATCATGGTGGCGGTGCGGACGGCAGATTGCGTGCCAATCCTGATGCATGATCCTAAACGCCGGGTCGTGGCCGCTGTCCATGCCGGCTGGCGGGGGGCTGTTGCCGGCATTATCCCCAAAACACTGGCCCTGTTGGAGTCTCGCTTTGGCTCGCGTCTGGAGCATGTACGGATCAGTATCGGCCCATCCGTTGGGGTTTGCTGTTACGAAGTGGATGAGCCCGTTCTCGACCGTCTGTGTCAGGGATTTCCGCGTTGGAACAAAGTGGTACGAACGAGAGGAGGCGGAAAAGCGCATCTTGATTTGAAATCGCTCGTCAAAGAACAGGCGCAACACCTCGGGGCGCCTCTGAAGTCCATCACGACCGTCAACCTCTGTACGATTTGCCATGAAGACCTCTTTTTTTCCTATCGGCGAGAGAGGAAAGTCAACGGCACCATGGTCAGTGCCATCGGGTTGTCGATGAGGCGAAGAGAAGATAAGTCAGACTCTGCCAATTCCGAGCTTCTTCCGCTAGAATAAGGACGGTCGCTGAATGAGCGGCCGCGACTCGTGAGAGAGGACGATGGAAGCGCTCAACCCGGAAGCGATAGCAAAAGGTGTTCGATCGGTTCTCACAAAAATTCGGTCGGCCGAAGAAAAAGCCGGACGTCCTGCCGGTACGGTGCGATTGGTGGCCGCGACGAAAACCGTGACGGTTGAACACATTGCCGAAGGTGTGCGTGCCGGCTTGTCCATCTTGGGTGAAAATCGTGTACAGGAAGCGCTTCCTAAAATAGCCGCCTTCACCCAGGCACCGGTTCATTGGCATTTTATCGGGCAGCTGCAACGAAGGAAGGTACGGTCCGTGATCGGTCTATTCGACCTGATTCAATCGGTGGATAGTTTAGACTTGGCGCAAGAAATCGATCGCCGTGCGGGAGAGGCTGGCCGTCAGCAGAATGTCTTGCTGGAGGTGAATATCGGGAGGGAACCGACAAAGGCAGGGTTTCAGCCCGATGACGTTGTGCGATCGATACCGATGATGGCGCAGCTTTCTCATACCTGTATCAAAGGCTTAATGACGATCCCTCCGCCGACTGCTGATCCGGACTCGGCCAGGCCGTATTTCCGCCAACTCCATGATCTTGCACGGCGGATTGCAGCACTCGACTTGCCGACCGTGAGGATGGATGAACTGTCGATGGGAATGTCGAACGATTATGAAGTCGCCATTGAGGAAGGGGCGACATTAGTCCGTGTCGGTACTGCCATCTTTGGAGCACGCCATGTCTAATCCCGCACTCACACACAGATAGAAGAGCCTCGATGTACTCCGTGATCTCTCGCCGAGCCTGCTCCCGTGTTTCATACCGCCGGTGGTGCACCAGCTCATTCTTGAGCGTTCCCCAGAAACTCTCCATCGGCGCGTTATCATAGCAGTTGCCCTTCCGACTCATAGACGGGGTCAGGCCGAACTGCCGCAATTGCGCTTGATAGTCCTGGGCACAATATTGAGAGCCGCGATCAGAATGATGAATGAGCCCCGGGGCCGGGCGCTTGGTGTCGAGAGCGTTCCTGAGCGCCCCCTGCACCAAGTCCGTCGTCATCCGCGCCCCCTCGCATGCCCAACCACCTCACATGTATACAGATCTTTGATCCCCGCCAGATACAACCACCCTTCTGCGGTGGGGATATACGTGATGTCGGTGACCCAGGTCTCGTTCGGGCGCGTGGCGACAAACGTTTGGGCCAAGACATTCTCCGCCACCGGCAGCGAGTGCTTTGAATCCGTCGTGGTCGTGAACCAGCGCACCTGTTTGCAACGTAGTCTCAGTTTCTTGCGTAGCCGTTTGATGCGTCCGACCCCAGCGGGGAACCCATCCTCACGCAATTCCGCTTGGAGACGTTCCGGCCCATAGGTCTGCCGGGTGCGCACATGCGCGGCCTGGATCGCCACTTCTAGGCGCGCGTTCTCCTGAGCGCGCTTCGAGGGACGGCGCGTGCGCCAGGCATAGTACCCACTTCGGGACACCTCCAGCACCCGACACAACACACTCAGGGGATACTGGGGCCGCAGCGTCCTCATGAGCGCGTACCGGGCAGCTGCGCCTTGGCAAAGTACGCGGTGGCTTTTTTTAAGATGTCGCGCTCCATCCGCGCCTCGGCCAGGTCGCGCTTCAGCCGAGAGACCTCGGCCTCCAGCTCTGTCACGGGCCGTCGGCTCTCCCCCAGCGTCGCGAGCTGACCGCGCCGGGCTCGACACACCCAGTTCTCGAGCGTCTTGCCCGACATGGCCAGGCGTCTTGCTACCTCTGGAATCGTCAACTTCTGTTCCAGGACCAGCTGCACCGCTTGCTCACGGAACTCCTTCGTATACTGCTGTCGCGGAACTCGTTCCATCTCACACCTCCAGACCTCAGATCATAGGTTGAAGGCGTCCACTTTTTCGAGCCTAGCACAAGGACACCCACCAGGCTGTGGGCGTGAGTCCGGGCCTGGTTCTGGGGGAAGAGCGGGCGCAGCCCCACGGCGTGTGTGTCGAGACGGAAACGGTCTTCGCCCTCGGTCAGCTGGCTCGCGGTCTTCCCCACGGTCTTGGGATCACGCGCAGTCCCGCGGCGGGCGTGGCCGCCGGGTTCACGCGCCCAGTGGGACCGGGCTTCGTTCTGTGTGATGGGGAGGGAGCGTCGGGCGTCTGTTCCGCCGCTGACCGCGTTGCCGGTGACCGTGAACCGGGCGGCAGCCCGGCTCAATAGCCGTCCGATCTGCCGCGCGACGTTCTGTGGGGCCCTGGCTCTGCCGAGTGCCCCCGGTTCGGCCAGTTTGCCCAGTGTGTGTTCCAGGCGGAGCACGCCGCGGGTGAGGCTGGCGTTCGCTGGCTCCGTTCTCCTGGCGGCCCGGCCCAGCTTCTTCCAGAGCAGCAAGCCCCGGTCGCCAGCGCCCACATGCCGCACCCGCTCGACACGCACCCCTGGGATGTTGCCCGTCGTCCCTGATGGGGGCCGAGTATTGACGGCTGCCCATGTCCGGGCAAGGGGGCGGACTGCACGACACGCCCTGGCCTGAGAGCAGGCCCTGAACTCAGGCTGCGTTCAGGACAGCAGAAGAGCAAGCGCGTCACTTTCCCACGGCAAACTGCGGAAGACGGGCTAAAGGTGAGAAGCGATCATAATAGCCGTGACTCGCAGCCAGGTGCAGTAACCTGCCCATAGAAACTGACCCCGGTTGTCAATAGTGGACGCCATGAGTTGCAGTCTCACGCCGCCGGCAGCTGACGGGCCCACTGCTGGGCAAATGCCGCCGGGGAGCGATTCCCGAGCCGGGAGTAGCGCCGGTGCCGGTTAGAGAAGATCTCGATGTACTCCGTGATCTCACGCTGGGCCTGCTCTCGCGTGTCGTAGCGCCGGTGGTGCACCAGCTCATTCTTCAGCGTTCCCCAGAAACTCTCCATCGGTGCGTTGTCATAGCCGTGACCCTTCCGACTCATGGACGCAGTCATGCCCAACTGGCGCAATCGACCTTGCTACTTGTGGGCACAGTACTGTGAGCCGCGATCGGAGTGGTGGACGAGTCCCGGTCGCGGACGCTTCGCCCCTACGGCTTTGTCCAAGGCATGGCTCACCAAGTCCGTCGTCATCCGAGCGCCCATCGCATGCCCGACCACCTCACACGTGTACAGATCTTTGATCCCCGCCACATACACCCACCCTTCCCCCGTGGGGATATAGGTGATATCAGTGACCCAGGTCTCATTCGGACGCGTTGCGGTGAACGTTTGAGCCAGGAGATTGTCCGCCACCGGCCATTGATGCGCCGAATCCGTGGTGATTGTGAACCGGCGCATCTGCGCGCAGCGGAGGCCCAGCTTCTTCCGCAGCCGCTTGATGCGTCCAATCCCGGCTGGGAAGCCGTCCTCACGCAATTCCGCCTGGAGGCGCTCCGGCCCCTACGTCTGTCGCGTGCGCATATGGGCGGCTTGGATCGCCACTTCCAGCCGTGCATTCTCCTGGGCGCGTTTCGACGGCCGTCGGTGCTGCCAGGCATAGGAGCCGCTTTGGGACACCTCCAGCACCCGACACCACAGATTCAGCGGATACTGGGGCCGCAGCGTTCTCATGAGCGCGTACCGGGCAGCTGCGCCTGGGCAAAGTACGCGGTGGCTTTTTTTAAGATGTCGCGCTCCATCCGTGCCTCGGTGAGTTCACGCTTCAGCCGAGAGACCTCGGCCTCCAGCTCTGTCACGGGCCGTCGGCCCTCCCCCAGCGTCGCGAGCTGGCCTCGCCGGGCTCGACACACCCAGTTCTCGAGCGTCTTGCCCGACATGGTCAGGCGTCTTGCTGCCTCCGGAATCGTCAACTTCTGTCCCAGGACCAGCTGCACCGCTTGCTCACGGAACTCCTTCCTATATCTCTGTCGCGGTAATTGTTCCATCCCCCACCTCCAGACCTCAGAGCATAGGTTGAAGGCGTCCACTTTTTCGAGCCTAGCACAAACATTCCAGACCCCGTTGTCTCTCGCCGCAGTCCCCCGGGAAACCATCGGCGCTCGCATTGGATCGTTGAACGGCGAACTCATGGTGCGCGTTGATCGATCCCTTGCCGTATTCCTCGGAATCGTCTGACAACGAGAAACCCTGCGGCCTGATTCCTTACATCTGGGCCATAGGAATCGCATCCGTTGAGATCGAGAGTGTTCATGGGAAGGGGCACCATGATGGAGCACAAACCTCAGGCCTGGTACATCATGCTATGGAACCGCTTGCGCAGCCGGCATCGACCCTCTGACGAACGTCTCGCTGCTTCCGCAAATGGTCTGTTCGATAACGACTGCTCATCGCCGGTGCGGTCGAGGAGGTACGGCTTGCCCACTTTTAGCACCTCAGGTAGAGTAAAGAACATGAAAACGGTTGGGTACAGACGTGAGCGACCGATTGTCAGACAGGGCGATGGAACCTTGCTGGCGGAAGGGGCGCGCTTTAGCGAGGTGATCGCACATTTGGCCAAAAGTATGTTTATTCTGAAAGGGGTGTACCGTTTTCGATCGCATACGGACGCGAACAAACAACAGGAAGACTGCTTGGTACAGGGCATAGGACGATTAGCCGCCGAGCGAGCGTGATGGAGGAGTACAGCCGACCCGCCACGCTCGAGGATCTCAAAACCCTCTTACGTTCTCTCAATCAACATCACGTTGACTATTTCCTCATAGGTGGTTATGCGCTGGCGGCCCATGGCTACCAACGGGCAACGACCGATATTGATATTGTGGTTCCGGCTTCTGCCACGGCGGGACAACGGGTCAAAGAGGCGCTGCTGATCCTTCCTGATCAAGCGGCCAAGGAGATCGAACCGGTTTGGTTCGAAGAGGGTGAAAATATTCGAGTCGCCGATGCATTTGTCGTGGACGTCATGCTGAATGCCAACGGCATGACCTATGACACGCTCCGGCCGTATGCCGAAACCATCGCGTTCGAAGGCATTCCGGTGAGCACCATCAATCTGGAAGGACTTCTGCTCACCAAACAAACACGCCGTGAAAAAGACCTGCCGGACCGCCTCATCATCGAGCGTGCACTGGAGGTCATGCGTGCGTCACGGAGCATAACCAAATCCAGATAACTCAGGATGACCTGCGGTTCCTTTCGTTATTGGTGCTCACCCAGATGTTCCACGCGAAAAAACTACGGTGGGACGCAATGAGCAGAGGAGTGGCTGGAGAACAGGAGGGGTGTCTGGAACAATGAGCGGCAAGATCGAATCGGCTCTCCTGCGCCATGCACGGTTCAAGATCCGACCCCAACTTCTCGATGCTATAGTCTTCCAGACCTTTAGCAGTACAGAGCTAAGACCCCCCAGACTTTTTGCTTTTCACGACTTTAACCAATTAATCACAGCAGTTTCGACCAGTACGGACGCGTCATCATGCAAAAATTCATACATGCACAAGACAAACCTTGACTCTATCTGGGACACGAATCGAAAATGACAAATTAAGTCCTTATTGTGGATCCGTCTAAAACATGGTTAGGTGACGATAGATTTCACGTTAGGAGCGGAACATGAGAAAATTGACAGTGTCTCTTATTGGGCTTCTGCTTATAGCCGGATTTGGGGAATCAATGGCACAGACCCCAGCTGCTGGCCTTTCGTCCAAAGGTGACCTGCCTGGTCTGATTACGGTTGAGGGAACCATATTCGTCATAAGGGTATATCGCGGAATTGGTGATAAAGGAATTCAGCTAGATACTCCTGGCGCTGTCATGTCCACTGCCGGCGCAAGGTACAACCTCACATTCTCCCAGCCGAGCCAGTTACAAGAAATTGCTCTTGGGGCACTGTATAGCGTGAAAGGGGTCGTCGGAGATGCACTGCCCCCGAACGAATACGACACGCATCCCGGTTCGTGGTTTAAGGTTCAAGAACTCAGCTTGAAGAAAGCCTACACATCGAACGACCATAGGCTTTTACAGGCAGCTAAAAAGAACGACTATGCGTTGATGAAGGAATTGATTGAGAATGGGGCGGACGTAAATGTTACTGAGCCGACCACCAAATAGTGCGTACTGTATCAGGCCGCCTATCGGACATGTTTCTCTTGAAACAGGTTCTTGATCACCTGGGGTTGTTTCTGTCGCCGATGCAGATAGCTCCGCACGGTCTTGATGAGTTCGGTCCGGTTGGCCGGACGGTGCGTCCCCAGCCCGTTAGTTTTGACGTCCTGGTTCAGGAGTTCATCCGGATTGAGTTCGGGACAGTAGCCAGGCAGAGGGATTAGCCGGAGTCGTCTGGCATGCGGGGCAATGAACCGCGTCACCACCGCGGAGCGATGCACGGGATGCCCGTCCACGATGAGATAGATCCGGCGGCGGACTGACTTCAGCAGCCGTGTGAGGAACTGCACAAAGACCGGCGCACGAAACCGCCCGTGAAACACCATGAAGGCAAGCGCCCCTTTGTTGGTAATCGCCGAGACATGTTACAGCCGAAACGCTGACCGGTTGCCCGGGTTACGGGAGTCTGCCCCAGGGGCGCATAGCTGCGGCCTGTCACGTGATCGCTGCGAAGCCCCATCTCGTCCCCCCAATACATGACGGCATGTTCGCGTTTGGCCTGGCGGGCCAGCGCCGGATACTCCTGTGTCAGCCAGCGCGTGATGGCCGTGTCCTTACGCTCGTAGGCCCGACGCACTGGTTTCTGTGGGCTCATCCCCCAGGCCGTGAGAGAGCGTCCGACCGTCACGAGCGACAGCTCGATGCCGTACTCCCGCCGGATGAGCGCGGCCACGGCGGCCCGCGTCCACAGATAAAACGGGAGCCTCAATTGATCCGGCATTTGCCCCACAATCAGCGCCCGAATGCGTCCGGCCCGCTTCTCGTTCAGCAGCCCCCCACCGACCCGCCGCCCCCGGCGCTTGAGCATCAGGGCCCGCAGCCCTCCCCTTCGGTCAAGCCGCATCCAGTGGCTCACCGCCCGCAGACTGGCACCATAGGTCCGCGCCGCGTCCGTCTGCGTCATCCCACCCCGAACCGCCTGCACGACCTGGCGACGCAACAGCTGCTGTGCTGCTGCCCCCAACTTCCTGGCATCCGGTCTCGTCCGCATGCCAGAAGGTATACTATACTACGCACTATTTAGTGAACTGATCAGTAAGTCTGCCAGATTCGAGACGCCTTTGAATCAGGTGCTTTCATGGCCATACTCATCCACGGACAGTAAGGCCCTGGTAGATCCGTCGGAGATCATTGGACTTCTCATCACGCATGGAGCTGATGTTGATGCTATAGATGAGGGTGCATGGTCTGCCCTCCATGGCGCGGCTTCTCACGGACTCGATCATGTTGCCAAGATTCTCTTACAACACGGTGCAAACGTCCGAGTTCGAAGCGTGTTGGGCAGCACCCCACTCCATATCGCAGCCAAGCGTGGAGCAAAATCGACCAATGTGGCGGTGATGCTTGTGGCTCACGGTGCAGATCTGAATGTCCGTGATGCAGAAGGAAAGACCCCTCTAGAGATAGCAAACACTGCAATGCAAAAGGCTATGCTGAAAGCGCATCCAAGCATACAGTCGAAAGACCAGCCTATGTAAGAAACAAATGGACTGGAGTCTTAGGCAAATTAATGGTGTCAGCAACTGTTATGAAAACAGTTGCTCTGTGGGCCCGTTGTTTTCTCAGGCTCCAGCCGGGGCCATGGGGACTGTATAGCCGAGGTGCGTAAGCCGACACAACAGCTGCTTCCCTCGCCGGGCTTTATCCGACCGATCGAGATAGGTCGCTCCTAGGAGAAGTGGGTCAGCAACTATCTTGAAAATCGGCGGAGTGGGTAAGTCTTGCCTTTTGATATAGGCATGGAGAATCATAGACACCGTCGAGATCCTTCCGCTCCCACTTCGATCGCCCATGTCGGCGAGAAAGCGTCGGGGGACTGCTTCGAGCCATGCAAGGTGTTCTCGATGGGCGGGGCGGCATCTTCGCGGTGGGCATAGACCAGCACATTACTCAGAAGATGGATATTTGGACCACACAAGATTCTTATTACCTTTGTTCCATGCGGGTTTCATTGGCATCGGTGTTGTCTTAATTACTGACTACTGAGTAACGTCAACCATGAGGCCGCTCCATGAAGGTGAGGAGGGCGGCGGAATCGTCGATGTCCACGCCGGAGCGAAGGCCATATCCAGAGACCATGGTGAGTTTTATCGGTTTGCGCGCCGGTTTGGCCGTGCGACGGGCGAGTGTATAGCGCAGAGCATCTTCCATCAGTTTAATCAGAGACTGTCCGGTCTCATGGGCGAAGCGCTTAGCTGATCTGAGGAGTTGGTCAGCGATGCGAATCGTTGTCCGCATATGTCAGACGTATTCGCATAGCATCACTATGTCAACGGAGAATTATTTGATGGCTACCACAGTGCGTGGGGAGCTGTGCCATCCCACGTTGCGGTTGCCTTCGATGTAACGCTGAAGGACATACATTTCTTGGCCGATGATCCCTTGCTTCTTATGAAAGCCGCTGTGCTTGGAGAAATTGTTTGATGTGTCGGAGATCTTCGACGAAGCGGCGATATTCTTCTTCACGCTGCGCTGCTTCCGGATGTCGAAGAATTGCCGATGGGTGGACAGTCACAAAGACGTTCGAAGCGATAGGCGTGCTCCAAGGCCGTCCTCGTAGATCATTCAAACGAACAGGCTTTCCAAAAACCGACTGGGCTGCCGTCACGCCGAGACACACGATGACACATGGTTTCACTACTTGTACTTTTGCTTCAAGCCATGGGCGGCAGGCGGCGATTTCTGAGGCCGACGGTTTCTTGTGCTTGCGGCGCTTGTCTTACGGCTCCCATTTGAAATGTTTCACGGCATTCGTGACGTAGATCTTCTCTCGGGCGATTCCGGCTTCGGCCAAAGCCTTGTCCAAGATTTTGCCGGCCGGTCCGACAAAGGGATGGCCGGCTCGGTCCTCCTGATCGCCCGGCTGTTCGCCGACAAAAACGACGGTGGCATGAGTCGTCCCTTCTCCGAACACGATTTGCGTGACTCGTTGATACAAATCGCAATCGGTACAGGCTGCGGCGGCCTGTTGCAGACTTGGGATGGTCAGTTTGACCGGAAGGAATGGGGCGGCGGATCGGACGTGGCGTCGCATGATTCACCATACACCGGTTCTCGCAGAGGGGCAGCGAGTGATTTCCCTCATCCGCCACGACTTGTTGCCGGGGGTTGAATTCGGCTACAGATTGATCTTGTAGTGCGTGCTTCGGCCGCTGCCGGTAGGGATGAGGATGTTCTCCTCGGCCAGATCTTGTAAATCGCGCGTGGCCGTGGCTATTGGCAATTCTTGTTGCGCGGGATGCGGCAGGTCCGTGGGGAATGGGCGCTGATCTGTACGACCCACAATGTGCGTAAGCTCTGGACCGCCCTCTGTCGGCAACGGCGACGTCCCGGCGAGGGGCAGTGGGCAGAAGCCGGAAGGCGGAGCGGAACGTCGAAGGGTAGTCGAAGATCGTAGGCGCATCCGTCTGTGGGTCCGCGAATACGGGCTCACCTGGAACGATCAGCCGGCGCTCAGGTCAATGTCGGACAGGCTCCTAGATTCTAAATGGGACTTGGAGTTGTTGTTTCGGGGGAGAGAACTGGTCTGGTAGCAAACTCCCTCAAGATACTGAAACAATTATAAAATTCTAATTTCGCTATTCTTTAATAGCCTTGGGTCAATCGAATGTTGTAGGATTAACCTCCATTTTATTTTCATTCCTGAGGTATTTTTTTAAACAGCCATAGGTCTTCATAGCCCCTCCAAAGATGGGTTGTGCTTTTCCAGAGTTATGGGAAAGTGTACCCCTGATGGGGACATGTTCATTGGCCAAAGGGGAGATCTGTGAATGAAAGACTTTTTGCCTTTTCATAGGTCTGATGTTGGGGAGGAAGAGGTGTCAGAAGTGCTGGAAGTTCTCCGCTCTGGTTGGTTGACAACCGGTCCCAAGGTGAGAGAATTTGAGCGTGAATTTGCCGCAATGGTTGGAGCCGAGCACGCGGTTGCGGTTAATTCCTGTACGGCGGCCCTCCATCTTGCCCTTGAAGCGGCTGGTGTGAGGGAAGGGGATGAAGTACTGGTTCCGACGATGACCTTTGCCGCGACGGCTGAGGTCGTCACCTATTTCAAGGCACGACCAGTTCTGATCGATTGCGTGCAAGACACGCTGAATCTGAATACCGATCGTATCCAACAAGCCATCACCGATAAAACGAAAGCGATCATCCCTGTCCACTTTGCCGGGCATCCGTGCGACCTACGACCCATTCAGGCGATCGCGAAGGATCACAGCCTACACGTGATCGAAGATGCGGCGCATGCCTTGCCAGCGCGATATCATGGCAAAATGATCGGCGGGATTTCTGACGCCACTTGTTTTTCGTTCTACGCGACAAAGAATATCACCACTGGTGAAGGCGGAATGGTTACCACTAATAACGCTGAGTGGGCCGCTCGTATGCGGATGATGAGTTTGCACGGTCTCAGCCGGGATGCTTGGAATCGCTACTCTGCGCAAGGTTCGTGGTACTACGAAATCCTCTCGCCTGGTTTTAAGTACAACCTGACTGATATTGCTGCAGCGCTTGGTTTGGCCCAAATGAAGAAGTGTGAGCGGTTTTGGAAAGGGCGTGAACGGTATGCTGCTCTGTATCAGGAAGGTTTCCAAGATCTTCCTGAGGTCATGTGCCCTCCAACTGCTTCTCATGTTCAGCACGCCTGGCATCTGTATGTCATTCAATTGAATTTGGATCGTTTGCGGATCGGTCGCGATGAATTTATTCGTCAACTGCAGCAGGCCGGTGTCGGATGCAGTGTGCATTTCATTCCTCTCCATTTACACCCGTATCATCGGGACAGGGGGGGCTACCGACCTGAAGACTTCCCCATTGCGAGTATGGTGTTCCAACGAATCGTTTCATTGCCGTTGTACTCGAAGATGACGGAGGATGAGGTCAATCGAGTCATTGAGACCGTTCGGGATCTTGTCAAGAGGAACCGACGGTGATGAAACGCACGCTCGATGTCTGCATAGCCGCGCTAGGGCTGGCTCTCATGGCGCCGTTGCTAGCAATGATCTCTGCTTTGATCAAACTGAGCTCACAGGGTCCGGTGATCTTTCGCCAGGTTCGCGTGGGACAGGGATTTCGTCCGTTCTCGATACTAAAATTCCGAACCATGGGTGTGGATGCTCCTGGTATCTGCTTGCCTCTCACAGTGGGACAAGATCCTCGCATTACGAGAATCGGTCGGATTCTACGGAAATTCAAGCTCGATGAATTGCCTCAACTGGTAAATGTTCTTGTAGGCGATATGAGCCTTGTCGGTCCAAGGCCGGAAGTTCCAGGCTATGTTGAACGACTACGTTCTGAGTTTTCGGAGGTGCTCACGGTTCGTCCCGGGATTACAGATCTGGCCTCGTTGAGGTACATTGATGAGGCGGCGCTCCTCGCCTCTTCCCCGAATCCTGAAGAAGAGTATCAGTTCAAAGTTCTTCCCGAAAAGCTCCGGTTGGCGAAATTGTATATTCGCCATATGTCTTTGCGGCTCGATCTTGCGATTATAATGCAAACGTTGGTGCATATTTCTAGGCTTCCGCTTGTGGTCTTCACACTTCCTGAACTAAAAGCAGCCGTCGACTCCCCCCTATCCTCTTCTTGGACTAACCTATCGTCCCTTATTATGAGGTGGCGGAAACCAATTATTGTCGTTCTTGATGTAGTGTTAATAATTCTGGCAAACTACTTCGCATTTGTCCTACGATATGATGGCAGTATTCCCGAAGGTGAAATCCACATCTTCGAGCAAACGGTACTCGCGTTGGTTGCCATTAGAGGAGTGGCGTTTGCCTTGTTTGGCCTGAATGAAGGTTTGTGGAGGTATACGAGCATTTGGGACCTTCAAAATATTATAGGGGGGGTCCTGACAAGTACTGTCATATTTTATGGTTGGGTCCATTGGGCGATGGGGATCTATAGCTACCCGCGTTCTATATTTGCCATAGACGCTATGTTACTCATCGGGTTTCTTGCCGGGATGAGATTGTCCTCCAGGGTCCTTCGCGATAAGTCAGTTTTTCAGAAAAAACGCAAGGTTTTGGTCATCGGCGCTGGAGACTCAGGAGAACGAGTGGTCCGGGAGATGAAAACGCGCCCAGTATTTGGTTGTCAGCCGATCGGATTCGTCGATGATAACGTCGGGCTTCTTAATCAACGTATCCATGGAGTCCGAGTCTTGGGGACAGTGCAAGACCTCCCAAAACTTGTAGAAGGATTCAAGCCTGAAGTAGTTGTGGTTGCGGTACCGAATGTCACCCCTGGGTTTCTTCGAGACCTCGTTATCAAATTGGAGCCGTATAATATTTCCATCAAGACATTGCCTGCCAAAGATGAACTCCTTGCAGACCAAAGTACGGTCAGTCAAATACGTAATGTTTCGATCCCCGACCTTTTGGCGCGAGCGCCCATTGATCTAGACAATGAAGCTACGAGGCAGATGATTAGAGGTAAGTGTGCCCTGATTACTGGTGCCGGCGGGTCGATTGGTTCCGAATTGGCTCGTCAAATTACCTTATTCGAGCCGAGAGTACTATTGCTCTATGAGCGCCATGAGAACAGCCTATACAACATACATAAAGAATTAGATGATCGGAGACTTCCGTTTCCCATTGTCCCGCTGATTGGGGATGTCACTGACGCCCAGCGCCTCTGCGCCGTTCTGGAGCAGTATAAGCCTCAGATCTTGTTTCATGCAGCAGCGCATAAGCATGTCCCTCTTGTGGAGCTGAATCCGATGGAGGCCGTGAAGAACAACTGCATCGGCACGCGCGTCACTGCTGAAGCCGCGAGCCTCCACGGAGTAGAACAATTCGTCCATATCTCGACTGATAAGGCGGTCAACCCATCGAGTGTGATGGGAGCTACTAAGCGAGTGGCTGAACTGATTATTCAGGATATTGCGAGAACGAGTCGCACTCGCTTCCTCTTGGTACGGTTTGGCAATGTTCTTGGCAGCAGTGGCAGTGTGTTGCTGCGTTTCCAGGATCAAATCAGGAACGGTGGGCCCGTGACTGTTACACATCCAGAGATTCAACGATACTTCATGCTTATCCCCGAAGCGGTTCAGTTGGTGCTTCAGGCGGCAACTATTGGCGAGCAGGGCCACATTTATATTCTCGATATGGGGAAGCAAATCAAAGTTCTTGATATCGCTCGGAGTCTCATTCGGCTGTCAGGACTCAATCCAGGGAAGGACATTCCTATTCAATTCGTCGGTCTCCGTCCTGGGGAAAAGCTTTATGAGGAATTAGTCGGGGAGGGAGAGATTGCGGTGCGATCATCCTTGGAGAAAATCTTGCAGATTCGTGCGATAAGCCAGCTCGACTTCGTAGAGTTTCGCGAAAAGCTATTTGCATTGGAGGCGTCAAGCTATCGCGGCGAAGCCGGCGTGTTGCTCGAACGACTCAAGGAAATCGTTCCTATGTTTCAAGCCTGCGTTTCAGATATGGAGTTGTCGACCGTGAAGACTGGTTCGCTGTAAAGCTAGAAGAGGTGTCTGCGATTCTGCTGATGCGTCTTTACAAGGTCTAGTTCCTGTTATGCCTTAGTGATAAGTTGTTCGGAGGGCACGCATGCAATATTCTGAGCCAATCGCCTCAGTAGAACAAACGGGAGTAGACGCAGTGCGCGAGTATGCCATCATCGCCTCGCGTAATAAATGGATCATCGCAGGCGCGATCGCGCTGTCTTTGACGCTGGCTTGGGGTTACCTGCTGATTGCTACTAAGTACTATCAGTCACAGGCCTTGATTGTGGCGGAAGAACGCAAGGGAATCGACGACGTTATCAATAAAGGAGAAAATGCGGATCAACATTTTGAGAAACGTCTCTTTCTGATTCAGAAGCAAATTATCAGCCAGGATTTCTTGGGTGCGATAGCAAAAGAATTAAATCTACCCAGTGATGGAGCGGATGAGCAAGGAGAGTTAATCGGCTGGGGCGAGTTAGCGACTATGACGAGAGTTGAGCGAGCCATGATCGACCCAGCTGGAGGCAAAACTTCACAGAACTTGGTTGACGGCTTCGTGGTTTCCGTTCTACATCCGGATCCGAAAACTGCCATGTCGGTGACGGCACGAATCGCGGACAAATTCATTGAGGTGAGCAACCGGGAGCGTGAGAAGGAGGTCGAAGGCACGGGAGAATTCCTTGATGAAGAGCTGCGTGCATTAAAGCACGAACTGGAAAAAAGGGAAGAGAGTATCAGTCAGTTCAAGAAGTCACACCTTGGTGACCTTCCCCAGCAGGCAGACACCAACCTTCGAGCTTTGGATCGAGCAGAAGCAGAGATCACGGCCACTTCAGAAAGTCTTCAGCGTCACGCAGATAAGCTTGACACACTGCATCAAGCGGTTCAGCTGTACCGTACATCCGGGCAGCAGAGTTTTGGCATCGGGACCACACGCTCGGTAGAACCGGATCCTCTGTTTCGGCATCTGAAGGAACTCCGAGAGAAACTAGTCAAGCTCAGGGCGGAATTTTGGGATGGGTATCCCGAGATCATCCTAACTAAGGAAGAAATTCGGCAAACGGAAGAAGAGTTAACCAATCTGTATGGTCGGGATGCGATTCGGCCGGACAAGACGCCGCTCGATCCGTACCTCCAAGATCTGTTGAAGCAGCAAAACGAGGAACGAACCGAGATAGCTCTTCTCAGACAGCGGCTAGATCAATTGCGCGCCACCAAGCGAGATCTCGAACAGCGCCTCGATAGGTCGCCTTCAGTTGAACAGGAGCTGCTTGTCCTTGAGCGCGACTACAATAATATGAAGACCAATTACGCGATGCTCCTTGATAAACGCCTGCATACGCGGGTCGAGGAAAATATCGAAAAACGGCAGAGAGGCGGAAAGTACCGCATATTGGACCGTCCTTATTTACCGCAGGTGCCAGCCATTCCAAACAGCCCAAGAGTTTTGGTATTAGGGCTCTTGTTCGGATGCGTTTTGGGGGCAGGCCTGTCGGTTGTACGTGAGCGACTCACTCCTCAGTTCCGAGGTCCAGAAGATGTAGAACTGCTTCTTGCAGGCCCTCGGTTATTGGCGGCCATTCCTGATTTTTCGTTACTGTGGCGTACGGCCGCCGATCCAGGGTATTTTCAGAACTCCGCTTTGCCGAGACCTTCGCTGGGCATAACCATCAGATCGCGGTCGGAGGCTGAGCTGAACAAGCAGCCGTTGGCTGAACGACCGAATTTGCACGAGACCGATAGAAGATTTGTTGCGAAGATGTTCCCACGTTCCATGGCTGCTGAGCAGTATCGAGTCGCCGCGGCGAGATTGCAGTTGCTCAACGCGACCGGGGCGCCGATGGTTGTCGCTGTGACGAGTGCCATCAAAGGCGAAGGAAAAACGACAACGGTGATTAATCTTGGCTATACGCTTTCGCGAGACTTTGGAAGGCGGGTACTCTTGATGGATTGTGACTTCGTCTATCCCGAACTAACGGCCTTCCTCGAATCACCGATAAGCCATGGGCTGATTGATTGTCTAAGAAGTGACATTCCGTTGCAGCAGGCCATGTGTTCCTTCACGGATGTTCCATGTTGGATAATGCCGGCTGGCGAATCTGTGGCTAATTCCAACGACCTATTAAGGGCGGGTCAACTCAATCGTGTGTTGGCTCAATTACGAGAGGAATTTGATTATATTCTGCTGAATGCTCCTCCAATTCTACCTGTGGCCACGATGAATGTGCTAGAGAGTCATAGCGATCTCCTCCTCCTTGTGGTGAGAGCGAACCTAACGTCCAAGCAAGCTGTCACACAGGCGATTGGATCGCTGCGTGCGGATAGACCCATTCATGTGGTTCTCAATGGTGTGGCATCAAATTCTCTTCCGAGCTATATGTTGGAGTACGCGGTCAGCGAAAGTCGAGTAGCTGTTTAACACGTGTTTTCAATTGAAGGCGATTAGGCTCTCGTCACGACAATAACAACCCGAAGAGCGCTTGATGCTCAGTGGTTCGTCTCACCACATGTTTTCCGTGTAAGTTTTCCTGAAGAGCGGAACCGAATCTCAAGATTAACAATCAACGTTTCGAGCAAGCGCGAGCGCGGGGCACTGAGTGGTTGACCCCGGCATTTTCAGCAAGGTTCGTTTGCAGGACGTGCGGCTACGCTGTGCAGAACTGAGCTCCTCCCAAATCGATTTTGAGATAGATTCTAGGCAGTCCAAACGGAGGACCGCTATCACTGAAGCACGCGGCTCTGAAGGATGTGAGCACAAAAAGCTCCAAGGCACCGCTGAGCGCCGGGAGGTTGTGGTCTATCTGGTCATGGTGAGTAGCCTTCTGGTTCAGCGAGCAGGCCGGGTAGTAGAACGGGTTCGAGAGAGGTACCATCGTTCTCTCGGCGATTGGGTCCGGTGCGATGCCCCGGTGATCGGCGCATCGAGGGCTCTGAGTGTGCGCCATTCACGGTGGGGTTTCCAGAAATATATGAACTGCTTGCGGAACAGGGGCACCGGTGGGAATCATAACTGGCTGTGGCGGGTTTATCGACGAGCCACCGTCAAGCGGTGTGTAAATGAGTTCAGGCGGTGGTCCTCTCCGGCTGCCGGCTCACCTCATTTCTCTTGTGTCCCGACTTCAGCTTGTTTCCGTCCTTGAATGTCATGCTGTGGCTACAAGCGGCAACAGCTCCGGTGCGTGCAGCGTGCGCCACGGCGGTTCGGGGGATCCCGGAGCGCCTTCTGGATGATCGCATTGGTTTTCCTCCACGCGCTTGTAGGGGCGGGACGCGTCTGGGCGGAGCCGTACTGAAGCGAAGGGGGATTCCAGGATGTTTGTGTGGCCCACAGCTTCGCCAATCCCTTGTGGGAACGAGGAGAACGTGACCTTGCGGTCCTAGTCCCGCAGTAGTGTATCGACGGCGTTCCCTCTCCGTGAGTTGCGTATACTGCTCCTCGCTAAGACAAGTGACGCATGAACTGAAGCAGACTGTGGCTGATCCACCAAGGAGGGATCAACCATGACGTCCCCCGCCTCACGATTTCCTTGAGCACGCATTTGGGGCCTACTGCCCCTCATCGAAGGAGGTGTCCATGGCAGAATCGGAGACGGAACGAGGCCGCTTCTCCTCGCGCAAGAATGTGGAAGCCGTGCTGCGGCTGCTGTGCAGTGAAGCTCTGGATCTGGTCTCCCGCGAATTGGGACTTACGGCAGCCCGGCTCGCCGCATGGCGGGACCAGTTCCTCACCAGCGGCACCGTGAGCCTGAAGAGTCGAACCGACGATGAGCGGGATGCGGAGTTAGCACGGATCAAGACCTTGGTTGGGGATCTCACGATGCGCTTGGAACTGTATGGTGTGGGTGACCCCGGTTGTCAATAGTGGACGCCATGAGTTGCCGCCTCACGCCGCCAGCTGTTGACGAGCCCACTGCTGGGCAAACACCGCGGGCGAGCAATTTCCCAGCCTGGAATGCCGACGCTGACGGTTATAGAAGAGCCTCGATGTACTCCGTGATCTCTCGCCGAGCCTGCTCCCGTGTTTCATACCGCCGGTGGTGCACCAGCTCATTCTTGAGCGTTCCCCAGAAACTCTCCATCGGCGCGTTATCATAGCAGTTGCCCTTCCGACTCATAGACGGGGTCAGGCCGAACTGCCGCAATTGCGCTTGATAGTCCTGGGCACAATATTGAGAGCCGCGATCAGAATGATGAATGAGCCCCGGGGCCGGGCGCTTGGTGTCGAGAGCGTTCCTGAGCGCCCCCTGCACCAAGTCCGTCGTCATCCGCGCCCCCATCGCATGCCCAACCACCTCACATGTATACAGATCTTTGATCCCCGCCAGATACAACCACCCTTCTGCGGTGGGGATATACGTGATGTCGGTGACCCAGGTCTCGTTCGGGCGCGTGGCGACAAACGTTTGGGCCAAGACATTCTCCGCCACCGGCAGCGAGTGCTTTGAATCCGTCGTGGTCGTGAACCAGCGCACCTGTTTGCAACGTAGTCTCAGTTTCTTGCGTAGCCGTTTGATGCGTCCGACCCCAGCGGGGAACCCATCCTCACGCAATTCCGCTTGGAGACGTTCCGGCCCATAGGTCTGCCGGGTGCGCACATGCGCGGCCTGGATCGCCACTTCTAGGCGCGCGTTCTCCTGAGCGCGCTTCGAGGGACGGCGCGTGCGCCAGGCATAGTACCCACTTCGGGACACCTCCAGCACCCGACACAACACACTCAGGGGATACTGGGGCCGCAGCGTCCTCATGAGCGCGTACCGGGCAGCTGCGCCTTGGCAAAGTACGCGGTGGCTTTTTTTAAGATGTCGCGCTCCATCCGCGCCTCGGCCAGGTCGCGCTTCAGCCGAGAGACCTCGGCCTCCAGCTCTGTCACGGGCCGTCGGCTCTCCCCCAGCGTCGCGAGCTGACCGCGCCGGGCTCGACACACCCAGTTCTCGAGCGTCTTGCCCGACATGGCCAGGCGTCTTGCTACCTCTGGAATCGTCAACTTCTGTTCCAGGACCAGCTGCACCGCTTGCTCACGGAACTCCTTCGTATACTGCTGTCGCGGAACTCGTTCCATCTCACACCTCCAGACCTCAGATCATAGGTTGAAGGCGTCCACTTTTTCGAGCCTAGCACAGTGCGGGGTCTGTCAGGAATGGGGCCTGAGTCGGTCGACCTTCTATGCGCAGCAGGGTCGCGGTGCACAGCTGTCCCTCTCGCCCACCAAGCGGAGGCCGAAGACGGCAGACACCGATGAGGTGCTCACGGGCCCTATTCGAGCGGGGATCACCACCGCGCCGTTTCTGGGAGAGAGCCACCGCAAGGCCTGGGTGCGGCTGCGAGCGGAGGGGATTCGCACGTTCCAACCTCCTGTGCTGCGGCTCATGCGGCAGGCCAACCTCTTGGTCCTCCGCTCTCGTTAAGAGTTGTTTCAAGAAGGGGTGATGGTTAAGAGAATGCTCTCTTCAAGCCAGGATCGAGGAACATCCCTACTTGCCCGCAATCGAGATTGTCCTGTCTCTGAGATCCAGCATGTCGTTACAGCCGCCAGTATCTTATCGACGCAGGAATGTGACTTGGATCAAGGATGCTCTTCACGTCGATCACGACGCCTTGCTTCTGATTGCGAAGAGGCTTCAGTAGATCGACGACGCTCATATTGGAAAACTTCTTGTGCGCAACGGCAATAATCAATCCATCAAGGTCTTTCATCTCTTTCCATTCGACGAGATGAATGCCGTACTCTGCCACGGCTTCTTCACTCTCTGCGATGGGATCATGTACGAGTACGTCGATTCCATATTCACGAAGTTCGGAGACGATGTCAGGCACTTTGCTGTTACGGAGATCTGGAACGTTTTCCTTAAACGTCAAGCCGAGCACCCCTACTCTGAGTTCATTAGCAGGTCGTGATAAGTGGCTGAGTAGCTTCATGGTGTGTTCCGCCACAAACTTTCCCATGCCGTTGTTAATGCGCCGGCCAGAAAGAATGACTTGTGGATGATAGCCCACTGATTCCGCCTTTGAAGTCAAATAATAAGGATCCACTCCGATACAATGGCCACCGACAAGACCAGGAGAGAACTTGAGAAAATTCCATTTCGTCCCTGCGGCTTCAAGCACAGATTTGGTATCTATTCCTAGTCGATGAAAAATCAAAGCGAGCTCGTTCATCAGTGCAATATTAAGGTCTCGTTGAGTGTTTTCGATGACCTTCGCTGCTTCTGCGACCCTGATACTTGATGCTCGATGAACACCCGCTTTCACAACTAACGCATATGTGTCCGCTACGATGTTCAGAGATTCAGGGTCCTGCGCCGATACGACCTTGGTAATCTTTTCGAGTGTATGTTCTTTATCCCCGGGATTTATTCGCTCCGGTGAGTAACCTAATTTAAAATCTCCGCCCGCTTTCATTCCAGAAGAACGTTCCAAGATCGGCAGACACACTTCTTCCGTCGCGCCCGGGTAAACAGTCGATTCATAGACCACGATGGTACCTGAAGATAAGTGTCGCCCGATCAGCTCCGAGGCTTTTTCTAAGGCGGTGAGATCCGGCTGTAATGCTTCATTGATGGGAGTCGGAACTGCAACAATAATGAAGTCGGCCGTTTTAAGGTCCGAGGGCTCCGATGAGTATCTTATTTGAGCAGCAGTTAGATCATTTTGTGATACCTCTCCTGTCCGATCGATTCCCTTTCGTAGTTCTTCAATTTTCCTTTTATTGATGTCAAACCCAACGACAGGAGCAATCTTCCCAAATGCCACGGCAATTGGGAGGCCTACGTAGCCCAATCCCACAACGGCAATTGAACGCGATGGTTGCTTATCCATACCACCCCCTGATGAGTAATGAACCAAATGACACTAAACAATGGCAGAAGACGCCTTGGTCGTCAAGGAAAGGCTATGCCTGTCGTAACCTTGACAGAAGAATGACCCATCCAGTAAGGTCCCATCTTAACAACCGGGTGAGGTTCACCCTGAACGCTATGGGGGCAAATCCACCCAAGTTTCTCGCAGATCTCATTCCCTATACTATAGGGAACTTTCATCCTTTGAACGAGATAGGCAGATGAATATTCCTGGGTTTCCCAGCCGACAGGGACTCTACGATCCTCAGCACGAGAAGGACTCTTGTGGGATCGGCTTTGTCGTCAATATCAAAGGGAAGAAATCCCATGACATTGTCCGTAAAGGACTGCAAGTATTGGAGAACCTTACCCATCGAGGCGCGCAAGGCTGTGATCCATGCACGGGAGATGGAGCCGGAATTCTTCTGCAGGTCCCGCACACATTCTTGAAACGAGTCGCGGAGGATGCCGGCGTGTCATTGCCGGAAGTCGGCGAGTACGGGGTGGGGCAGTTGTTTCTGCCGCCCAATGCAGATTCCCGACGGCTGTGCGAGAAGCTGTTCACTGAAGTCATTGGGGAAGAGGGCCTGCGCCTGCTCGGCTGGCGTGATGTGCCGGTCAAAAGCGACACGATCGGCTCGGTAGCGCGAACGACGGAGCCGTTCATGCGGCAGATCTTTGTCGCGCGCGACGCGCTGAATGAGGCGCAATTCGAACGGAAACTCTATGTGATCCGCAGACGGGTTGAGAAGGCCGTGGCAGAGTCGGCCATTCTAGGACGAGAACATTTCTACGTATCCAGCTTGTCGGCCAATACCATCGTCTATAAGGGGCTGCTGTTGCCGCATCAAATGGCGGCCTACTACCAGGACCTCACCGATGAACGGATGGCAAGCGCACTGGCCTTGGTGCACTCACGCTTCAGTACGAACACCTTTCCTACTTGGCCGCGTGCCCATCCCTATCGGTATGTGTGCCATAACGGGGAGATCAATACCCTGAAGGGGAACGTCAATTGGATGAGAGCTCGCCAAGGCCGCCTTCATTCCGAGCTGTTCGGGAAGGACATGGAGAAACTATTCCCGATCGTCTCCGACAATCAAAGCGACTCGGCCTGTCTGGATAATGCCCTCGAATTCCTGCTGCTTGGGGGGCGATCGCTGCCGCATGCCATGATGATGTTGATTCCCGAACCGTGGGTGGCGAATGCCCAGATGGATTTGGATCGCCGGGGCTTCTACCAGTATCACGCGGCGATGATGGAGCCGTGGGACGGACCGGCGGCGGTCTGTTTTACCGACGGCAAGATGATCGGCGCCACCCTGGATCGCAACGGTCTCCGCCCCTGTCGCTATCAGGTCATGGCGGACGGCACGGTCGTCCTGGCATCGGAGGCCGGAGTCTTACCGGTTCCGGCGAAGGAGATCCGCATGAAGGGCCGTCTCATGCCCGGACGCATGTTTTTGGTCGATACGGCGCAGGGCCGGATCATTGACGACGAAGAGATCAAATCCGACATCGTCAAGCGGAAGCCCTATCGCAGTTGGGTGACGCAATACGGTGTCTCGCTCGATGAGCTGCCGGAGCCGTTGAATGTTCCGCAGCCGGATCACCCGACGATCAGGCAGCGGCAGCAAGCCTTCGGCTATACGGTCGAGGAGCTCAAGATGGTCATCACGCCCATGATCGTGAACGGCGAAGAGCCGGTGTCGTCGATGGGCACCGACACACCGTTGGCGGTGTTGTCCGATCGACCGCAGCTCTTGTTCAAGTACTTCAAGCAACTGTTTGCCCAGGTCACGAACCCGCCGATCGATCCGATTCGCGAACAGCTCGTGATGTCGCTCGTCACGAACATCGGTCCGAAGCCGAATTTGATGGATGAGTCGCCCGAATCTTGCCGCCGCATCAAGGTGCAACAGCCGATTTTGACGAACGCCGATCTCCAAAAGATCCGCGGCATCTCCGATCCGAATTTCAAGAGCAAGACGCTCCGCATGTTATTCCGCGTGACTGAAGGAGCGGACGGTCTCGGTGCGGCGGTCGATGAACTCTGTAAGGAGGCGTCACACGCGATCAAGGAGGGGTACAAGTTCTTGATCCTCAGCGATCGCAGGGTCGATGAGGCTTGGGCGCCCATCCCAAGCCTCCTCGGTATTTCGGCCGTGCACCATCATCTGGTGCGGGAATGCACGAGAACCGAAGTCGGGTTAATTCTGGAGACCGGAGAGCCGCGCGATGTCCATCAGTTCGCCTGTTTGATCGGCTACGGCGCCGGGACGATCAATCCGTACCTGGTCTTCGAAACGCTCGTGGACATGGAGCGCGATGGCTATCTGCCGGAAGGGCTCGACGCGCAGACCGCGGAAGGCAAGTTCATCAAGGCCATCAACAAGGGCTTGCTCAAGATCTTTTCCAAGATGGGTATCTCGACCGTGCAGTCCTACTGTGGAGCCCAGATTTTCGAGGCCATCGGGCTGAATCACGAAGTTATCGAGCGCTACTTCACCGGCACGGCGTCGCGCATCGAAGGAGTCGGGATTCGCGATATTGGTGAAGAAACGCTACGCCGACACCTCACTGCTTACGAACCGGCGGCGATCCGCCAACTGGATTTCGGCGGAGAGGTCCACTACCGCATTCAGAGCGAGCACCATAACTGGAATCCGGAAACAATCTATAAACTGCAGCATGCCAGTCGCGCGAACGACGCGAAGACCTACGCCGAATTCGCTCAACTCGTCAACGACGAGAGTCAACGGCGGTCAAACCTGCGCGGCCTGCTCGATTTCAAGTTCGCGCCGCAGTCGATTCCTATCGAAGAAGTGGAGCCAGCGAAAGACATCGTCAAGCGCTTCAACACGGGCGCGATGTCGTTCGGGTCGATCAGCAAGGAAGCGCATGAAACGCTCGCGATTGCCATGAACCGGCTCGGCGGCAAGAGCAACACGGGGGAAGGCGGTGAGGATCCGGAGCGGTTCACACCCTTGCCGAACGGTGATTCGAAGAACAGCTACATCAAGCAGGTGGCCTCGGCCCGATTCGGAGTCACGGCCCATTACCTCATCAACGCGCGGGAGTTGCAGATCAAGATGGCGCAGGGAGCCAAGCCCGGCGAAGGCGGCCAGCTGCCGGGACACAAGGTGGACGAGAACATCGCGCGCTTCCGTTATGCCACGCCCGGCGTACAACTGATTTCGCCGCCGCCGCATCACGACATCTATTCGATCGAGGACTTAGCCCAGCTCATCTTCGACTTGAAGAATTCCAATCCGGATGCCGGTGTCTCCGTGAAACTGGTGGCGGAGGTCGGCGTCGGCACGGTCGCAGCCGGTGTCGCCAAGGCCCATGCGGACAAGGTGCTCATCAGCGGCGATTCGGGTGGCACGGGCGCGTCCCCATTGGCATCGATCAAGTACGCCGGGATCCCGTGGGAGCTGGGTCTGGCGGAAACTCATCAAACGCTGGTTCTCAACGACCTACGCGGCCGCATCCGAGTCGAGACCGATGGCCAGATGAAGACCGGCCGCGACGTCGTCATCGCCACCTTGCTTGGGGCAGAGGAATATGGATTCGCGACAGCGCCGCTGATCGTCGAAGGCTGCATCATGATGCGCAAGTGTCATCTGAACACCTGCCCCGTCGGTATTGCGACGCAGGATCCGGAATTACGCAAGAAGTTCGACGGCAAACCGGAATACATCGTGAACTATCTCTTCTTCGTGGCCGAAGAAGCACGGCAGCTGATGGCAAGGCTAGGTTTCCGGACGATCAACGAGATGGTCGGCCGTGTCGACAAGCTCAAGACCACGAAAGCCGTTGACCACTGGAAAGCGAAGGGGTTGAATCTCACGCCACTGCTGACGGCTCCTGATGTCCCGGCGGATGTGCCGCGCTATTGTGTGCAGAAGCAGGACCATGGTCTCGCCGACATCCTCGACAACAAGCTCGTCGAACTCTGCAAGGCTGCGATCGAGAAGGGTGAGAAGGTCAGGCTCGAGCTCCCGATCAGGAACATCAACCGCACGACCGGCACGGTGCTCTCGAGCAAGATCGTGAAGACGTACGGGCCGGACGGGTTGCCGGAAGACACGGTTTCAATTAGGTTCGCCGGCTCGGCCGGTCAATCGTTCGGAGCCTTCCTTGCGAAAGGTATCACGCTGACATTGGAAGGCGAGTCCAATGATTACATCGGCAAGGGATTGTCCGGCGGCAAGATCATTGTCTTCCCGCCGAAGAACATTCTTTATCATCCTGAAGAGACGATTTTGATCGGCAATACGTCACTCTATGGAGCAACGCAAGGCGAGGCCTATTTCTACGGAATGGCGGGTGAACGGTTTGCCGTGCGGAACAGCGGGGCGCATGCCGTCGTCGAAGGGACGGGCGATCACGGTTGTGAGTACATGACCGGTGGCGTAGTCGTGGTGCTCGGCAGGACCGGGCGTAACTTCGCGGCCGGCATGTCCGGGGGAGTGGCGTTCGTGCTGGACGACCTTGGGACGTTCCAGAGCCGCTGCAACACCGGGATGGTCGAGTTGGAAGCGGTGACGACGGCCGAAGATAAGCGGCTCCTGCATGATCTGATCGCAAAGCACTTCATGTACACGGGTAGCCGAAAGGCCAAGCAAGTCCTCGATACATTCGAGGCCATCTTGCCGAAGTTTGTGAAGGTGATGCCGGTGGATTACAAGCGAGTCTTGGAAGAACGGAAGCGCAAGGCGAGCGCGGTGCATTGAATAAGTGCTAAGCAAGAAAGTGCTGAGATCCTGATTTTCACTCAGCACTCAACTCTCAGCACTCAGGACTGAAGAAATGGGTGATCCAAAGGGTTTCATGAAATATACCCGAGAGGGCCCGAAGCGCAAGCCGATCGAGCTGCGTGTGCTCGATTGGAAGGAGATGTACGAACCGATCTCCGAGGAGAAACTGAAAACCCAGGGCGCGCGCTGCATGGATTGCGGGGTGCCGTTTTGCCAAGGCAACACCGGCTGTCCCGTGATCAATCTGATCCCGGAGTGGAACGATCTGGTCTATCGCGGGCGATGGAAGGATGCCCTCAAAGCGCTTCATACGACGAACAATTTCCCCGAGTTCACCGGTCGGCTCTGTCCAGCGCCCTGCGAGGGAGCCTGCGTGCTCGGCATCAATGAAGATCCGGTTGCAATCCGCATCATTGAATGGAACATCGTCGATCGCGGGTTCAACGACGGACTCGTCACGCCGATTCTGCCGGTCGTGAAAACCGGGAAATCGGTGGCGATTGTCGGTTCCGGTCCGGCTGGACTCGCTGCCGCGCAGCAGCTGGCTCGGTCCGGCCACGACGTGACGCTCTTCGAAAAAGCCGATCGGATCGGCGGGTTACTCCGTTACGGCATTCCCGACTTCAAGATGGAGAAGTGGGTCATCGACAGACGGCTGGAACAGCTGAAGGTCGAAGGGGTGAAGTTTCAAACAGGCGTCACGGTGGGCAAAGACATCACCGGCGAACAGCTGCGCAAACAGTTCGATGCTGTCGGACTGACCCTCGGTGCTGAGCAGGCCCGCGAGTTGGCGATCCCGGGGCGCGAGCTGAAGGGTGTGCATCCGGCCATGGTGTATCTCACCCAGCAGAATAAGCGGACGGCGGGCATTCCTCTCAGCGACGAGCCGATTACAGCGAAGGGTAAACGAGTGGTCATCATCGGTGGAGGTGATACCGGGTCCGACTGCCTCGGCACCGCGCACCGTCAAGGCTGTGTCGAAGCGCATCAATTTGAATTGCTGCCGGAACCGCCGACGCAGCGGGCCGAATCGACCCCTTGGCCGCTCTGGCCGATGCAACTGCGCACATCGCACGCTCACGAGGAGGGCTGCGACCGGCAATGGAGTGTGTCCACGACGAAGTTTACCGGCCACAATGGCCACGTCACAAAATTACATGCAAACCGTGTCAAGTTCGAAAGTGGAAAGTTTGTATCGATGCCGGGGACCGAATTCGAGATGAACGTTGATCTCGTGCTGCTGGCCATGGGGTTCACCGGTCCGGTCAAGAACGGCCTGCTCGACGATCTGGGTGTGAAGTATGACGCGCGCGGGGCGGTATCAGTGGACGAGAGCTTCATGACCAACCTCGACGGCGTTTTCGCCGGCGGCGACACCAAACGCGGCGCGTCACTCATCGTCTGGGCCATCGCCGAAGGCCGCAAAATGGCGGCGGGGATCGATCAGTATCTGCAAGCCGGCAAGTCGGCGAAGACATCGGTGAAATGACAAAGAAAGAAGCGCAGGCCTATCGCAATCGCTGGCGTGCCGTTAATCAAATTATCGCGGACGAGTTGCGGCATACTCCACTGGAGATAAAATTCAAGAAAATGGATGCTGCCTACCGGATCGCCGCTGGATTGGGCCTTCTTCCTCGGATGAAAGCACTCAAGCAGGAGTCTGAACAAGAGGTCAGACGTCGGTGGCTACAACTAAAGACCACGACCTTGTAAATCCGTCCTCCTTCGCTTCCCTTGCTCCTGCCATTCGCTCTCTCTGCACTCTTTTCAAAACGTCTGATGTCCCCGGCATAATTATCGGAGGGGTCGCTGCTAGTATCCACGGACAAGCAAGGGCAACGGAAGACGTTGATGTTGCGGTCTTGCTGGATGAACGGCATCTGAACCGCTTCGTCAAGTTAGCGGCAGTGGAAGGCTTGTATCCACGAATATCGGACGCGATTGCATTCGCGCGGCGGAACGCCGTCCTTCTTCTCGAGCATTCTGAAAGCGGTGTCAGCGTCGACATCGCGCTCGGACGATTACCGTTCGAACGATATGCGATTGAGCATGCGATAGGCGTCAAGATTGATGATCTTGTCGTTCCCGTGGTTGCCCCGGAAGACCTGATTGTCATGAAGGCTGTTGCGCACCGCCCTCAGGACCTTCAGGATATCCGCGTGATCGTGACTTCTAATCCGAAGCTGGATGTCAGGCGAATTCGCAGAGAGGTTCGTGGAATGGCTGGTGCTCTCGATATGCCAGAGCTTTGGACCGATATTGCGGGGCTCATTCAAGGATCAAGATCTCACTCAAAGAAGCATAGGCCAAAATCAGGAAAAGGTCGGCTAAAGAAGAAATAAATCAGGGATGTTCGAATTGTGTGGGTGAGTGCCGACAAACCGATGGACTTGGCAGACGTTGAGGAGCTGGAGGCAATCCACAGGCGAAAGGGAGATCGCTGACATGGCGAACAAATGTGAGGGGGCTTCAGGGGAGATACAAGCGGAGCATTGGGACGCTAGTGATCAGAGCCTGCTTTCGGCAACGCTGGTGGCGACGCCAGCGCAACGGCTCGCTTGGCCAGAGGAGGCACTGCAATTGGCCTACGCCACTGGGGCCTTGAAGCCGAGACGGATGATGACCAAGGAAGAATAGGACGCGATGGGATCGTCGAATCGGTGATCTCCGGACCATCGCCGAAAAAAGAAAGATAATCACAGTGAGTGAGCCGTATCGACAATCTGGTCGCTCCTCCAAGAGTGGCCGCTGAAAGCAACCGCTAACTGTTCTTGAATCGCTCAATCCCTTAACGTACGAAAACCGTGTGTTTCGGCGAAGACACTAAGTACGTAGTTTATACGGAACCAGAGAGCACATGGTCAGACAGTTTGGGACGTAAGCACGACATGAGCGAGCCCACGTTACAGGCTCAAGTCGACGCGGCGAACGCTTATGAAGCGCTGTTCGTGCCGGCACTCTTCGGGCAGTGGGCCCCGAAAGTCGCGGATGCCGCGCAAATCCAGTTTGGTCAACGAGTACTCGACGTTGCATGCGGTACCGGAATTCTTGCGCGTGAAGCCGCCTCGCGGGTGAGATCAACCGGGCATGTCGTGGGGATTGACTCGAGTCCTGGAATGGTTTCAGTTGCCAGACAGCTCGCACCAACGATCGAGTGGCGAGAGGGAATGGCAGAATCACTACCGTTCCCAGACCGGTCTTTCGACGCTGTTGTGAGTCAGTTCGGCCTCATGTTCTTTGCGGATCGCCGCCGGGCCCTTCGCGAGATGCTTCGCGTCCTGGCGCCAGGAGGACGGTTGGCTGTGGCGATCTGGGACTCGCTCGACAACATACCGGCGTATGCGTCTGAGGTAGCGCTACTGGAACAAATGGCCGGTCGGCAAGCGGCCGATGCCCTGCTCGCACCATTCGTGCTCGGCAATCGGAAAACTCTCGCCAAGTTATTTTCGGAGGTCGAGGTAACCTCAGCCAAAATTATGACTCATCAAGGGACTGCTCAGTTCCCCAGCATTCAGACCATGGTCGAAGCCGATCTGAGGGGCTGGTTGCCGGTCATGGGAGTACTGCTAACCGAGGACCAGATCAGCCGCATAGTAGAGGCAGCTGAGCAGGCTCTCAGTCCCTACGCTACTGCGGATGGACGAGTGGCGTTCCCATTGTCGGCCCATCTCGTGACCGCGAGGAAAACTTAGCACTCGGGGAAAAAGTGGCCTTATTGGAAGACCGTCTTGAGCGGCCTGCGTACATCTTCACGGTCAAGCACGAGGACGACGTTGGGATGTAACTGAATGGACGAGGCAGGTATGAAAGCGCTCAACGGTCCTTCTAAGGATTTGGCGACGACCTCGGCCTTGTGTGCTCCAAAGGCCAACAGCAAGAGAGTTCGCGCCGCACGAATGGTGCCGAGACCCATGGTTACAGACCATTCCGGGACCGGCTCGCTCTCGAAGACTCGAACAAGCTTGTGTTTGGTCGACGCGCTTAGGAAACAGCGCTCCGTCCGTGAGTTGAGACTGGAGCCGGGTTCCTTGAATCCTAGATGGCCGTTCTGCCCGATTCCTAGGATCTGCAGATTGATACCGCCTTGGTTTCGGATGAGCCGCTCATACGAAACACAGTAGGAGGCCATGTCCTCGGCCTGTCCGTTCAGCAGATGGAGATGAGACTGGTCGATATTGACATGGTCGAGAAGATGCTGATGAAAGAGGATGTGATAGCTGTGCGGGCTGTCGCTCGGTAACCCGATGAACTCATCGAGGCTGAAAAGCCGAACGTGAGAGAAATCGAGACGCGTTGTGCGGTGCAGATCTACCAAGTTCCGGTACAACGCCGAGCGGCGTGTTGCCCGCGAGTCCGAGCCGCAACGCCGGAGTCTGCTTGATTGCCTGGACGACGAGGCTTCCCGCTATCCTGCTGCCTTCCTCCGATGGGTGATGAACACCAGCATCATTCGTCCGAAGAGAAGGATTCGCTCATCGACGCTTCCTGGAGCATTCGTTCGTACAGTTGTACATACTCTTTCGCCATGCGCTCGGCCGTGAATCGTTCCTCGAAGGTTTTGCGGCATCGACGTCGATCGATCTCGTCGACGCGGCGGGCGGCTTGCACCATCTCTTGCTCATCTCGACAGAGAAATCCCGTCGTCTCATGGTCGATCAGCTCCGGATACGATCCATGTCGATAGGTTACCACTGGAGTGCCACAGGCCAATGCTTCGATCAACACCAAGCCGAACGACTCAGGTCGATGGGGGCACAGCACTGCGCTCGCATTCCCCAGAAATGCGCCTTTTTCACGATCGCTGATTTCTCCGATGAACTGGATGAGCGGATGAGTCAGGTGAGTGGCGATCTCGGTCTCAAAATATTCACGATCGACCGGGTCCACCTTGGCGGCCATCCGCAACGGCATGCCCAATTGTTGGGCGATCCGGATCGCCACCTCCGGCGATTTCTCCGGCGACATCCTGCCCATGAACGCAAGGTACTTCTGAGGTTTTGAGTGAAATCGATAGAGATCCACCGGGAGCCCGTGGTACACGTTCGCTTTCCAGTTGTTGTAGCGAAAGAGTGCTCGCTGCGCATACGAAACGGAGACCACAGGAATCTCCCAGAATTCGCGATAGACCTTCGCTAGTTCCGGCGCTCCCAGGTGTCCATGGACCGTGGTAATGACAGGGACCTCGGACCGGCGGGCAAGAGGAAATCCCACGAAGTCCAGATGAGAATGGATAATGTCGAACTGATGGGACAGGTTCCACACCTGTTCCAGCATCTGCGTCATGATAGCGTCTCTATTGATGAACAGCGTGTGGGTGAGTGCGCGGTCGCACATGGGGACGAGCTTCGCGCTCGTGGTCGAATCACCGCTGGCAAACAGGGTGACGTCATGACCGAGCCGGACCAGCTCTTCCACGAGGTGGAAGACCACTCGTTCCGTCCCCCCATACTTATCGGGAGGCACACTCACGCTTAGGTGGACCAGTTGAGCGATCTTCATGCCGGATCTCTCCGGATAGGGTCGTTACTGAGGGTCCGCACCATACTGCCCTCGACATAGGCCCAACACCCGATTACCGTGTGTGTGGCGAGGCTCCTTGTCGAAACCGTGCAAGGACATTTTTTGTGATCTGTTGAACGTTCGGATTGAGACTGGACTTGCGCAGGTTCGGCACGTTGAAATCGTCGAGCCCCCAACTCCATTGAATGGTACCGGCCGCGAACACCGTCGCCCCGTTATCAAGGGTATAGATCGTCATGTGGGCCAGATGGGGCTGACTCTCGAAGGTATATGGGGATTCCGCGAGAATCGTGGTGCCCGGTGGAGCACTTTCAAAGACTCGATCGGCCTCATAGCCCAAGAGTCGCGGTAAGCGGTTCCCCGGCCGAAGTTCCGTACCGATCATGGTCCAGTGGTCAGGTTTGGTGATGACAATATCAGCATCAACGGGATTGCCGTCATACATCACGCCGATCAATGACTCCTCAGGCCGGTTGACCGGTTCATCCCGCCAACGCACCGTCATGAGATGTCGATTTCCCCGTTCCTCTTGAGCATAGGGATCGCGCGCCGGTGCATCATCCTTGTATGAGACGATTGTACGATCTTGCTCACCTGTTATCGCACTGGGCTCCAATCGGATCTGCCAATAGCACACATTCCCCGAGAAAAATGCGAGGTGCACGCCGCGGTCTCGTCCACGTTCAACATGAGCGCGCATCTGCCACGTCCAATATTCGTCATGCCCGACGGAGAGCCAGCCTTTATGACGGTCTAGGAGACGGGCATCCGCATGGGTGTCCACATTCGTGCTATAGGTGACATCATAGCCTTCCCGTTCCAACCATCGTACCATGTTGTATTCCCAGCCAGAAGGTGAGGAGGCATCCGTCGGGGGCACGGCATTGTTGGTCATAAAGTCGCCGGCGCCATTGCCATAGGCGGCGGCAGGATTGCTGCTGATAGCATAAGGCCGATTGAAAGACACTTTGTAAGCCCGCCGTCCATCTGTGCTGTTGAAGTCGTAAAGCGATTTGCCGCCCCAATTATTATAGGCCTGATAGGTGGTGACGCTCGATTGAAAGAGAAAGTCAGAGGGGCGCGTCTCATCTCGCACGACAAAAATGATGTAGGCTTGCGCGCCGCTCGTCTCCGCCGTCAGTTTAGCGAGATAGATGCCGCTGACCCATGCTTCCCGATCGGACTCGTTTCCGACCACAAGGAGGTACGGATCCTGCCATGCACAGTCAACGAGTCCGGTCCGAACATCCATCGACGGCATCGGTTGCGAGACGCCCGGGAGGGTCACAGGTCCATGCACCAGCCTCCCGCCGGCGCCTCCGTACCACCCCATTCGATAGATCTCGATCCTGTAAAAGCGGTCCTGCGTGTGGACGTAGAACTTGATTGGGTGCCCCCGATTGACGCTGGTAACTGAGGCGTAGCCCTCGATTTCGTGATGCAATGCCGGATTGGTCAGGCGCCACTCTGCCGTGCCGGGCCGAGCATTCTCTCGTTGGACCGGATTGGTTTCCGCCAGCGCCTCTGCCTCCATGAGAGCGTTAGGCCAAGTTACCATCAATAGGAGACCAACCAGTCGGAAGCATGGATGCACGACACCTCCCGCCGATGAATCAGATCAAGGTATCGCCGCCCCTCATTGCAGTGAGCATTCCTATTAAATCACATTCTGTAGCTGCGGCGAAAGCATCGCTCCCACCGTTGTCTCATCTCCACGGGCATACAGCAGGACCTGCTTACGAGGGTTGGCAGACGCTAAGGAGCTGGAGGCGATTCACCGAAGAAAGGGAGATCGCTGAGATGGCGGACAAACATGAGGCTGCTTCAAGGAAGGTCCAAACGGAACATTGGGACGCCAGTGATCAAAGCTTGCTTTCGGCTATGTTGGCGGCAACACCGACTCAACGCCTGGCTTGGTTGGAGGAAGCGTTGCGGCTTGCCTACACAACTGGCGCCTTGAAACCAAGACGGTTCATCAGCAAGGAAGAATGAGATGCGATGGGAACATTGCCGAGATGATGGGCTGGGCCATTGCCGAAGGGCGAAAAATGGCCATGAGAATCGACAAGTATCGGCAAGCGGGAAAATCTGTAAAGTCAGGCTGCTGAAAACGGCGATTTCTCACCCGCCCACCCCGGCGCGCTAAGACGCGCCTTTCACCGGACTGCGTTCTTGCCTTGGTCAACCCTTCAACGGTGAATTCAACTGGAGGCAAAGTACCTATCCGCTCGCCTTTGATCGAAGCGAGCGGCACAAGCAAGCTTGGAACGTACCTCCTCGGGCTCTCGCTGCGGCCTTGTTGGACGGACGTTTTGAACGGCCAGAAACTCCAATCGTTGACACGTTCCATTCGAAATGTGGCCTGTCCCCGTTTCCGACGGAGCCGCAAAAACAAAACGACCAAGAACTTTTGTCATTTCTCGCATCAGGGTCATCACTATTCATTCATCAAACCATTGAGGCCGTCTTTTCACCAGGGCCTATCATCCGGCCGTAGCCGATCAAGCAATTGTTCCCGACCCCTTACTTCTTTTCCTGGTTGGGATCTGATCACCATACATCACACCCAATTGTCCAGCCGCAGGCCAGGAACATACTGAAACTCCCTGAGGTTGTTGCTAACGAGCCGAACCCCAAGGCTCAATGCATGGGCAGCAATGAGCATGTCCATCGAGCCAATCGGGGTCCCCTTTGCCTCAAGTTGCCCACGCAAGCGACCATATGACCAGGCTGCAGCCTGGTCAAACCCAGCGACCTGGAGCGGAGCAAGAAACTGCTCAAGGGCATGGCGATTCCTGGACGAATGACGGCTCTTGCTGACTCCATAAGCCAATTCAGCTACCGTGATGCTGGAAATCCCGATGTCGCCGACAGGGTGCGACAGGAAGCGCTCGATAATGGAGGGAGGCTGCTGTTTGATGAGGTAAATGCAGATGTTGGTATCCAGCATCCGCTTCATGCAAAGGGGCGCTTTCGTTTCTGGATCGGAGGCTGTTGCCTGCCCTCCCCCATGAAGTCGTCAGTAAACATGGTGAGGCTATCGGTGAGCGGCTGCCACGTCTGTTTCTTTTGGCGAATGACGAGCGTATTGCCTCGGCGCTGAATCTCGACCTCGCCACCCTCCAACTGAAACTCGCGGGGGATTCGTACAGCCTGGCTGTTGCCGCTCATAAACAGCTTCGTTTTCTTCCTCGTCGCCACCATAATCCTCCCATAATGTATATACGCCATGATATACAGATGCCCATTCGCTGTCAATGGACGTCAGGGAATGTCAGGAAGGACGGGACAGCGCAGGATGCCGGAAGACTGTTCAGATATCAAAGCCTGACCCCCTCAACCCTCTCCCACGGACCAAGCCCGGTCTTGGAAAGCAGTGGGTCTGCCCCCTTAAACTCGTCCACGCATGTGTTAAATCGGGCTGGAAAAGGGGTACGGAGTCCAGCCGATTCGCTGGGATCAGTGTTGAGCCCTTCGCAGCTATAACGGAACTATGCCGGTCTGTATAGCACGCCAATCCTGCAGCAGAGGAAATCTTGACAAGTGATTGAACATACGCAAGTATCACGATCCTGCGGGCAGGTTGCAGGTGCGTACTATACCGGTCAGTATACTCAATAGCTAGATGACAACAGAAACCGCTATGACGTGCGAACAGATTGATCTTATTCGCTGGGCAGTATCGATCGCTGTACCAGCGATAGCCGGTTTACTCGGCGTTGGAATTGGCGCATGGTTGACGGGACGTCGTGAAAAACGCCAATGTCGTCTCGCTTTTATCGAGAAGCAGTTGAAAGATTTCTACTCACCAATGCTGGGCCTTCGCAATGAAATTTTCATGCGCAGCAATCTTCGAGTGCGCATCCACGATACTGCGGATATCGTGTGGCGAGAACTCTGTACTCAAGCCAGCAGACTGAGTCCTGAGGCGCTCGGCGAGTTATCCAGAACTCGCGGACCAGAATTTACAAGCCTCACCGATTACGACAATTCGCAGTTACGAAAGGAATTGATTCCTGCCTATCAACAAATGGCAAAGCTGTTTCGCGATAGCTATTGGCTTGCTCATCCCGAGACTAGGGCGCATTACGAAGAACTCATAGAGTTTGTCGAACTTTGGGAAAGGTGGCTTGCGAAAACAATTCCCGCGGAGGTCATTCAGCGCTTGCAACATACTGAAGAGCGACTCAAACCATTCTATGCGCATTTGGAGAAAAAGCATGATCTTCTTCGATCCTCCATTGAGAGTGGCGCGGTCTGAAAGAGTTGTCATCCAACAACGCCATCAACACAGACGGCCCTGGTCAACGCGCCTTTGGCGCGTCGCCCAATCCTGCTGGTTATGACGAGCGTTAGACGGACCAACGAACTGGTGGGCAGGCGATGATCTACTTTATCAAGAACATCGTCAACGGCCAGATCAAGATTGGGTATACCGACAAGCCGAATAAACGACTCGCCGAGTTACAGACCGGCTCCACGGATAAGCTAGTGCTGATCCGAGCAATTGAAGGAGACAAGACGGCGGAGGCAGAGCTTCACAGCAGATTCGCTGTCCACCGCCTCCAGGGTGAGTGGTTTGCGCCTGTCCAGGACCTTCTGGATTTCATCACCGGGCAGACCGACAAGTCGCTTGTGGGCAAGTTCTTTCACAGCTTCAAGGACGGGAAAATCTGTTGGCAGGGCTACATCGTCGCTGATCAGGCCGATGGCTACTACCTGGTCCAGCTGTTCGAGTGGGTGCTCGGTGACCCGTCCGTGCAGAAGGTGATTCACCTCGGCCAAATGGCCGACTGGGATTTCTACGGTTCCACTGACGAAATGTATGAAGCGTATGAGCGAAGAACAGGATGTCCCAGCAAGCCGCTGTTCCGGTCGATCAAAGATGCTCCTGACTCGAAGGGAGCTTGACCTCCCGCCTAACAAGCGCTCGCAGCCGACTGCGAGCGTGTCAACTTCCGGAAGACCTGAGGTGCCAGTGCCCCGGGCTATCGGTCGTGGTTCGGGACGCGAAGCACGTCCCGAACCAGCGGCTGCACCGGACATCCGCTGCACAACCTCCGGTTGCTCCGCGTCTGCAAGTGAGCCGTGGGGCCGATGCTCGCGGCCTGCGGCTCCCTCGCAGTCGAGCCATCGGCGTGACGGCTGGCCACCCGCACGCGATGAGACTGCATCAAATGGCAATGGCGTTCGCTACGGTATGGCGCATTAACATCAAAACAGATGCGCAAGAAGAGTTAAGCCCGGAAGGTTCAGCTCGTAGGAAGGTTGTCCCAGGGTTGGATTAGTCAGAAAAATTGAGGTCCGGGATACCTATGGGCTTACCGGAGTTTCTTCCAATCGGCGAAGTGTTTTGCCTGCTCGGCAAATCTCGACGAAATTGACATGGTCGTTTCTCCATTCACCTCATTGACAGCGTTCCGCCTAAGGACTAGCCTTTCCGCCAGCTACTCCATTGAAAAGGAGGGATGTCATGGCGGCTGTTGATTATTTCCTTAAGGTCGACGGGATTGAGGGCGAGAGTAATGCGTTGAAGCATAAGGGGGAAATCCAACTGGATTCTTGGTCTTTTGGAGGAACGCAAGCGGGTGGCGAGCATTTCACTGGTGGTGGAGGTCGAGGTAAATTCTCGGCCCAAGATTTTCATTTCACGATGAAGCTCAGCAAGGCCTCGCCAAAGCTCTTTCAAGCCTGTGCCATCGGTGAACACTTTAAAGACGCCACGCTTGTCACGAGAGGGACGGGTGAGGGACAGCAGGAGTACTACTGGATCAGGTTCAGCGACTGTCTGGTGTCTTCGTATCAGCAGGGTGGTGCCGCTGGATCGGATCTCCTTCCGTCGGATCAGGCGTCGTTGAGCTTCGGGAAGATTGAGATTGAGTACACCGAGCAGAAGGCGGATGGGTCGCTCGGAGCGGTTGTGAAGGGTGGCTATGACTTGAAGGCAAACAGGCTTATCTAGGGGAGTTAACGGGAATTGTGACTATGCAACCTCTCGCACTCCACCTAGAAATGATGGGTTGGTGGGAATTCTTCTTGAGCGAGCTGAAGACAGGTGCTTTGAGCCGTCAGAAGCAGTGGGATTGAAGCAATGATAAAAATAGGTTGAGGGAAAGGTTGATGAGGACAGGTGTTTACGCCAAGGCGGCACTGAGGACCAACTCTTCTTCATGAACGTGGGTGGAAACCGCAGAAGCTTCGCAACCTTCGACCAGATCGGTGACTCGCTCACGAACTCCCTGTGCATACCGAAGAAATTCGATACCGAACTGGTTATCTCTGTGCCAGCGCACGATGGAGACTTAGACGGCTGGCGGAGACTCTTCTTTCAGGTACGCATGTATCTGAATGGGTTCTTACTGTATCCGTTCTGATACATATAACCTTGCAGCCCCACCGCATTTCCCTTCCGATAGCCATCTCACGATCCTATTCGGGCTAACAGCAATGCGCAGTGAATTGGCGATCTCGATCACAAGTTCCTCACACCAGTCGGCTAGACCGACCGGCTAGGTATTTCACTTGCAACAATCGATTTGGGATTCACGTTCGAGAGGATCTGCATTCTAGACCCTTGCAAGCCCAGTGGGCCGAGGTGCGGTTATGTGCCAACAAAGGGGGAAGCCATGGGACAGGGAAGGAAACATCGCTCATTCTGGTTGTGTCAGATCTTCGCCGCGATTGGATTGGCTTTCATCGGCGTACAGGAGGCGCGTGCGGTACTCCAGGGAGTCGTTCAGCCGCTAGAGGCGGAAGATGCGGCACTCACTGGTGCACAGGCCGCGACTAACCACAAAGACTTCACGGGCAGCGGGTTCGCCGACTTTACGGGAGAAGGGTCGATTGAGTGGACATTCAATGTGGTGCGCGCAGGACTGTATCAATTGGAGTTTCGTTATGCCTTAAGTACTGGCGATCGTCCACTGAACATCGTGGGAACTAATGGGATAGCGATCAAGTCCAATGTGAGTTTTCCAGCAACGGGCAGTTTTGATGTGTGGAAAACCGTTGACGTGTTTGCGCAGTTTGATGCCGGCCCCAATTTGGTTCGGTTGGTCACAACCGGCGGCAGTGGCGCGAATATCGACCACCTCGTGATCTCATTGACGCCACCCGATCTGAACCGGTTTCTGACGTTTCCTGTCCATTCTTCTCACAAAGACTTTGTTGGCAGTGACGATAATGCATCAGCTTATTACGCTGTCATTGATCCGAATAATCAGCGGGATACGTTCGACAAGTTTAGGGCAGCTAATGGCATGAGCGATCCACAACTCAATTCGGACGCCAGGGGAATTCACCGCGCGACCTATCTCAATGCGGGAGATTTGGGGTTTGGCCGGGACATGTACGTGCGAGTGACCAAGACCTCGGACGGGAAGGTCATCTCCGCAGCTTCCTACGTCCAAAACTATCTGTCGGTGGCGGATGCCGTGGATGGTCAGAATCTGTTGGCCACGGTGGCGATGGAGTATGGTCCTTCCGCAAATAACGTTACTGGACCCCGGTTCACGAAGTTCTATGTGTACGACAAGAATGGGCAACGGCTCAAGAAGATCGATCTCGACGGCCGTGGGGACAAGTTCGTCCCAGGACTGTGTAATGTCTGCCACGGCGGGAAACCAAAGGCCGGAGGATTTCACGGAAGCCTTGCCGTGTATGAGAACAAAGGCGACACCGGTGCCAAATGGATCCCCTGGGATCTTGATACGTATGAGTACGACTCGAGGAAAACGAGAGCACAACAAGAGGGCCAATTTAAGAAGATGAATGCCGATCTACTCGACATCTTTCATGATCAGCCAAAAGGCACGAGCGTCAGTAGCGGTGTTGCGATTGCCATCAAAGGATGGTACGGCGGGGAGGGACTTCCCAATCCCACGTTCAACGGCAATTTTGTGCCGCCTGGATGGGTCAGTACCACAGACGGCAACAAAAGCGATCTCTATCTGAAAGTTGTCGGGCCGACCTGTCGTGCATGTCACCTACAACGAGGCACCTACCACAACAGCGGACATGTCGTCTTTCAGGGACAGTCGCTGCAGCAGTCGCTCGAATTCAATAGCTACGACGATTTCAAAGGCTACAAGAAACACATTGAGCCGTTAGTCTATGACATGGGCGTGATGCCGGTGGCGAAGCGCACGTACGAAAACTTTTGGCGAAGCGATGCGCCGATCATTCTCGACAACGAATTGTTCGGAGGCCAGGTCTATCAGAACCCCAGCAATCTCAACCCCAATGCGCGGGTAGCGACGGTGTTCGGCCAATTGCGGCGTCCTGGTCGGCCGATTCCGAACATCGCCGGTATTCCCACGACCTTTGGATTGAAAGATCGGGCACCGATCGGCAATTTCTGTTTCCAAGGGCCGATCTTTACCATGGCCGACGTTGCAGAAGGAAAACGGGTTCGATTGAATGGTCGATCCAGTTTGTTTGTGGATACGTTCAACTGGAGCTACGTGGACCCGCAGGTCGGGTGTACTCCAGCTAGTGGCCCCACTCTCTCCGGGGATAAAACCTCGTTCGCTTCCTTTGCACTCGATCCCGCGAAGCTCTCCGATATCAAGAAACCGCTGGCAAAGCCGTATTTCATCAAGCTGACGGTCGGGAACCAGTTTACCTCAGGAGGTGGTGGCTTCAACGAAATCATCGTCGGCCAGCTCTTCACCGACAGTGCCTTGAAGCCGCTCGTCTTTGCCGACAGCAATGCTAGTACGAAGGATATCTACGACCTCATTAAAACGAACTTCACGTTGTCAGGAGCCTCGGGAAGTAGTGGCCCGCTGTCGTGCGTCCATTGCCATAGCAATGGGGCGCTGGGTCGAGCAGGGGGCGTATTTGATATGTGGGACGTGAAACTACCGGGCGGGCCCGACAGCGAGTTGTGGAAACTCGTGGCCTATCAACGCATCATGAGCCGCGTCGATTGTCGAGACCCGGAAAACAGTCTAATTCTCAAAAAGCCTTCCGGTCATCATCACAACGGCGGCACAGTACAGGGGTTTGGCGTGGGGTCAGGGTTTAATCATCTGGCATCAGGCGATGATAGTCATCGCGACGCAATTCTCAGGTGGATTATGGAAGGAGCCCCCTTTGCCGGGACCGGTAAATCGAGCGATCTGGGCTGCACAACCAAATTGTCATTGCTGACGCCGCTATCCCATCTCCCGATCAAGCCGGTCGGTCCAAAGAAAAATACTCAGCAGAAGAAGCCAAAACCTTAGCTCTTGAGCTTGTTTTGGATTGACAGCGTCGGAATGAGTGACGTTCAGAAACTGTTCGAAAAAGATTTATCGGAGGGGGTGTTTATGCGATGACTGGGCTGAGGGTCAGTTCCTCATGCTCAGCGTAAGCAGAGAGGATGGGAACTTCGCAGCCCTCGACCACATCTTTGACTCGCTCTCGATCGCCTTGGGCGTAGCGGAGAAATTCAATACCGAACTGATTGTCTTTGGTCCACCGCACAATTGAGACTTCGACGGCAAGCGGAGATTCTGTTTCAGGGCATCGATGTGCAGAGCCAGGTAGCTTCCTGGAGTCAGGGCCACGTTGCTTTGCATTCTGCAGCCTGTTGCGGAGAGATCGAAGAGGGTTCCTTCACTTGCGCCGTTGTCTGTCTGGACGCTGGCGGGATACCGCACATAAATTCTGGGGCTGCATCGAAGCTGCATATCAATCTCACTGCTACTGATGTATCGGCAGTGCCGAAGAAAAACTTGAAGGCCGACCGCGCACTACATCGCATCGCTTCGGGGCGCTTGCCATTGGCGTCCTGTAAGTATGGCGTAGAGTCTGACTGTGCGTAGACAGCTCCGACGCCGCTTGCTTCCTCTCGCGTGCGTGCGTAGTATTTCTCAAGTTATGTAACCTCCAGATCGGGACGGTATGCGTATGAATATCGCAATTGACAGCAGTCTCATACGGCAGGCGATGCAAGTGACTGGGCTCTCGACTCGGAAAGCCGTGGTCGAGGAGGGCCTTCGCTTGCTCATCAAACTGAGAGGACAAGAAGGAGTTCGACGTTTGAAAGGAAAAATCCCTCTTGCGGAGAATGTGCGTGAGTTGGACATCTGAAGGAAATGTCCATGACGACAGCAAGATATCCTCGCAGTCCAAAAGTCTTACTCGGCGGCATTGCTCACCTCGGGCGTTTTATCGACAAGATTCGCCTGCGTAATGCTGGACAGATTCAAGATTACAACTACATCACGGTCGGGTTCGATAAATATCTGGCCGATTTTCTCGGGATTGATCCCAAGGCGTTTGAGCAGCGCGTATTAGCCGGTGGGACTGATGAGGAGCTGATTGCCTGGGTGAAGGTCAACGGCCGCAAGCCATCTGAGCAGGAAATCGCGCAATGGTCCCAGGCTCTCCTCGCTTCCGGTCCGAAAGACGATGCAGCTCGTCAGCGGTTCCGAGGCCGCCTGGAGGATATCGCGACCAAACGTGGTGTGCCGGTTAGTTCTCTTCCACCTGTGACCACCTGGGCTGACGTGATTGAACTTGATGAAGGTCGACTGTAAAGGTCCGAGGCATGAACCGGGCTGGCGTCATTTGCGTCTTCCTTGCGCTGGTGCTTGGACTCCCGCTTCTCGGCGTGCTGTGGGCCGGTGAGCCGGTCGGGCGCTATCTTGAATTTCCTCCTCGTACTAATTATGTGCAGCATGAACCGTTCTCCTGGACGGTATTCATTGCTCTAACACTCTTGATCGCTCTCGCCATTGGACCAATTCTTTTTCGGATAGCGAACACAAACCTTCGACCGTCATCTTCCATAACTCAGCACTCAGCCCGCTTCGCCAGCTCAGCGAGGCGAGCACTCAACACCCAGCACTATCGCCCATCGTTTCCCTGGTGGGGTTGGCTCGGAATCGGATGGACGGGCCTCTGGTGGGTAGTGGCCTGGACCCGATCGCCCTGGATGGCGGCGCTTCAGGAACATACGTTCACGCCGTTGTGGCTGGGCTACATCGTGACCGTGAACGCCGCCTCATACGCCCGCACTGGCCGATGCATGATGCTCCATCGGCCAAGCTATTTCTTGTCACTTTTCTTCCTGAGCGCTGCCTTCTGGTGGATCTTCGAGTACCTGAATCGCTTCGCGCAGAACTGGTACTACGTCGCCGCAGCTGAGCCGTCGTCGCTTGAGTACTTCTTACGAGCTACGATTCCGTTCTCCACTGTGCTGCCGGCCGTTCTCGGTACCGCGGAGTTGCTGACCTCGTATTATGCTGTCAGTGCTGGTCTGGACCGTTGCAGACCGATACGCCTCTACAACTCTAAGCAGGTCAGCTGGTCGCTTCTTGTCGTGTCATGTCTCGGATTGTTCGCCATTGGGCACTGGCCTAATTACCTGTTTCCACTCGTCTGGGTTGGACCGCTATTGCTGGTAGTCTCGTTTCAGGGATTAGCCGGGAGACCGACTATCTTTTCAGCACTTACACAGGGAGATTGGCGGGGCCTATGGGTCCCGGCGCTAGCGGCGTTGATTTGCGGCGTGTTTTGGGAGCTTTGGAACTGGAAGAGTCTCGTTCACTGGGTGTACGCTATCCCGTTCGTGCATCGGTTCCAGCTGTTCGAGATGCCCTTGCTCGGCTATGCGGGATATTTGCCGTTCGGTCTCGAATGTGTGGCGTTCACAGATCTCTGTTTGAACCGTCAGGCTCCCGGAGGAGTGGAATAGAAGCGATTGCCGACCATAAGTTGTCGGTCCTTGTGGTCCGACCACGGCACGCTTGAAGAGCGTAGGTTCTACACCGAGGGCAGCGTCAGCAACTTTTTCATTTCGCAGTGTGCGAGGACGACGTCGGGGGCGCGCTGTAGTGCCTCATAGTAACTCCGCTCGTACCCATCGCCTAGTTCGGATGGACGAATGAGCGCTCGCACCTCGGTCAACAGTACCGCCACATCGTCGACGGTCAACTGGTCGTTCCCCTCGAGTAGTTCGTCGATGCGGACCACCATATTGGAAAGCGGATGCAGCCAGGTAAACCACGGATCGTTCATCACCAACTGTAAGAGTTGGCCTGTGGAATCAACCCGTCCGTAAATCCGCTCATAGGTCAGCTGTTCGGCGACGATCAAGGCTTTGTGCAATCCTAAGAGCCCATGTCGGATATCGGTCAAGGTTTTCCTGAGCGGATTGGTTTCGCGAATCTGTCTCTGTCTCGATGAGATCGCCATAAGCGTAATCTTATCAGCTCAATAACAAAATGGGGACTCAGGGGACCTTCATTAATCAATAATCAATGTCACGATATACTCTTATCGGAGATCAGGGGTTTGTTCTGTAGCCGCAACCAGAGCTTTTGCGATGGCTGAGCTGAGAGTCAAGTTCTCATCTAATCATCATTGGGTCGGGTCGCTAAACGAGGCATCGGAAATCAGCGTCCTTGTTCGGGTAATTCTGAGGACAAGGAGGTAGAAGCCCGCCGCTGGTTCGGATTTTGTGTGAATCGTCCCTCCGAAGAAAGATGGGTTGAAGGGCTCAGCAGGTTTCCATAGAAGGAAAACAGCTCACCGGTCAGACGGGCTGTGTGGTCGGGATCGGTAGGAAGTTTCCGCCGGATGTAATCGTTCAGCACGTGGCCGTCGATGTGCTTATGAACATGAGGCTGGTTCAAGTTCATGCGGTAGCGCTCGACGGCATTGGCGACGCGACTGATGAAGATCACGGTGCCGTCTGACTCCAGTCGTTCGACGACCCCCACATGGGTTAGGGAGTCATTCAACTTGCCGTCTCCGTTGAAATCCCACGTGTTATCGAAAAATACGAGATCGCCTGGACTGACGATTGATTCTCGATGAAGCGTGCCATGCTGGCGTACGTGGTTGTGGATGAGCCGGACGCCGTTTCCCTTCGGATCATTAAAACCTCCACGATACAAATCGATGCCGTGTTCCAAGAAGATGGCACGGGTCACCCCTGCACAGTCATAGACGATACGTTGGCCCTGGCTTGTAATCGTCCGTGCTCCAACCAGCTTGGCTGCAGACTCAACAATCGCTGATCGGCTGGGAAGAGACGTCAGGAACGAAGTTGGACGATCTGCTGTGGTCGATGTCGGAGAAGACTGCGGCAGTTCAGATGATTCACGAGGCTCCGTCTTGTCCGCTGAGACTGCTGGAGACGCGGTTTCTCTATTCAGTTTCATGACCGGCTTGGTGCAGCCCACGAGAGTTGCACCTGCAACAAAGGCGATGATCAGGGGAACTGGCATCGGTGGTTACCGCACGTTCACAAATCGGCCTTCGGCTGTCTGTCGGAGTGCATCGATGTCTTCACGTCGCGTGACGGAGAGCGGCACCGTGTGGGTCAATTCTTCAATGAGTAGGTCGGTCGTCAGCGGGGTCTTTTGGTGCAGTGCTCGATAGAGGGCCGCGACCACCGCTTGCTCGATTTCCGACCCGCTGAAGCCGGCGCTTGCACTGACGATCTTGCCGAGGTCGAACTTTTTGCTCTCCTGCTTCCGAAGGCTCAGGTGAATCTTCCAGATGGCTTCTCGTTCAACATTGCCCGGTAGATCGACGAAAAAAATTTCATCGAACCGTCCTTTGCGCAGGAGTTCGGGGGGCAGCGACGACAGATCGTTGGCCGTGGCGACCACAAACACATCCTGCTGCTTTTCCTGCAGCCACGTGAGAAAGGCACCAAAGAGGCGTCGGCTCAACCCCGCGTCCGCCCCGCCGCTTCCTCCGCCTGCGACCATCGCTTTCTCGATTTCATCGATCCAGAGGACGATTGGGGATAAGGATTCGGCCATCTCAATCGCCTTGCGAAAATTCTTTTCCGATTCGCCGACGAATTTGTCGAAGAGCCGGCCGGCATCGAGCTTCAGGAGCGGGAGTTTCCATTCCCGCGCGATCGCTTTTGCTGCGAGTGATTTGCCGCAGCCTGGCACGCCGACCAACATGATGCCCCGAGGCGGGGTGAGATTGAGAGACTTGGCTTCGGCGGTAAACCCGACTTGGGCGCGCTCGAGCCAGGCCTTCAGATTGATGAAGCCTCCCAGCTCAAACCGATTATCCTCCAAGGGATAGTATTCCAAAAGGCCGCCGTCCTTGATCGCCTGCACTTTGCGCTTCAAGATGGTTTGTATGTCCTCGACAGAGAGCGTGCCGTCCTCGACGAGGCACTGAGCCACGACCTGACGCGCTTGATGGAGCGTTAAGCCCTGGAGAGCACGGAGGATGGCGTCGGAATCTTTAGACGAGAGGCTGTTCTCAGCTGTCTTGGTATAGCTGATCGAACTGAGAATGCTTTGTGCGAGAGTCGTGGACCGTGGATGAGCGGTTGTTCGAGGTCCCAACGATTGGAGCAAGCCGCGCAACATCGACCGCAGTTCGTCTCGATCCGGCAGTTTCAGATCGAGTCGCACCGCAATTCTGTCGAGTTCCAGCGGCAGGGTGATCGGTTGGCCGGTCAACAGGCAGGTGGCTCGTGATCGGCTGTAGACGACTGCAACCTCACGAAGTTGTCGGCAGACAGCAGGATCTTGCAGATGTGGCCCAAGATCCTTGAGCCAAAACACCGCTTCGACTGTCAGGCCATGAAGATGCTGGAGGACTGCCAAGGGGGTCGCGGTCAGTTTACTGAGCGTCAAGCCTTCGTCTGCGCGCGTGAGTCCTCGGGTGATGGACCACTCGAAGAGCGGCATGCGCTCCTGCGCGGTCACCGACTGTAGTAAGGCCAGAACTCGCTCCTCCTCCACCGTTTCAATGACGACGAGAGGATGAGAGGAGCGGATCAGGGTGCGGAGATCGTGCACGCTGGTCGACAAAGCCATCGGAGGGAAATGCTAGCACGAGGCCTCGACCGGACCAAGAAAACCGGTGATTGTGATCGTCGCGTGCCGAAGATTATGTCTTGGCTGGATTGGCGAGCGCCTTGTTGATTTCGTTGATCAGGCGGTGCTCGATTTCGTTCGTTTCTTCGTGGCTGACACTTAAGATGCGCCCCCCCTGTGCGACCCGTTCGAATTCGGCTTTCACGCCGACTTTCGTCAGATTGTCGGGAAGGGCTTGAAGAGAAATGAGGTATTGATTCCTCGATCCCGTTACTTCGAGCGACGTCGGGTTGGAGATCTTGCGCTCCGTCACATAGACCGCCCGTTGGTCGGTCTTGACGCTGACCTTCAGTTGATAGCCGTTGCGTGCCAGTGCGTCCTCAACGACCTTTGCAACGGTTGGCATAGGCCGAGGGAGGGTATCGGACTGCGCGCCTTTCTCCTCGACTTTGAGGGATTCCGTCATTTGGGTTGCCATCATTCGTTTGGCCTCAGCTAACTGCAGCTCCAGTTCCTCAGTCTGGCGTTTGGCTTCCACCTTCGTGGCTTCCGTAGTGCTCTTTGCGTCCCGAAGTTCTTGATTGAGCAGGTCGATTTGCTGCTGCATCACCTTATTCCCGTCCAACAAAGAACTCAGGAGAGTTTCTTGCTTGGCGACTTGCTTCTTGAGGGCCTCATTCTCGACGCGAACGGAATTGTCGTCAGGAACGCAGCTGGCGGTAGCTATTACCAGAACGGCCCAGATGCCTAGTGACCATGGATCAGCGAACGGTTCGTTGCGCACGCGATAGCCCTCCCAGGAAAGTCGTGAGATTATCTACGGTTCAGCTCAACTTGTCCATGTAGTATTCGGCCGTATCTTGCTTCATCTGTTCAGGTAGGAACTAGGGCCGGTATGATCGGGTCGTAAAAAACAGATTCTTGACCTCCAAGACCTGATGAGGTGTGCTGGAACGGATGGCTCTGTCGAGGTTCGCCCCCAGCTTGCGCTTCCAGCTCGTTGGACTGTAGCATGCCAGTATCATGACTGCCTTGATTCGGAAGACCTTTTCGGTTCCCCCCCTCGGTTGTAACTGCTCGATCATTGGTGATCCTGTCACGAAGCAGGCGGTCGTCATCGATCCTGGCGGCACACCGGAGCGAATCCTCCAGGAAGTGCAGCGGCTGGGTTTCACCGTCAGCTGTATTCTTCATACGCATGCCCATCTTGATCACTTTCTGGCTTCCAGCGAAATCAAACGTGCGACCGGTGCGGCGATTTGCTTGCACCAGGATGATCTCGAACTATGGAAGAACCTCGAACTCCAATGTCGGGTCTTTGGAGTCTCGTATGTACCGGCCCTGCCTCCGGACCATTGGCTTGCCGATGAAGAGAAGGTGATGGTGGGGCAAGTGGCGATCGTGGCGCTCCATACCCCGGGCCACACACCTGGATCGATGAGTTTTCATGTGCCGAACGATAAACTTCTGTTGGCCGGGGACACGCTCTTCCGGGGAAGTATCGGCCGGACAGACTTGTGGGGCGGCAATTTCAAAGCCATTGAGGAGTCTATCCGCGAACGGCTCTATACCCTCGACGAGGCGACGACTGTCGTGACCGGTCATGGATCGGACACCGAAATTGGTATCGAAAAGGAATCGAATCAGTTTGTCCGTGTGTGACGGCATGGGGAGGGACCATGGCTTCATGCAAGTTGGTGACTCTCGTTGCGCTACTCTGGTCGGTGTCGGTTTATTCTGTCGTCCGGGGCGAAGAACCCTTCCGTTCTCATTCTGATCTCGTGAAAATTGCCGAGGTGACGGTCCGTATGTCGGACCATGGTCCGGTGGTGCTACTGCAGGCCGAAGGTCGGACGATCCCGATTTTTGTCGACCTCACAGTGGCGCTATCGATTCAGAGTGCCCTGAGCGGGGAAAAGCTGCCTCGCCCAATGACGCACGACCTCATGCACACGATCCTGAACGCTTACGGTGGAAAGGTGACGCAGACGGTTATCACGCTGAAGGACGGTACATACTATGGGGCGTTGACTGTGGCATTCAAGGACCAGGTCAAGGTGTTTGACAGCAGGTCATCCGACTCTCTCGCACTGGCCGTGCACTTCAAGGCGCCGATTCTCGTGGGGCGTGATTTACTGGAATCAGTCGGGAAGGTGTCGGAAAAGGAAAAGAACGCGGAGCTGTAAGGTCTTATTCCTTAGCCATCCTCTCTTTGAGGCGCTCAATCCGCTTGTCGGTCGATCGTTTGATGAAGATCATGTTCTCGGCGAGATGTTGCTGAGCGTTGATCTTCCCTTCGGCGCGCCGTTTTTGTTGATCGAGCCCAAACTGTGCGATAACCGGCCCGTCTTCCTGGTTGAGGTCCTTCCAGATCTCGGTACAGCGTGATTGCTTGGCCGGTGGATACTTGTCGCAGGGCGGATCGGCGGCGAGCGAAACCGAGGATGTGATGACCAGGCAGAAGATCAGAGCTGACCAGTATCGCCAAGAGTGAATCATACGTTCTCCATCGGAATGCTCATCAGTCTGCCGCAGCACCATACCACAAGTTGCGAGGTCGCGGAGCCCCTCTCTCTGCGGTTGCCATAAGCATGATTGAACTAGGCCAAAGAGTGAGGACCAGGTTCTGCCATACAAGACTTCCTGCTGGAATAAAAGTTGCAATGATTTTGATTGCTAAGGGGATGAATAGGACTGCAAAACCAGCATATAGAGCAATCGAACTCAACAAGCTCCCACTTCTTTTTTTCGCATGATGTGGAGAGTTACTGATTTGGAACTAGCCCAGCCGCTTTCTCTTCTAACGTCACGTAGACCTTGTCGTCGAAGGTATAGTAGCCACCGTCGTCTTTGTCGGTGGAAATGCACGCCGATGAGAAAATGACGGCACAGCCGAAGATATCGCCAAGGACCCACCAGGACCAGGTCCTCGTCAGAGTCATGGTCTTTGGTTCATAACCGTCTTTGGTGATGACAGCCTGGTGGTCCTCTTTTCGGTTGAGCGAGACGGTGCCAGGCGCCAGCAAGTGGACGCGGTCATCGACCACGACCTGCGTATCGAGTGGTGTCGTGAAGATCGTGACGGACTGATGGTCCCCGTGCCACCAGGTCCCACAGCCGGGGATCGAGACAAGTCCCAAGAACAGAGCGATGTTCCCAAGTCGTAATCGGCCGGCCCAGTGCGTCATAGCGGCCCCTCCTCGCTGATAGCTATCCTGCGAGGCATTTTTTCACTGACTAGGTCGTTCTTCTAGCGGATTCGCAAAACTTGCAGGGGAGGTCCGAGGAAGGGAGGGCCGGCCTAAATCTTCATGGCTTCGTTGACTTCATGCAGGGTCGCACCGGCGACAGCGGCCGCTCGTTTGCTGCCGGCCTCGACGATTTCTTCAACGCGGGATGGATGTTGAGTCAATTTCGTGCGTGCGTCCCAGATCGGCGTCAACTGTTCCACCATGCGGTCCGCCACGAGTTTCTTGCAATCGATACAGCCGATGGCGGCGGTCCGGCAATCTACATTGATCTGGTCTTGAATCGCCTGTGGAGAATAGATCTTATGGAATTCGTAGACGGGACAGAGATCGGGATTACCTGGGTCGGTGCGTCTCACACGGGCTGGATCGGTCACCATGGTCTTGAGCTTTTGCCGGACCACCGGCTCGGTGTCCGACAGGTTGATCGTATTATTGTAACTCTTGCTCATTTTTCTGCCGTCGGTGCCAACCACCTTGGGAAACTTGGTCAAGTGTTCCTTCGGCTCGGGAAATACGGCTGTTTTGTAAATGTCATTGAACCGCCGGGCGAGCTCTCTCGTCAGCTCCAGATGTGGCAGTTGATCTTTTCCCACCGGAACAAAATCGGGTTTGTATAAGAGAATGTCGGCGGCCTGCAGGACTGGGTAGCCGAGAAAACCATAGGTAGTAAGGTCCTTCTCCTTAATCTCTTCTTGTTTTTCCTTGTAGGTCGGGTTGCGCTCGAGCCACGAGATGGGCGTCATCATCGAGAGCAGGAGGTAGAGGATAGCATGTTCGGGAATACGAGACTGGATGAAAATCGTGGAACGGTCAGGATCGATGCCGCCGGCCAGCCAATCGATCAGCATCTCACGCACGAACGTACGGATGCGGCTGGTGTCGGCATAATTCGTCGACAACGCGTGCCAATCGGCGACGAAGAAGTAGCAGTCATACTGTTCCTGCAATGCCTTCCAATTTTCTAAGGCACCGAGATAGTTTCCGAGATGCATGAGGCCGCTGGGCTGCATGCCGCTGAGTACTCGTCTGCGTGCTGTGGTCATTCTGCGACTCCTGGACGGAGGCTGAGCGCGGTCGACAAGATCGTACCGGATAGACTCTTGGCGAAGGTCCCGGTGATCGTATGGATAATGCCAAGTTCTTTGTCGAACACGATGAGCCCCACCAGGATGAGCATCCCATAGGGTTCCAATCGTGCCAAGGTCATGGCCGGCTTGGGAGGGAGCAACGACGTCAGGATTCGGCCCCCGTCGAGCGGCGGGATCGGAAGCAGGTTGAATAATGCGAGAAACACATTGATCATCACGGAATACAGCGACATGACGGCGATCGGGCGCAGAAACATGGTCGCAAAAAAGCCTGAAGAAGCATCTGCTTCTGCAGTCTTACGGAGCGACAACGTTGGTTCGAACGTGAGGAGCAATGCCAGCAGCAAGGCACTCGCGACGGCGAGCAATAGATTCATCCCGGGTCCGGCAGCAGCCGTGAGCGCCATGTCGCGCCGAGGCTGGTGCATGTTCCGAGGATCAATCGGAACCGGCTTGGCCCATCCGAACAGAAAGCTCCCGGGCAGCATCAAACAGATCAGCGGTAAGATGACGGTTCCGAACGGGTCGATATGGGCCAACGGATTGATGGTGAGCCGTCCCTCACGTTTTGCGGTCGAATCGCCGCATTTCTCAGCCATCCATCCATGCGCATATTCATGGAGCACCATCGCGAACAACAAGGGGAGCCCCATATACGAGATCGTGTGCAGGATCTGTGAGAGAGAATTCATGAGCGATCAATCCAACTGCACAAACTTACCCTGTTTCACCTGCAGAAGAAAGAGCGGTCGCTGCAGGGTGCCGTCTGGTCCGAAACCGGCAGGCCCGGCGAGAGTCGGCAAATTGCGTTGGGTCATGAGGAAGTCGTGAAGCGCTTCGCCGGAGGTTGCCCCGTAGCGGATTCCTTCGATGACCACTCTGGCTGCATCATAGCCTTGCATGGTGAAGAGCGACGGGGTTGATTGAAAGCGCTTACGGTACCGCTGCACGAACTCCTGCACAACGGGATTCGGGCTGTCGACAAAAAAACCATCCACGAATGTTGCGCCGTCGACTGTCCGATCGGCGGTGCGGGCAAAGTCCTGAGAGTTCCACCCGTTGGTACCCAGCAGCTGGACTTTGATGTCATGAAACGCCAGCTGTGCGGCGAGGAGTCCGATCTCGTGTGAACGGCTGGGGATGAAGATCGCGTCAAACCCCGGAGTATACAGAACACGCTTTTCGTTTCGGCGGAGCGGTTTGCCGGGCTGTTGCGGCGCGTCGACCGGAACCGCCAGCCCATACTTTTTCAGGTCCTCGGCCTTGAGCCGTTGGATCTGCGGACCAAAATCCGTTTCCCCTTCCTTGAACATTTCGATGGAGATGATCTCACCGTCCAGCCGGTGCACCTCCTGCGCGAAGAGACGGGCAAGTTCTCGCCCATAGAGGGTGTCGGGGTGGAGAATGCAGAACCGGCGATAACCCTGTTCTTTCGCCGCATAAGTCGCGATGCGCTCGGCTTGCATGGCATACGTCAACGACGTGCTGAAAAGATAGTTCCCCAACCGGCGGACATTGGGAAGTGTGGCCGTCGGTGTAATCAACGGGATCCTGGTCTTTTGCGCCATTTCGGCCATGGCGGGAAGGTTTTTTGACAGCATCGGCCCGATGACGACGAGCGGACGGTCGTCGTTGAGCAGCGCCGAGAGATCGTCCAAAAAGCCCTGCCGGTCTGCATCATGATCCTTCACGATCAATCCAATGGATGGAGTTCCCGGCTGCTCCCGAGCTCGCTCCACTGCCAACTGAATTCCCTCCAGGACGTCGTTGGCGAAAGCGGACAATGGTCCCGACAACGGAAGGATGGCCGCGATAAAATACTGGTTCGCCTTCAACCTCGACTTGATGAGTTCCAGCGTTTCGCTTGCCTTCGGGACGGAAGGATGAGCGGGAAACGCAGCGAGAAAATGTCGGGTCTCCCGTTCTGCCAAGTGGTCTTCGTTTCGTCCAACGTAGTAATCGATCAGTCGAAGAGACGCGAGATCGCCGGGATATGAACGAGGATAGGCATCACGCACACGGATCAATCCTTTTTTGTCCAACTTTTCCGTGATGAATTGGCGAATCTGCTCCCGTGTCTCCGCCATCTGTGCATCGGAGCTGCCGGCCATTCCCTCCAGCAAGGTATGGATGGCACGGACATAGTCCTTTTTCTGAGCTAATGCCTCGGCCGTCAGCTGCTGCGCCTCACGTTTGGTTGCGTCGTCGGGTGCCGTTGTCCGTACTTGCGCCAGCAACGGCAACGCCAGGTCGAGATTCCCCATAGCGGCATGGATGCGGGCCATCATGAGCTTGCCCCGGTCCATGAGGTCCGATTCGGGAAACTCCGTCTGAAGTTGGTTCAGGTAGCGGAGCGCCTCTCCATAGTCCTTCATCCCGTACAGCGCGGCGCCCAGCAGCAGGTAGGTATCATCGAGGTGTTCAGGCGGGGGAGTGGTCGTCAAGAATCGACGCAGGACCGTGACGGCTGATTCCGGATCGCCTTTCTCGATCAGGTGTTTGGCCTGATTCAAAACCGGGGGATTCGGAGGAAGGACTTTCGCGGGATCTGCCGCCTCTGCCTTTCCCGATTGAGTCGGCATGAGGGCGACGCCGAGCGTCAGCGCAAGAGCGATGGCGACCATCAGCGGCGACCATGCAGGGATAGGAAAAGGGTTATGAGCGTGGGCGAGCATTACATTCGGCCGGTGGTAGGCCGTAGGCAGACTAGTATCGGAAAGGGTGCAACCTGTCAAGGAGAACTATGCCGGTGTTCATTGTACGGATGAAGGGAGTTCGCTATAGTTCGTCATCCGACGGCCATGGCTGAACCAACAGCACCATTGCTCGACCCTCTTCTCGAACGGTATCTCAGCGAGCTGCGGATCGAAGGCGGGCTAGCGGCCAATACAATTGAGTCCTACCGGCGCGACCTTTTTAGATTGCAGCGATACTTGAGGCAGCATCAGCTCAGCATACGAGATTCCGTTCCACCGCACACGATAAGATCCTTTTTCGCATCGCTCAAACAGGAGGCCCTCGCGGCTTCATCGATTGCCCGCCTACTCTCGACGATGCGAGGGTGGTATCGCTTTCTGGTTCGGGAAAACCTCGTGGAAACCAGTCCCCTCCGTGATATGACAACGGTGCGGCGGCCGGTCCGATTGCCGAAGACCCTGACGCACCAAGAAGTGACGGCGTTGCTGGAGCTGCCGGCTCACGATCGTGCCGAGGATCAACGCGACCGCGTGATGCTGGAATTGCTGTACGCGGCTGGGCTTCGTGTGTCGGAGCTTGTCGGGCTCACCCTGTCGCAGATCGACGTGAATCTGGGCTGTGTACGAGTCGTGGGAAAAGGTGCCAAGGAGCGAATCGTCCCGATCGGACAGACTGCGGGCAAGATGTTGGTTGATTACTTGGAATGTGTAAGACCGACTCTACTCAAACAGCGATCGTCCCGCGTCCTGTTCATCAGCCGGCGAGGACGAGGACTCACCAGGCAGGCATTTTGGAAGTTGCTGCTGCACCGAGCACGGCGCGCCGGTATTTCCAAGCCCATCTCGCCGCACATGCTGCGGCATTCCTTTGCCACGCATCTGCTGGAAGGCGGGGCCGATCTGCGAGTCGTTCAATCCATGTTAGGGCATGCAGATATCGCGACGACTCAAATCTATACGCATGTGGAAGGCAGCCGATTGAAACACATCCATCGCCGATATTTCCCACGGCAGCCCGGTCGAGGTCGGATACGCGGAGAAAAATCGATGAAGGGGTCATAGTTAGGAGCAGAGATAGAGATATTGCGAAACTGGGCCAACAGTGCGCAAACACGTTGACAAGAAAGCACGGACTTGATAGGCTCCGCGGAGGTTGCTAAGAAAATCGGGCGGATAGCTCAGTTGGGAGAGCGCTGCCCTTACAAGGCAGAGGTCACAGGTTCAATCCCTGTTCCGCCTACCACTCGGAGATATTTGGTACGCAGAGACAGGTAGTGAGCTTGCCGGGCGGAGAGCCTGTTCCTACATGCGGGAAGTGATCGGCGACCAACGATTTCGTCTTGTTGTGCTGCTGTTCTGCTAGCGATAGACTTTGCGGGGCCGTCGTTCAGCCTGGTTAGGACGCCAGATTGTCAATCTGGAGGTCGCGGGTTCAAATCCCGTCGGCCCCGCCATTATCTTCAGAGTTTGGTACACTCCACTTTGCCAGGAAATTATGAGCGCTGAGGAGAGAGAGTAAAGACTCGTATGTTTCAAACCGGCCCACTAGGAGTCGTTCTGTCGCTCGGGATCGTGTCCAAGGTGGTTCTCTTGCTCCTGATCTGCTTCTCGATCACGTCATGGGCCATCATCTTCTACAAATTGGCCGTATTTCGCACCGCTGATGCAAAAGATCGCCATTTTATGACCGTGTTGCTGCGGGCCAGAGATGTGGAGGAAGTCACTCGGCATGCGCAACAGACAGTTGGGAGTCCCTGCGCGAAGATTTTTCATGCCGTGATTCAACGGATCGGCTACATTCCCACCGAGGTGAATGAAAACGGTTCTGTCGCGTACGATCGACATGTGATGGAGCGGACGGCGGCCCATCTTGCTCAAGGTCAAATCACCAAGTTGGAATCGTTTCTCCCATTTCTTGCGACGACCGGAAATATCTGTCCGTTCGTGGGCCTCTTGGGAACGGTGATGGGTATCATCGACTCATTCCGGGAAATCGGCACACAAGGCACAGCCAGCATTGCGGCTGTGGCTCCCGGCGTCTCCGAAGCCTTGATCGCGACCGCAGCCGGATTGTTTGCCGCGATTCCTGCCGTCGTTGCCTATAATTATTTTCTCGTACGTATCAGACGCGCGGCCATGCACATGGATTCGGTCGTGGTGGAGTTGCTCGCTTTGATTCCAGCCCAAACGAGACCTATCGCTCCGGTTCCCGTTGGAGTGAAAGGATGATCTTGGAGACGAGGCAGCGTCGATTTTTAGCGGAGATCAACGTGATTCCGCTCGTGGACGTTGTGCTGGTGCTACTGGTGATCTTTATGGTCACGGCACCGATGCTCTATCGAGGCATGGACATCAAGTTGCCGGCTTCAGCGTCGAACACGATCAAGCCGGAGATCCGAGCGGTGCTGACGATCGAGAAGGATCAACGTCTGTATCTCGACAAAGATCAGGTGAGCGTGGCTCAGCTGGAGCGGAAGCTGCGCGTGATGAAGGAAGAGCATGCCGATGTCTCATTGTATTTACGCGCAGACCGCGATGTGCCGTATGGAATTGTGGTTCAGGTGATGGATGGAGTCAAAAAGGCGGGCATCGAAAAACTCGGCATGGTAACTGATCCCACCGGACCCGAACGTGTCAGTGAGGGTACGCCATCCCAACACAACCAGTAGGATAAGGTCCACAGTGCAGGCTTGGGCAACGGCCGGCATGGTCTCGGATGATGAATGGCAGGCGACACTGACTCGTCGCTTGGGCTTTGCCGTCGTCGTCTCTCTGGTACTGCATGTCGGCATGCTGGCGATGGTGGGCTGGGTTCGCCTGCCACGACATGGCGAACGGCCCCTGGTGTCCATTGAGATTTCACTCGCAAGTCTGCCGACTCTTCCCGAGAAGGCTGTTGAACCGGCGAAAAGTCAACCGATTGACAAAGAGGTTGAACCACCCAAGCCGGTCCGGCAGGCCAAGCCTATCGAGCAATCTAAAGCCATCGAACGGCCTAAGCCCATTGAGCACCCTAAACCTGTTGAGCCACCCAAACCTATTGATCAGCCCAAATCTGCTCCTCCCGTGAAAGTGGCACCTGTGTCTCTTCCTCCTGTGACGGCCGCAGCCGTTCCTCCTCCGGTCGCTCCGGCAAAATCGTCGAATGATCTCATGCGCGATATCATGAAAGATATCGAGTTGCCTCCGGATGCCCCGCAGCGCGGCGACATCAGCCCGGAGGACAAGCCAAGGAAATCACCGGGGATCAAGCTGCCCGATGTACCGGTCCTCACGGAAACCAAGGAAACACCCCCAAAAAGGCTGGTTGCCTCCGCTCAACCCTCCTCCTTGACGGAGGATGTGGCGAAGGAACTGGATGAGGAACTGAAAAAGATCAAAAAACTTGAGGTGCCCAAAGCGGCGCCCCCAGTGGAAGCACCGTCAAAACCTGTCCCTCAAGTTGAAGCAAAGGTCCAGAACCTCAAGGCTGTCGACACCACATTGAAGGTTCCAGGGATGACTCAGGGATCCAGCGCGTATCTTGCGCTTGTGCGACAGCGAATCAGTAATTCTTGGAATGCTCCGCCCCTGGATCTGACCAGCCAAGCCTACGTCGTTGTCGTACAGTTCAGACTTCATAAGAACGGCTCGGTCACCGGTGTGGCGATCGAGCAATCTTCAGGTAACGAGTACTATGATTTAGCGGGGAAACGAGCAGTTCTCAGTGCAAACCCATTACCTAAGTTTCCGTCTGATATCGTTGATTCGTACTTTGACGCCCACTTCACTTTTACCGTCGGAGAGCCGCAAGGATAAACCATGACCTTCCGAGCTGGTGTCGTTGTCATCCTGTGTGTGTCAATCGGCGTCGCTTGGATCATTGAGTCCGGTGCCGCCGACGTCTTTCTTGAAGCAACTAGACCGGATTTCCAGAGGATTCCACTAGGGATCGCCGCGATTGAGAACGTGAGTGGATCGGAGTCACCCGAGGGACGTGTGAAGCTGGGCACGCGTATCGAAGAAATACTCAAGGCGGACGTGCGACGCTCGCAGGTCTTCACGCTTGTCGATTTGCCGAGTCTTGGCATCAAGGTCGCTCAGCTCGGGGCAGAGCCTGATGCTTCCTTCAAACAAGCCGCCGAGAACGGGGTGTCGGTCATTGTCTGGGGTAAGGCGGGAATCAAGAATGGTAGCAAGGACGCCGATCTCAGTATGGATGGGTACGTGTATGATACGGCCAGCAACGAAGTCGTGGGAGGGAAGCGGTATGTCGGCTCGACATCGGTTGCCCGCCTCATGGCCCATCGTTTTGCCGATGAGTTGGTCTTTCGCTATACGGGAGAACCGGGAATCGCCCGGACGAAGATCGCCTATGTCTCGGAGCTGGGAACGGCTCGCGAGTTATTCGTGATGGATTACGATGGATACGAGCCTCGTCAGTTGACTGCCGACGGGTTCTTGAACCTGATGCCTCGTTGGTCGCCGGACCGACGGTTTTTAGTTTTCACGACGTACCGTAATCGGAACACGCAGGATATCGACATGATCGAGCTTGCCACAGGAAAACGGTGGACACTCGTCGCGCAAGGAGGGTTGAACATCACTCCGGTTTTCTCTCCCGATGGGAATGCGCTGGCCTACGCCTCAAGCCATGAAGGAAACGCCGAGTTATATCGTTTGGATACCCGTACGAAAGCCGTTCAGAGACTCACCACGAATGCGGCCGGGGACTTATCTCCCTCGTGGTCTCCCTCGGGGCGCGAGATTGCATTTACGTCCGATCGAGGCGGCGGACCACAAATTTTCCTTATGAGCGCGGATGGATCCAACGTGCGTCGCTTGACGTTCGATGGAGACTACAACGCGGCGCCGGCCTGGTCTCCTCGAGGAAATTGGATCGCCTACGTGTGCAGGACTTCCAAGAAAGAGTACAAACTGTGTGTGATCACCCCCGATGGCCAGAAACATCTTCAATTAACCACAGGACTGGGAGTGGATGATTCTCCGTCCTGGTCTCCGGATGGTCGGCATCTAGTCTTCAGCTCGACGGTGGACGGGAAGAGTCAGATCTACATGATCAATGCGGACGGTAAAGATCTCGAGCGCATTACATTTATCGGAACTCACAATAGCGCACCGTCCTGGTCTCCGGCATCGTAAATATCCAGGAAGGCATTGACGGCAATCGTCCTTCGCTGTAAGAAAAAGGACGATATTTCATAGGAGGAAAGGAAGCTAATGAAAACGTCGCCAGCCAGCTGCTTGCCGTTGATTCTTGGTATCATCGTGCTGGGAATTCCAGCCTGCTCGAAGAAGGCGGTCCGATCAGGAGGAGATACCCAGGCTTTGCAGGAAGAGATGGCCAGAGGAGAGATGGCTAAGGGGGGGGCCAAAGAAGGAACCAGTTCAAGTTTTCCCGATACGTCGTTCTCTGGGCGTGAGGATGCGAATAGCCTACGAGGGTTGGATCGCAATCCTTCCGAAGAGCGGTTAGCGGGAAATGGCGGCAATGGAGGTAGTCAAGGCGGTGCCGGCCGCTCTAACGGGGTGATCGCAAAAGCAGATTCCGGCGCGGCCGCTCGCCAGTTGGCTGAAATTCGTGCGGAGCAGGTGGCGTCCGTGGCGGCTGGACTTCGGGATGTCTTTTTCGCGTACGATAGCTTTTCGATCACCGATGAGGGACGCCATGCCCTTTCCGGCAATGCGGAATGGGCCAGATCGAATCCGTACGCACAGCTGAAAATCGAAGGACATTGTGACGAGCGTGGCACATCAGCCTATAATTTGGTGCTGGGTGAAAAGCGTGCGAAGGCTGTTCGGAATTATCTCGTTGAACTGGGAGTGGTCCCCACTCATTTGTCGGTCGTTTCCTACGGCAAAGAACGGCCGTTCTGCACGGAGCATACGGAATCTTGTTACTCGCAGAATCGCCGTGGCCATCTCGTTGTCAAGACAGGCAAGTAGTGCGATGGCAGAGCCGTTCGCCTGAACGAGCCCTGACTGTCGGTGGTCGTTCGGAGTCCAGGACATGACGCCTCAACTACGAACAAGACATGGTCTGCTTCTCGGTATCGCTGTGGGCGGTCTCCTTTTGCCGGGGTGTGTCGCGCAGCAGTCCGACCTGAAAAAAGCCGAAAAAGATCTTCAGCAACAGCTGTCCCAGACCAGGGCCAGGCAGAACCAGGAAATTTCGACCTTACGCGAACATGAATTGCCGCAGCTGCGAGGAGAGCTCGAAAAGGCTCTGCACCAGGCACGAGAGCTCCAGAGCAAACAGGAAGATTTTAAGCATCGGTCAGCCCAGTTGGAGCAGCAGACAAAGAAACTGGAACAGTTGGCGGCCAAGCTGGAATCCGACAGCAGCACCCGTTATCTGTGGATGCAGAAGAGCTTCGAGACGCAGGACGCGAAGGTGTCGGCCCGGCTGGACGAGCTATCGAAGGCCATGGAGACTTTGAAAAAAGAGGTCATTGACGTCGTCCAACGTACGAACGAAGGGTTGGTAAAACGCGTCGATGTCAAGCTGGAAGGGCACCAAAAGGAGTTAATGGAGCACCAGAATAAGATCGAACAGAGTTCTCAAAAGTTCACCCAATTCAATCAGGCGCTGACGGGGTTTCGGGAGGCGCTGACCGGTCTGAATGATCGCGTGGGTGAGCACGAGCAAACCGCTAAGCATCTCACATCGAGAATCGATGCCGATTCAAAAACGAGGGCGACCCATGCGGAGGAGATCAACCGAAGCGTGATTTCCATCACGAAGGCGCTTGAAGCAGTCGGGAAAAAAGCTACGGCTCGCCTTGACGAGCAGGACGGTCGAATCGATGCCTTGGCGAAAACTCTTGAGCAGGTATCAAATAGGTCCGCTCCTCCGCAACAGGCTCACAAACCGGTGCAACAGCCCGCACTGGGGTCGAATGAACCCATGCAGGATGGTGGAGGAGAATCCTCAAGGCTGTCCGTTGGGCCGGAGACCACGGGAGGTGCGACAACGATCGTTCCTCCCCAAGAATCACCGAAATTTGAACCGGTTCAGGCCAGTGCCGATCCACCTGATCGGGTTCGCTATGAGCAGGTGTTAGGCTTGTTTCGAGACGGGGACTTGGAAGGTGCTCGGCAAGGATTTGCCGGATTTCTCGATGACTATCCAAACTCTAACCTCGCGCCGAATGCCCGCTTTTGGCTGGGAGAGTCGCACTTCGGTAAGAAAGAGTTCCAGAGAGCGATCGATGCCTACGATAAAGTGGAGATCGACTATCCCGGCAGCGAAAAGGTGCCTGCTGCAATCTTAAGGAAAGGATATGCGTACTTGGCGCTAAAAGACAGGAAGCGAGCGTCGTCCGCCTTTAAGCAAGTGGTCACGCTCTACCCGAAAACTGCTGAGGCGGGAAAAGCCTCGGACAAACTGGCTCAACTCAAGGAGGTGCGGTAACACCATGTGTGTCCGTACACTCGTGTCCGGTTCTGCGGCCTGGGGATTGTTGGCGTCGACGATCGTGCTTGTCGGCTGTGCCAAGCATGCCGATTTTCTGGAAATGCGCCATCAGCTCTCGACCATCTCGCGAACGCAGGACCAGGATCATCAACGGGTGGATGCCGTGGTCCGACGATTGGATGCCGTGGAGCGGAGCAAGGATACGGATTCTGCGAAACCGCGATTCGAGGACCTGGCAGCACGCTTTCAAAAACTTGAAAGCCGATTGGCAAAGCTGGAAGAGGCTGCCGGTCAGGCATCCGCCAAGCCGGATTCCTCGATAGAGTCTCGTGCATCGAGGCCTGTTAAACAGACTCCATCGGCAGAACCGACGGTGGCGGTATCCGGGATCACGCCGACGTCCGCATTCAATCTGGCATATAATGATTATCTCAGCGGGAAATACGAGCTTGCGGTCGCAGGGTTCCAACGGTTCATCAAGGATTTTCCCGGCACGTCTCTGACTCCAAACGCTCAATATTGGTTGGGAGAATCGTATTACAACTTGAAAGACTATGGGCGAGCCATCCAAACCTTCGACTCTCTCGTGACGGAGTATCCAGGAAACGAAAAGGTTCCCGCGGCGCTGTATAAGCTTGGTCTGGCGACGGCCGAGACCGGCGATCTCGGTAGGTCGAGAAAGAATCTGAAGCGAGTGCTTGAAGAGTACCCTTCATCGGACGAATCGAAGTTGGCAAAGTATAAGTTGGCCGAGATCCGATGATCGTCGCCGTGGCGCGACGCCCCACCCCATCACCGCCTTCTCACTCATGAGGAGCATCGTGCCGTGCTGAGAACCGACGGCAGTGGCAAGATCTGTATTCTTTCGGAAGAGGTCATCGGTCGTATTGCAGCGGGAGAGGTGGTCGAACGCCCGGCGGCGGTTGTCAAAGAGCTCATCGAGAACAGTCTCGATGCGGGGAGTCGGTCCATCACGATCGACGTGAGGGACGGAGGGCTTGTCTTGATTCGGGTGAGCGATGACGGAGAGGGTATGAGTCCGGAAGATGCCCCGCGCGCTTTTCACCGACATGCCACGAGCAAGCTCCGGTCCGATCTGGATCTCTGGTCAATCCGCACGATGGGTTTTCGAGGCGAAGCACTGCCGAGCATCGCCGCTGTCGCCCATGTTCGGTTGATGACGGCGACTCGCTCCGCCGAAGTAGGGACCGAGCTGGAAGTCGTCGGGGGAGCGGTCGAGAGAATCGCCGAAGCTCCTCCGATCACAGGAACACGTGTCGAAGTTGCAGAGTTGTTCCACAATCAGCCGGCCCGGAAGAAGTTCCTGAAGTCGACCCTCACGGAGTTCATGCATATCAGCCGGGTCGTACAGCAGGCATCGCTTGCCTGGCCGTCCGTCCATTTCTGCTTGACGCACAACGGCGAGGAGATCTTCAATTACCCGTCTGCGCCGTCGGGTGGTGATCGGATCGCCCAGGTTTATCGACGCACTTTTATAGACCAAAGTCTCCGAATCAATGCCTCGCTTCCTGGAGCTCATGTCAGCGGGTACATCGTGGATGCGGTCCATGCAAAATCCGCTCGCGTACCGCAAGAGTTGTTCGTGAACCGTCGTCCCGTGCGCAACGCCGCCGTCTCTCATGCCGTCGGGGAAGGGTATGGTTCATTCCTTGCCAAGGGGAGTCAGCCGCGATTCGTGCTGTTTCTGGAAATTGATCCGGATCGCCTCGATGTGAATGTCCATCCGACCAAGCGGGAAGTGAGATTTTCGGACAATGAGGTGATCCACCAACTCGTACGGCGAGCGGTCCGCAAAGCCTTGAGTGGCGGAAAGCTCGCTGAGCTGGGTAAGACTCCGTTCGTAGAGTCCTCCGTGCGACGGACCTTGGGTTCCATCGTGGCGGATCTCCCCACGTCCGAATCCGTTGGAGCGGAATCGACGCCCTTGCAGTCCACCCCCGGAACCCAATTGCCGTTGGTGAGCGATGCGGCGGAGCCCTACGGTCGAGTGCCTTCAGCTGAGGTGATCGTGCTGGGGCAGATCAATCGGACATTCCTCATCGCTCAAGTCGGCGGGGATTTGACGGTGATTGATCAACACACGGCTCACGAGCGGGTCCTGTTTGAACGACTGTACCGAGCTTGGACGACCCGTGGTATCCAGGCCCAGCCTCTGTTGATCCCCGATCCGGTGGAACTGTCGCCACCTCAGACGGCATTGCTTCAACGTTACCAAAACGATCTGCAGCAATTGGGGATGGAAATAGAACCATTTGGCTCCTCAACCGTCTTGGTCAGAGCGATTCCGATCGGTCTGGGCAAGATCGATCCGACCACGTTTCTACAGGATCTCATGGATGATCTCACGCAATGGGACAGTGGCTCGAGTCTGGAGGCACGAGTGCGATCAGTCCTGGCATCGTTGGCGTGCCACGGGGCGGTTCGGGCCGGTCGCTCGATGAAACCGGAAGAAATCAAGGCTCTGGTTGAGGAATGGCGTACCGAAGGAGAGATCACAACCTGTCCGCACGGGCGGAGAACGTCGTTCCGACTCGGCATCGCAGATCTGGAGAAAATGTTCGGACGAGCTGGTTGGTAGCTGATGATTCCGACGGAGGCTACGGATATTCGATGGAGAGCTTTGGTCCCGGCAGATAGGTCTATCATCGGCGCGGCAGCGTTCGCGTGACATGCGATCAGATCAGTGGCTCCACTACCGTCCCCTCGTCGTGCTGCTCGGTCCGACGGCCGTCGGTAAAAGTCGGATTGCAGTACAAGTGGCCAAATACCTTGAGACGGACGTGCTGGCGGCGGATTCCCGTCAAGTGTATTGCGGGATGGACATTGGAACGGATAAGCCGACCGTCGAGGAGCGTCAGGCGGTGTCGCACCGTCTTATCGATTTGGTCGACCCCAGCGAAATGTTCAACGCCGGTTGGTATCGGCGAGTCGCGATGGTGGAAATCGAACGCTTATACAGTGCGGGGCGGTTGCCTTTCGTGGTGGGTGGAACCGGGTTGTATATCCGAACCTTGGTGAGAGGGTTGTGTCCAGCGCCCCAGGCTGATCCTCACGTGAGAGCAGACCTCAAGAAATCGAGAGACGAGCGGGGACGAGATGGTCTCTATGCAGAGCTGCTGCGCGTTGATCCTGAAACGGCAGCACGGTTGCATCCGAATGATGAATCCAAGGTCATGCGGGCGTTAGAAGTCTTTCGGCTATCCGGGCGCCCACTGTCGACCATGCAGGCCGAACACGGGTTTCAGGAGACTCCATTTTCCTCTCTTCTGATTGGCCTTGAGCGAAGGAAAGAGACCCTGTATCGAAGGATTGAAGAACGAATCGATTGGCAGCTGACTCATGGGATGGTAGAAGAGACTCGATTATTGCTCGGCCAGGGATACGGGCGCGAGCTCGGTTCGATGAAAGGTCTCGGCTATCGCCAGGTCGGAGCCTATTTGGCGAATGAGTGCGATTACGCCGAAATGGTGCGTCGGTTCAAGCGCGACACGAGACGTTTTGCGAAACGGCAGATGACCTGGTTTCGAAGTGAAGCGGGAGTTGTGTGGTTGTCGATCGAGGACAGCGAGCCCTATGAGCGGACGGCGGAACGAGTAATCGCACTCATCGATCAATTTGTGGGGGATCTTGGACAACAGAAACAGCCTGCGGCGTTGCAGCCGGCCTCTTAGGAAAGGATCTGCATGAAGAGAAAAAGACAGGATGAGCGGGTGACCGTCGGGGTGATCGGAGGAAGCGGACTGTATGATATTGAAGGGCTCACTTCCGCTCGGTCCATCCGAGTCCGGACACCCTTCGGGGCTCCTTCCGATGCGATCACCGTCGGCTTGCTTGACGGAATTCAAGTCGCATTTCTTTCACGGCATGGGCGGGGGCATTTGTTGAATCCGAGCGGGATCAACTACCGCGCAAACATTTTCGCGCTCAAGTCTCTGGGGGTGTCTCATGTGATTTCGATCAGTGCGGTCGGCAGCATGAAGGAATCAATTCACCCGGGCGACGTCGTTGTGCCTGACCAGTTCCTCGACCTCACAAAGCGGCGCGTCTCGACATTTTTTGACAACGGAGTCGTGGCGCATGTCGCCTTCGGCGAGCCGATTTGTGCCGAACTGGGACAGGCTCTCCTGGCGGCTGGGGAACGGGTCGGCGCCAAGTTGCATCGCAGCGGGACCTATCTCTGCATGGAGGGGCCGCAGTTTTCGACGAAAGCGGAATCACGACTCTACCGGCAATGGGGCGTCGATGTGATCGGCATGACCAACATGCCGGAAGCGAAACTGGCGCGTGAGGCGGAGCTCTGTTACGCGACCTTGGCGCTGGTGACCGATTATGACTGCTGGCATGAAACGGAAGAGGCGGTCACGGTGGAAGCGGTATTGGGGACGCTTCATCGTAACGTGGCTCTAGCCAAACAGATACTCCGCGTGGTGGTGCCGTCCTTCGTCGATCCGAGAGACTGCCCCTGTCATCGGGCATTGGACAATGCCATTCTGACGGCGCCGAACCGAATTCCTACAGCTGTTCGGAAGAAGCTCGCCGTGCTTATTGACCGTGCGCTGGCACCGAAGAAAGGAGTCCGTTAGTCATGGGGAAACTGTTGGTCGTGGGATCGGTTGCACTCGATACGGTCAAAACCCCTTTCGGTGAAGGAACCGAGATTCTTGGAGGGTCGGCCACCTATTTCTCAACGGCGGCCAGCTTCTTCACGTCGGTCGCACTCATTGCCGTGGTTGGAGATGATTTTCCCCACCAGCATATCGCGTTTCTCAAAAACCGTGGGATTGATCTCACCGGTCTGGAACGCCGCCCAGGGGCGACCTTTCGCTGGAAGGGGGAATACACGCACCAATTGAACGAGGCGCATACCTTGGATACGCAGCTCAATGTGTTCGAAACGTTTCGCCCTCAGATCCCGGAGGCCTATCGTGCGCCGGACGTGCTGTTCCTGGGCAACATCCATCCGGAGCTTCAGCTCGATGTTCTGCACAAGGTGAAACGTCCCGCATTGGTAGCCTGCGACACGATGAATTTCTGGATCAACGGCCAGCGCGAGGCGCTTTGGAAGGTGTTGGAGAAGGTGGACATTCTGATCATCAACGACGGTGAGGCGCGCGCACTCGGACAGGATTCCAACCTGGTAAAAGTGGCGAAGCTCGTGCTTTCACGAGGACCCAAGCATCTCATCGTCAAGCGGGGCGAGTATGGCGTGCTCATGTTCAACGAAAAGCAGATTTTCGGCGCGCCGGCTTTTCCGCTCGAAGACGTCCGCGATCCGACCGGTGCCGGAGATACCTTCGCCGGGGGATTTCTGGGCTACTTGGCGGCGACAGGAAACCGGTCTCCGGAGGCCATGAGACAGGCCATCATCTTTGGAAGCGTGATGGCGTCATTTACCGTAGAATCCTTTAGTCTTGACCGATTGCGCATCCTGGATTACAAAGAGATTCAGGCTCGGTTCGTCGAGTTTAAGCGGCTCACGCATTTTGAGGATGTTCAATGACCATGCGCGATCGGCGGTTCCATCGGCGGCCAGAATACCATCTCCTGGTGTGTGTAGGACTCATAAGTACGTTGGGAGGGTGTGCGAACGACAAGGAAGTGCTGCAAAAATCGCAAGGGTATTATCAGGAGGGTGTCGCCAGCCTCCCTGGGGATCGCCAAAAGGCTTTTGTCTCGTTCCAGAAGTCAGTCCAGTTGAATCCGGCCAATAAGGAGGCGCGGTACGCACTGGGACATGTGTACGCGCTGCAGGGCAAGTTGTCCTACGCGGAAGAGCAATTCCGCGCGGCGATCAAAATCGATGAAACCTATTCTGAAGCGCATACGTATCTGGGGCAAGTTCTGGCCAATCAGGATCGGTGGGACGAGGCGATCCAATCCTATCAGCAGGCCCTGGCGAATCCCCTCTATCCGACGCCGGACTTGGCTCGATATCATCTCGGTCGCGCACTGGCACACCAGGGCGATCTTCAGGGTTCGATGGAGGCGCTGGAAGATGCGGCGTCCGCAAGCCCACCAAGTGTTCCGCCTGCAATGACTCATCTTGAGCTTGGTCGGGTGTATTATAAATTGGGTTATACGAACAGAGCCCGGGAAACTTTGAAGAAGGTGGCCACCTTGGATAAAGGTGGAGAGCTGGCGGAAGCGGCAGCGGCACTCTTGGCGCGATTGAAGTAGGAGACTTATGGAGTCAGTCGGCGAATTCTTCAGGCAAGTCCGAGAGACCAAAGGGTTGACCGTTGATGAGGTGGCGTCGAAAACCCGCATTCGCACGGATTTCGTTAAGGCACTTGAGGACGGTAATTTCGCCAAGTTACCCGACCAAGTCTTCGCCAAGGGGTTTGTACGTTCCTACGCCCGATCGCTGGGCTTGGATGAAGAAGATGCGATTCACCGCTTTATCCAATCGGCGGGTTCCTTTTACGAGAAACAGGACGAGCGTGAACGGCTCAAGGTGCGACAGATTGAAGAAGACCGGAAGCGTCAGTCCAATCGGAAAGCGGTGACGATCGCGATCAGTATCGCCGTACTGACGCTGATCTTTCTTCTCAGTCGAGAGCAGTCGTCGGTCTTTCGGCGTGGGGCTCCTGAACAAGGGCCTGCGACGAAACGCACGACCCAAGCGGCGAAAGAGGTTCCGGCCTCAACGGCCCGTGATCCTGAACGTACGGCAGGGGTTCCGAAGCCCACCGAAACACCCGCCGGATCGGCAAAGGCGACCGAGGCCCCACCGCGACAGGAACCTATCACACCTGCAGGCGCAGCCTCTCGATCAGAGCCGGAAACGGTTTCTACAGCGTCGACGGCCGCTCCCGGTAGTGATGGTCCGTTAGCTGGCATCGGCCTGAACGCAACGGAGCGTTTTGGGGACGGTCAGTTGGTGTTAGACTTGGAAGCGACGGAATTGAGCTGGGTCGTCGTGCAGATCGATAACGGGAGTCCTCAGGAGTCGTTGTTACGACCAGGCGAAAAAGCCCATTGGAAGGGACAGGACCAATTCATCTTGACCCTTGGAAACGCCGGAGGAGTGAAGGCCGAGTTAAACGGCAAACCGCAAAAGCCGTTCGGACCGAGCGGCAAAGTTGCCCGCGACATTGTTCTGAAACGATAGCACCACGCCTCTCCAATCATATTCGGTCAAGCTGTCCGTGCTTGCCTTCCGGTCCTAATCTGCTACAAATCCGATCAAGCGTCGCCTGGGTGGACCTTTGATTTTCAGATGGATGTTCACGGCCACATTTCCGGATGCCGCAGCTAACGGGTATTGTATCGTTGTCAATGAGGCGTGGAGGGTGTAGCTGAGGCGCAGAGGCGCCACGAAATCGATGAAAATGTGGAATGGGCTGCAGTGAACCACGTAAATACCGACATTCTCTTGCCTGTTTGTAAGTTGGTGTTGGTATGAGGTTTGATCTCCATTTATTTATGTAACAACAAGACGCGATGAGCGATGGGGTGAGGGGTGTTTTCTTGACAGGAATTCAGAGGCGTTGGTATAGTTCGTGCGTTTTACTTGGCTCTTGAAAATCATGAAGACAAGTCGGCGGCCTGGAGTGTCACTCAGGCTCGGTGGGTTCAACACAAAGGAGGACGTGTGATGGGGTATCTGTCCAAGTTTTTAGGGGTCACTGCAGCAGTTGTATTTCTCTCGGTCGCAGTGGTTGGGGCTGAAGAAAAAGATCCTTTGAAGCCTCGTGTTCCGCCCGATCAAGCAGCGGACGCAAAAGCTCTGAAGAATCCGGTCGCTTCCAGCCCGGAGAGCATCGCCAAAGGCAAGGCGCTTTACGAAGGGAAGGGCACCTGCTTCAATTGTCATGGCAAGGCCGGAGATGGCCAGGGCGAAGCCGGGAAGATCCTGAACCCAAGCCCACGGGATTTCACCAATTGCAAGTTCCACAAGAAACGGAAGGATGGCGAACTTTTCTGGGTCATTAAGAACGGCAGCGCCGGAACGGGCATGGTTTCCTTGATCCCCGCCGCGATCACGGAAGAAGAAGCCTGGGCGATCATCAACTATGAACGGAGCTTCTGTAAGGCCGAGTAGTCTCTGAGAAGCTTCCGGTGAGTTGTAAGAACGGGGTGGAGAGGCAACTCTCCACCCTCTTTTTTTCCCGCCGACACGTCTGCCCCTCTTGTTTGCTCGGCTAACCCCGCATATTTCCTCACACCAAGAGGCAATGGGCTTCGGGCCATCTCAGCCCCCCAGTTGGGGGGATCACACAGATAATCGTCTAAATGGTGCCTAGGGGGATTGCACCACAGACATAAAAAAGGGTAGAGTCCGCGCGTCAACCCAGCGTCGCAAGGCAAACTCAAACGAGGTGGCAACCACCAAGAGCCGTCGGTTTTTATAATTTAGGAGGAGCGACTATGTACAGCCTATGGCCGTGGGTGAAGTGCCGGATAGGAGTGGCAACAGTAACGCTTGTGCTAGGGTCAACAGGAATTATTTCCAGTACTGCCACTGACAGGAGTTACGCCGGAGATACCGCCCCACCGCCAGGCGTCGTGGCAGCAGACATCGAATACAATGGTCACATCGCTGTGAATGGGGAACCTGTCACGGTGAAAATTGAAACTCCGAATAAGAACGGCTTGATGGTCTTCGACGGTACAGCCGGCCAGCGGATCAATATCGGCTTCAGCGGTGTCATGCTCACACAGTTTCAAGTTTCAGTCTATGGGCCGGATGGCGGGGTGATACCCAGACGTGTCCCCGCAGTAAGGAACTACTATGCGACTATGGGCGAGCGGCCGATGTCTTCACAGACAAAGGTGTATACATCCATGAAAGCCTACCAGTTTGGAGCCGATTCGGGGGCCACGATCTCTTCCAGCCAGATGAACGGCGCTAGCATTGATCTTGAGGAATTGCCGGTGACAGGGAGCTATACCATTTTCTTCGACCCGCTCAGTACGTATACCGGGAGTTTCACGATCACAGTTTCAAGCGAGTTGGGCGGCGACATCACCCCTCACGGTGCGGCGGTGCCGGTCAACATCAGCCGTACCGGTCAGAAGGCCCGCTATACATTCTCGGGAGAAAGTGGCCAAACGGTGAGCTTGCAAGTGAGCGATGTGACAATCCGAAGCGGGTACGTCTCTGTTGTTAATCCGGATGGAAGTTTGTTAGGCAAGCCGATCTCGTTTGTCTCTGGGAGTGCTGTGGGTGCTATGATTCCAGGACAGGTCCTTCCGGCTTCCGGAACCTATGCAGTCCTGGTTGAATCGGATCTGAGTTACACCGGGAGGCTCAAGCTTGCGCTTTATAACGCCCCAGAACTGACCGGTACCCTCATGATCGACCAAGGGAACGTGACACCGACGCTGACGGTGCCGGGTCAACGGGCGCGCTATACATTTAACGGGACGGAGGGGCAATGGGTGAATCTCGGTCTGACGGGGGTGTCAATTCCCATGGCTTCTGTGGCCATACTGAAACCGGATGGCAGTAAGTGGGAATCGACCACAGTTGGTCCAAGTGGCGGCAGTCTCGATCCTTTGACGGCTCTGCCGGAAACGGGGACTTACGCCATTACGGTGGAGCCGGTTAGTAACTATACCGGCAGTATGACGCTCGGCCTTTCCTCTCCCATCACGGGTACTATTGCGATCGATGGAGCCTCAGTGCCGGTCAATCTGACCAAGGTGGGCCAGACGGCGCGCTATACCTTCAATGGCAACGCTGGGCAATGGGTGAATCTCGGGCTTACGTCAGTGAGCATTACATCCAGCGCGGTCACGCTTATGACGTCGGATGGGACCATCCTAGCCTCAACGGGTGTGGGTACGGCTGGCGGAGGTCTCGAAGATCAAAACCCCTTGCCGACCACCGGCACGTACACGGTTGTCATCAACCCTGTCGGCAGCTACACCGGCAAAATGACCTTGACTCTCTCAACCGAGGTGTCGGATTCATTAAAGGTGAATGCGGCCCCTCGGCCGATCACGGTCAGCCGAGCCGGCCAAAATGGACGCTATACGTTTACAGGTACGGCGAGCCAACAGGCCACGATCAAGGTCACCAATAATAAGCTCGGCAACGTGACCGTAAACCTCTATAGCCCGAATGGTATCCTGCAAGCCGGCATGACGAGTTCAGAGTCAAGCTTTACCCTCAACCCTGTCACATTGGCTTCAGCAGACACGTACACGGTCACCATCAATCCTGCGCTGACTGAGACGGGCAGTATTCAACTACAGGTGAGTAGCCAATAGGAGCCGAGTTTCTGCAGGGGTGAGTCATCGCCTCCGTCGAGACCGTTGCAGAGCGAAAGAGGGTGGGGAGACAAAACTCCCCACCCTCTTTTTTTGTCGCGAAACGACGACGGTTCGAATGAAGGACGGTCAAGACGTCAGTGACGGTGGGTCACACGGGTGCTGATGTAAAAGAGAAAGTGGAGGGTCTGGCAGCTGCCGAGGGGTGTCGGATGGCAAGAACGAGCCTCCATTGTTCTTCACGCTTGTCACCAGCATTCCGATGGAAGATACTGTGCCACGCGTTGATCAGGACATGAGAGGCCATGAGCTACTCTTTACTGCGTTATGCCCACTTGATCGGCTTGATGCTGATCGGGTCTGGATTAATCGGTGTCTGGATCTCGGATATGCGTTCACGGAACGTGCGCGACCTTATTCGCTTCGCGGAAGCCGTTCGGAGCATCGTGGTCTTCTATGATGGCGTCGTGGTGCCTGGTGCCATCATTCTGTTTATATCAGGCGCGTGGATGACGGCGGAAGTCTGGGGCGGGTGGGGATTCATGCAGCATCCGTGGCTGGCGGGGATGATCGTGCTGTTCGTGCTGGAATTCGTCGAAGGGAACACCGTGACGCGGCTCTACTTCATGCGACTCCGTCGCCTGACGGGTGAGGCGTTGAATCACGGAGGCGTGACGCCGGACCTCACTCGTGCTCGACAAGAGCAGGTGCCGACGTTCACCCATTTCTTGGACCTTCCCATGCTCTTGCTCATTGTGTCGCTTGGGGCCATCCGGCCCAACACCTGGACTCAATTTATTGTCGGTGCGATCTGTGCGCTGGCCGTTGCGACGGCACTGACCATCTGGATTCCTCGCCTCTATCCGTGGGTCCCGCCGACATACGACAAGCCGAACTAGCTGCGGTCTCGCTCGCAGGGAAAGAGGGCGGCAGGGAGTGGCGTCTGCTGGGGGATGTCGAACGGCAAAGCGGAATCTGTGTATTTCTGCGCCATGCTGATTCAAGATCCGACCCCATGATTGCCACGCATTCGCATGAGGATTCTCGCAGGGATGGGATCGAATCGAAACTTGGCTTTACCGGTAGGCGAACACGTCCATCTGAATGGACTTGATCGGCTTAGCCTCGCCGTGCACCATGCGACGAACTCGTTCCGTGGTGTCCCGACTGAACACCGGTTCGCCACAATGAGCGCAGATGGTTGCGGGGATCTGCTCAACCCGCACGGGCCTGCCATCGATATCAAAAACCTCGCTCACAAGTTCCTGACGGCTCTCGGTCTTCCCGCACACATGACAGTGAAACATGGCTACCTCCGTCGGGAGTAATCATACCATTCTGCAGGGTCAGGAGTGAGGGTGCCATTATGCTCGAGGAAAACGGCCGGAAGGCGTGGTTGGGGATGTAGAACAGCAAAGCTGAATCTGTATTCCTGCGCCATGCACGATTCAAGACCCCAAATGAGAATATGCGATCCTATTTTATAGTTGCTCACGGAGCTGCAAATTTCCAAGCTCTTGACGAGATCGGGCCAGCGGTCAGGAGGGTGAGGCCGTCCCAGTCCAGCAGATGGCTCTCAGTTGGCTGCGCCCGGTCTCGCTGCCCGCGACGTAATCGACGTATTGGATTCTGGGCAGGCGAATGTGAAAGTCATTTAGATTCCCCCCTTGGAGCAACACCGGAACGATTCGATTATGTGGGCGATGATCCATGGCCCACGCGAGCTCGTCCTGGACCCATTCCGACCTCGCAGAGCTTGGCGACACAACAACGAGAAACCATTCACTCGAATTTAAGCCTTCCCTAATACTACGCTCATACAGTGTCCCTGCGCGAATGTCAGTTCTGGAGTACCAGATCTCGATTCCTAACTGCTGGAGCTCCGGGACCAGCTCATTCTCGACGAAGGCACGATCTTCTGTTGCGTGGCTTATGAACACCTTGGCCATCGGCTTAAACCTCTCTGCCCGTGCGAGTCGCGTCTTTCGGGCTGGCTCGCAGAGTTGAATATGGCGCCACCTAACAATGTTTAGGACGATCTGCATAAAAAAGAGCCGGATCCGCCAAGTTCTGTCCGTATAGCACGCCGCGAATCTTTGAGCAATACGCAATAGCCGTTGCTGCTCCAATGAGTTGCGATTGGGAAGAAAGTTTGGGGTGGGACTTGTCTTCTGCATTGCGAGAGCCGGTTCGATCCTCGGGGTAACCCCAAATGGCCCAGTCCTCACAAGTGATAATTCCCTATTGACATGCCTTTGGGGCAAGTGATCGTGAGGTTGCGTAGGATAGGAGTTCTGTTTCGGCGTTTAAGGGGTACGAATTTCGATGTCGTCCAGGCGAAAGCTCACAAAGTCCCGCGCATTGAAGGTGAGTAAGGTCTTCACTCGCGCGGCCCTAGCGCAAGCGGCGATCACCCAATCATAGGTCCGACCGCCTGCTATGTCGTGGTCGGCAGCCTCTCGGAGCAGCGGCCGAAAGGCTTTGTTGTCCAAGCCCACGAGTGTTCCGACGTTAAGAAAGCTGGTCTCGATCAGAGCGATCGCGTCCTTCGGCGACAGTCGATGGGGCGGCGGGAGTCTGGTGAGTACTGCGTAGGCCTCGATCAGAGTTGGCGTGGCGATGACCAGAGATTCCCGCTCCGCAAGTCGGCGCTCCATTTCCGTAATGGCTCGCTCATGGTGCTCATGCCAGGTGCACACCGTGGCGACCATGACGCTGGTGTCGGGGAGAAAACTACCCATACATGGCTAGGAGACTGCTCTTTCGCGAGTGAGCTGCCGGCGTGTCCGCTCGACGGTCTCGCTTGTGAGTTGCTCGGTCGGCTGATCTGGCATCGCGACAAGGAACCGGCCACGTTTCTTCAGCTTGACGGGAAGCGGTGCCGGCTCGATTTCAATCAGTCCCTGCCGCCAACGAATCTCCAGCTCGCTGCCTGGCTGTAGTCCGGCTTCCCGTCGTAGTTCCTTGGGAATCACCAAACGACCGGCAGCATCGATGGTGGTTTTCATGGTATTGATTTTACCATTCATTTCACCATCATGCAAGCAGGACCGTGTGACATTGCCTATGGGCTTATTGGGAGAACGGCTGTCGCATGAGTCTGGCAAGTTAGGGCATTTCGGAAGAGCTGAGCGAAGGCAGCGCGGTCAGGACGAGCGAGGCGGCCGCGTCGTCCGGTTTGAGCGAGGGAAAGAGCAATGGCCGTTGCTCTTCATTGAACTGAGACTTCGCTGCCCAGGCGACTTTCTGACGCACGTAGCCGGCGAGTTCACCGAGGGTGACTGTCCCGTTCCGGTTGGTATCAGCCTCTCCTCGGAGTCCTCTCAAGAGGTAGTAGGTAAACAGACTGTGGCGGTGCTGGTCGTCTTCCAGTCCCTTCGTAAAGTCCTCGCCTCCGATCAGCCCGAGCGCATTGTCTCCCCCAAGTTCCCAACGGGGTGAAGCGGTCTTGATCTTGGCATTGTCTGGAAGTCTGGACACCATGCCGTCAAACAAGAAGATGACATGTTTGGCCTTGAGCTTGGTGAAGACTGACTCAATCTCATTGAGCGGGTAGAGTCTGGCAAAGTCCGCAGCATTGCCGTCATAAGGGGTCAGCAAGATGTCGCCGGCTGGTGTCACCATCGCCTGTCCTGAAAAATAGACGATTACGACGGCATTCTTGGCCGCATGCAATGGGAGCCACCAGGACAACGCCTTGTTGATATCGGCACGGAGCGCCTCCTGATCTTGCAACAGCCGGATGTTGGACGGGGGTACGCCACCGAGCGACTGAAAATAGGCGGCGACGGTCTCCGCATCCGTCGGGGCGTAGCGGCGGGGTGAGAGCTTGGGATCGCGATAGGCGCCGACCCCAATAGAGACAAGGTAGGTCAGAGGCTGGTGAAAACCCAGCGCCGGCGCGGGAATTGGGTGCACGTTGTCCGTACCGGCACCGGCCGGCTGAATGGTCAACGAGAGGGTTTGGGGCGGCGCCGCGGCTCCTCCTGTCTCAACCACGGTGACATGAATCTCGGCCTGTACTGCCTGGACAGTCACGGGCAACGTCGCCATGAATTCCAGGGATTTTGTTTGGCCGGGCGGCAGAGGCGGGATCTTCAAGCGGGTCGTGGGGAACCGTTCGATGACCGCCGAAGTTCCGGTGAGCGAGGCGGTAGCGTTTTCAATCAGCTGTGACCCTGTATTGACGACATCCACACGTACCCGCACATGCTCGCCTGCTTCAAAAATCAGATTGCTGTTCTCGTCGAGGAGCGTTGCCTTGAATCGAAGGTTCGAAGCAGTGGAGGCAGGAGGATATGGGGTTCCTGAGGGTGCCGATCCTGAAGAGCTCAAACCCTCTATCGGCATGGGATTCGGTTCGACCGAAGATGAGGGAGGCTGGCCGGCTACAACTTGCCGGGCATACAGAGAGACATGTGTCGCAAAATCGATGGCGGCGTCGCGGATGAATGGTTCGATGATGTAGTTGCAGTTCTTCGAGAGCTGTTCGAGTCGCAACCGTTCCCGACGGGCAATCTTGATGTCCGTTTGGTGGAGCAACGCTCCCGTTCGATCGTGGATACGAGCGATTGCGTTGAGCTGTAGGACGGCAGGGGCTCGGTCGTACAGTGCCTCCTTATTCAAGTCAAAGGACGAATCGACCCGGTCAACTTGAATGACATAGTCGGGTGTGGCGGTGTCACTGGTGCCTTCGTCAAACGTGGTCTTGAACGTTTGATGAATTCCTTCCCGTAAGGCCTCCTGCAGTCGATCTCCCAGCGGAATATCCTGGAGCTGTCCACAGGAATCGCTGTAGCGAATCGTCAGGGCTTGGATCGATGGGGGAATTTCCAGCTTGGCACTGGCGGGTAACGGCTCCCCCAGCGGTGGAAATTCCAGGTGTTTGACGCAAGCGGCAAGAACGAGGAGCGCACATCCGATCCATGCCCCTGCCGCTTGCCCTCTGCGATTGAGCGGGTTTCCTAGAAACAATGTCTAGCCCTATGTCAAAAGCCCCCTCGGACCGTCCGTCACCGTACTGGAAACATCAAGCGAAAGCAATCGGCCGGCAGAGGTAGAGCAAGGTCGGAATCGACCGGGAGTTATTCATCGGTCTTCCTGATGGCGGAAGTCATGAGAGAAGCGGACTTTTCCTCTTTGAAGCCTATTGAAAGAGTAGTGTAATATGGAGTGTTCGATCATGTGAAGATGCTCGTTCCCAATAGCACTCTCGATGAGAGTCACATCCTGGAGGAATTCAGTTATGGCAAACTGGAGTCAGCAAGCGACGAAGATCCTTCTCGGCAGCGGACTAATTGTATGGGCTCTATCCGGCAGTGGATGCGTGTCATCCGCATCAGCTGCAGGGGTCCCTCCAGCATGGGCTCAAGGCTTTTCGGATATCGTGAAAAAAACCACCCCGGCCGTTGTGAATATCGCGGTGACGGGTGGGGGAGAAGGGAGCCGGAGGCGAGGAGGGGTTCCTCCCGGTCCATTCGGGGCCCCTCCTCCGGGGGATGAGCCGGGAGGAGGAGAATTGCCGACCCCTCCGCCGATTCCGCATGGTCCACCCACGCCGCATGGCCGCCCTGATCAGAGTGCGGGATCCGGAGTCATCTTGGATTCCAATGGGTTCATCGTGACCAATAATCACGTCGTAGAGGGAGCCACTCAGATTACTGTGACCCTCAGCGATCGGCGCGAGTTTTCGGCGAAGGTGGTGGGTACAGATCCGAAGACGGATTTGGCGGTCGTCAAGATTGACGCCAAGGATCTGCCGTCGCTGCGGTGGGCTGAGTACGAAAAGTTACAGGTGGGTGATCTTGTGCTGGCGGTTGGAAGCCCGTTTGGCCTGAGTTCGACCGTCACGCTCGGCATCATCAGCGCCCTTGGGCGTGGGAATGTCGGAATAGCCGACTACGAAGATTTCATTCAGACCGACGCGGCGATCAATCCCGGAAATTCGGGCGGGGCTCTCGTCAACATGAATGGAGATCTGATCGGTATCAATACCGCGATCTTCTCGCGAACCGGGGGATCGGAAGGGATCGGGTTTGCGATTCCCAGCAGCATCGCTCTCGACATCGTGGAGAGTCTGCAGAAAACGGGCAAGGTCGTACGCGGATGGATGGGCGTCGCGATCCAGGAAATTACGCCGGCCTTGGCGAAATCGTTCAAACTTCCAGAGCAGCGGAAAGGTGTGTTGATCAGCGATGTCAATGAAAATGGCCCTTCCCATGCCGCCGGCGTAAAGCGAGGCGATGTGGTCGTGGCATTTAACGGTAAGGAGGTTCAAAGCGTCAGCCAGCTGCGCAACCTTGTCGCAAGAACGGTGGTGGGAAAAGACGCCCAGATCAAAGTCTTGCGCGAAGGCAAGGAACAACTGCTCGTCGTGAAGGTGGCCGAACGCCCGTCGGATGAAATACTGGCAAAGAAAGAACCGGCGCCGCCGAAGGAGTCGGGAGAAACGATGAAACTTCCTGACAATGTGCTCGCGTCATTGCGTGTCCAGACGCTGGATAACGCGTTGATGAGCCAGTTGAACATTTCCGCGAAGACGGCCGGAGTGGTCATCACGTCGGTCGAGTCTGGTGGACCGGCAGAGGCAGCCGGACTCCAGCGTGGCGACGTGATCCAAGAGGTCAATCACGAGCCGATCAAGACGCTCGGCGATTATCAAAAGGCCGCGGAAAAGATCAAGAAAGACGAACTTGCGGTGCTGTTGGTCAATCGACAAGGAAACAGCCTGTTTGTGGCGATTAATCCGAAGTAGGAAGCGTAGGGGCATCTGTTGATCTGTCAATCTGTTGATTGCCGGAAGCCCGATCGTCAGATCATCAGATCGACAGATTCCGAAACTTACGAGGCTGCGTGCTGAACAAGCTGAACCGGTGGCTGCAAGATTCGGTCTTCAAGCCGCTGGAAGACAAGAAGATGCCGGTCATGGAGCACCTCGTAGAGTTCCAGGTCCGGCTCACACGTGCGGTGATCGCTCTGGCGGTCCTGTTCATGGGGACGTTTTTCTATGCCGATACCTTGGTCAAGTGGTTGCGGGTTCCGCTCCAGAATATGTTCGTGCCGAGCAAATTGACCTGGGAACCGACCGATTTGCCGACGGTGCCGTTTGTCTTCCTTGCGCCGGCGGAGGCACTCTGGCAGAACGTCAAGGTAGCGGGCCTGTTCGCTATCGTGCTCGCCATGCCCTATCTTTTGTTTGAGATCTGGAGATTCGTCGTTCCTGGACTTCACGTTCAGGAGCGACGGTTTGTCGGGCCGTTCGTCTGTGTGAGCGCATTGGCGTTCTACGCGGGGGCCGGATTCTCATTTTTCTTCGTGCTTCCATTCGCCTTGAATTTTTTGATTTCGTACGGAGTGAACGCCGGATTCGTGCCGCAAATCTCGATCGCTCAATATGTCGGGTTTGCCCTGTGGTTCTTGATGGTCTTTGGGCTGATCTTTGAAGTACCGTTGGCCATCACCCTCATGGCCAAGTTGGGGTGGGTCGATGCGCCGTTCCTGATTCAGTATTGGAAGTGGGCGCTGTTGGGATCATTTGTCATTGCTGCGATTCTGACTCCGACGCCGGACCCGTTTAATCAGACGCTTATGGCCGGACCCATGTTTCTCCTGTACTGGGTCGGCATCTTCGGTGCAAAGTGTTTTGGCAAGAACACATCTGCTGAAAGTCATCAGGCCGGTATTCCGACAGTCGCCATGGCTGGGGCAGGGGTTGGAGGGGCTGCCTCAGGTATGTCCATGTCGAAATCTACCGGCGATGACTATGTCAGCGTTCCCGGAGGACGACATCACTAACGACGAGGGCGATCGACGGCAATGGTCGCAGAAAAGAAATCTTATGGCACGTGAACTCAACGTCATCAATAACGGAAGCGGAGATGGAGATGCCTGCACCTATATGTGGGCGTGCGCCATCTGCGACGAGAACGAGCGGTGCCAAAAGGATAAGGAAGGCCATAGCCGATGGCTGGTCGCCAAACGGATGGAGCGCATCGAGCACAAAGTCCTCATCATGAGCAATAAAGGAGGTGTGGGAAAAACCACGTGCACGACAAACATCGCGGTGAGCCTTGCGCTCAAAGGATGGCATGTCGGTATCTGTGACATGGACATTCACGGCCCCAACATTCCGAAAATGGTCGGTGCGGAAGGTCAGAAGCTTAAAATCAGCACCTCCGGAGGGATTATTCCCTTCCAAGCGTACAATTTGAAGATTGCCTCGATGTCGTTTCTGCTGCAGAACTCGGATGATCCGATTATCTGGCGCGATGCCTACAAGTACGAGTTCATCAATCAGCTGCTCGGAGGGGTCGATTGGCAGGATTTGAATTTTCTCCTGATCGATCTTCCGCCGGGAACCGGGAACGAGTCGGTTACGACGATCGATCTGCTCGGCACGGTGAGCGGTGCCGTGATTATTACCACGCCACAAGAAGTGGCACTCCTTGATTCCAGAAAATCCGTCACGTTTTGCAAGGACAGCGAGGTGCCGATCATCGGGATCGTGGAAAATATGAGCGGGCTCGAATGTCCGAACTGCCATACTCATATTGATGTCTTCCGGAAGGGCGGTGGCGAAGCGTCTGCGCTCGACATGGGAGTCCCGTTTTTGGGGCGGATTCCGCTCGACCCGGACGTGGTCACACAGTCCGATGCGGGTGAGCCCTTTGCGCTGTTCAACTCCGACCAGCCGACGGCCGAAGCGTATCACCGTATTGCCAATCAGGTTGAAGCCTTCTGTAAAAAAGGCGCATCGTTGGTGAAAGTGGGGCGGACAACGACGGGATTGCTGAAGGGAGACAGTCAGTGAAAGCCGCGGATGCCATGACCGGATTGACCCAACTCTACGATGCGCAACAGGTGGTACTCGATGCTGCGCCGGTGTTGGGTCTCGAAAAAATCTCGATTCTGGACGCCTTGGGTCGTGTCCTGGGTGAGGACATCGTCGCTGAGCGAGATAATCCGCCGTGGGATAACTCAGCCATGGATGGGTTTGCCGTCAGATGGGAGGATATCAAGCAGGAGCAAGCCATTCGGCAACCAGTCACTCTCTCGGTCATTGAGGATGTTCCCGCCGGTAGGATGCCGTCAAAAGCAGTTGGTTCTGGTCAGGCCATCCGGATCATGACCGGGGCGTCAATCCCCCAAGGGGCTGATACAGTCCTGAAGGTCGAAGATACGGAACATACACCTGATTCGGTCCGCGTGTTTAAGGCGGAACCTAAAGGAGCCAACATTAGACCACAGGGGGAGGACGTCAAAAAAGGAGACCGCATCATCGCGAAAGGGACCAGAATCCGTCCCAGCGAGGCAGGAATGTTGGCGATACTCGCGAAGTCGTTTGTGTTCGCCTACCAGCGGCCGCGAGTGGCGATCCTTTCGACTGGTGATGAGTTGGCTGATTTGGACGAGCGGTTCAGCGAGGAGAAGATCATCAATTCGAACAGTTACGGAATTGCCGCGGCTGTGCAGGAAGCGGGGGGCATTCCGTTATTACTCGGCATCGCGCGCGATACCCCGATGGCCCTCAAAGAGAAGATCTCCCATGGGTTGAATGCCGACATGTTGGTGTTGTCCGGCGGGGTGTCGATGGGTGATTATGATTTCACCAAAGCGGTGTTCCGTGAACTCGGCGCCGAGATGAATTTTTGGAAACTCGCCATCCGACCCGGTCAGCCGTTGGTCTTCGGCAAGATTCAGGGAAAGCTTGCCTTCGGTCTTCCAGGGAATCCGGTCTCATCGATGGTGACCTTCGAGCAATTGGTGCGACCGGCATTACTGAAAATGAGCGGGTGTCGGAGCTATGGCCGTCCGGTGGTTCAGGCCATGTTCCAGGAACGATTTTCCAAGCGGACCGATCGGAGGCATTTCCTGCGCGGCATTCTCACGCAGGAAGAAGGTGTGTTCAAGGTCCGAACGACCGGAGACCAGGGCTCTGGTATTCTCACCTCTATGGTTAAGGCGAATTGTCTCATCGATGTGCCGGTGGCAGTTGAGCGTCTGAATCCCGGCGACGAGGTAGCGGTTCAGTTACTGAGCGGCGAAGCGTGGCTCACCTCGACTGAGCATGGGAGTGCCGGCGGGCATCGGTTGTCCTGTTGCTAGAGAAGGAATCATTGGTCACTGGTCATCGGCCACTGGAGAAGCTCACTCTCGCTTCCCACGCCCAATGACTATTGACTGATGAGTGAACATCCTCATGTCTATTCCGATCGTCTCTTTTATCGGCCGGTCGAACAGCGGTAAAACAACCTTGATTGAGCGCATCATTCCCGAGTTGGTCAAGGCTGGATACCGTGTGGCGACGGTTAAACATACCGGCCACGGGTTTGATCTTGATACGGAAGGGAAGGATAGTTGGCGCCATAAACGTGCCGGTGCCGGTAGTGTTGTGGTGGTAGCGAAGGGCAGCCTCGCCCTGTTTGCCGATGTCTCCGAACAGCTGAAGGTGGAGGAAGTGCGCGATCGTTTCTTAGACGCCTCCTATGATCTCATTATCGCCGAAGGGTGGAAAAGCGAAGGGTATCCGAAGATCCTCATCGTTCGTGATCAGCTCGGTGAAATTGCGTACTCTTCCGACGGCCTTCTCGCGGTAGTCTCCGACAGGACACTCGATCTTCCTGTGCCTGTGCTGCATCTGGACGATGTGGCCGGGGTCGCCGACCTCTTGATCAAGCAGTTCCCTCGTAGACGCCGGGAGCATGAGCTGGAAGTCTAAGGCCACGCTCGTGCTGAGCCTTGGTGCCGGAGCCTTGGTTCTGGGTGGAATTGCGATTCCGTTTACAGACCAGCCGACATTCTGTGCAGGATGCCACACGATCGCCCCTGCCTATGAGAGCTGGGCCAAGTCTTCCCATAAGGAAGTCACCTGTGTTGCCTGTCACGTAAGACCTGGGGTTCAAGGCTGGTTATCCGACAAGGTCTTGGCAGGAGTCGGAGATCTGGCTATCTACGTCTTCGGGACGCCGACCGATGCACACAATCTCAAGGCAAGAGTAGATTCCGGAGTCTGTCTCGGTTGCCATCGTCACATCCTTCGTGTGTCTGAAACGGCGCCGCGCGATCTTCCGTCGCCGGTGAAAGAGGTGGGCTTAGTCATGAGCCATGGCCGACACATGGAGGCTTTCAGCGCCCGTGGACGGGGTGAAGGATGTACGACGTGTCATTCCGGTGTCGTGCATGATGAACCCATCAAGGGGTATCCCATTGTCATTCCACGGGGACATGTGTCGGCCGACAGCAAGCCTTGGTATCCGCCTCATCCGGAAGGCTCCTATCTCCGCGCGAGGGCGCTCAGCGACTGTTTCCGTTGCCACGATGGGAAGACGCAGCATGGCGGGAAAACGTTGGACCGCAAATGCGAGACCTGCCACCTCCCGGAGAAGGTCAGCGGCGCTTTGCTATTCAACTAATCGTTCGTCAACGTGATGTCCACTCCAGTCCTGAAAGTGTCTGAACTGACCAAGCGGTTCGGCGACTTTACGGCGGTCAATGGGGTGTCCTTTGAGATCAGGCCGGGAGAAATTCTGGGGCTGTTGGGGCCGAACGGAGCCGGGAAGACCACTACCATACAGATGCTCTTGGGGCTCGTCACCCCCACGGCCGGCTCGATTCACATGTTTGGTCTGGATCTTTCGACTCATCGTGAGGAGATTCTGCAGCAGGTCAACTTTTCGTCTACTTACATCTCCATGCCCCAGTCGCTGACGGTCGAAGAAAATTTATGGGTTGTGGCGCGGCTCTACGGGATTTCGGATATCGCTCGGCGCGTCAACGACATCGTCAAAAAGCTGGAGATGGAGGAGTTCCGCGGTAAGATTACCCGCAAATTGTCGTCTGGTCAGATGACGAGACTCACATTGGCGAAAGCGTTTCTTACCGAACCGCGCATCCTCTTTCTTGACGAGCCGACGGCGAGTTTGGATCCTGATATCGCGGACAAGATCAGATCGTTGCTGAAAGAAGAGCGGCGATCATTCGGCTTAAGCATCCTCTACACGTCACATAACATGCGCGAAATGGAAGAAATGTCGGATCGCATCATTTTTCTTCAGCGGGGACGCATCGTGGCGGAGGGAACGGCGCAAGACATTGTCGACCGATTCGGAAAGGCCGATCTGGAAGAGGTATTCCTGAAGTTTGCACGGGAGCCAGGACAGTCATCATCGTGACGGACGTCTTGATCGATAGTGTCTCCGGATTCCTTACGGGAGGGCTTGCACTCAGCGCGGTCTGGGGTCTGTTTTGGTCGGCGATCAGCCTGGTCGGTCTGAGCCGACGTACGTGCAGCTGGCGTATCGTCCTCATGAGTTTGACGGGAGGTTTTGTGCCGCTTGCCTTGGCGATCATTCTTGTGTGGTGGATGGGGCACCTTGAACGTATGACGGCTGTGTTCGCAGCGGGACTCATGGTGATGCCGACGGTGTTGGCGGGCCTTTGGTTACGGCGTATGCCCGACGGACAACGGGCAGGGACGCACCTGGTCGCGGGGATTCGGCATCTCATGGATGACCTGCTTGGTGTACATCAGGGATGCGGGGGCTGCCACGAGGGACATGATCATGTCCCGCATTAATCATGAACACTTCTGCTGTAATCGCCGATCCGCTGTTCCGACGAGCCTGCGGCCGGCGGGCTCGCCCCTCGGACCCTCGACGTACTGCACGAGTACGCCTCAGGTCCTCCGGGCTCCGCGCGCCGGTCTCACGACGCGGCTTGGCGATTTCGCGACGAACTGTCATGCATAATGCGGGAAGGACCTGCCGATGAAACTGCACCGCATCACGGCATTGGTCGTCAGGCATTTGTACCTCTACCGACGCAGTTTGCCCCGCATCATGGAAATCTTTTACTGGCCTTTCCTGGATCTCGTGATCTGGGGGTTTATCACGCTCTATCTCGCTCGATACCAAAGCCAGGTTCCTGGATTCGTCACCTTTTTTTTGGGCGCCTTGATCCTCTGGGACATGTTGTTCCGATCGCAGCAGGGAGTCACCATTTCCTTTCTCGAAGAGCTCTGGGCGCGTAACTTGATGAATCTGTTCGCCAGCCCGCTGAAACCAAGCGAGTTTCTGACCGCCACGATGGCCATGAGCGTAATGAAGGTGACGATTGTCTCGATTGTCATGGCGGGCTGTGCCCTCCTGTTTTATTCGTATAATATCCTGATCGTCGGGGTATGGCTGATGCCGTTCGTACTCAATTTGGTCATTACGGGCTGGATTATCGGCGTGTTTACGACCTCACTCATCATGAGGTTCGGACAAGAGGCTGAAGTGCTCGCCTGGAGCATGGTGTTTCTCTTCCAGCCGATCTCCTGTGTGTTCTATCCCATGGAAGTGTTGCCCACGTGGCTGCAGATGATTGCGATGGCGAATCCGGCAGCCCATGTCTTTGAGGGCATGCGGACTGTCTTGGGTGCAGGCGCATCACCCCTTGGGGACCTTGCCTGGGCGGTGTGCCTGAACGGGGCATTGCTCGTCGGCGTCGTCGCATGGTTCTATCAGACGGTTGCCTATTGTAAAGACCAAGGGCTCTTGGTTCGAGTCGGGGAGTAAGGCGGGGAGTATGGTTGTAATTGTCGAATCCCTGTGCTAGTCTAGCTTTGGCTCGTGTCGCCCTGGGTCTCGGCGATGCCGAGTTTCTATTCAGAAGAGACCCACAATGCCGATGTTGCCTTGTCCGGGAATCTTGTCGGAAGTCAGACCTAAGTCGCTGCATCGATTGCGTCTTCGGCCCGCTCCTTCCCCGTTCCTCGTGTTCAAGACAATGTCATTATTTTAAAGGAGGAACCCCGATGGGTTCGAAGATCTATGTCGGTGGGTTGCCCTATTCGGCGACCGAGCAGCAATTGAGTGACTTATTCGGAGCCCATGGCGCAGTGGCCTCGGCGCGGATCATCACGGACAAGTTCACCGGCCAATCCCGTGGATTCGGCTTTGTGGAAATGTCGTCGGATTCCGAGGCGCAAGCAGCCATCACCGCCCTCAATGGGTCGGATATGGGTGGCCGGACTTTGACAGTCAATGAAGCACGTCCTCAAGAACCGCGTACAGGCGGCGGGGGGCGTGGTGGATTCGGCGGTGGTGGCGGTCGGAGCGGAGGCGGCGGAAAGCGCGATCGCTGGTAATTGATCGGTCAGCACGGAGCACATTGAAGGGGTTGCCATGGAAAGTGGCAGCCCCTTCTTTCTTTGTGAACTGAGCGGGAGGATAAGAGATCGGAGCCGCTGGTACGTATGTCCGATCCCTATGGCCGTGACAAAACATGAATGTTGCCCAATCGACCATAGAGCCGGCTGAGTTATCCTCCTTCTCATTTCAGAGAAGCCCTGTGCTCGTCGTGGAGAACTTTTGGTCGTCAGGAGAGCGGCAATTCTTTCGAGAAGCAATGAATCAGACTGTCTGGAAAAGCCTTTCCGATCTACCGAACGCTCGAGAAGACTTTCCGAATTCCGGCAACTGGGCAAAAGCTGAAATCGGCTCGGGGGAGGGGCAGCGATTTCTGTCGAGGCTACAGCTCCCCTGCATTCGAGACCATATCGAATCTTTCCCGAATATCATCGGGCGTCATGTGGGATTCAACTACTACTCGTATTCCGCCGGCGACTGCCTCTTGACCCATGACGACACGGATCAGGGTCGTTTCGTAAAGGGCCGTCGAGCCTTGCAGCGTCGGATCGCCGTCGTCACCTACTTTCATGAGGAATGGCAGCCCGATTGGGGGGGTGAATTGATCATCTACGAGCAACGAGCGGATCGCACCGGAGGGCCTATCAATCTGACGCCGACCCACTGTATCGAACCTCGCCCCGGATCGCTCGTCATGTTTACCGTCCCTCGATACCACCGAGTCTGCCGCGTGGACCCAACGGCCGGTCAGCATCGGCGGTTATCGATCGCCGGATGGTTCATGACGGAACATGCATAGCAGATGAGCAAGTTACGGTGGAGATGAGGGGATACCAGGTTCAACCGAACCAATCGGTGTCGTTGGCGGCGCATGGCCGCCTTTCTACTGCAAGGGTCGGCGCCGGTTGTGCGAGTACGTTTTTCACGAGGGCGATCAGGCGGTCACGCTCGAACGGCTTCGCCAAGAACGGGAGTGTTCCCCGCCTGATCCCATGACTGGCAAGTTCCTTATCAGGATTCCCCGACATTAGGATGATGCGGAGACCGCTCCGGATCATGGTTGCGCGAACCGCCAGTTCATGACCGTTGACGTGCGGGAATTGGTTGGAGGGTGGGGTCAGCTGAAAACCCGGTGGAGGTAAGACCAGGTCTGTGAGCAATAGATCGATCGGTCCTTGATGCTGTGTGCAGATCTTGAGAGCTTCCGAACTGCCCTCTGCTCCGAGCACCCTAAACCCCGCTTCTTCCAGCAAGGCTTTGCAGAGTCTGATGATCGAGAGTTCGTCGTCGACGACGAGGATGGTCGGCGAAACCTCTGATGATCGACCCCTCTGATCCTCCATGTGGGTCCTCCCGGTCCCATCATAGTGCTGAACATCCTCCAGCGCGAGGAAAAGTCATTTCCGCACGTAGTCGAATCTCTACCGCTGTGATAACGGACTTGAGCGAGTGTATGGCGTCTGGGCCGCAGCGAGTTACGCTCGCTGATGTGTGAGCTGTTGGCCGTGGGCGCTCAAGGGGGCCAGTAAATCGGAGACATCTAGGAAAGCCAGTAAAAGGATGGCATTGATGCGCGCCAATGCCCCTGGCGCCTACCAGCAACTCTGTGTAATGATGTCTGCGGTTTCGCCGGCAGTTGTCTTGATGGAGGAGTATGCCGGGAATGGAACTGGCCCAGGAGCGGCATGGTGCAGCTCATGGCGGCAGACCTCACATTCCATTTCTCGCCAAAGCCTCCGCGCAACGATCGGACTAACTTGTCTTGCCTTTTGCCGATGGAGCGGCTATACAGACCTAAGGACTATCGCCCAGGAACTTTTATGCAAGGCGCGCAACATCAAATTCTGTCGCTCGTTGAGCAGAAGGCTCGGGAAGTGGCGTTTACCGTTCTTGCCGAAGAAACTCGCGTGCATCTCTTTGTCTTCGGTTCCCACGCGAGTGGGAGTGCATCACCCCGATCGGACATTGATGTTGGGATCGACATCGGCCATGTGATTGCGCCGGAAAAATTGGCAGCGTTGCGGGAGGCATTTGACGAGTTGCCGATCCTCCAGAAGGTGGACGTCGTCGACTTCTGCGGTCTCGAAGAGTCGTTCAAGTCTGTCGCGCGCCAGCACACGATGACGCTCTATGACCGACAAGCTGCATAACCTGTTGCGACTGCTGGATACGGCTCTTGTTCGATTGGAAGGGGCGCTGACACAGCCGGTCAATGAGTTTGTGCGGGATTCTGCGATCCAGCGTTTCGAGTTTACGTTTGAATTGTTCTGGAAGAGTTTGAAAGCCTATGCTGAGCAAACAGGGCTGGAGGCGTATTCACCGAAAGACAGTATTCGCACGGCGTTCCAATTGGGCGTGATCCCGGAGCATTCAGACTGGTTTCACATGCTGGAAGACCGCAATCTCACCAGCCATACCTACAATGAAGCCAGGGCAGAAATCATCTACTCTCATTTACCCGGATATTTACGACTCCTTCGCCAAGCGCATGTCGAGCTGACGCGTCGCATAAGCCAATAGGTGCCCGCATTGAGAGAGGAACACCTCTGACGACCGCTCAATGCTGCGGATGGAACTGGCCCAATGCGGCATGCCCGCAGATTTCAAAATGCCATTTCACACAATAGAGGGTATTCGTTGCATAGTCATAAAACCCGCGAACGGTCTTGATGAACGGGGTGGTGCTGTTCATGGGAGTAGCGAAGTGGAGCCCCACGGCCTGACAGCCGTGGTCCCTGGTGGTTCTTCGGCGACACCTCGCCGAAGTGTGTCCTCCTTCGCCAAAGCTTCGGAGGACATCGTTGCGCATTCCTCCACGGGTTCACAGCCGTGGCTTCCTGCATAGGCGGGTGAATCGGATCGCGGCCCGCAATGAGGGCGCCGCATGTAAACCACATCGTCTTTTCCGCTCTTCTTCAAGTCATAATAGCCGAGTGCCCATGTCATAACTTTGCAATTGTGTCTGCACCTCTTATGGTCTATAAATCTCAATCGTATTGAGCACCACGAAAGAGTTGCTGGAGACAAAGTTTATTCCACCGGTCAAGAGGACCGTACCGTCCGCCAGCGCTGTTGCTTGGTGATAGGCTCGAGCTGTTCCCATCGAGGGAGTAGCAGCTGTAAACGTTTGAGTGGTTGGATCGAAGGTTTCTACTGAGCTCAACGTGTGGCCAGTTGGCTGTGGTCTTGCGGTTAAAATATCTGCCCCGCCAGTCACGAGGACTTTTCCGTTTGAAAGAAGGGTTGCCGTGTGTCCCCCACGAACGGAGGTCATTGTGGCGCTGATCGCTGTGAAGGTTTGGCTTGCTGGATCGTAGAGTTCCGCAGTATTTAAGGTGCCGGAAGGATTTTCCCCACCGGCTATGAGGACCTTCCCATTGGGAATCAAATCCGCTGCGGGCTTGTCACTACGGTTGGATGTCATTGTAGCTGAAATGGCCATGAAGGTTTGGGTGGCTGGGTCGTAGAGTTCTGCAGAGTTGTGGGCGACGGGAAGGTCATTAAACCCGCCATTAAATCCTCCCGCCAACAAGACCTGGCCGTTCGGTAACAAGACCGCCACATGTGATCCACGAGGGACGATCATGCGATTCGAAATGGCCGTGAAGGTCTGGGTAGCCGGGTCGTACAACTCCGCGCTGTCATTGCCGTCCCCATCATTGTCAGTGATCTGCCCACCCGCTATGAGGACCTTGCCATCAGGTAACAGCGTAGCGGTATGGTTCCCGCGCGTTGACTGCATTCTGCCAGTGATGGCTGTAAAGGTGTTGGTCGTGGGATTGTACAACTCGGCGGTATTGATGGCGGCGCCTGGGAAGACCGAAGAACTGAACCCTCCCGTAATAAGAACCTGCCCATTTGCGAGGCGTGCCGCTGCATGACCGGCGCGCGGGATCGTCATTGTCGGTAACGACGTGCCAAACGTCGCTGTGACCGTCACGTTTGCATTCAGCGTGACCACGCAAGCGCCGGTGCCAGTACAGCCTCCGCCGCTCCAGCCGGTAAATCCAGCCCCTGTAGCGGCCAAGGTGACGGAACTTCCCTTGATATAGGCTGCAGTGCAGACGGTGCCGCAATTGATGCCTGCCGGATCAGACTTTACTACTGCACCCCCGACGTTGCTCCCGGCGAGTGTGACCGAGAGGGTGGCAAAGCTTTCCTGCAGGTGCGTCGTCGCATCAGCCTCTGAGACGAGCGTGAGTCCAGGGAACGAGGTGTCGAAGTTCGTGGCTGAGAAATCCAGTGCAGATGGAAAGTTTGCCGGCGGTGTTGCTGGCACTGTGATCGGGTTTGCTCCGGAAGGGTTCCCTCCCAGTGTCAGCAAGAGTTGCGACAGATTGAGCACGCGAGGATCGGATAAGCTTGTGGCGTTGAACACCGAGAGCGCCGTCACCACCGGTGCAGCCGGCACGGCTGCCCCAATTGTCCGGCCATACAGATTAAATGTCACGGTATCGCCTTGATCGTAGTTGAACTGCCCGTTCGCATCGGTAATGCCGGAAAGCCCGGATGGAGTTGTGCTGTAACCAAGCCCTTGAACCGGGCTATCGAGAAAGACACCGGTGAGCGGAGTCGCCGCCGGAGGCGCCCCGGTGCTACCACTACCACCCCCATCGCCGCCGCATGCGACCGTCACAGCGGCAAGGATACAAACAGCAATCACACGCAATCGTTCGAGTCGCATAGTTCCTCCGGAAGATAGAGCAACCTAATCAGTTGACAAAAGTCGCCTTGACACGTTTGAGCCATCCCCGGATACCGACCAGTTTCGGATCCACTGACGGGGAAATCGAGAGGGGTTCTTCCGCTACTTCTACTCGGCTTGTCATGGCAACACCTCTTATCAGCACTTGGTCAGCTGGGCTCGCTGATTTGACTCATTCTCCGTGACGGTGCCAGGATTGTCACGCTTTACTGGCGAGTCCTTACAACATCGCCCTTCACTTCCCATCCTCCATTCCCATAGATATACGGAATCCACCAAAACCAGGTCTTGATGGTCACATCGGTCATGACATCGCCTTTGCCTTTGGCCATTGCATCGTCCATTGCCCCCTTCAGCGTGATATTTCCTTTGGTAGGAATAAATAGGATGATGTGAGTCTCATCAGTGCCGGTCACGCCCTTTACTCGATCGGCCTTCGACAGATCAAATTCCTTTGTGTTAACCAGCTTATTCGATAGCACCGTAAAGTCACCGTGATTGATAGTACATCCTCCAAGCAGTATCCAAGCCGCTAGCACTGATGGTCCCACCGATCGACTCCGTTTCATCCCCATACCTTATCCTCCCGCGCAATTAGTTCCGTGTCTTCACAACGTCGCCTTCCACTTTAAGACGAGTCAGACCAAACAGTATGGCTGTCCATCCTTCCGAGGTGACAACTGCATCAGTCATTAAATCGCCGCCTCCCTTATCGAGGGCATCATCAACAGCTTCCTTGATAGTTGGAAACCCGAGCGGGATAATCAGAATAGTCCATCGTGTCGACTCGCCAGCGACACGTCGTTTCGTGGGGAGCTTATCCAAATCGACACGATCGAGAGCGACTATTCTCGTTGTAATGACGGTCATATCAGCAATGCGCGTACTGCACCCGGCGGTGAGCAGTGTCATAATCATCAAGATCACCAATGTATAAGGACTGGCCCACCATATGCGCCGTTCTCTCTCTAACATTTCACTCATAGTCTTCTCCTCGGTGCTTATGAGAAATAGAGGGCCAGGCTACTTTTCCCTTTGCCTGGGTACCCGGCGTGCAGCTTCATGAATCTCCGCATGAATAGCCTATCCATCTTTCCTTGCTACGGACGCCTTGTAGTCCTTCGGTCATTCGCACGCAACCCTACAATAGTCGTACGCCAAAGCGCGTATATGTGGCGCCACTGATTGATCGCCGACCGTCAGGGTTTTTTGAACAGGAGTACAGCCGCGATTCGGCCTCTCACTCCGAGCTTGGCGTACACTCGCTGAAGATGTTTCTGGACCGTTCTGGAGCTGATGCCGAATTGCCGACCGATAACCTTGCTCGGCTCACCGGTCGCGACTGCTTCGAGCACTTCTCGCTCTCGGTTCGTCAGACAAGATAACTTTTTGATCGAAGTCGCTACAGGCTCGTTTTGCAATGACACGGTGACAGGCCCCCCTCTATCTTTTGGTGACTCTTGGGCGGAACGGCACAATAATCCGATGCCTCCAGCCACGGAATGATCAATATGGCGAGAGCGAACCAAGGCGCTGTGCCCAGTTGTGACGACTGGAGTCGAGGAATGATCCTGGAGAAAGATGAGCGCGGCGTTTTTACGGGGGGGGGGGGACCGCACCTTTGAAAGATGCGTCGATAGCTCGAACTACAGAAAAGGAGCCTGGCTGCACAGAGGTCCTGTCCGAAGAAGCGGTGGTTCGAACCAACAGCAACTGGGCGGATGCTACTAAGTATTAACTAGATAATCAAGCCTCGGTGAGTGGATACTCCGGGTGACTATCATTGAGCAAGTGGCTCCTTGATCGTCCTATGATCGTGCCTTTAATTGATCCAGCCTGTGGCGATCCAACGACACGAAGAGCGATTTTTCCTGGGTCACGACAACCGCTCCATGCTCCTGGCCCTTCGCCTTCTTGACCCACTTGCGCCGCGTGTAGATCACCTCGCCTTTGCCGCTTTTTTTTAAGTCACTGTAGAGCAGCGCCAGAGTCGCGGCGTCACGGAGCGTTTCAGGCGGCGGATCGGTTCCTTTGCTCAATCTCACGACGACGTGAGACCCCGGCGTCCCACGGGCATGTAGCCAGAGATCGTCGCTCTTGGCCAGACCGAACGTCAGCTCGTCGTTCTCTCGGGCATTGCGTCCGACGAAGATCGACAGCCCATCCGTGGAGGTGAAGCGGCGAAATGGACCCCGACGTTGAGCGTCGGTCGAGTGGTTCTTGTCACTGGTTGATCGAGCGATGGTCCTAGCATTCAAAGAAGAAGGCGGGATGGCAGGCGGAATCCAGATTCCTTGCTCGATATCCTTGATCTCTTGGCGAATTCTACACACATCCTGCTCGGCTCGCTCGATACGTGGCCTGAGTTCACGTTCAGCTGCCAGAAATTTTCGATGTTTTCGAAAGTAGTCATCCATGTTGCCCTGGGCTGATTTCATAGGGTCGAGCGGAATCGTAATGGTAGGAAGCCTGTCGTCGAAATAGTCCGTCATCTCAATATGATCAGTTCCCTTCGCGATCGCACCGAGGTGGGCCTTGATCAATTCTCCATACCGGGCATAGTCGCGATAGGTGGTGGCTCTTGATAGATCGCTCCGCCAGGCTTCGAGCAATCGTACTTGTTTCTTGAGTGCCTTCTTGAGGAATCGTATGCGTAAGTCTTTGGCCTGGGCGACCTCCCGTGCCGCATCCTGGTTCTGATAGAACGCCTCGATTTCCGCTGAGATAGGAAACAGGGAGTCGGCAATTCCCGAGAACCGAGCCGCTGCTCTTTCTTGACCGATCTCACGGATGGCCGGTGGTGCATAGGGTTGTCCGACAAGGGCTCGTTGGCCGGCAAGGTCCCTCAGCACTCGTCGCTCTGCATCGAGGACCAAGATGTTGGCCTTTTTGCCGATCAATTCACACAGGATCGTACGGGACCCTTCCTTGCCGGTGATTTGAATTTCAACAATGCGATCATTCGCAACTTGGTGGATGTCGTCGATTCTCGCTCCCTGGAAATGGGCTCTCATGAATTGACAGAACGGCGGAGGTGTCGGGGGATTAGGCGGTGAATGGCTCGCGAGATGCAGACGAGTGGTTTCCGGTTCGCAGGAGATCAAGAGCCGATGCGTCTGTCCCGGCACACGAACCTCGAACAACAAGGTACGGGCGGTCGGCTGATGAATTTTTTGGAACCATCCTCTACGCAGGACGGGAGCAATCTCATGAAGCACCTGCATGAGGTCGGAAGCATTCAAGGCCATGAGTCAATTCCAATGTCAGTGGACAGTCTCTACCTCCTCGAATTGTCGGCATGCGCTAGATCACATCACAAGCTTCTTGACGCAAGGACGAGTGTTCAAGCCGCCACTCTACGACGTGCCGCAAGAACTCGCAACCGCGAGAGCGATCCAGCATCATTGGCCGAGCGAGCTTGCGTCATCTCTCGCGCTACGCTAGAGTCTTCCCGGCATCTCACGCCTAGTTGTTCCTCCATGCGCCTTCTCGATCCGCAGCGGCTCACGCAATTACAGGATGAGTTTCGTCTCTCGATGCGGCGGTTGTTGATCGACCTGTGCCAAGAACTGCATGCCGACCATGCTGATCTGGCCAGAGAATTCCAGCTTCCCACTGGTTTCTTCGACGTGCTCCACTCAAGCCTCAAGCCAGAAGCTTGTTCGAACTGGAAAGTTGTCGGATGGATCGAGACGCTGAATGATCTCGTGTATCTCTTGGATCTGCTCAGGCAGCTCAAGAGCGAACAAGATCGGCCCGAGTTTGCAGAACAATTGTTTGACGAGTGTCAGGAGAAGTTTTTTGAACATGGCTACCTGGAAGATCTTTTTCCGACGGGCCAACCTCAAGCAAGTGGATTAGAAACGCGGTTGTTCGCGCTCTGTCGACGATTGGCGCAGGAATTGACCCAGGAGTCGCTCTGGTTTGATCCCGCGTCGTTGATCAAGTGGTGCGGCCGGAGGAAGATGGGAACATGGGATGTGTCGGGATTGTTGGTGGATAACTTCGAGCGCAGCGAAGCCGCGGGAACGCTCTCCGTGGACCGCGATGGAGCATGGTGTTCAGCGCCGCACGATGTACAACGAGCATTGAGGCAGTCGTCAGGACGCGTCACGTTTCGAATAGAGCCGACCGGGATCACAGTGAAGACCGGCAAGATCGTTTCCTCAATCTGGTTGAGATGGGGAGAAATGGGGCGATGGCAGTGGGCCTACCATCCACCAATCGCCGCAATCCATAGCGGCAACCGTCCCGTCACCGTCGGCCCGACCCTCGTCTACGGGAAGGATCGTCAGCCGAGAACGGTGAAGGCCACTGATCAGCGACAAGTCGAACGCATTGGCCGCGCCTGGCAGACCATCCGGCTCGCATGGCCTGAAGGTCATGATGTGCTGGCGCTCTTAACCTTCCGCATTGTCCCGCTGCAGGCGAAGGGGGTCGTCAGCTTCAGCTACCGGCATCGACCCGGGCTGTCCTTCATCAACTGTTTCGATCGTGGCAATCTCGATTTGATCGACGATCTCATCCATGAGAACAGCCATCACCACTTGAACCTCTTATTAAGAAAGTATGTCATGTATCGTGGAGACCACAACCGGCAGATCTTCTATTCGCCGTGGCGGCGGAGCCTCCGGCCGTTGCGTGGAATTCTTCACGCGACCTTTACCTTCACCATGGGAGCGCTCTTGTTCCAGCGGCTTTCGTCCTGGGGATCGGGGCGAGGCGGAGCGATAAGATGGAAGAATGCGGGACTTAGTCAGCGAGACTTGCAGCGGGCACGGTTTCGTTGTTTAGAGGAGATCGCATCCGTCCGCTACTCACTACAAGATCTGCAGTACGCCGATCATCATCTCGGGTGGCTCACCGGTTCGGGCCGGCGCTTAGTCGGACAACTGACCGAAACGATCGATCAGGTTGAACGTGAAAGCGAGCGATTCAAACGAGAAGTCGAGCGTTCTACTTTAGGCCAGGCCCTGCGGAAGCATGTGAAAGAACTCCAACAGGCCCGCCAAACCCATGGGCCGGTACGGTTAGGGAAGGTGTAGCGTGAATGAACGAGACCAACCTCTAGCAGGTTGCGGAAAAACTCGATATGTGTGCTTCGACAAGCTCAGCACGAACGGAAAACCTCAATACATTCAATGGCCGCTCCGTTCGTCCTGAGGCTCTCGAAGGACCTGTCCTGAGTTGATCGAAGGATGAACGGAGGGTTTTTCCGCAGCCTGCTGGAAGTTACTTCTTTCGCAACCCAAAAATCGCTCCGGCGCCGGCTGCGCCGGCTGCGGGGAGATAGCCGGCCAGCACTTCCTTGAGACCCTGCGCTTTGCCTCGAGCCCAATCAAGCGTACGAGTCGTATCCGCTTGGATCAAGGTCCAATCCAGGTGAATCCAGCCGGTCGTTTTGAGGACGGCGATGAGCACCAGCAATGAGCCGGCGATCAACAGAGCGAGTTTCACGGTTTTTCGGAATGCCCAGCCGATCAAGAACCCGCCGAGAAAGCTGGCACCCCCACGGGCGAGGGCCGGCGACATCATGTCGGTGAGCCAGGCGCCGAGCCCGGCGGCGGTCGTCGCGCTGGCGGCGAGGAACGATTTGGCCGCCCAGGGAGGGTCGGACGCGAGTGTTCCCAGGGCCTTGGCTAAGCCACCACTCTGAGTCTGAGCTGGTACGTTGCTCATAGTCGTTTCCTGTCGAACGTGTTGCAGGCTGAGGGGTCACCGGACTCGAGACCGCGCTTGAGCCAGGTCATCCGCTGTTCAGATGAGCCGTGGGTCCAGCTTTCCGGCTGAACATGGCCGCGCGACATTTTTTGCAATCGATCATCACCAATCGCCGCTGCCGCGCGGAGTCCTTCCTCAAAATCCCCGGGCTCGATCAAGTTTCGTTCGCGATTGGCGTGATGACCCCAGACACCGGCATAACAATCAGCTTGGAGTTCCAGCCGGACCGAAAGCGCGTTGGCTTCCACTTCAGACACCTGTCGTCGGAGGCGATGCACTTTTTCGGCGACGCCAAGGAGATTTTGCACGTGATGGCCGACCTCATGGGCGATCACATAGGCCTGAGCAAAGTCACCCGCCGCCCCTAGACGATGCGCCATTTCTTCGAAGAACGCAAGGTCCAAATAGACCCGGTGATCGTTGGGGCAGTAGAACGGCCCAACAGCCGACGACGTCGTGCCGCAGGCCGACTGCACGGCTCCTGAAAAGAGCACCAGACGAGGCTCCTCGTACCGAGGACCGAGAAGATTTCGCCAGGTCGTTTCGGTGTCTGCAAGGACGACGGAGGCAAACTTGCCCAGTTGGTCTTGAGGGGCGCCGACTGGGCCGGATTCAGATGGGGCGGACACCTCGGTCATACTCTGGACGCCGCTGAGGAGATTCATCACGGTCAGGGGATTGACGCCCGTGAAGTAACTGACGGCGAGCGCCAGCACAACGGTGCCGATGCCGAGGCCGCCTCTCCCCATCCGGGCCGGGCCCATGCCTCGACGATCTTCGATGTTGTCGCTTTCGCGTTGGTCTTCGATACGCATCGGCGACCTCCCTCACGTTGCACACACTCAGTCCGATTCCTTCTCCATCGACTGAATGAACTTGTCGGCTTCGGCGATGGAACGGTTCATATCTTTGACCAGCTGATCGACCTGCGCATCCACTTTCACGAGTTCTCCTTTGATGGCGGCGAGCGCGCGCGCGTTTAAATTGTGTTTCAGGTAGAGGACCTGATCGCGCAGGGGTTTGAGGACCGGTTCAATCCGCTGCTCCGCGCGCTTCATGGCCGCAAGCATCTCTCGGTAGCGGCCCTTCGTTTGGGTGAGTTTGGCCTGGCTCTTCCGGCGCAGGTCGGCGCTCGAGTATTGACCGAGTTCTTTCTCCCACTCCGAAAAGAGCGCATCAGCCACGCTTTCGACGTCCGCGATGCGCTTCCTGACCGCCTCGGCACTGTCTTCGCTTGTCTCCAGTTCACCGCTCAGTTTCTTATAGGTGGCTTCCAGATCTCCTCCTTCATAGGAGACCACCTTGCCGAATTGCTCAAGGGTGCTCTGAATCTCTTTCTTCGCATCTTCTTGCGCATCCCTCGCCGACTTGACACGACTGCTGAGGATGTCGCGTTTGGCATAGCCCATCTTCTCCATAGTCGCCAGATAGGCCTTGTCGCAGGAAGACAGGCTCAAGGGCATGAACACCAGCATGATGGCCAGAACGAATCGCACCATGATCGCCTCGCTACTCGGAGTGGGGTCGAAGGATCGGTGACCCGGAAAAGTCGCCTTAGGATTTTGCATCATACCTGATGAGCGTGCAGTGGAAAAGACCCCAGGCCGGAATTCTATGAGCAAATGGCCGGACCGCAAAGTCCACTTGCGTGTATGGAATAGAGCATGATATGCAAGTATAAACGGTGAATACAGGCCCAGCCACATTGTGAAGGAGATGATCACATGAAACAGAAACGGCAGATCACGAAGCGAAAGGAAAGGGTCACGCTGTCTCTTTCTGCCGATATGGTCGAGCGGTTGCGAACGGTCGTCTACTGGAGCCCAAAGCTGACGCTCACCGGTGTCGTCGAGTCCGCGATCCAATCCGCGCTCAAAAATCTGGAAAAAGGGAAGCGTTTCAAGAAGAGAAAGGGAAAGTTGCCTGTCGGCCGTCCCCGCAAGGACGAGTCGTCTTGATGCTCACTCGAAAGGTAGGCAGTAGCAGGGACCGAGCGATGGAGAAGAAATGGCTGAGCCACTTCCTCGAAACCTAGGATGAACGTCAGGCTCTCAACAGTGCGGTTCAAACGAGACCTGTTGATACTTCTACTGCTCGTTGGCTGTGTGGGTTGCGACCAACTCACCAAAGATGTTGCGCAACAGTACTTAGCCTTCGAGCCCCCTCGATCGTGGCTCCACGATACTGTTCGCCTGGAGTATGCCCAGAACACGGGAGCCTTCTTGAGTCTCGGCAGCGGGTTGTCCGAGGGGCTACGAGTCATTCTCTTCCAAGCGTTCCCTGCGCTGTGTCTTGTCGGAATGGCAATTGTACTCTTCGGGGCCAAGCAGATGCCGCCGTTCTCCGTCGCTGCTTGGAGCCTCGTGCTCAGCGGAGGCATAGGCAACCTTTTGGATCGCCTGCTCCACGATGGACGCGTCATTGACTTCATGAATGTCGGCATCGGCAGCGTCCGCACCGGCATTTTCAACGTGGCCGATGTCTGCATTACGGTCGGCGTATTGTTGCTTGTGCTCGACCTGTCACGGAGTTCCCCGCGGTGTGGAAGCCACCGATAGTGGCTGACGATCAGCTGAATTGGTCCTTGCGGAATCTCTCGAACATCTCTCCCGCCTTGCCGTTGACTCTCGATCGATTCCAGCCTATACAGATGGCATCCATCGCGGGCGGGGGGTGCCGGAGCCTGCCTCCTCCTTGTGACAGGGTGCGCGAGAGGGCCGCGCAGGAAGATCCTGGCACAGGCTCGAAAGGAGCCAGGCGAGTTCGAGAAAGGAGTTGCGCTATGCAGGGATGGTGGAGCGGAGTGGCGGCTATGTTCGTGGCCTGTGCCGTAGGGTGTAGCGCGATTGATGTCAAGACCGACTTCGATTCGACCATCGATTTCAGCCGGTTCAAGACATTTGCGTTTACCGGAATGACGGACCTGAATCAAGGCGGGCGACTGGACAACTCACTGGTCCGGGATCGACTCGAGAGCATGCTCGAGCGGGAACTTCGGCAGAAAGGGTTGACGCAGATCAGCCTCGATCAGCACCCGGATTTGTTGGTGCATTACTGGGTGGGTGTGAAAGACAAGCAGGAAGTGCAAAGCAGACCTAGTGCTCCGGCGTCCAGCTGGGGAGACGGATATGGCTGGGGTAGCGGCTACACCGGGAACTTGTCGTATGAGTATCGAGAAGGGACACTGATTACGGATCTGGTCGAGCCGGCCAACAAGACACTGGTATGGCGAGCCACCATGGTGGCTGAGTTGAGAGAAGGCGTGGAAGAGAACATCGACCTGACCGAGAAGGCGATTAAGAAAGCGTTCAAAAATTATCCGCCGTCCAGGACCAAGTAGTGACGATTCTTTGCTGGCTTGGTTCAACTTGGTTCAACGATGTGTTCCTCTCGGGCCTGATACTAGACGCGGTGATCCTCATCATATAGGGAGCTGCCATTCAAGCATCGGTGTAAGATTGGATTCTCGCCTCCTGAGCGCATTTCATTGTGCTGCTCCGAAAAACAAGCCTTATCCGATGGGCGTGCGACAGGCCGGCTTTCTGCTTGGATTCGAGCGATAGCTCGAATGAAACATACCTAGTACAATCCAGACGCGAACGACGAAATCGAAAGAGGAACCGTATGATCGACATCTATACAGACGGCGCCTGCAGCGGAAACCCCGGTCCTGGGGGCTGGGGGGTCTTGGTGCGGGACGGCAGCGCTGAAACGGAATTCTGTGGCGGTGAGCCGGCGACCACCAACAACCGGATGGAGTTGCTCGCTGTCATCGAAGCGTTGCAGTTACTCACGCAGCCAGTGAGGGCTCGAGTCTACACTGATTCGCAATATGTCCAGAAGGGCATGAGTGAATGGATTCACAGTTGGAAGCAGCGTGGGTGGAAAACGGCAGGCAAAGACCCGGTGAAAAATGAAGACTTGTGGCGGCGACTCGATGCGCTGGTTGCCAAGCATACGATCGAATGGCACTGGGTCAGGGGGCATAACGGACACCCGGAGAATGAGCGGGCGGATGCGTTGGCTCGCGCCGGTCTTGAACAGGCTCGGCATGCCGGTCAACCAGTCCAGCAACCAATCCGGGGATCAATTGATAAAAAGGCAAGCCGATCAGACAGTTCCGCCTCAATCCTTGACATCGAGCATGCCACGGTCTATCGCGGCGATACCTGCGTCTTCTCGGATTTCTCCTTCGACTTGCGAGCGGGAACACATGCGGTCATTCTTGGCCCCAATGGAGCGGGAAAATCGACGCTTCTCAAATTGTTGTCGGGCGAAGTCCATGTGATGGCGAGAGATGAAACGCGGATGGCACTCTTCGGTGATGAACGCTGGAATGTCTGGGATGTGCGCAAACAAATCGGTATGGTGTCTCACGATCTCCAACGAGACTATCTAATCTGTGCCGAAGGGCTCAACGTGATCCTTTCCGGGTTCTATGCCAGCAACGATACCTATGAATACCAACAGTTCACTACAACGCAGGTGACCAGGGCCTATGAGGTGATGCAGGAATTGGGAATTATGGCTTTGTCCGGCCGCCGCTTCGGCCATCTGTCCACCGGCGAGCAGCGACGATTTCTGCTGGGCCGAGCATTGGTGCATGACCCGCTGGTGCTGATGTTCGATGAACCAACCAGCGGCCTCGATCCTCAGGCCTGCTTTCAGTACCTCGATTTCCTGCGCGCTCAGATCAGAAAAGGGAAAACCGTGCTCCTTGTGACGCATCATCTGCATGAAATTCCTCCCGAGATCGATCGAGTCGTTTTCTTGAAAGGCGGGAAAGTCGTTGCCGATGGCGCCAAGTCCGCGTTGCTCACCAGCGATCAGCTCAGCCGACTCTTCGACAGGAAGCTCACCCTCGTTCAGGCCAATGGCTGGTATCAGGCCTTGCCTGGGTAATAATCGCCGGGCACAAATCGGTAGGCGCACGTAACAGACCATCACATCACGATCTCACCCGCGCTCGCTGGGCCTATGGCTCGGAAGGTTGAGCGAAGTCTGATGATAGAAGATTCTCTATTTCTTGACGATCGATCCATACGATGTAGACTCGACCGCAAGAGGTGAGAACTATGCACAACTTGAAGAGGACACATGATGTAAGAATTGCGTCGGCTGTGCTACGAGGTTGGTTCTGTTGCGTGACGCTGATTTCCAGCGTCGCTCCTGCCGAAGCGGCAACGATTGAGAACTCCAAGTCAATCAAGGTTGAGAAACTGCTGACGCTGATCCGAGTCTCGGAGCTGGAGTCGGAATATGACTCCCTTACTCAGAAATATATCGGCGAATACGAACAGCAAATCAGAAAAGCCATAGGAAACACCTATTCCAATGTGGCCGGTGAGAAAAAGAAGGAAATCGAACGACTTATTGAAGCATTCTTGAAAGACATCAGAAAATCGATAGGACAGGTCGAGACTCTCCATGACCATTTAATGCATGCATACTCGAGGAGTTTTGGTGAAGACGAGCTTGATCGTCTCATTGCGCACTATTCCTCTCCGCTTGGTGAAAAGGATGCGGGGATGAAGAAGAGTGCTGCAATTGAATACAACAAGATGTGGACGGCTCAATTCATGAATCAATACAAGGCTCGAGTCGAGAAACTTTTTCAGGTGATCGCAGTGGTTGCCAGAGGCAAGGGGAAGCAAGGGGCATAGCGGCAATGCGATTTCATCCACGTTGACGCCCCCGATTCGCGCGACACCCCGCAACAGCCCAGCCTCGTACAGGGACGCGTTCACGGGGTCTCAGTCGCTACAACGCTACGGCCCACCCCACAGGGTCGATCCCAGCACGAGGAGGGTGCACCCAGCGCACCAGCAATCGGAGCACCGGCATCGAGGGCTTCGGAGCTTTCGCTAAGCCCCGTCTCTACACCGACAGAGGGGTTGTCACGGATCATTTCTCGATGGATCGGACGGAGAGCGCATTGCCTTTCACTCACCGCAGAGACCAGCTTGTCCCGTTGTTCCTGCACACGTACGTTGGGTACGCTTCGCCCTAAAATCAGGGCAAATTCTGCTCATCAAAAAATAAGATTTCGAGATAATCCTCGTCGATCGAGTGGTCGGTCAGCGCCTGTCGCAAAGGGACCGCTGTGCCTTGATCGAAGAGGATTCGCAACGCGCGCGGGGTTTTTCTATTAGGCGAGCCTCACGTCTCGACCAGGCTGTGTTCAGCCGGCTCCAACAAGCGACGACCTGTTCGTCCGTAGCACCAGGAAACCATTGCAGAAAGTTATTCACGCTGGTACCGTCCTCAAGGGTCTCGAACAGCGCGTGTACGGGCAGAGGGGTTCTCTTGAACAACCAGGCCCCGCTGACAGTGGGGCCAAGCTAACATCGGGGTCAGTTTAGCTTATTGAAAACCATCGAGCCATGGCGTTTCATAGGTGCTCCGTCGCCCTGGTCCCAACTAATCAACAGGTATGGAGACGCTGATGTTGCCGAACATCGAGAAGCCGAACTGTCGAATGACGCCAATCCACAGGGGGGGGACAAAACTCATCGCCTCCGCGATGCGGATTGCAGGGCTCGCTTTTCTTGTGACAGTCGTGCACGTTGCCGACTCCCTTCCCGCCATCGGACCAGACCCGCTCTCGTCATGGAATGACGGTCCCGTGAAAAAATCACTTCTCGACTTCGTCTCTCGTGTGACGACGGAAGGAGGTCCGGGCTTCGTACCGGCGGCCGAGCGTATTGCGGTCTTCGATAACGACGGCACGCTCTGGGCGGAACAGCCGATCTACTTCCAGGTGCAATTCGCACTCGACCGTGTGAAGGCGTTAGCGCCGCAGCATCCCGAGTGGAAGACGAAGCAGCCGTTCAAGGCGCTGCTGGAAGGAGATAAGAAAACCTTTGCCGCAGGAGGGGAGAGGGCGCTGCTGGAGGTCCTGGCTGTGTCGCACAGCGGCATGACGACTGACGAGTTCGACCGCATCGTCAAGAACTGGCTGGCCACCGCGACGCATCCACGCTTCAAGCATCCCTATTACGAGATGGTCTATCAGCCGATGCTCGAGCTGCTTGCCTATCTGCGCGCGAATGGATTCAAGACCTTCATTGTTTCAGGCGGCGGGGTGGAATTCATGCGTGCCTGGGTCGAGAAGGTGTACGGCATCCCGCCCGAGCAGGTGATCGGCAGCACGGGGAAGCAGAAGTTCGAGATGCGTAACGGCCAGCCCGTCATCGTGAAGTTGCCGGCCGTGGATTTCATTGACGACAAGGAAGGCAAGCCTCTCGGCATTCAGAAATTCATCGGTCGCCGTCCCATCTTTGCGTTCGGCAATTCCGACGGCGACCTTCAAATGCTGCAATGGACGGCAGCCGGGTCCGGGTTGCGGTTCATGGGGCTGGTGCACCATACGGACGCCGAGCGTGAATGGGCCTATGACCGTACCTCGCACATCGGGAAATTGGACAAGGCGCTGGATGAGGCGATTGCCAAAAGCTGGACGGTCGTGGATATGAAACGAGACTGGAAGCGGATGTTTCCGTTCGATGAGCGATGAGGTGGCCATGCGCATTCCCTCATGTTTACAGGCGCAAGAGACCAACGGTGACACAGGGAGAATGGCTTGGTCGGCTTGCTCGACCCTCATGATTCTCACTCTTGGCCTGTTTAGCGTCATCGACTCATGGGGAGCGCCATACGAAGTCCCGGAAGAAGAGCCGGCCGAGCAGGTGCTGGGACCGGACCTCGTTGCAGGCCCACAGTACCGCGTCGAAGATCCGATCCTCCACGACGGGTACACGAATGTGTATTCCGTCTCATCCCCGCATGGTCGGTTTGTCGCTCACGGCAGCACGATGTTCGTTCGACTGCGACGCGAGCTGACGGCCATCGCCGATTTGCATGAGCGCAACCTCGCTGGGCTGACGGCCGAAGCCGCGGTTCACGAATGGATCACTCCACTAAACGCGCTTGGACGCCTTGCTTCGAAGCCCTGGCAAACGCTTGTCGGAATCCCCCGGGGAGTTTCTCGACTGATCGAATCATCCAAGGACAGCCTTTCGTACGAGGCGGGGCCCTATGAAGACAACAGCGTTGAATCGTTTGCCCAAATGTCTGCGTACAAACGCCGTATCGCTGCTCACTATCATGTCGATCCGTACTCGACGAATCCAATCCTCCAGCATGAATTGGATCGCGCCGCGTGGGCGCATGTGGCCGGCTATACCACCACCTTTGCCTTGGTCTTAGTTCCCGCACCCAACCCGCTGCCCTTGATGTTGACCTCTCTCACAACCGTACAGGTGCTGAATCAAGCTCTGGAGGAACAGGGGCCGTCGGATCTGAACAGCCTCAGCGAAAAGAAGTTGAAGGCCATGCAGATCGATGACGAACTGACCCGCCAGTTTCTGGCTCATCCGTCATACAGCCCCCGGCATAAAGCGGTTATTGCGTTCGCTCTCGAAGAGCTGACGAAGGCTTCACACCGAGACCGCTTTCTCGGGGCGGCCTTGAATGCCCTGTCGGAGGAAGAAGCATTGTTTTACCAGCAAGAAGCCGAACTCCTGCAGGCCTACAACCAGCAGAAAGCACCCATCGTGGATATCGACATTGTTGGACGCATTCCGGTCGGCTTCACCGAAGCAGGAACGCTGTTTTGTCCACTGGCCGTGGACCATGGGATTTGGAGCGAGAGAAGCGAGTCAGCCTATAACCGTCTCGCGAAGAGGGCCGCTACGGCAGGGAAGGATGCACACATCGAGATCTGGTCCAGTGGAAGCTTGTCGCCAAGAACCAGATCTGAGCTGCTTCAGCGCGGCGTCGCCCCTCGTGAAAATGTGGCTCGTGAGATCCCGCTGATCGACTGGAAAGACTGATGGTCCGACAGGTTTTTCAGCTTCGGAGATCGAAGGGGGTCTGCGATGGGATATCAACCGCTCGCTCTTCCTGCACGGCGGCGCATGACAGCAATGGAAGGTGACGATTGACCTAACACCATAAGCGGTAATGGCCCAAATCGAGACAGACGGTCAAAGCGGAAGCGCCTCGCAGTAGGCGCGGCTCGTTAAGGAGTACCCTCGGCCATAATCAGGAGCGTCGCTGAGGCTTACGACCTATTGGGTTCTCCCAGCGCAGCCTTTTGAAACGCGCGAAGTCATTGTCGCATGAGACGAGAACGGCACCATAGCTGATTGCGAGGGCGGCCAGGTGAGCATCGGTAACGAGATTGGCAGCAGTACCAGTCTCTCTGAGTAAAGAACGAAGAATCTCCCAATGCTCCTCCTTTTCCGGCACGAGCGTAGTGATGTCGACAGAAAGCCAGGCCTGAACTTTGTCGGCAGCCGAATCGGAATCCAGCGGTCGTGGAAATATGTCGCGGTTGGTTGAGATGCGGAGAAATCCGAGAAGGACGACCCAGGGCAGTCCCAAAGATTCGTCGCCATTCAAGGCTTCCTCCCACCAGGCCCGTATGGTTCCGTGATGAGGAGCGTCTTCGTTGACGGCGTAGAGGAGGATGTTCAGGTCGATCAGCTTCACTTTCGGCCGAGCACTTTTCTGACAATCTCCTCATCTTCCAGTGCCGCGGCGAGAGCCAGAGCTTTGTCCAGTTTGATCCTCGGCAGGCCCATAGTGTAGGTTTGCTCCCGATGGCGTCGCTTCGGCCGAGATAGTTTGACCGATGCGCGCATGCCTGCGCGGAGCGTTCGATTCAGTAGGAGGGTCAAGGAAGCGTCTTCCTTACGTGCCTGTTCCTTAAGCTTCCGGAGGAGTTCATCATCAATACGAACAGTAGTGCGCATGTAGGCATCATAGCATCATCGTCATTGATGTCAAGACATCAACGATACGGGCATCTTGTCTGTTGCAGCGCAGACGGACGGGGGCATGTCGGTCTCGATGGACGACAAGGGACGGGACGGCAAGTTCACCGGTACCATGCAATGTCTCTCCATTGAGTGAGGGGACATCGAACCGGTTGTCGGTCATCGGCTCGGTGGAGGCTAGCATGGAGCGTGCATTGGATTCCCTCGTCACCTGGACACAAGTCGTGTACGGGCTGCATGCGTTCAGCCTACTCACAGGCATCCTCGGCACCGCGACCGTCGTCGGCGCGTTCCTCACCGGCTGGCCGTCGATCATCGCGGTCATCCTGAACTACGTCAAGCGGAGCGAGGCGCGCGGCACGTGGCTCGAATCGCACTTTCGCTGGCAAATCCGGACGTTCTGGTTCGGGCTGCTGTGGATCTCACTCTGCGTAGCCTTCATCATCGTGACCCTTGGGATCGGCTTTCTCATCGCGTGGCTGCCGATGGTCGTGCTCGGGCTCTGGTTCGTGTACCGGATCGTCCGCGGCTGGGTTGCCCTCACCGGTGGTCGGTCGATGTATCCATGAACTGCATGTCGACGTCAGGTGGGCACCGGGGCTCGTTTCATGAACTTTGCGGAATTCGGGCTGGAGCGGAACGTCAGGCAGCAGGTCGTTCTCGTGTGAAACGGGGCAATCGCTCTAGCGGCTCCCTCACCGGCGCATCCGCATATACATGGCCGGCGGCAGGATCAACACTCCCTCAAGAGTCCGGCCATAATAACGGCCGAAGTCTTTGACATCGCCGGTGAGCAGATGGGTTGCGCGAGCACCGATGGCGGCCATGAGGATCGGTCGGTCGCTCTCCGGCAGCTCGAAGCCTGGAGAGTGAAACGATTCAGCCGGAGCGGCTGGGACGATTTCCATGGATGCACAGAGTTGCTCCAGATCTTTGCGCTGCTGGGTAGTAGAGAGGTTGCGGCGGGCTTCCTCTACCGCGTAGGCCGAAGACATGAAGGTCACGCCACGCAACTTGAAGAGTTGTCGGAGCCGGGAGTCCTGCCGGTCGGCGGCGGAGAACAGGACATTGGCCTCCAGGAAGACTCGCTCCACGCCCTACGTCTTGGTCGGGTTGTAGTGAGGAATGGCGTCCGGGTCCAAGCCCAGCTTCCGAACCGCTTTTCGCGCCCGTTCATAGTCTTCCGGATCCACAGCATTGGACAGTAGGAACTCCGCGCGGCGTTCCGGGCTGTAGATCTCCACCGGGAGGGCTGCAGCCGGACGGATCAGCACACCCTCAGCCCGTTCTTCAGCAATAACAAGCGATCCTTCTTTGATGCCATACCGGCGGCGGAGCGAGGCGGGGATCACAACGGTTCCGCGTTTGCCGACTTTGCTGGTTTCCGTAGCCATATGGCTTCCCCTTTGAGATCCCTTGATGCCCGAATATCTGAATGTCTGCTTCTCAGGCATAGTTCGGCATTTTCCGAGCGCAAGGGCAAGCAGCTTGCGCCGAAAACGTGAATCAGCTACAAGGGTCCGTTCTCTATGTATGTGACCCCGGACGTGTGGCTGTAGAGAGGCTCCTACCCACCCGGTCGGCCGTTCCTCCTGCATGTCTCACATGGTGAATAAGCGCCGCAGGTCAGGACGACTGCTCGTTTCCGTCTTGCTCTTGCTCGTGGCGGCGCCCGCGGCGCTCGCCGAGACGACGATTGAAGGACGGGCCTTCCTGTTTTACACCGACGATGTCGCGCTGTTCTCCGCCACACGACGTTTCAACCTCGATGGCGATCCAACCCAGCCTGTTCTGGATTCATCGCTGATCGGCAAGGGTTCGGATATGGTGTTCGAGCCGGAGGTCAATGTCATGAAAGCCATGACGTCCCGGTTGGGTCGGACCGAATTTTCGTTCCGAGGGCAGGGTTACATCTATGCCGTCGATCCGGGATTCAATCACGGCACGGCCGGCCTGCAGATGCTCCACCACATTGACCAGAACACGAGAGTCCGTCTCCGCTATTACACCGCACCGAATCTTCTGTTGGGAGACAATGAAAGCCGGCGCACGGACTCGATTCAGGAGGAGCGGGTGACGAGCCACATCGGATCCCTCAGGTTGGAGCACAATCTGTCCAAGCACTGGGAAGTCCGGCTGTTGGCGCGATACGGCGCCCGGTTGTACAACGACGAATGGGCGCAACGCGATACGACGTTTTGGACGATAGGTCCGCACCTTGTCTGGCATTTCATGGAGCATTATGCGATTGTCGCCGGCTATCACTACGAGAGAGGGTTGGCGGATGGGCGAAACCAACCGCAATTCGAGGACGATACGTCCTACGTCAATAATTACGTCACGATCGGACTGGAAGCCGAGGTGACCCATCGACTGTCGGCGGAGATTGCGGTGCATTTCGAGCGCAATGATTGGACCAGCCAGATCGAAGGGGACGAACGCAAGGGCGGCCACGAGACCGTCTGGCAGGGCCAATGTACGTTCCGCTATCGCGTGGGCGAGCGTACGGCTATCCTGGCCGGATTCCAGCACTCGCAGCGAAAGCAGAGTTTTGAGGGAGAAGTCGCCCGCGATACGAATGTCTTTCTCGGCGGTTCCTATACGTTCTGACCGCCATTTCTCCTCAGTGCTATCGCTGGTTCCATCTGTATCGCGCTCCTACCAAGACGACGCTTCACGAGATACGAAATATGGCCGATGAGATACGCCCGTCCCACCGGCGTGAAACGACCTGTCAATTTTGCCAGTGCCTGATCGTTGCGGGATCAGCGCATTGACGTTATTTCTGAACCAGCGGGTTCGTCCATTTAAGACCTGGAAATCGCGAGAAATCGCGATCGGTGGTGTGAAGGATCGCGCCGTGCTCGAGAGCGATGGACGCAAGCACCGCATCCATGATGAGTGGGCCGGCCGTTTGCCCCTTCCGCATCAGCCCTTGCAGCATGTCCCAGTGGCGGTCGCCTGACTCTAGAATTCCGACCTGTGGCTGGGAGAGCCACGATGCCACGGCCGCTTCCGCCTCGAGGGTGGTGAGTGGACGTTCGAAGGCGCGAGGATTCGTTGAAATTCTGAGGAAAGCCCAAATTGTCAGCCAAGCGAATCGCACAAGCTCGGTACCTGAGAGGGTGCTTTCCAGCCAGGCTCTACTCGCTTCGTGTTGGTCCGACTGTGGGTGGTAGGCATAGAGGAGGAGGTTGGCATCAACGAGGATCATCGATAGAGGGGGCCTTCCAGCTGCTCCAGCAGATCGGCCACACTGTCAAGGGTGAGGCCAGGTAAGAGCTTTCCGAGATCTCGGGTCACCACCCTGAACGGCTCCTTCTTGGACCGAATGTGCTTAGTCGAAAGGCCACGTCGTAGCATCTCGTTCACAGTCTCTCGAAAGGAGCGGCCGGAACGACGCGCCTCCGCCTTGAGCTTGGCGGCAATATCGTCATCGAGCGTCATGGTCGTACGCATGCGCTGATGCTAAATCGGTAGCATCATGATGTCAAGATGGTCACACATTGCTGCAGAACAGCCGCCGGCGCCTCCGGTTCGCGTTCAACGGCAGGAGGCTCGTCCGCCTGGTTCGAGGGGGGGCCTTGTGAGGATCGTCGGCAGTGACTTCGCCAAGGGCTGCCGCCGGACCCATCCCGATCGACAACAGGAAGAGGCCCAGCACCGACATGGATCTGAGTTGTTCGCTTGCGGCAGGATTGACGGAAACGCGATCGACATCAGCCACACGACCCGGGGTTTCGACGCGCAGCACACCGGACTGTATGCTGAGGCAAACAAACTTTCAAGACACAGTCCGCCTCCGCCTTCGCAATTTAAGAGCTGCGATTCCGTCTTTATTCTTTGAATTCCACCCATCTATACTGGGCCGGCTCATGGTGTCCCATTCTCACCGAGGGATCATGTGGAATCCGTGACTGATACCTCGCAGAGATTCCGGTTCATGCTGTTCGGACTGGAGCGCACCTGAAAGGCTGATCGTGTCATATCACAGAGACGGAGACGCGCATGCCGCTGCATGAAATCATCGGCTTCGTGGCAGGATTCGGGACGACCTTCGCCGCCCTGCCGGACTTGATCGCGATGCTCAAGCGGCGGTCCAGTCAGGGCATGAATCCCACGATGGCCGGGATCATGGGCTCGTTTCAGATTATATGGGTGTACTACGGATTCTTGATCGAGTCCAGGCCGGTGATCGGATGGAACATGGTCGCGGTCATTATCAATTTCCTGATGGTGGGAGCCTACCTGTACTTCAAACGTCTGGGAAACGGCTTGCGATAAAAATCACACGCGGTCGACAGGGCTCACCGATCTCAAGCAAGGTGGGGTCCTGGACAATTCTCTGACGCGCAAACAATAACAACCTGCTGCAACCTGTGTCCCGAGCGCGGTGAGGATCGGCCTCGGCGGCATGGCGAAGCAGCGGCGACGAACGGACGGGCAAGGGGTTCCACTGGAAGATGTGAAATCGATACGGCGGTCATCGGCTCGAATCGCTCTATGGGGCGGTGCGCTTGCGCTTCTCGTGATCGTTGCAGCAGCATCACTCTGGTTGTGGCTGAACGCGACGACGCAGGTGCGGGATTGGCTGGCGGAGACAGTCAGCGCGAGCATCGGCAAGCGAGTCACGATCAGCGGGCCGGTGACCTGGACCTTGTCGCTTGAACCGACGGTTGTCCTCAAGCAAGTCGCGGTCGCCGAGGAATCGGATCACGTATTCGCCGACCTCGCCACCGCGGACATGGTCGAGGTGTCGATCGACTTGCCGTCATTGCTGCGCCGATCGATCGTCATTCCGTCCCTCGCCGTCACCGATCTCAAGGTGGCACTCGATAAAAAATTCCTTGAACGAGAAGCAGGCGGGCGATCAATGACCGCTGGCGATGCCTCGAAGTCGAGACCGTCCCACTTTGCGGTGCAGATCCAGGCGATCCACCTCAGCCAGGCGGTGGCCACATTCAGTCTCGCATCCTCTGCCGCAACGGAGCGGGTGACGCTCCGTGAAGCGAAGTTGGACATGGTTCCTGATCGGCCCGTACATCTTGTCGCAAGCGGAGAGTTCAGGGGGGTGCCTGTTGCGATCGACGCAACAGGCGGCAGGTTCTTGGATGCGACCAACGGTGGGCAGGGGTGGTGGCCGGTGGCCTTGGAGGCCCACGCACCGGAGATGACGGTCTCGGTCGACGGCAACATCGGGCTGCCCTTGGGCTCGCCTCTGTTGGATGTTCAGCTTACCGCCGCAGGCCCTCGCCTGGCCGATCTCAATCAGTTACTGACGGTGGATTGGCCGGCGCTTGGTCCTTACCGATTTACCGGACGAGTGAGAGCAGCCGACAACCAGGTGACCATCAATGGTCTGAAAGCGACGTTGGGCACGAGCGATCTGGCGGCGGATGCCTCGCTCCAATACCACGAGGGGCGGCCGCGCCTCTCCGCCACTGCTGCCTCTCGGAAAATCGATCTGAACGATTTTTCAACCGGACACAGCGCTTCGCAGGATGCCCATTTCATTGAATGGTTGAAGGAGTGGGATATCGCTGTCGCGATGACGTGCGATTCCGTCGTGCTCGGCGAGCGCGCATTGGGCTCGTTACAGGTCCAGGCTGATTTGGAAGCGGGCTTGCTCCAGATCAAAGTGCCGGCTGCAGACTTCCTGGGAACGCGGATCGAGGGACGGACGGAGATCGATGTCCGCTCGGATGTTCCATCGCTTTCACTCTCTGTAATCGGGCGGGGACTTGAACCGGCGAGGTTCAAAACTGAATTGTCAGGTGCTCTGATCGGCATGTCCGATGCCGTGCTGAGTGCAACAGCTCGTGGAAAGACATGGGATGCGCTTCTCAGCTCATTGGCCGTCTCACTTCGGACGGATCATTCGATCTTCCTGTTCCAGGATCCCTTGTCGGGACGACCGATCGAGCTTTCGTTTGACAAGGGACAGGCGAGCTTGGATGTGTCAGGTCACGGAGAAATCGACCTGGCCGGCCGGTATGGGCTACGGCCATTCCGCATCCATGCGACGACCGGCTTGTTTTCCGCCTTGCTGGCCGATGGAGCCTGGCCGATCAACGCGGTCCTCCGAATCGGTCAGGCCCGGTTGCTGGTGGACGCCACGGTGAGCCGGCCGTTGAATCACGAGACCTGGTCCGTGTTGGTTCGAGCTCAGAGCCGCAGCCTCGATGAGTTCGCTTCCTCCCTGCCGGCCAGCGGCCCCTTTCGCTTGTCGTGCCATGTGGCCGGCGAGCGCGGCGGGTCCTGGAGCACCACCTTCTCTTGGCAGATGGGGGGAAGCGACGGGGCAGGACGGCTTGATGTGGCCACGGAGAGCGACCGGTTTGCCGTCACGGCCGACCTCACGTCCCGCCGTCTGCGCGCAGACGATTTCATGGATCGTACGGCGAGCCATGACAAATGGGGAAGCTCAATGTCCGGCCGTGGAAGCCCGGCGGTGCCGGTGATTCCGCCGTGGCTTGTGGCGGACGTGAAATGGAAGATCGACCAACTCCATACCGGCCCTCTCCACTTACGCAGACTGCTGCTGCATCTCACGGCAGATCGTGGCCGAGTGGATGCCTCTTCCTCGGCCATGCATCGGTATGGAGACATGAACGCGCTTTTGATGTTCGATAGCAGCGAGGTCGTGCCCAGGCTGAAGGTTCAGGCTCGTTCGCGACATTTCGACTATGGCGCGCTGCTTCGTGACGCGAAGATAACCGATCGTGTGACAGGAACGACCGATCTCGCACTGGACCTGACGAGCGAAGGGAACAGGGCTGAAGAGCTGGTGGATCACGTTGGGTTCAACCTCAGTGCGACACCGGACGCCTTGCATATTGCCGGGACCGGCGGCCATGAGGTGGGACCGGTCTCGCTCTCAACGGCAGGTCTGTCGGGTGGAATCCACGAGCCTCTTAGCCTCCGTCTCCAGGGTAAAGCGCGTGACCTTCCGCTCACGCTCACCGTGACGAGCGTTCCATTGAAACAAGTGCTCGATCTGCCTGTATCCCTGCCCTGGACCCTGATCCTGCAGGGACCGGATATCGCGCTGGAGGCGCAGGGGCAGGCGGAATTTCAAGGTAGGACAGGGACTGCGGATTTCCACGTCAGTCTGAAGGGTGCTTCGTTGCCGCGTCTCGCCGCCTTGTTCGATCACGACCTGCCTGAGCTGGGCTCGTATGAGCTGTCTGGTGATGTAGTTTATGCCGATCAGCGCGTGACCCTGTCCGATCTCCAAGCGCGAGCCGGCAGGAGCGATGTCGCCGGGGAGATCGAGATGGCGTGGGGGGAATCTCGGCCACGGGTGACCGGGACATTCTGGTCCAAATTGGTCGACCTGGAGTTCCAGGGGCGACCTGCTTTGAAAGATGTCACGGTGGAGAGCGAGGAGTCGTCGTCGGAAGCGACTACCGGGCCAGTCCCGGACTTGGCCAGCCCGAGAATCATCCCGGATTGGCGGCTGCCCGTTGAGTCTTTCCATTCCCTGAATATGGAGCTCCTCTGGACGATCAAACGGCTCTCGGTTCCACCGGTGGAGGCGGATGAGGTCACGGCGATGCTGACTCTGCAGGATGGCGTCTTGACCGTTGGTCCGCTGGCATTGTCCCACAATGGGTCGATGAAGACCGGACGATTCACAATAGACGGTACCGGCAAGGTTCCGCATGTCACGGTTGGGATCACGGCAATCGATGTTGATTACGGCGGACTGTTCAAAGCGTTCAATATTACGGACAAGGTGGAAGGACACGCCGATATCTATCTGACCGCCGAAGGACGGGGCCGAGACTTTCGAGAGGTGCTGGGGGCCGCGAACGGTCATCTTGAAATTGTCGCAGGACCGGCGACATGGGACAATCGGCTCATCCACTTATGGGCATCCAATCTGATGACGGCCATGCTGTCGCAAGCGTGGCGCCGGGAGAGGGCCTCTCAATATAATTGCGGAGCCGCGTATATCGACATTCAGAAGGGAGAAATGGAGACCGACGCGTTGTTGATCGACGCAAGGGACCATTCGGTCGCGGCCGTCGGGATGTTGAACCTCGGCACGGAAGACCTGGACATGGTGCTGACACCCATGCCGAAAAGTTTGGCCCTTCTCAGTCTCGCAGTGCCGGCTCGTTTGACCGGACTCCTGGCCGCCCCCAGGGTGTCGACGTCACCCACCTCTATCGCCGCCAGCAAGGCTTGGAAGGTTCTTGATATCGCGGTCCCCATCGGACTGACTTTGCAGGTGCCTCGTGTGATTCTTCAGGCCACGGTAGCCGGCTCTCCGCTCGAAAACCCCTGTACGACTGCCTTGCAACCGGGAGGCAAAGGAACGCTGACGACTCGAAAGGTTGTCACCAGCGGGTTTAAATGGGTGGCGGAGCTTTTGCGGAGAGCCGGATCGGCGGGGATTGGATTGCTCCAGGGCCGGTCCGGCGCATCTGCTCGTGAGGGAACATGACGGTGATCCTGTGCGCTCTCGCGGTAGTGACGCTTGGCTGATCGGATATATGGGAGGGGATCATGAGAGGATTGTTCAGACTGTCGCCACAGTGGGCGTGGGGCTCTTGGCGGTCTTTGGTGACGGCGATGGTGCTTGTCTTGGTCCTCGGGACACCCGGCATGATTCTGGCCGAGGAACCGAAACAGGAGCTGCGCGACCGGCTCATGATCCGCGCCGGCTGGGCCTATGTCTTCGGAGTCAATGCAGACGTCACAGTTCGCGGCGAGCGAACAGGGATCGGTGCGAGCGTTGACTTTGCGAAGACCTTGGGCGGAGACGACAGCACGAGTGCGCTCAGAGTCGACAGCCTCTATCGATTCAACGAGCGCCATGCAGTTGGATTCTCGTGGTATCGGGTCGCCTTGGGGGGAGAAAATACGATTCTCGACCGGCAAATAGAGATCGGCGGCAACACCATCAATGCCAACGCGAGCGTCCAGTCGGACCTGAACGTGAATCTCTACAGGTTTCTTTACAACTGGTCGTTCTATCGCAGCGACAAGGTGGAGCTGGCCCTGTCGCCCGGGTTCTATGTGGCGGCGACGAAATTCGATCTCACGGCGCAAGGGAACATCCTACTGCCCAACAACCAACCCTCCAGTTCGACGGCGGTGAACGAGCATATAACTTTTCCGCTGCCGTCGTTCGGGCTTCTGTTGAACTACAACGTGACGCCACGCATCCAGGTTCAGGGCCGCACCGACTTTTTCTATCTCAGGCTGGGCGATTACGAGGGTGTGATGTTTGAGTTCTATGCCGGCCTTGAGTACCGGCTGTTCAAGAACTTCGCGGTCGGCGCCGCCTATGACCGGCTGGCTGCTGGCCTGCAAGATACCAGCACAGGCGGGTTTGAGATCGATGTTGCCTACAATTTGGCCTACTTCTACGGCACCCTCTACGCCTTCTAGCGACTCTGGGCCGGGATCAGGGAGCGCACAGTGGACCTCCGTGCCATTTTTGACAGTTGCCGTCCATCTGTGACCTTGCTAGTCTCCCCGCTGTCGATTCCGACCCGTCCGATCTCATTGGCCTGCCGCTCAATATCTTTGCAGGCGACGGGGCTCTCGGCCCCTGTGAAGGTCCGTCGCTGCCGGACGGGAGCATCGCCCTCCTGTTAAGGAGAACAAATCCATGCGCGCGTTAGTCGTAGCTCCACGTGAAAAGAGCGTCCGTCTGGCGGACCGGTCGGAGCCTCGCAAGCCCCATGGCGGCGAGGTGTTGCTTCGAACGCTCGAGGTAGGTATCTGCGGTACCGATCGCGAGATCTGCGCCTTCGAGTACGGCACACCTCCAGCGGGTGCGGCCGATTTTATCCTGGGCCACGAGGCTCTGGCGGAGGTGACGGAGGTAGGACCTGATGTGACGTGGGCTCGCCCCGGGGAATTGGTCGTCCCGATGGTGAGACGCCCTTGTCGAAATCCGCGTTGCGCGGCCTGCAGCCAGGGGCGACAAGATTTTTGCACGACAGGAGAGTTCAGCGAGCGCGGGATCGTCCGCGACGACGGCTTCCTGTGCGAATACTTCCTTGAAGAGGAACGTTTTCTCGTTGCGGTCCCCCGCGTCCTTCAAGGAGTCGCGGTCCTGGTCGAGCCGCTCACCGTCGCGGCCAAGGCACTCGAAGAGTTCAAGTCGATCCGCGCCCGGTTCAGGTTCGACCTTCCACGGCCACGAGGTCTGGTCCTCGGGGCGGGGCCGGTGGGGCTTCTCGCCGCCATGGTCCTCCAGTGCTACGGGATCGAAACAGCCGTCTTTTCGCGGGAGGCGGAGGATGGTCCGCGAGCTGCGCTCGTGAGGGCCATTGGGGCAAAGTATGTTTCAGCCGGAGGTACGCCGCTCGAACACTTGTCCGAGCATCTCGGAAGATTCGACGTCATTTTCGAAGCGGTCGGCATTCCCTCGGTCGCCTTCGGTGCGCTTCCGGCCCTCGCCGCCAACGGCGTCTTCATCCTGAGCGGAGTTCCGGCGCAGGGCGACCCAGTGCCGGCCGATCTCAGCCGCTGGATGCGCGACCTCGTCCTCAAGAATCAGGTCATCCTCGGAACGGTCAATGCAGGCCGCTCAGCCCACGATGGCGCGATCCATCGTCTCGAACAGTTCATGGCGCTGTTCCCGGAAGCCGTACGATCGTTGATGAACCGGGTTCCGTTCGAAGATGCCCCGAGTGTGCTGGCGCGCAAGCAGGGCATCAAAGATGTGATCAGCTTTGCGACGTAACGCGCGGTGCCGGCCGCCAGCAGGACCACCACCAAGGACTAGGATACGCATCCGGTCTGTTCCCTCACGGCCACGCAGTCATTCATGAGCAGTAAAGGTTCACGATCCAACATCTTGGCCTGTTCCCCGACAGTCTTTATCGTTGCTATAGTCTTCCTCGCACTCAACAGGGCGCGTGTCCAACCTGCAATCATGGAATCTTCGAGGCCGCGACGACTCGCAATTCGGTGGAAATTGGTCAGGCACCATCTGGTGTGCTCAACAACGCCGCCGAGGCGGTAGGGTACTTCGCGAATCATCCCCAAAACAAGTGACAATGTGTGAAGGTCCTGCGGTGGGTTCGTCGGATAGGAATTGGACCAGCCGTTACGTGCCCGGCTGGAACGCCCGATGATCTCACGCATGTCGGTCCTGGGTTTGAGGAATGGCCACCGTCAATCGATTTTGATATAAGCAGTGGCGATTGGTTCGTAAGCCTGCCCCACGGAAAGGAACGCATGGGAGCCCTCGCTCACTCTTGTGCAACGATCATTGCGCTGGCGATGCTGGTCGGTTGCGACGAACGTCCGACCCTCAATGCGCCTTTGACACAGTGGGATCCTGCCTCCGGGTATCGATTCGCTACTCTTGCCCCACCAGACGCGGACAACTCGGATAGCCTCCTGATTTTTGCATCGTTTTCCGGAGGGGGGACCCGAGCCTCGACCCTAGCATTGGGAGCGTTAGGGGAACTGGCCCGCCGACAGATTACCTGGGAAGGCAAGACCAAGCGGTTGCTCGATGAGCTGGATGTCATCTATGCGCTGTCCGGAGGCACCTTTACGGGTGGGTACTATGCGCTGCACGGCGATCGGATCTTTCAAGATTTCGAGTCTCGGTTCTTGCGAAAGGACTGGGATCGTGAACTCAGATCACGAATTCTGTGGTCCCCCCGCAATTGGCTTCGCCTATGGTCACCCTACTTTGGACGCACGCATATCATGGCCGAATTGCTGGACGAGGCCCTGTTCGAAGGGAACACCTACGGCGATCTGCTGGGACGCCGGCAGAGGCCCTTTCTCATCATCCATGCCACAGACATGGCCATGCTCTCGCGCTTCGAGTTTGACCAGAGCAAGTTCGACTGGCTCTGCTCAGACCTGAGCCAATTTCCGATCGCCCTGGCCTCGGCTGCCTCTGCGGCGCTTCCGGTGGTGTTGAGTCCCATCTCGCTCAAGAATTACGCAGGAACCTGCGGGTTTCAAGTCCCGACGGAGACGGAGTCAGCCAGAAAGAGAGGCGGAGCAGCCGCTCAGCGAGCAAGAGAATACTTGTCCCATCTTGATGTGAAAAAACGTGCCTATATCCATTTGCTCGACGGCGGTCTGTCGGACAACATGGCGCTCCGAAGCCTGATCGAAGCAGCCAACGTCGCAGGAGGGTTGGAGAATCTGCTGAAGTTCGGTCGGAAGTTCGGTCTGCTGAAAAAGGTGAAGAAATTTGTGATCCTCGCAGTAGACGCGGAGACCAGCCCTGACGTGATGACCCTTGGGGGCGATCAACTTCCGTCCCTCTTCACCGCCATGCGCTCGCTGATTGATGTGCCGATCAATCGCTATTCGTACGAAACGGTCGAGCAAATACGTGCATTGGTGGAACGGTATCGACAAGAGATGCGTGCGCAACCGAGAGCCGTCGACAGCCCCTTCGCCTCGGATGCCGAGATGTATTTTATCAACGCCAGTCTCGCTCAGATCGCTGATTCCGAAGAGCGAGAGTCGCTGATGAATATTCCCACGACGCTGTACCTCACCGATGCGCAGGTTGACCAGCTACTCCTGGCCGTCGGTCGGCTGATCCGAAGCGATCCGGACTTTCAACGGCTCATGCAGGATCTTGAAACAGGCAAATAACGCCGGTTCGGTCCACCTGATTCGTCCAGCGATGCGATGAAAGAGCCAACCGATCTAACAGTGGGGTTGGCAGGCGCGTAACAGAGGAGGATGTACCGTTTGGCGTCACGGCAGACGCGAAGAGCGTGCCGATTCGCACAGCCGCCTGACTATCCGATGAACATCTCCTGCCTCGTGTCAATAACCCTCCACAACCCTCCGCACAGTGATTCTTGAGGGCGTCCGGCGCTCCGTGATACAGGTGACGCCTTGCCGTACAAATAGCGGAGAGGCGGCATTTGACATTAAATACATCACCATTTCCCAGACAGGCAGACCAGGAGGAATGACCATGCCCAGCCAACTGCTGACCCGGCGGCTTGCCATGATGACCGGAACAATCATGATCTTGCTCGGAGTGCTGTGGGCGTCGCCGTCGTCGGCCAAGACGAATCCGCCACAACCGTCCTTGAAAGAGCTGATCTCGAAAAGGACCAACGAAACCCCGTCCACTGGGCAAGCGGCGCCGGACCAGTCGCAACTTGGACTACCCTATGACCAGCTGGGCAGGCAGGTTCCAAGATCCACGGTTCGTCGATTTCTGGCGGCAACGGGGGGACGCAACTATGCGCTGGCGGCCGAATACCTGGACCTGAGCAATTTGGCCCCCGAGACAGCGGCAAGCCAAGGGCCCAAGCTCGCGCGGCAACTCAGAATCGTGCTCGACCGAGCGCTCTGGATCGCCCCGGACCTGTTGAGCGCCGAACCGCAGGGCGACCAAGACGACCATCTTCACCCGGCCTACGACCGGGTCGGAACCATCTCGGCAGGTGATGCCGTATTCGACATCTTCCTGCAGCGGGTTACGCAGGACAACGGAGCGCCGATCTGGAAATTCGCCGGCGTCACGGTCGCGGAAATTCCCGAATTGTACCGGGAGTTCGGCTATGGATGGCTCGAGGAGATGCTTCCGAGTTGGTTGTTCGATGTCTCCGTCCTCGGCATTCACCTCTGGCTGTGGATCATGCTGGTCGGCCTCGGCTTGTTGCTCTATCCGGCGGCGATGCTGATCACGTGGGTCATGGCCGTCATCGTCCGCCGTTTCGGTACAGATCTCGGGCGGGAGGCCGAACGATTGTTTACGGGGCCGGTGCGGTTGCTCATCTGGGCGGTCCTGATGTATTGGAGCACGGGCATGGCAGGACCGTCGATCGCCTTGCACGCCCTGAGAGAAGCAAGAATCCTCCAATTCATCGCGTTGGCATGGCTTCTGGTGCGGACGGTGGATTTGGTCGCAGCGCGTGGGCAAGCGAAGCTTGATGGGCAAGGCTTTGCGGGCGGAGCGTTGCGCTTCAAGCCGGTGATCAGGATTCTCAAGGTTGTGCTCCTTATCGTCCTGTCGTTTCTCTGGCTCGAGTACATGGGATTCAGCGTGGCCACGCTTGAGTTGGCGGGGCTCACGATCAGCGGATTGGCGATCGCGCTGGCGTCGCAGAAAACCCTCGAAAACTTCCTTGGGGCCTTTACACTGATGGCCACACAGCCCGTCCAGGTCGGGGATCTGTGCCGCTTCGGTACAACCGTGGGAACCGTAGAAGAGATCGGGCTTCGCGCCACCCGCATTCGCACGTTCGAACGAACCGTGCTCAAAATCGCCAACGCTGAGTTTCTCGGTATGCAGGTGCACAACCTCTCGAAACGCGACCACTTCTGGTATCACCCGAGGCTCAGACTTCGCTATGAGACGACTCCGGACCAGATTCGGTACCTGATGGTTGAGGTTCGAAAGATGCTCTACGGCCATCCGAAAGTCTTGGCCGACCCTCTGTATGTGCGGTTCAAGGGGTTTGCGGAACACTCTCTCGATCTGGAGATCTTCTCGTACGTCGAGGCGGCGGGTTATGCCGAATTCCATGACATCGCCAGCGATCTGAATCTCCGGGTCATGGAGATTGTCGCAGCGGCAGGGACCGGATTTGGAGTCCCCACTCAAATCGAATATGCGTTCCCGGGGAAGCCACTCGACGAACAGCGGGTGCAGGCGATCGAGACTGAAGTCGAGGAGTGGAAAGCGCAACGCGCCCTGTATCTTCCGGACTTTCCGGAAGAGACGATCGCCGAGATCAGAGGATCGCTTGACTATCCCCCTGAGGGATCGCCCCACTACTCCCGCAGGGAAGACTAGCCGGCAATCGATGGTCCGAGCAGGGAGGGAATGATGACGGGAGGAATGATGGGTTGACAGGACGAGGGGGTTCCCACTATATTTCTGGGCCGTTTGCTCGGGTGCGACCCTGTTCACGGGCAATGTTCGTGTGGGGTTCATTGGGGGACAAGATCACGAAAGAGCGTAGGAACGAGTCATCATTTGACCGGCCAGACCTCTCAGTTTCGACAGGTCCCCTCGGTCGTCAAATCTGATACCTCTTGTGGCGCCGATGCCGTGGGGTCGGCCCGCCGTTCACCCGGCTCAACATGCGAGGGCCTCGGCGTGTGACCACGGGACCAACAACCTTCTCATTACTATAAGGCAAAGGAGATCGTACCCATGAAGTCATTGAAGTCATTGACGACCATCACCCTTATGGCGGCGCTAAGTCTGTTCCTTCTGGTCTCAGTCTCGCAGGCCCAAGGTACCTCGGATGCCAACGAGAAGATTCTGATGCAGAAGATCAAGGCCGACAAGAAGCTGCTGGTCGCAGAGAATATGGCGCTGACCGATGCGGAAAACAAGGTGTTCTGGCCTCAGTACGACGCGTACCAGAAGGAATTGGATCAGATCAATCATCGATTGATAAGTGTCATCAAAGAGTACGCCGATGCCTTCAATAAGGGACCGATTCCCAACGACACGTCAACGAGGCTCATGCATGACTTTCTGGCGACGGAAGAAGCGGAGGTCGATCTGAAGAGCGCCTACGCGAAGAAAATTGCGGCCGTCATGTCGCCGGTAAAAGCGGCGCGTTACATCCAGATCGAGAACAAGATCCGGGCGCTGCTCAAGGCAGAAATGGCCCAGCAGATTCCGTTGATTTACTAGCGGACAGGAAATGTGCGGACGGGCGGAACAAGTCTTGAACCAAAGGAGAATGACCATGCGATCAGCGCGACGAGTGAGTTCGGTTGTCATCGGCCTTTTCATCATGGCCGGATGCGCATCACAGGAGACAGTTTCGAAGCCAGCCGCCGCCCCTTCCCAGGCTGCGGCCGGATCGGCTTCCCGCCAGGCGCCCGGGTCGCCGGCGAGCGAGCAGAATGCTCAGATCTTGCTGGACAAGATCAAGGCCGACAAGAAGTTCCTGGTGTCCTCCAACATGGAGCTGACTGATGCGGAATCCAAGGTATTCTGGCCTCTCTACGATTCCTATCAGGGCGAATTGATGCAGATCAATGAGCGGCTCGGAAAGACGATTACCGATTATGCGGATCTCATCAAGAAAGGATCCGTTCCGGACGATCGCGCCACGGCGCTGCTCGATGAGGCACTGTGGGCCGAAAAGAGGGAAATCGATCTGAAACGTGTCTATGCCGAGAAGGTTGCGGCGGTGTTGCCCGCCACCAAGGCGGCCAGATACATGCAGATTGAAACAAAAATCAGGTCGATCTTGAAGGGTGAGCTTGCCAAGCGGATCCCGCTGATTTATTAAGAGCGCTTCCAGCAGGCTGCGGAAAAACTCGATTTGTGTGCTTCGACAGGCCTGTCCTGAGTCGTTCGAAGGGCTCAGCACGAACGGAAAACCTCGGTAAATTCAGTGACCGCTCCGTTCGTCCTGAGGCTCTCGAAGGAGGAACGGAGCGGTTTTCCGTAGTCTGCTATACGTTTTTCACCCTGCACGACGATCAAGCCTTCCCCCATGAAGGCCTCGCGGTGGGCGCGACGGGGCGAGTCACGAAGGACAGGCTCATGACGGATCTGTCGCGCCATGCCTGAGGTCGGAGGGGGTGCTTTTGTCGGCCTCACCGAACCTCCAGGTGTGAAAGCATGACTGGGTCATGAACGTCTTCCGCATGATCGCCCCTCGTCTCGTCACGCGAGCAGCGATGTTTCACCGCTTTCCACGCATCATCCACTGCAACAGATGCCGGCCGATTTTTTCGGCCTTCCTTGCTGCCACGATGCTGATACTGTGTCCGGCGCCCGGGAAGGCCATGGATGTCAGTGAGGCTCAGGAGATTGTCGACAATGCGCGGCTGATCGTCGCGCGAATGCTCGGTCATCCGGACATGGGCTGGTTGCGGCGGAATCTGCAGGAAGCCAAGGCCATCTTCATTGCTCCGGCGATCGTTCGAATCGGATACTTGGCCGGAGTGGCCAAAGGAAAGGGTGTCTTGTTGGTAAAGGACGAACAGACCGGACAATGGAGCGATCCGGCGTTCTTCAGCCTGATCGGAGCCAGCGCCGGTCTTCAAATAGGTATTGCTCGTACGGAAGTCGTCGCCCTCATTATGGGCCGCCCCGAGACCGACTCGTTCCTGCGAGGGCGGTTCGTCTTCGGACCAGGCGCGGCCTTGGCGATCGGTCCCCTGGGAGCTGCAGCAAAGGCGGCGACGACACCGACCCTGCGTCACGGCATCGTGTCATTTGCCAAGGCCGAAGGCGCCTATGCCGGCGTGACCCTCCAAGGCCTCATTGCGATGTCCGATGAATCCGCCAATGAGGCCTATTATGGCTCGGCGATGCGTTCAGAAGAGATTCTTGCCCATCCGCAAACCATCCGCCATTGGTATTCGGCCCGCATACGCAACACCTTGGACAGAGCGGGAGAGGATCCATGACGAGACTGCTCCGCATGATCACGGTCGTCACGCTGAGCCTTGTGTCGCTGTCCTGCCAAACAGCGAGCCCTCAGGATCAGCGGTCCACCATCGCCGAAACCTCGGAACAGATGCCGGAGACGTTTAAAGTCCTCACCTATAACGCCTTGCATGGATTGCTGACCGGGACATTCGGAGTCGCTCCCGGAGAAACGCCGGAGCAGAACGAGACCAGATTCCGTTTGCTGATCGCCCAACTGGCCAGAGTGCAGCCCGATATCGCTTTTCTGCAGGAGGTCAATCCCTTGCCCCTCCGATCGGAGGCCTATGTCGGCGCCCTCGAGGAACTGGGATTGGCTTATGATGAGGTGCACCAGGTGGATGCATGCGGAATCCGCACCGGCGAGAAACGGGCCCTGTTCGCCGATTTGAACAACGGACTGGTCATCCTGGCAAAGAAGCCGCTCCGGCTCCGCAAACTCGCAGGGCTGAAACTAAGCGGGGAAAAAGGCGAGTGTCACACGGATCGTGGCTTCCAACTCGAAGAGTTGCGCTATGCGCTCATCGCGGAGATCACGATTCCGGGAAGCAGCCGGAGGCATCTGGTCGCTACAACCCACCTGCATTCGGGCTTTGAAGCGGGCCGGTCATTCTTAGCCCATTTGGCCTCCCTGCATTCGCAAGGCCGGCTTTCCAAGTACCGGTCGTTGCGGTGGAATGTCGAGCAGTCGCGGTTGAGGCGGATCGGAGAAATCGACCGGTTGAACCGCGCGTTGCAGAAGCTCAAGCGTGAGGAGGATTATGCGGGGATTCTCTTCGGCGGAGACTTGAATTTCGAGTCGGATGACCCCGAATACGAGGAGATTCAGCTTCTCCGGTATGTCGATACGACTCGTGTGAGCGGGGGAGACGTCGGCTTCTATACCGCCGATCCCCCCAGGAACCGGCTGATACCGGACGCAATGACCTCGCCGCTTCCGTCCGTTCTGACGGATATGATCCGGGGTGAGGGCGACGACCTGCAGGCCGATATCACTCGCGCGTACCGAACCGAGATGCAACGTCCAAGACAGATCGACTACTTGATCGAGGACTCCTTTCTCCCCGGCTACTGTCCGACACAATCGCTTTTCGGGCTGGAGACGGACGAGGCCGGACTGCCGGCGTCCGATCATTACGGTCTCTTGAACTCTTACGTCCTCTCGCCAGAGGTCTGCGCCAGACCGGGAATTCTGTAACCGGCTTGGTGCTTGCGTGCAGCCTTGCGTAAGAGCGGCACAACTCCTCATCCTGTACCTGTTGTTTGCGCGATCAAGAGTAGGACTGATCTGTCTGGACCGCCGCTCTATATATATGATACTCCCATACAGCTTTGCCGGATGAAACATCCCGGCTACATGGCCTAGGCAAGAAAGAGAGGACGATTATGCAGACCGAGACGCCGGCAGACGACCGCACGCGATCCGAAGTCTCGAGTGACCGTCATCAGACAAAGACTCCGACCCCGGGCGTATCCGATCGGAAGCTGCTCGATCCCACATTCTCGGCCATGCCGAACCCCTGGCTGCCTGCTTGGGACTATTGGGTGGACGCCTGGCAGCGCACGGTCCTGTTCTGGGATGTGCTGCGGCAGCGCAGTGACCAATACTATGAGCAGAAGGCGAAGGCAGTACCACACGTGCTCATTTTCGGCCACGAAGCGGTGCTGGACGGAAGGACCTTCGACCGGCCGGTCAATTATGGGCTGGTGAGGATCAAGCCGCCGGAAGGGGTGGTCATCGACCAAAAGAAACGCCCGTTCGTGGTAGTGGACCCGCGCGCCGGGCATGGTCCGGGCATCGGAGGCTTTAAGGCCGACAGCGAACTGGGCGTGGCGATGCGCGCCGGTCATCCCTGCTACTTCGTCGGCTTCTCCCCCGACCCGATGCCGGGCCAGACTATCGAAGACGTCATGCTGGCCGAAGCGATGTTCTTGGAGAAGGTCATCGCCCTCCACCCTGACGCCGACGGCAAGCCCTGCGTGATCGGCAACTGCCAGGCCGGTTGGGCGGTGATGATGCTGGCCGCGACGCGGCCTGAGCTGTTTGGGCCGATCATCATTGCCGGCTCGCCTCTGTCCTACTGGGCCGGAACCGTGGGCCAGAACCCGATGCGATATACGGGCGGACTCATGGGTGGAAGCTGGCTGACCGTGCTGACCAGCGACCTCGGCGCCGGCAAATTCGACGGCGCGAATATAGTCGCCAACTTCGAGAATCTCAATCCCGCCAACACCCTCTGGACCAAGAATTACAACGTCTGGGCCAAGGTCGACACAGAGGGGACGCGCTTCCTGGAATTCGAGAAATGGTGGGGTGGCCATGTCAACCTTACTGCCGAGGAAATGCAATGGATCGTCGATCAACTGTTCATCGGTAACAGGCTGGCGACTGCTGAAATCGTCACCCGTGATGGGGTGCGGATCGACCTGCGGAATATTCGCTCACCCATCGTCTGCTTCTGCTCCAAGGGGGACAACATCACCCCGCCGGAGCAGGCCCTCGGTTGGATCTGCGACCTCTATCAGAATGACGAGGATATCCTCGCCCAGGGCCAGACCATCGTCTATGCCGTCCACGAGAGCGTCGGCCATCTCGGCATCTTCGTTTCCGGCGGCGTGGCCCGCAAGGAGCACGAAGAATTCGCTTCGAATATCGATTTGATCGACGTGCTGCCGCCCGGGCTGTACGAGGCGGTGATGACACGCAAGACCGCGGACTCGGCCCATCCGGAACTGGTCGGGAGCGACTGGATCGTCCGCTTCGAGCGGCGCAGCCTGAATGACATCCGGGCCATTGTCTCGCCCGACCCCGAGAACGAGCGCCGGTTCGCGACCGTGCGGCGCCTGTCGGAGATCAATCTCGGCCTGTACCGCACCATCCTGCAACCGTTTGTTCGGCCGTTCGCGAGCGAGCAGACAGCCCAATGGCTCCATACACTCAATCCCTCCGAACTGCCCTTCGAGCTGTTTTCAAATCGCAACCCTGTGATGCAGTACATCGCCGACCTTGCCGAACAGGTCCGGAAACAGCGTCGGCCTGCCTCGCCCGACAATCCCTTGCTCCAGGCGCAGGCCAGATTCTCGGAGGGGATTATCGCCGTGCTCGACGGCTGGCGCGATCTGCGGGATCGCAGTCTCGAACAGATGTTCCTGGCGATCTACAGCACTCCCTTGTTACAAGCCCTGGTGGGGCTGAGCGCCTCGGAAGAGAGTCCTCGTCGGCAGCCGGGGATCGAACCGGAACGACTGACCTTCATCCAGGGGCGGATCGCCGAGCTCAAGGCAAGGATTGCCGAAGGCGGGTGGCGCGAAGCGGCGTTCCGCGGCATGCTCTACATCGGCATGGCGGGACCAGGAGTGGAAGAGCGCGCGTTCAATCAGTTGCGTCAGATGCGTGCCAAACAGGGCGGCCTGACCTTGGAGGAGTTCAAGCGGGTGCTACGCGAGCAGTTCCTGGCCTTGATGCTCGACCAGGAGGGCGCGGTCGACGCGATCCCCAAAATGTTGCACGACGATCCCGACGCCAGGACAAAGACGCTGGCGGCGATCCGCGCTGTCGCGTCGGCAACCGGCGAGATGAGCGGTGAACGGGCAGCGCGACTGGCGCGGATCGAGGCCATGCTGCGAGAGCCGGCGCCTCGGCTGGATGCATAGGAGGAACCGATGGCGATAGGAACAACTGAGAACACCGAGCACCGCGGCACCGGCAAGTATGAAGCGCTCCTGGCCCGCTGCAAGGGCATGGCGGCGGTCCCGACGGCGGTCGCCCATCCGTGCGACGACGCCTCGCTCGGCGCCGTGGTTGAGGCGGCTGAGGCGGGGATCATCATTCCGATTCTCGTGGGCCCGGCCGAGAAGATCCGCCGGGTTGCGAAGGAGTCAGCGCTCGACATCACGCCCTACGAAATTGTCGATGCTCCCCATAGCCACGCCGCTGCGGCGGGGGCGGTCGAGTTGGTCCGGCTGGGTCGGGCGAAACTTCTAATGAAGGGGAGCCTTCACACCGACGAGCTGATGGGCGAGGTGGTCAAGCGTGAAACGGGTCTGCGGACCGCGCGGCGGATCAGCCATGTCTTTGTGATGGACGTGCCCACCTACCACAAGGTGTTCGCCGTCACTGATGCCGCCATCAACATCTTCCCCAGCCTCGAGGACAAGGCGGATATCCTGCAGAATGCCATCGATTTCTTTGTCGCGTTGGGCTGGAAGCAACCCAAGGTGGCCATCCTCTCGGCCGTGGAGACCATCAATCCGAAGATTCCCTCCACCATCGAGGCGGCGGCCCTCTGCAAGATGGCCGAACGAGGACAGATCCACGGTGGCATCCTGGATGGACCGCTGGCCTTCGACAACGCCATCAGCGTCGAGGCGGCCAGGATCAAGAAGATCGACTCGCCCGTAGCCGGCAACCCGGACATCGTGTTGGTGCCGGACCTAGAGGCCGGGAACATGCTGGTGAAGAACTTGACGTTCCTCTCGCGGGCCGATGGGGCCGCCGTCGTGTTGGGTGCGAAGGTCCCCATCATCCTCACCAGCCGAGCCGATAACCAGCGGACCAGGATGGCCTCATGCGCGGTTGCCGCGCTCTACGCGCACGCGCTGGCCGCCCGGGCCGGGGTGGGAGAAAGATAGGCGTCATGGCCGATACGATTCTCGTCGTCAACGCCGGCTCCTCCAGCATCAAGTTCTCCGTCTTCCACGTCGGAGCGCTGTCCGACCTTTCACTGACGTTCAAGGGTCAGGTGGACGGAATCGGCACCCATCCGCGCCTGCGAGCACGAGACCCCGGCGGCCACCCCTTGGTGGATCAGACGTTCCCAGCGGCAGACATCCCCGATGTGGCCGTCGCCATGGGACGCGTCGGCATGTGGCTCCGCGAGCACTTGGCCGGGGAGGTGCCGGTGGCCATCGGGCATCGGGTGGCCCACGGTGGCCCAACTTACCGGGCGCCGGTGGTGGTGGACAACGATACCCTGGCGGCGCTGGAACGGCTCGTCCCGCTCGCCCCGATGCACCAGCCTTACAACCTCCGCCCTATCCGCACGATCCAAGAGCGCTTCCCCCGCACCGTGCAAGTTGCCTGCTTCGACACCGGTTTCCACCAGGGGCACCCAGACGTGGCGGACCGGTTCGCCATCCCGGAGGCCCTCTATCAAGAAGGGGTCCGCCGCTACGGGTTCCACGGACTGTCCTACGAGTACATCGCGCGTGCCCTCCCCCGCGTGGCTCCCGAGATCGCCCAGGGATCGGTGGTCATCGCCCACCTGGGCAGTGGCGCCAGCATGTGTGCCATCAAGGGCGGGCGGAGTGTGGACAGCACCATGGCCTTCACGGGGCTGGACGGCTTGCCCATGGGCACACGTTGCGGCCAGATCGATCCCGGTGTCCTCCTATATCTCGTGTCTGAGAAGGGGTACGGCGCCAAGGAGCTGGAACGATTTCTCTACCATGAGACGGGACTGCGCGGGCTCTCTGGCATCAGCAACGACGTGCGCGACCTGCTGGCAAGCGATGACCCTCGGGCCAGGCTCGCCCTGGACTACTTCGTCTATCGCGTGGAGCGGGAACTGGGCTCCCTGGCGGCGGCAATGCAGGGCGTGGATGCACTCGTCCTCACGGCCGGCATCAGTGAGAATTCTCCTGAGATGCGAGCCCGTATCTGCAGAGGCGCCGCATGGCTTGGTCTCACGCTGGACGAGGCAGCCAACAGCGTGGGTGGGCCGCGCATCTCGACGTCGGACTCGCAGGTCTCGGCCTGGGTCATTCCGACGGACGAGGAGCGGATGATCGCCGAGCATACTCTGAAGGTCTGGCGGGAGCAGTGAACCTGCTGAGCTCCTTCTGATACTCCTTCCGTTTCAGCTTGGACCTTGACCCACCTCGCTACTTTTCACGAGTTTTCGTAGCCTCTCAAAATTGACAGTATCCGCGCAAGGGCGAACTGGGTTATCCTCTCCGCCGTAGAGAGAAGTGTCGACGACGGTATGTGGTATGCCGAGGAGCTGTGGGCGGGACCGCATAGGGTCGATGGCCTTTCTCGCCGTGGAAAAGAGATGGTGTGAACGACTCCGCTACATGGAGGTATGACCATGGCACAGACGTCAGAACATTGCCGGTTGGAGGAAGCCAAAGCAAAAACCGCTGCTTGGAAAGAATGGGGTCCATATCTAAGCGAACGGCAATGGGGCACGGTCCGGGAAGATTACAGTACGGACGGCAATGCCTGGGACTATTTCAGCCATGACCAGTCGCGATCGCGGGCCTATCGCTGGGGAGAAGATGGATTGGCGGGGATTTGTGACGACCACCAAGTCCTCTGTTTTGCGCCGGCGTTCTGGAACGGCAAGGACCCTATCCTCAAAGAACGGATCTTCGGCTTGACGAACAGCGAAGGTAATCATGGCGAGGACGTGAAGGACTACTATTTCTACCTCGACAGTACCCCGACGCACTCTTACATGAAGTACCTGTACAAGTATCCGCAGGCCGCTTTTCCGTACGAGGACTTGGTCTCGACGAATCGGCGCCGAACCCGCCATGATATGGAGTATGAACTCCTCGATACAGGGATTTTCAACGACGACCGGTATTTCGACGTGTTTGTCGAGTATGCAAAGGCGGCACCGAACAACATACTGATCAAAATAACGATTCATAATCGTGGTCCGGAGAAGGCCGGCCTCCATGTCTTGCCCACGCTCTGGTTTCGGAATACCTGGTCCTGGGCCTATGGAGGCAGCAAGCCGGAGCTGCGCAGGGTGAAAGGAGCGAAAGGTCCCGTTGTTCATGCCCATCACACGGATCCCCTGTTCCAGGAGTCCCTCACCGACTACCATCTGTATTGCGACGGCGAGATTCCATTGCTGTTCACGGACAACGAAACCAACCATGCCAAGCTCTTCGGCGGCTCCAACTCGGGCCCCTACGTCAAAGACGGAATCAACGACTATGTCGTGCAGGGGAAACGGGATGCGGTCAACCCGGACGGGACCGGAACAAAAGTCTCCGCTCACTACCAACTCACCGTCAACCCCCGCAGTGAACAGACGATTCGCCTTCGTCTTGCCGAGGCTGCTCCCGGCGAGTTGCGGGACCCGTTTGGAGAATTCGACGCTCAATTCAAGGCGCGGCAGAAGGAGGCGGATGAGTTCTATGATGCCGTGACCCCCGCCGCAGTCAAAGCCGATCCGGATCGCGCCAACGTCATGCGCCAAGGACTCGCAGGCATGCTCTGGAGCAAGCAATACTATTATTACGACGTCGACCGCTGGCTTGAGGAACGTCACGCTCATCCGCTCCACAAAGGAACCAATGTCGTCCGGAATCGGGAGTGGTTCCACATGGTGAACGACGACATTATCTCGATGCCGGACAAGTGGGAGTATCCCTGGTACGCCGCATGGGACTTGGCGTTCCATACGACGGCTTTATCCGTCGTCGATCCCGACTTCGCGCGGCATCAGTTGGATCTCATGCTGACCGGCCATTACCTGCATCCGAACGGACAGGTGCCGGCCTACGAATGGAACTTCAGCGATGTGAACCCTCCTGTCCATGCCTGGGCCACGCTCTTTCTTCATCGAATGGATGTCGGACGCCGCGGCGAGGCGGACATCGAGTTTCTCAAGGCGGCATTCTCCAAACTGACGCTCAATTTCACCTGGTGGGTGAACCGCAAGGACCGGAACGGCAAGAACGTATTTGAAGGCGGCTTTCTCGGCCTCGACAACATCGGCGTGTTCGATCGTAGTGCTCCATTGCCGACGGGCGGCCATTTGGAGCAAGCCGACGGGACGGCATGGATGGCTCTGTTCAGCCAGAATATGGCGGAGTTGGCCGTGGAGCTTGTGTCTCAGGACCCCATGTACGACGACTTGGCCGCGAAGTTTTTCGAACATTTCATATGGATCGCGGCAGGTATGAACGGCTCTGCGGCCGACGGGATCGGGATGTGGGATGAGAAAGATGGGTTCTACTATGACCTCCTCCGCCTCCCGGACGGAAGCGCGACTCATCTGAAAGTCCGGTCGATGGTCGGTCTGTTGCCTCTCTGTGCGACGACGGTCTTTGAGCAATGGCAACGCGAACGGGTGCCGCACGCGAGACGGATCATTGCGGAGCGATTCACAAGGATGCCCGAGCTGTTCAAGTGGATTCATCCTACCGGGCAGGGACATCTCGGGGTGGACGAGCGCGGAATCATGGCTCTCGTCACTCCGGAGCGCCTGCGCCGCATCCTGGCGATCATGCTCAGCGAAGACGAGTTTCTCGGTCCCCACGGGCTGCGGTCGATTTCGAAGTTCCACGACCAGAATCCCTATGTGTTTTACGTGAACGGCCAGGAGTATCGGGTCGGGTACCTGCCGGCTGAATCGGACACGGGCATGTTCGGCGGCAATTCCAACTGGCGGGGACCCGTCTGGGTGCCGGTCAATGTGCTCATCATTCGAGCCCTCGTCCAGTTCTATCTCTATTATGGGGATAACTTTAAGATCGAATGTCCGACCGGATCCGGACGGTTGATGAATCTGTTCGAGGTGGCCAGGGAAATTGTCGAACGGCTCACACGGATCTTTCTCCGCGACAACAGCGGACGCCGTCCGGTATTCGGCGGGGCGGAAAAGTTCCAAACCGATCGTCATTGGCGCGACAATCTGCTGTTCTATGAGTATTTTCATGGCGATAACGGGGCCGGTTTGGGGGCAAGCCATCAGACGGGATGGACCGGTTGCGTCGCGGCGCTCATCGAACTGTTCGGCAGGGTCGACCCAAAGAAGCTCTTAGAGGGAGGGAAGAAGGCGGCCCACAGTCGGGACGCCCAGACCCGCTGAAGGGATGCTGCCATCAAGAACCGGTCTCGACATCCATGCATCTACGAAATCAACACGTGGGGATGGCTCGACGAGCTGAGCTTGGGCCGGGCCGAGAAGCGACATGGGTGACGTCGCTTCTCTCGCGCTCGAACAGACGCTCCGCGATTGATCCTACTTGCAAGCAACCATCGACAGGCTGATGATCCGCATACCTCTTCCCATCGTATCGTTGACGATCGCGTCCCTGGGCTGGATTCTCGCCGAGCCAGCCTTGGCCTGGGTCTATCCGGAGCACCGCGATATCTCGATCCTGGCGGTGCAGAACCTTGACCCGGCGCGGAGAGCCATCTTCGACGATTTATGGCGGGAGGCTCGACTGACCCACGAACCGCGTCTCTGCGAGCAGGGTGCCGATGCAGAGCAAGGGCTCAAGCCAGCCTGCATCGACTGGGCCGCGCTGGCGGCGATTGCCGGAGATCACTCCTGTTCGAGTCAGGACATGACCGGCATTGTGCTCGAATCGAAATGGGTCCTCGCGGTTGCCGCCGTTGCGGCGAAGCTCAAGGTCGATCTCGGACGCATCGAAGTCCTCCCGCCCTCCGAACAGCTCCCTGGCGATCAGAGCCCGATCGTTGATTTTCATCGCCAGATAGAAAGCGAGACCGCCCGGGCCGCTCGCATCAATTCGCTTCGCGCTGCAGACCTTGGGCTGCAACGTGCCGATCGCGAGTATGCGACCAGGGCACAGTCCAACAATGCTCACTTTCTGCTTGCTCGCCCGCACAGTGATATTTCGCCGGAGGAATATGGGGGGCTGGCCTTGCGTGCCGGGTCGGATATCAACGCGATGGGAGTCTGGGAATGGTATCACTTGAGAGCGCTACAGAAGGCGACTCGCCTTGCGAAGGACAAACTGGCGCCGGAGGAGCGCCAGGCGCTCGCGCGCTCCATGCTGTTCGACGAGGGTTTTGCGCTGCATTTCTTGGAGGATATCTTTTCCGCCGGCCATATCGCCGGCACCTGGGGCAATGCCTCTCAGCGCAAGGGCACCCATGATCTCTATAACGAGAGTGGCCTCGAGGTCTTTCTCTGGCTGAAGAACAGGAAGTCGATCGTGGTGATGGGCGACGCGCACATGCGCCCGGAGGATGCCGAGCGGACTGCGGTGGCGATCCGCACCAGTCTCGAACAAGTGTTGGACACGGCCGCCGGTCGTCTGCGGGCCGTAGATATGCCCTACACACCGGCTGCGCCGATCGAGGCCGACGCCTTTGATGTGTGCAGAAACGACACGCTCAAGCAAGAACCGGAAGGATTGCGCGCGCCACCCCAGGCACGGCAATTGGCAGTTGAAGTGCTCAGGTGGACCCCCATGCCGGGCCTGGGGCCGGGGCTCGGCGCGATGCCGCGATTCCGTAGCGAACTTGGACGCTTCGTCGGGCTGGCTGGCATGATCGACGGCCGATCCGTCTCCAGCGGATTCGCCGGCTCGGAAGGTGGCGGCATCATAGGAGGACTCGATCTGTCCGCACGGGTCGGCATGGGCCTGGAAGGAGTGCTTGACGATTCAGGTGACGGGCTGATCTTCCTCGCGGTCGGACTGCGCGCCGATACCTCGTCATCGAATCGGTACTCGCAGCAAGGCGGCAGCATAACGGCTGCGATCCCATCGCACACGGGGATTTCGACCCGCCTGCGGATGCCGTTCTTCCTCATCCCGGGCGATCTCCTCTTGCTCTCGCCTCTCTACCTCTTCGCGCCGGATCGGTATATGCACATGGCCGTGGCCGCGAGCAACGGGGGGCTCATTCCTTGGCAGTCCGGATGGGCCACCCCGATCGGCCGTTTTCAGTTCGTATTCGGCCGGGAGCTCGGTGTGACTTTGTTCGGCATTGACGGATCGGATCGGCTGTTCGTGCCGAGCGCGACCCCGGACGGCAGCAGCCAACTAGTCGGGTACAAGTCCTTATATTTTGATATGCCGGTCCTGGAGTACAGGCCATTCCGGAGGTTTTCCACCAACCAGAGTGCCACGTTGTTGATGCAGCTGTTCACCGGTGTGACGGTTCCCTATTCCACGACGGTTGTCCTGCCTGTGGGCGCTCCCGAGGCGGATCTTAACCCAGTCTGGTCCGTGGGTCTGCGACTGATCCTTGATTGGAGATATTATCCGTGAGGATATTCACACACGAGATGAGGATGACGACATCGATCGTGGCAAGCCTCCTCGTGGTCGGCGCCCTCATCGCATCAGATCGTGCCTCAGCGCAGCGCAACGAGATGCCACTGGGGTATCCGCAGTCGCTTGAAAAAGATCTGCAGACGCTGCTCGACCGAGTGGACAAAGGCAACCCCTCGCCGGAGTTGCTCGTTCAACTGGCGGAAACGTATTTCGACCTTGCCGACGACTTGCTGACCGACAAGGCAAAACGGCTGGCTGCCTACGAAGCGGGAGCGAAAGCGGCCAAACAGGCCTTCGAGCTCGACGAGACCAATGCCGACGCGCATTATTTCCATGCCCTGAATATCGGCAGCGCGGCGCGTCTCCAGGGGGTCACGAACGCCGCGTTGACGGTGAGCACCATCAAGCATTGCGCACTGCGCGCGATCGAATTGGATCCCAATCATTCCCTCGCGTTACAGATGATGGGCGGTCTGATGATGGAGCTTCCCCGGATCCTCGGCGGAAGCAAGAAGAAAGCCCAAGTGTATCTGGAACGGGCGATCGCCGCCGATGGGAACTATGCGAACGCGCGCATGATGCTGGCTACACTCTACAAGAAACAAGGCAGGGTCGAAGAGGCGAGAAAACAGTTGACCGCCGTAGTCCAAGCCGAACACCCGCACTATCGCTACACCTGGGAACGGAGCTACAAGCCGGAGGCCGAAAGGCTATTACGAAAGCTGCCCAAACCGTGACGGCCGTGCAACCCTCGTGAGCGCCGTTACCTGTCCTTGCACGAATCGGTATTGGTGGTGAACCGTGCTGCGGTCAGTGAGCAGATGCCGGTGCATCATTTGCCGCAGGAGAACGGTCAATGTCGGGCCAGCTCGATGTCCCAGGCTAGCGTTCCTTCTCCGGCGGGGATATCTCGAGTAAATCGTCAATAAGTTTATAGATCGGAGTGTACTTCGTGCCCGTCCTGCCGTTGACAAAATCTGTAATGATGCTTCCCAGGATGACGCGAACCATATCTTTGAAATAGACCGGATCCTGGGATATGGCTTCGCCCTGCATGGTCCCTTCGGCGATCGAGGACCAGAGGAGCGCCCCGGTTTCGGAATCCCACAATTGCAGCGAGAGCCGCATGACGGTGGCACGAGTTTGAGAGAGCCTCACGCCGAAGACGGGTATCGACCAGCGATCGGTCATGTGTTGTGTGAACAACATCAAGCGGGGTTGGAAGATGTAGCGCGCCCCCACGGCAACTCCGAGTTTTCGCAGAGGCTCATGATCCAGAATATTCGCCTGCTCCGCAATACTTCTCATCCTCGCATAGTCTCCCGTCAGGCCCTGTCTATTGATGCGCGTAAACATTTCCCTCGGCTCGACGACCATGATGCTTGGAGCAACTCTGGCCAATACGTCGGCCAGAAAAGTCTCAATTCCTGCTTCGTTCCCCAAGAGTGGTATGAGCGCCGGAGCCCCGAATATCGCGACTGGTTCCTTCTCGAGCACGGCGTGATCAAATGACGGCAAACGTGGCGTCGACACCGTTTGTACCTGCCAGCCATGGAGTGAACTTGAACAGCCTGCTACCAGACTAGGCATGAGCGCCAGAGCAGCGCATAGCGCGGTTCTCTGTAATAACCTACGAATCGTCTCCCTGTCTTCCATTCTTCTCTCCCTCCGCTCGGGCATGCCCTACTTATCGTGAGGTCGTGACAACTCGCAATTGTCGGAATCGATGAGACGCCGGCTGACGTCAGAAGCCGAGGCCTCTCGCTTTCAGTCGGACGCGCATCAGATACATGTCGGCAGTGATGTACAGCGTGCAGCCATCGTCTCCGAAGGCGCAGTTCCCGGTGGCCTGCCCAGTGAGGATCGTTCCCAGATGCCTGCCGTCGGGTGTCAGGATCAAGACGCCGCCCGGACCTGTCGCGAACAGGTTGCCCTCCGTATCGAGCTTCAGGCCGTCGGGCAGCCCTCGGCGAGTCTTCGCCAACGAGCCGACATCGAACAGGATACGGCTTGCTCCCAGCGACCCGTCCGGACGCATGTCAAACGCGCGCCAGATGGGGGTCGCCGGATCGGACTGCGAGATGTACAGCGTCTTCCCGTCCGGTGAGAAGGCCAGCCCGTTTGGTCTCGTCATGTCCCTCGTGAGCAGGCTCACCGCGCCGTTGCGATCGACTCGAAAGACACCCTGATACGGAAGCTCGCGCGCTGGGTCCTCGAATTGCCTCACCATTCCGTAAGGAGGATCGGTGAAATAGAGGTTGCCGTTCCGGTGCAACACCACGTCGTTCGGACTGTTGAACCGCGCTCCTTCGTACCGATCCGCGATGGTTGAGAATATCGGCGCCGGCGCCGACAGCGGCGCCTCCATGCGCGCGATCCGTCGATCGCCATGCTGGCAGAGGACCAGCCGTCCCTCCTGGTCGATCACTATGCCGTTCGAGCCCAGCTCGGCGCCGCGCGGTTCGCGACCCGTATAGCCCGACGGCTTCAACCATTGTTTCGCGCCCTCGCCCTCCTTCCACCTCACGATCATGTTTTGCGGGACATCCGAGAACAGCAGAAAGCCGCCGTTTTTCACCCAGACCGGACCTTCGCTCCAGTCGTAACCCTGCGCGAGGATCTCGATCCTTGCATCAGGTGCAATCAACCGATCCAGTGCTGGATCGAGTCGTTCGATCTTCGGCATATCAGGGTCCTGCATGCGCTTGAGTCCGTAGCGACGTTGGCGCCGCCCGCCTCTTCATCCAGCCGTTCACATGATCGATCGGCGCAGTCCGCGGCCGATCCGGTGTATTCTGTCCAGGTGTCGAATAGCTTACAGCTGTCACAATTGACAGGTGTACAAGCCGTTGTCAATGTGTTGTCGAGCAGGAGTGTCGCGGCTGCGTCACTCCATTGAGTTCCAACGTCGATATGGGTATAAGGGAACGACATTACCCGCTTGGATCATGCCTATCTTGTATCGTCGCAGCAGCGAATGCGCGATGGTAGCGGAACTGTCCATGAATAATGAAGGTCGAGGGTGGGGGATTGAGATGAAGTCATGGGTTAGGAAATCCGCCGTCTGTGCAAGCCTGCTGTCGGCTTGTTTCATCCTGAGCGGCTGCGCGAGTTCGATCTATGGGTGGCAGGTGCGAACCACTTCGACTCCCTTCTCTGCATCGGGCGAGCCTGCCATCTTTCAGCAGGAACCGGTCGCGCTGCTCTCGGCGGTAACCGTCCCGGGCCTGCGGGGAAACGAGGTTGCGTTGGCCCATTACCTCCATGAGATTCTGCACAAGGTCACGCCCGAATGGAAGGTCGTGTCTCCGCAAGAGACGGTGGCACGCATCAACGGGGCAGGGTTGGCCGCGGAGTATATGCGCATGAGAGCGGGTCATGAGGAGAGCAACATCCTCGATCGTGATCAGCTGCGCAGGATCGGCGCCGCGATCGGCGCGCGATACGTGTTCCAGCTGCGCTTGGCCTCCTTTACGCAAACCATGACCGAACGTTGGAAGGCCCTTGACATACGGCTCACGCAGACTCGTTGGAGCGACATGCGGCTCGTGTTGCAGCTGTGGGATGCGAACACCGGGGGGTTGGTCTGGGCCTCTGCCGCTGAAACGAGCATGCAGGGCGAAGGAGTCTCCCAAGATCCGGTGTATCTGGAAGATATCGCCCGCGCCACGTTGATCGGCATGATGGCCGATTTCCTGAACAGAAGGACTGCGTCGAAGTATACGCCGGTCAATAAAGTCCTCGACGATTTGATTAAGGAGGCTATGCCGAAGGAACAGAATGGAAAATAGGCCGGCAGCCGAGGAAAAGGCGAACCGGACAGAGGGGCGAATCATCTGGGCTTCCAACTGATCCGCAGGGTTCGATAAAAATGAGGCGGAGGCCGGCTCAGGGAAGAACCGACCAGTGATCACAACAGAGTCTCTCAGAGGGAACGCATGGCTGGTGAATCAGCCCGCTGTGCCTGTGGGTTCACTCCGGTCCTGAGCTGTACTTGGAAGGTGATCGAAGACCATCTATATGAATCCTGATGGAGGATGACATGCATAGGCATCGTAAGACCTTCACGTTCCGGCAATCGCCCATCGTCATCTCCTTGCTCATTATTTGCTGTAGTCTGGCTTCCTGTGCCCACCCTGTAGGCCAGAAGACCGTTCCGAGCGGCAAGCCCCTGCAGCAGCTCAAGGTCTTGACCTACAACACACTGCATGGGCTTGAGCCAAGCGGACTAACAGTCAAACCCGCTGAGTCAAAAGACATGCGGCAAGCGCGACTCACTCTTCAATTTGAGGAACTCTCCAAGGTCCAACCGGACGTGATGCTTTTTCAGGAGGTCAATCCTCTCCCTGACATGGCCGAGGCCTACGTCGACGGATTGAAGCGTTTCGGCCTGCAATACGCCCAGGTTCATCAAGTGGATGCCTGTGGTGTCCGTTTGGCTCCTGGTCTGGCGGTAGTACCGGGGTTGAACAATGGTTTAGCCGTGCTTGTAAAGGCCCCTCTCAAGCTGAGAAAAATAAAAGGGCTCAAACTCAGCGGAGGACTTGGACGTTGCGGGGATTACGCGGGCTTGCAGACGGGGGAGCTTCGATATGCCTTGATCGCCGAGGTTGAGAACCTCGATACTGGCAGGAAACTCCTCGCGGTCAGTCTCCACTTGCACTCCGGAATTGAGCGGAGCGCCTATTTCATTCAAAAACTCAACGAAGCCGAGGAACAGGGAAGGGCACGGCGCGAGGACATCGAACGCATCGTGACCGCTCTGGAGCAGGACTTGGAAAGACGGATCGATGAGATTCGCATCCTTGTCAAGGAGCTCCGGAAACTGCTGGCCGAGGGGTACTATCTCGGAGTGCTCGTCGGAGGAGACTTCAATTTTGAACCCGGCGACCCTGAATACCGCGAACTTGAGCAAATGGGCCTGAGAGACACTCATACGATTGCAAGCCGTAACAGCGACGTCTACAGTCTCGATCCCCAGCGGAACGTGCTCGCCGGGCAAGGAGATCGCGACGTGCCTGCTGAGCTGCGTGACGCGATCAAGCGCCTTCCGGAGAGCGAGCAGCGTCGAATCCTTGAGGGCTATCGCACAGGCGTCAGTCAGGCGAGACGGGTGGATTTTCTGTTTCTCATGAAGAAACCATCGGACGGCCCGAAGGGGTGTCTACGACAGGAACTCTTTGGACAACCCACTACGATCTCCGGTCAGGCAGGATCTGATCATTTCGGTGTCCTCGACACCTATATCGCCGACGCGTCCGAATGTTGAAGGCTCGGCTCAACATCTGAAGCCTGATAAACCCCTTCGAATAGGCGTTCTCGATGCGCGCGATGAACCACCGAGCTTTGAGATAAGCGACGTCAACCAAGTGGCTCTTGAGGATTGTATTCCATGGAGGTACTGATGAAGCGACGAGGATTGGAGGCAGCCCTACTCCTGTTGATCCTGGGCCTAAGCGCATGCACGACGTTCGACGTAAAGACCGATCACGACCCGACTGCGGATTTTACGAAGTTCAAGAGGTTTACTTTCGTGGGACTGGCAGACGCCGAAAAAGGTGGGATCTACGACAATTCGTTGACGCACAAACGGATTGAATCAGCCGTCGCACGGGAGCTGATCGCGAAAGGGCTTCAGCAAGTCGATCTGAATCAACAACCAGACCTCCTGGTCTACTATTGGTTCAGTGCAAGAGAGAAGCAGCAAACCCAGAGCACCGGACCGACCGCCGGTGCCTATCGCGGCCGATACGGATATGGGTGGGGTGCGGGCTATGGAGGCACTGTCACCACTTATGAATATACGGAAGGAACCTTGACGCTTGATCTGGTCGAACCAACCAAGAAGGAACTAGTCTGGCGTGCGACGGTTGTCGGCACATTGCAGGATACACCGAAGGACAATATCGAGCTCGGGAATAAGGCCATCGCGAAGGCGTTTGAAAGCTATCCACCCAAAAGGAATTAGCCGCTACCACTCAGCGCTGATAGGGAGGTCACATGGGATCAACAGTCATCGCGGTCGGCATGGTTCAGGGCTGGGCCTGCGTGCTCGCACTGGGCTTGGTCACTGCTTGTTCCAGCGGTCCCGGTCATGGCGATCCGTCCTGGACCTCGGTTCCGATTACCCAGGTCAGCCAGTTGGTGGGTGAATGGGAAGGCCCCATCAAGAAGAATCGGGCCATGATGCCGTCCGGATCAGTCCGCTTAATGATCCGGGAAAATGGATCCTATCTCTTCGTCGGAGAGAGTTTTTCAAAAGTCGCGGTTGGAGCCGGCATGCTCCAGCCTGAGGACGGTCACCTGGTCAGCGCATCGGACCGGCGCGCCGTCAGGCTGTCGCTCTATGACCACAAGGGCGTGTCGGTTCTCCTGGTGGAGGCGACCAATCACGAGACAGGGGATCGGTATCACGGCGAATTTAAGAGGGTTCCGTGACGACCTCCATGCCGCCGCTCGGTGTGAGGTTAGGCCACATCTGATCGCACGATCCCGCTTCGAGTTGGTCCGTGGCTACCGGGCCTGAGTTGAGCAGTATAGCCTCTCGCAGGACGCCGTCGTTGAGTTAGGTCCCGTCCTTGTATAATAATAAATTAAACGATCGGAACGAGAGAAATGCGCTTCTCACGACGAACCATCTTAAAGGCAACCGGTCTCGGAGCCCTGACCGCCGCAACCGGCGGCTGCGATGCCGTCGGAGGCGTATTCGGACGCATGTTCGCCGTCCCTCCCCGTGACACCACCTACTTCACACCAAACTCGAAATTCTACGTGGTCAATTATGCCGATGGAGCCGTCTCCGTCTCCCGCGATCTCAATATCGAGCAGTGGAAGCTCCATGTCAAAGGTTCCGTGAAAACCCCGATGTCGCTTGGTTGGCGCGATATTCTGAACCGCGATTCCTACAACCAGATCTCCACCTTGATGTGCATCGACACGCTCCCAGGAGGCGACAGTATCGGCACGGCGACGTGGCGCGGTATCTCGCTCAAGCAACTGCTTATCGACTGCGGAGCGGACAGCGAGACGGCGCGCGACGTGGTCTTTCGCGGCATCGACGGCTACGACGACAGCATTCCATTCACCCGTGCGATGCAGGACGACGTGATGCTCGCCTTCCTGATGAATGGCGAAAAGCTGCCCAAAGAACATGGCTTCCCGCTCCGACTGCTGGTACCGGGCCTCTACGGCATCAAGAACGTCAAATGGATCGTCGAGATCGAAGTCTATCCCGGCGACTACAAGGGCTACTGGCAGCGCAAAGGCTGGACCGACGACGGCACGATCAAGATTTTTTCACGTATCGATTCGCCTGGGCATTACCAAACCTTACGTGGACCGGAACACACCTTTCGAGGCATCGCCTTCGGCGGACCAAACAGCATCAGCAAAGTGGAATTGAGCTTCGATGCAGGCCGTACTTGGAACGATTGCAGGATCGAACCGCCCATGTCGCCCTATTCTTGGGTGATTTGGAGCTATACGTGGCGACCGCCGAAGCCCGGAAAGTTTCAGACCGTCGTGCGTGCCATCGATACGAAGGGACAGCTGCAGATCGCCGAAATCGTCCGTCCGCAACCGGCAGGAGCGAGTGGGTATCACACGATCGTTTCGGAAGTGGAGCAGATATAGGACAATGCGGCAAAACCTTGGCGAGGGAACTTATGCCCAAAGGAACTAAGCAAGCGGTACTCAAAATGATCGAGCAGATGCCGGACAAGTCTTCGGTGGAAGACATTATGTACGAACTCTACTTCCGACAACGAGTTGATCGCGGCCTCAAGGAACTTGCTGCAGGAAAGACGATTTCTCATGAACAGGTCAAGCGGAGCATCGCGAAGTGGCAAAGATCCTCTGGACGGTAGGAGCACGCCGAGACCTCCACGAGATCATCACCTATATTGCCGAGGACTCTCCAACTTACGCTGCCAACTTTGCTGACCGCATCATCCTCGCCATCGATCGGTTGCAAACATTTCCCAAGCTCGGACGAAGGAACCTGGGTATCAGACCAGGATCAACGCTCTGCTCCGAGCCTACATGGAAGCGCACAAGGCCTGAGAGCGTTTCGGCTGCAACGAGTCGAAGCCTGTCCCTTTAGAATTTCAAGAGGTGATACCCCCAAGGACCGAGGTCCACATAGAGACCGGCATCCCGCATCTGCGTCCCGTCGCGCTCGTAGACCTGGCCGGTGAACGCGTCGGTGAGCGTCCAGGACCGCCCGCGGACATCGTCCCAGGGGAGCCGGACCTGTGCCTGCGACTGTTTATCGGAGAGGTTGACCACGACAAGATGGCGCGCGTCATTCTTCCGCCAGCACCAGGCCGCTACATTCAGGAAGCTCTGGTTATCCGACCATCCGGTCCGTTCGCACAGCCTCCACTCGCCTTCCTTAAAATCTCTCTCGCGCAGCGACTTGAGGAGAGTCTTGTAGAATTGTTGCAGCTCAAGGTCCGAACGTTCATCGGGTCGACGGCGCAAGAACACGGGCGGCCTCACACGACGCCCCTCGAACTGTCCCTCGTGAAACAGCCTGGCGCCCAGCAGGGTGAAGGTTGTCACCGCTGCGGTGCGGGCCTTCGCCGGATCAAATGTCGCAGCAGCCCTCGGCTCGTCATGATTTTCGATGAACCGCACCAGCTTCTCCTGATAGGCCGGCGCGGCGCAGAGATGGAGCCTCACGCTCTCAGCCGAATCGTGTTCCAGGCGATCGTACAGCCGCTTGTCGTAGCAGTAGTCGAACCCCTGCTGTTGTAGCTCCCACTCCAGATCCCAGTAAGCCTCGGCCATGAACAGCACGTTCGGATGTCGCTTCCTGACCCCGGGGATTATTTCAGGCCAGTAGTCCATTCGAGGTCTGGTTCCCGCCCTCGAGCCCCACGTCCGCTCGAAGATGTCATTGATGAGCAGCATCGCCATATCGCAGCGCATGCCGTCGCATTGGTCTGCGACGGAAGTCACGGTCTCAATCACCGCCCGTCGCAATCCGGCGTTGAACGCATTCAGTTGGAGAACGTCCTGCCAGGGAGGAAAGTAGGGATCGCGGCCGCAAGCCAACACCTTGTCGCCGGCACGGATAAAGTCCGCCGGCTTTTGCGCCAGATCCTCTGCGCTGCCCTGAATGAAGTATTCGGGATGCTCCGTCACCCAGGGATGATCAGGCGCGACGTGATTGGGAACGAAGTCCAACATCAGCTTCATGTCGCGGGCGGCCAACTGCTTTCGCGCACGTGCCAGTCCCTCGGGCCCTCCCAGCTGCTCGTCCACCACATAGCGACGCACGCAATAGGGGGAGCCGACGTTGTCCTCCGGACTAAAATCAGGGAGCGCTTGTCGGAAATCAGCCAGGAGGCCTTCATTCTTCATTGAAATCGCGAGGCCGGCAGGGCTGCGCTCCCACACACCCATGAGCCAGACGGCGTCGAACCCGTATGAGGCGATCGCGTCCCATTCCTTATCGGGCACCGTGCCGAGCGTCACCTGCTTCCGGTACCGCCCGCTCAGTTCATGTAACCAGACCGAGGTGTTGATCTCATAGATCGTCGGGTATTTCGGCCATGGTTTCATGTCGACACCTCATCTCTCTTTTGTTCCGGACTTGAATGCGGCCCCTTTTCCCTGCTCCAGGAACTTTTGCGGATCGAGCCTGCCGTACAGCTCAATCATTTTCGCAACCAGGCCGGTCCAGCCGGTCTGATGACTGGCCCCGAGGCCGGCCCCGTTGTCGCCGTGGAAGTATTCATAGAACAGGATATGGTCGTGCCAATGTTGGTCTTCCTGGAACTTCTTGGCGCCGCCATACAGCGGCCGTTTGCCCTGCGCGTCACGCAGAAAGATGCGCGTCAGCCGGTCGGCGATTTCCTTGCTGACTTCGAACAGGTTCATCATGCGACCGGACCCGGTGGGACACTCGATTTTGAAGTTGTCCCCGTAATAGAGGTAGTAGGCCAGCAGTGCCCGAATGATCAGGGCGTTGACCGGCATCCAGATCGGTCCACGCCAGTTCGAGTTCCCGCCGAACATGCCGTTGTTCGACTCAGCCGGCAGGTAATCCACCCGGTAGATCTGCCCACCGACGTGAAAGACATAGGGGTGATCCCTGTGATATTTCGACAGAGAGCGGATACCATAGGGGCTCAGGAATTCGTTCTCGTCCAGCATCTTGGAGAGAATCCGGCGCAGGCGCTCCTCATTGACTAACGCGAGAATGCCGCGATCGGCCACGCCAAAATGACCAGGCCCCGTTTTATGGATGTAGTCGAGCAACTCCGGCATCTGCCGCACGCGCTCTTGAAATGAGGTGGAAGTCTCAGGCACCCGCTCGCGCTGCCAAGCTTCGACGACCGTCGTCGCGCATAGCGGCAGGAGTCCTACCATGGAGCGGACCTTGAGCCTGCTGGCGCTTCCGTCCGGCAACCGAAGGACGTCGTAATAGAACCCGTCCTCCTCGTCCCACATCCCGCCCTCACCCTGTTTGTTCATGGCCGCGGCGATATACAGGAAATGTTCGACGAATTTCCCGACCATGTCTTCATAGGTGCGGTCATGGGAGGTGATTTCGACCGCGAGCTCGCACATGTTCTGCGTGAACAGCGCCATCCAGGCGGTGCCGTCCGCCTGTTCCAGATGCCCGCCGGTGGGCAGAGGGGCACTTCGATCGAACACGCCGATATTGTCGAGACCGAGGAAGCCGCCCTCGAACACGTTCTTCCCGAATCGGTCCTTCCGATTCACCCACCAGGTGAAATTGAGCAACAGTTTGTTGAACGCCGACTTGAGAAAATCGAGGTCGCCTTCGCCGCGCATGGCTTGTTCGGCACGATGGAGGAAGAGCGTCGCCCAGGCGTGGACCGGTGGGTTGACGTCGCTGAAGTTCCACTCATAGGCAGGGATCTGCCCGCTTGGGTGTAGATACACCCTCTGAAACATGAGTTGCATCTGCCGCTTGGCGAAGTCGGGATCGACGATCGAGAGCGGCAAGGTGTGGAATGCGAGATCCCACGCTGCGTACCAGGGATATTCCCACTTGTCCGGCATCGAGATGATGTCCCGATTGACCATGTGAAACCAGTCGCGATTGCGGAAATCCCGGCTCTCTCGATGAAGGGGATGGGCCCGGTGTTCATCGAGCCACTGATCCGCGTCGAGGAAGTAGAATTGCTTGCTCCAGAGCATGCCGGCAAGGGCCTGGCGCATGACATTCGCCTCATCCGAGGATACCGATGGCGGGGTCACGGCTCGGTAGAACTCATCGGCCTCGCGCGTGCGAGTGTTCAGGATCTCGTCGAAGGCTGTCCCAAACGGGACGGCCTCGCCCTTCTCTTTTGCACCAGTGGGGATCGACGTCTTGGCGCACAGGCGGAGCCGAACGGTTCCCGACTTGCCTGGACCGACCGTGAGCCGGTAATGAGGCGAGACTTTCGTTCCGGTCTGGTTCGGGTTCACGGCATTCTGGCGTCCATGCACGACGCACTCGTTAATGCCGTCTTTCACATAGGGGCTGGCGTTCGGATGGTCGGGGAATAGCCGATCGTTGTTCGTCTCGTTGTCGGTGAAGAGGAGCGGCACGTCGCCCTCGCAATACAGCAGGTACTCGCCCAGTTCCGCGTGCGAGGCCTCGACCGCTCCGATCCCCTTTCCCGCCTTAACCTGCTTGAGTACCGGCTTCTTCGCATGGGTGGCGAGCCAGGAAGCCCAGTTGTTCCTGAACCACAAGGTGGGCAGTACGTGCAACTCGGCCTCTTCCGGTCCCCGGTTGGCTACCGTGATCTGGATGAGAATGTCCTCGGGCGAGGCTTTGGCGTATTCGACGAACACATCGAAGTACCGGTCTTCGTTGAAGACCCCGGTATCGAGCAACTCGTACTCCATGACCTCCCGGCTTCGGCTCCTGTTCGTCTGGACCAGGTCGTCATAGGGAAACGCCGCTTGCGGGTACTTATAGAGGTACTTCATGTAGGAGTGCGTCGGCGTGCTGTCGAGGTAAAAATAGTATTCTTTGACGTCCTCGCCGTGGTTGCCCTCGCTGTTGGTCAGGCCGAACAAGCGCTCCTTCACAATGGGATCCTTCCCGTTCCAGAGGGCCAGCGCGAAGCAGAGCCGCTGCTGCTCGTCGGAGATCCCGCCCAGTCCGTCCTCGCCCCAGCGATAGGCCCGGGAGCGGGCATGGTCGTGGGTAAAATAATTCCACGCATCCCCTCCCTCGCTGTAATCCTCGCGGACCGTCCCCCACTGGCGTTCGCTTAAATAGGGTCCCCAGCGTTTCCACGCCGGCCCGTCCGTCAGCAGCCGGGCCTGTTCAACCGTCGGTCCTTTTCGCTCGCCACCGACAACCTGCTCATCCTGTTTGGTTTTACTCGTGCGTTTCACTCGTTCACCGCCTGTTCTCGATGGTCCTTTCGTCATACGTCTCCTCACGCCCTGTGATACCAATGATCCGCTATTTCTACTTCAGTAACTTCTCCGCCGCCTCTCGAAGCTCGATCGATTTGGGATTGCCGACTTCTTTCGTCACAATGACGTCCGTCGGCCGCACGTCTTTGCCGTAGTAGGCCTTATTGCTGTCGTTGGAGATGGTCACCATCGATCCATCCAGGGCAATCCCGGCAAAGGCCCCTTTCTTTTTCGCATAGGCCACGATATCAGCCGTAATACCTTTCGCCGATGTGCCGGCGCCGACCGGACCGACGGCCACGCCGACATTGGCCCCCAGCTTGAAGTCGTTGGTGTAGAACTGCTCCAGCCCTTTCTTCGTCCTTACCACCAAGACCATTTCGGAAACATCGGCTCCGACCTGCAGGCCAAAGCTCGCCGATCCGATGTTGTAGAAGAGCGGATCGGACCAGTGCCCGGTTTTCTCATCTCGCGCGATCAGGACGCCGCTGCCGCCCGCGCCGCCGAACATGAAGGCGCCGCGCATGAACTGCGGGATGATGAACAGCCCTTTGGCATCTTCGCCGAGTTGTTTGATCGATCCTTTCAGCCCTGCCTCGGCCGTGAACGCCTCCAACGTCATCTTTGCCCGGTCCACGAGCTGTTGTTGCTGGGTGAAATCCTCAGAGCGAGCGGTGACGGGGAGGAGCGAAACGAAGACGGTCAGGACTGCTGCTACCAACGTTCCTCCCGTTCGACTCCTCAGATGGTTGTGGATTGAAGCAGACATGGAAACCTCCTCTGTTAGGGTTGTGTGTTAGGGTTGCGATACACCGTTACGCTGTGTCACCGCTTCCGGCGATCCGGCCGGAGGATACTGTAATGTGCCCTTCAACTCCGTGATCTTGTCGGTTGGAAAATTCGGCAGATACAGCGACTGCTGAGCCCGCCATTCCTTGACCTTGGTCTCGGCATTTCGTATGCGACTCTCGTCCATCGGCCGGCCTGGAAGTTCGTACTGAATTTGCGACGGGAGCGCCAGTTCCGTCCCGGCCTCCGCGACGAGGTCCATGATCCGTAAATTGAGATCCTCGGCCACTTCCAGCGATTCACTGTAATCGGTGACTCCTATGTAGGCAAATACGTCGAGATTCAGAGAGGCATCACCGAATTCCGTGAATCTTACCCAAAGCGGCTCCGGAAGCACCTTGGGATGGGCATAGAGCATCTTCCTGGCCTCCACCAACAGGAACCGGATTTGGTCCGGCGTGGTTTCCGGCCGGAGCTTGAGACGGGGATGGTACCAGAAGCGGTCTCGCCGAGAAAGATTGGTCAGATGCATGTAGGCGAATTCGGCGTTGGGCACGCTGATGAGGCTGCGATCCAGCGTACGGATCAGCGTGGCCCGCAGACCGATCTCCTCGACCGTCCCGAGCTGGTCGCCGAACCGGCAGAAATCTCCCACGCGGACCGGCTGGGCTGTATAGAGCGTAACGGCGCCGAAGACGTTTTCCAGCGTTTTCTGGGAGGCCAGCGCGACGGCCACTCCGCTGATGCTGAGCCCTGCCAGCAGCGTGGTGACTTCATACCCGAGGTTCTCAAGCCAGAGCAGCAACGCTCCGACCAGCGTCGTGAGTTTCGCCAGTCTGCTGATCGGACGGAGAAACAGCTTCGCGCCGCCCAGCCCGGCAGTCTGAAGCCGGTCGGCGATTCGCTGCGCCGCGAGATCCAGCGCCCGCAGGACCATCCAGGCCAACGCCACGACGAGCACCGTCTTCGCTTCCGCGAGCGCCTTGAGGACGACCGACGTGTGGAGTGTCTGCATCAGGGAGCGGACCAACAGCACCCACAACAACAAACGAATCGGTCCCGTGAAAAACTGTTCCAGCTCGGGAGGCGCATCGGGACGAAACCGGCGCAGCAGCCGCAGCACCGCGGTCGCGAACAGCATCGCGACCGGAAAGGCGGCGGCGCTGATGATCACCCACGCCACCCACCACAGAATTTCGATTCCTAAGATCCGGTAATCGAAGAACCACGGAGGCAGGATCGTCTCCAGCCGCCCATATCCGAACTCTGCATGGAGCTTTGGAATTTGGGCCACGGTCGCAGAGGCCACTTTCCAGATGTAGACCCCGTCTTCACGAATGACCCGCTCCAGGAAGAGGTCATAAATTTTGGTTTCACCGGTAATCCGCCCGATACGGTCCCGCCCTTCCGCCAATCCGTCGCTCGGATCGCCCGTGGGATTCACACTGAGCGCTTCGAGATCCGGAAACAGCTCTCGTCCCAACACCATCCTAAGTTGCCGAGCCAATGCAGGTCCGTCCGATTGCATCTCGGATGGGAGATCGAGATACTGGGCTGCCCGTTCGAAATCGCGGTTTCTCGTCGCCTGGAGGAATCCTACAAAGCTCGTGCGCGGTGTGCCGCGGCTCAACTCATCTTCCGGCGCGCCGGCAATCTCCGCGGCCGGTCCAACAACCTGTGCCCGGCTTTGCAACGCTTTTTTGACCGTAGGCTCGGACTGGGCCGTTTCAGCGACAGTGTTGTCAGTCCATCCGACGAAGCAGACAAGCGCGAACAAGAGGATGGCACCGCTCGATTTTTCAGCTAGGAGCATGGGTGTGACCTCCTGGCGTGAGCCGTACCAGGAGCGGCCTGCCGAGCGTTTGCCGAGGTTCCAGCGCGCCGAACAGCAAACCGTGATACTGACCGCCGAGCATGGACCGAATGTGAGGCTGCATACATGTCCATCGCGGCGGTTCGAACGAAGGTCTGTTAAGGACTAGTAAGGACTAGAATTCAACCGGCACGGAGCCGGGCGCAATCTGCCTGCGCCCGGCTCTCTCCATCTCATGCGATTCGGACAGGCATGACGCCGTCCGTTAGGCTAGTAGGTCAACGGAATGGCTTTGGCCAACTCCATGTTCACGATCGACCGAACCTTGGTCTCAATCTGAATGTAGCGTGCCGCCTTGGACCAGGAGAGCACCTTGCTGACCTTGTTGGCATAGGTGCGCCTCAGTTTCACCTCGGATTCCTGGACCGTCAGGGCCTCGTTCAAGAGTTTCTTCGCCGTATTGTTCTCGACCGGACCCTTGTTGAAGGCATCCGCATACTCTTTGATCGTCTTCCCCAGGGTGTGATTGAGCTTGTCGAGGTCCTTCTGGTATTGGTCGTACAGAGGCCAGAAGGCTTTCTCTTCCGCTTCGGAGAGATCCATGTTCGAAGCGACGAGCAACTTTTTGTCCGCCTTCAGCTTCTCCATCAGGATTTCCATGTTGGTGTCGGCTGCGCTCTGCGCAAACGCCGGCGCGGCAATGAAAACGGCAAGGGTGAGCACGATCGAGGTGACTACTCGCATGCGAAACTCTCCTTTCAAGTATGGGTTATTGGGAATGACACGGAAGGACTCCTGACAGGAATCTCTAAACCGGTCGGCTACCTAACATCGGGATGATGGTACGCAACACCATCCCGCCGAAATCGGACATCACGGTCGGTCCCGGCCTGATGGAAGAGCCAACAGAACACTTATACTGAATGTGCGAGAGCCTGGTCAACGTAGAAAAACAGACTTACATGATTTCATGTTCGTACCAGCCGAGCGGATGTCAGACCGAACCTACAGGACCACGGCCATGAACTAGGACCTCGGCCATGAACCCGCCCGCCGGAATCGCGAGAACGGGACAGCGAGACTCCCGTAACACCCGCTCGCTGTGACTTCCGCGCAGCGCATCGAGAAACCCGTTGCGTCCGTCCGTGGTCATCACGATGAGGTCCGCATCCGTCTCCCCCGCAGCCTGATGGATGGCCTCAATCACCTCGCCGCTCTTGGTCATTCGGTTCCAGCGCCACCCGTCAACCTCCGGGCAAGTCAACTCCGGCATGGCCCCTTCCTCACCGACGTGCAGGAGGGTAAACAGGCCGGACTCGCAGTGGAGCCTGGAAACTATCCTAGCGACCGCCTGAACGGCCGGCTGCGCGGAGGGAACCGGCGCCACGGGAATCAGGATGTTCTTCAGGGAGATCGATCCGTCATTGAGGGACACAAAACCTTCCACACCCTTCGGAATAAAGAGCGTCATCACCCGCGACTTGCGGGCGACGCCGGTCGCGATGGATCTGTTGAACCACTGGACCCCGCTTTTGCTCTGGTCGGTCGCCAGCACGACGAGATCCGTGCCGTGCTGATCGAGATAGGCCGCGACGGATTCGACCGGGTCGCTGTGAATCATCTGCACCTTTTGGACCTTGATCCCCAGTTTCGACACATCCGCTCGCTCGCTGTTCTTCGGGAGCAGGCCCCAACGCTCCAGGGTCTCTCGGACTCCGGGAAAGTCTGTCCACGAATTGTCTCGACGGCCCGACACATGCAGGACGGTCAGCGTGGCCTTGGCGGTCAGCGCGGCGACCAGCGCGTGGGTAAACGCCGCCTGGCCGGCTTCAGAGAAGTCGGACGGATGAACAATGCGTTGGAGAACGGGACCCTCGAACAAATTGCTTGTAACCATAGGCCTCCTCGAACGATTCCTACACACGAATGAAGAGCGACTCTAACCGGGCATCCCGAGATTTTTCAAGGTAAAACTGGAGACCGTCACCCTCCGTCGCTTGCCATGCCGTAGCCGGCAACCACGCCGAAGCAGCCTTGAAAATCCAGCTGTTCTCAGATAGAGTCCTGCCGCCCCATCCGGTGTTCCAGCATATGGCCAATGGTTTACCCAATCGCCTCGGTCTGGCTCTGCGAGCGGCAGGACTGATCTTCTTGATCGGCACCTCGAACGCGTGGGGCGGCTCCAGCGTGAGCATTCCGAAACCGAACGAGAAACTGTTGCCGCCTCCTTCGCCTCCCTCCCTGGCGCGCTCAGTGGTCAATATGGAGGTCAGTCTTTCGGCAGAAGAACTGGCCCTCCTGGTGGATCAGACGTTTCCTCCCGTCGTCGCCCGTGAAGACGGGTGGAACGATGCTGCCCTGTTGCCGGGGAGAGATGATCTTCGCTTCCTCTATCGGCTGCATCGGGGTGGGTTTCGGTATCAAATGCGCCAGGACCGGCTCGAGTTGACGTTCAACGACATCCGATACAGAATTTGGGCCCGCCGCCCCGGAACTGAGCGGGTGGAAGAGGGGAGCTGCGGGCATGGGGATGACCCCCCGAAACGCATCCAGGTCGTTGCTCATACGGCAGTCAGCTGGTCGGATGCTTGGCGGCTCAACCCGCAGACGAGCTTTGATCCTCCGGCCTTTGTCGACGACTGCCGGCTCCAACCACTGAACGTCGACGCCACCCCGATGTTGCAGTCCCTGGTGCAGTCCAGGCTGTCGGTTCTGGCGGAAAAGATCGACCGGAAAATCGACGAGCACAACGCCGGAAAACAGCGAGCGGCGGTCATCTGGAAGAAGCTACAAGAGCCGGTCGAGCTGATGTCGAACCGATGGCTCACGCTCAACCCTGTCGACGCGCGGGTCGGCCCGATCGACTCCGACGGCGGCTTGCTGATCAAGACGTCGGTCAACCTGATCATGGAACCCAAGATCCTCGACCGCAAGCCGCCCTCCCAGGACCGACCGCTTCCCTCGCTGGAGATGGCGCCGGCCACGATGGGCGGCTCTCGGTTGCTGTACCCGGTGTTTGTGGATTACGCAAAAATCAACGGCCGGCTCGAGCGCATGCTTGTCGGCCAGAACATCGATACCCCGCTTGGGGAGCCGATCACGATCACCGGCGTGGAACTTTACGGTAGCGGCAGCAAATTGATCGTGGCGATCAAGGTGAAGGGCGGGGTCAACGGCACGCTCTATTCCACCGGCGTTCCGGTGTTCGACGAGCCAAGTCGATCCATCAAATTCAGGGATCTGGATTTCACGATGGATACCAAGAATATGCTGGTACGCGGAGCGGAGCGGTTCTGGCGCGACACGTTGCTTGAGAAAATGGAATCGGAAATTTTCGTGGATCTTGCCGAGCCCCTGATGCTCATGCAGACCCGCCTCAACGAGGCGCTGACGCGGGAGCTGGCTCCCGGCGCCAGGCTGGAGGGAAGATTCACGAAGCTGCTTCCCGCCGGCATCTATCCCGTCACCGGAGGCGTTGAGGTCCAGATGATCGCTCAGGGCACCGTGCGGCTGGTGTTGCAATGAGCGGAAGGGGCGTCTGGAAACGATCCATGGCGGGCCCGATGAAGATAGGCCCGACATGACCGTACCAACACTTCACAACAGGAGGATGACCATGCGGATGTTTCGTCTAGGGATTGTTACAATCTGTGGACTCATGATGATCGCGACCGGCTGCACGACCTACTATCGGGTCACTGATCCGGCAAGCGGGAAGGAGTACTACACAACCAAAGTCGGCGAAAAGGGAAGATCCGGAGCGGTCAAGATCAAGGATGACAAGAGCGGGAGCACGGTTACGCTCCAGTCTTCCGAAGTCAGAGAGATCACAGAGGACGAGTACAAAGCGGCGACCGGCAAGCAGTAGTCGGCAACAGCTCGCACACTCTCCTAGAATGTTGGACCCGATGCGTAGAGTCGTTCATTTCCTCCTTGTCGCAACTCTCTCCGTTGGTCTCGTCGGCTGTGAATACGTCCGTCCCACATTGAACGCGCCGCTGGCCAAGTGGGACCCCCACTATGGGTATCGTTTTCCCAACCTCGCGCCTGCGGAGGAGGGCAACTCCGACAGTCTGTTCGTGGTGGCGTCTTTTTCCGGGGGCGGCACGCGAGCCTCCACGCTCGCGTTCGGGGCCTTGCGTGTCCTGGCCCGGCAACCCATTACCTGGGAAGGGAAGACCAAGCGGTTGCTCGACGAACTGGACGTGATCTTTGCGCTGTCCGGCGGGACCTTCACCGGCGCTTACTACTCGCTCTTCGGAGAGCGCATCTTCCACGACTTCGAATACCGGTTCTTGCGGAAGGACTGGGAGAGCGAGCTGAGACACCGCATCATGCGCTCGCCGAGTAACTGGGTTCGCCTCTGGTCCCCCTACTTCGGTCGCATCCATATCATGTCCGAATTGCTGGACGAGGCACTGTATGACGGCAAGACCTACGGCGATCTCGTGAACCAGAAGACCAGGCCTGGCTTGCTGATCCATGCGTCGGATATGGCCACTCTGTCGCGGTTTGAATTCATCCAACCTCAGTTCGACATGCTGTGCTCCGATCTCAGCCGACTGCCGATCGCCTATGCCTCGGCCGCCTCGGCGGCGCTGCCCCTGGTGTTGAGCCCGATCACGCTCAAGAATTACGCGGGGGGCTGCGGTTACCAGCCACCGGACTGGTTGGAAACTGCCGCCCACTCAGCCAGACCAGGGCAGCGCCAGCGGGCGAAGGAGCTGCTTTCCTACCTGGATGTTGAGAAACGACCCCAGATCCATCTCCTCGACGGAGGGCTCTCGGACAATATGGCGCTCAGGGGCGTCCTGGAGGGCTCGGCGGTGGCGGGAGGGCTGGATCAAGCGCTCAAAAACGCCGGGGTCAAGAAGGTCAAGAAGCTGGTCTTCATCGCGGTGAACGCTGAAACGAGTCCCGACGTGAGGGAGTACCGCAGCGATCACATCCCCAGCATCTCACGGGTGTTCAACGCGCTGGTGGACATTCCGATCAATCGCTACTCAGCGGATACGCTGTTGATCATGCGACTAGGCGTGGAGAAGTGGCGGGAACAGCTGCGCGCCCGTAAGCTTGCCTCGGCGGGCAGGGTTCTCCTGGGAAGTCCCCAAGACAACGACAGCCTGTTTACGGAAGATGCGGATGTGTACTTCATCGATGTGAGTCTGGGAGCCGTGGCCGACGCGGAGGAACAGCAGTCTCTCATGAAAATTCCCACGACGCTGTACCTGACCGACGAACAGATCGAACGTCTGCTCTCCGCCGCGACGAAACTGATTTATCGCGACCCGGAATTTCAGCGGCTGATGCGCGATTTGCAGTAGATGGCACCATGGACCACCCGGTCACAGCGGTCGCCAAGGAGGATACCATGATGCGATGGAAGAATAGCGTGCTGTTGACGGTTGCGACGGCTTTTAGTCTGCTCACCTTGACAGGTTTTCTGGGGGCGAAGGGAGACAGCCAGAAAGAGAAGCGCGAGAACATTCGCAGCATGCAGCGCCAGACCCTCGCCGACCTGTACAAGGAAAAGCCAAGCGTGAAGGCCAGGCTGGAGCACGCCGCCGGCTATGCGGTGTTCAGCAACATGAACGTCAAGATCTTCATGCTCGGCAGCGGCAACGGGTACGGAGTGGCCGTGGACAATGCCACCAAGCAGGAAATCTTCATGAAGATGATCGAGGTAGGAGGAGGCCTGGGCTTCGGTGTCTCGGATTTGCGCGCCGTCATGATCTTTCATGAAAAAGAAGACTTTAAGAAGTTCGTCGAGAAGGGAATCGAGTTCTCGGGGAAGGCCGGAGCGGAGGCTCAATCAGGCGACCAGGGCATGGCGATGCGTCAGGAGCAGAAGCTCGCGGGGGCCGGAGAAAAAGATGTGCAACTCTTCCAGGGAGTGGAAGTGTATCAGTTCACCAAGAACGGCCTCATGGGACAAGCGATGCTGTATGGAACGAAGTACTGGAAGGACGACGAACTGAACTAGCAGGCTGTTTATATGGACTCCCCCTGAAAAAGTCCTCCAACGTCGTTCTCGCGTCGCTCAGAGGCTCAACGTACGGCCTGGGTAAACGCCTGTTCCGACAGGTGATGGGTGGGCCGGGTAAAAATAGGTTACGATTCCGCCTCTTCGCTCGTTGCGGCCTTGTTGGAAGGCCTTTTTGAACACCCTGCGGGGCATTCTGATTCGGTCCGTGACCTCGTGACGCCCAGGATTATCGATGGTAAGATGGATTTTCAACAACCTGCTAGGCGTATAGGTCATAATCATTAGGAGAAGGAGGCGCCCATGACGACATTTCGTGTGTTTCTACCAACCGTTTTGTTAATGGCAGCCATGGTCTGTGCGAGCTCTAGTGCTTTGGCGGCCGAGGATTATTCGTCCACGATCGACAAATTCAAATCTTCAGAGCAGGTGAAACCGTTTTTTGAGAATGCGTACGGATACGCGGTCTTTCCTCTCATCGGGAAAGGGGGTCTGGGGGTCGGCGGCGCATATGGGCAGGGACAAGTCTACCGCGAAGGGAAGGTGACCGGCAAAACAAGGCTGATCAAGCTCTCATTCGGTTTCCAGGCTGGAGGCCAGGGGTTCTGTGAAATCATCTTCTTCAAAGATAAGCGCGCCTATGATGAGTTTACGAGCGGGGATTTTGCCTTCGACGCCACAGCCTCAGCAGTAGCCATTACTGCCGGGGCGCAAGCCCAGGCCGGGTCAACGGGAGGATCAGCGGGAGTCAGTGCCGGACCGAAATCCGGTGCACAACTCGCGACAGACTACCACAAGGGAATGGCCGTCTTTACGCAAGCGATAGGCGGTCTGATGTATGAGGCGGCCATTGGAGGTCAAAAGTTCAGCTTTGAGCCCCTCTAAGCGACCGGGATTGTGTCGTGGAGGTGGGCGAGGTCGAGATGCAGTCGCGGATAACCTCGCCCGCCAGCCTCTCATACATCAGCACATGAAATTCATTCATAATCCGTTCGCCCTGAGCTTGTCGAAGGGCAGTCCTGAGCACAGATCGAAGGTTCACCACAAACGTATTTCTGGGACATCACACAAATCTTGATGTCACCCCCTGTGGTCCGAAGCTCTGGCTTCGGGGCATTCGTGCCTCTTACTTTTTCTTTCCCTCGTAGGGCTCCGAGACGGCAATCTTGATGATCTTAATGACATGGCCGTCGCGCAGCGCGCGCACCCTAAACCCGACGGATCACGTACTAAAAAAACCGGGCAGATGACGTGCTTGCCACACGCTGCAGCTCTGGATTGAGAAATCTAAAGTCACAGTTTATAATTCTCATCTATGCGCTACATTCGACGTCAGCTGGAAAGCCAGGTGTTGCAAGCGGTGAAACGCTTTCCGGCCGTGGTGCTGACCGGGCCGCGCCGTGCCGGCAAGACAGTGCTGCTGCGCCGGTTGTTTCCCAAGGCCAGCTATTTCCTGCTCGAAGATCCCGACGTGGTGGCGCGGCTTCGAGCTGATCCGCAAGGCTTCCTTGACGCCGTGCCGATACCCGCAATCCTTGACGAGGTGCAGAATGTACCGGAGGTATTCGCGTTTGTGCGCTCACGGATTGATCGACGGCCGCGGCGCGTGGGCCAGTGGCTGCTGACCGGTTCGCAAGAGTCGCCGCTGATGCAGGGCGTGACGGAATCCATGGCGGGGCGGGCGGCGGTGCTGCAACTACTCCCGCTGTCATGGCGTGAGACGCCGAAGGTCAGCCTGTGGCGTGGCGGGTATCCCGAAGTGGTGGCACGCCCGAGCGGGGCGCGCTTATGGTTTAGCTCGTATGTGCAGACCTACCTGGAGCGAGACGTCCGGGCTGTGACGGCGGTGAAGGATCTCGCGCTGTTCCGCCGGTTCCTCGCGCTGCTGGCCAGCCGGCATGGGCAGGTGTTGAATAAGACGGATCTGGCCGCCCCACTGGGTGTGAGTGTGCCGACCATTGCACAATGGCTCGGCATACTGAAAACGACGGCGCAAATCCTGATCGTACCGCCGTTTTACGAGAACCTCGGCAAACGCCTGATCAAGTCGCCCAAGATCTATGTTGCCGATGCTGGCCTCGCGTGCCATTTGCTGGGCATCGAGACGCCGGGAGAACTCGCCCGGTCGCCGTTTCGTGGTGCGTTGTTTGAAGGCTTCATCGCAGCAGAGATGGCCAAGGCCCAGGTGAACGCGGGCGACCGGCGCGAGCTATACTATTTCCGCGACGAGCAGGGTCTGGAAGTGGATTTCCTCGTGCCCGGACGCGGCGGCTCGGTGGTACTGGTGGAGTGCAAGGCCGGGCGCACGGTGACGCCTGCCATGGCCATGCCGATGCAGCGGCTGGCTGAGGCGCTGAAACGAACACGCACAAAGGCTCCCGGCACGAGGATGCTTCTCGTGCATCAATCACCGCAGCTGAGCATGCCGACGCATGCTCTCGCTCCCGGCGTGCGGGCGTTGCCGTGGCAGGAATTTCTCGAAGAACTGTGACGATGCCGGAAGCCTAGCCGGTGTGGCGGTCAGTATCGAGATCACCACATATAACGTGCTGGCTGCTGTGGTGCTGCTTTGGGCAGCGGTAGGGCTTGGCTTGGGCAGCCCGTTGTTGCGGGGCGGCGGGATCGAACCGAGCCTCGTGTGAAATAGACCGGCCACGCGGGTCGCGCGATACCCATATCTTACGAATGGCGGGAGGACAGACGCCCCTTATTTTTGCTTTCCCTCGTACGGCTCCGAGACGGCGACCTTAATGACGTGGCCCTTGGGCAGCGGTTCGTAGTCGGTCAGATTGTTGGCGACCGCGACCTGCTCAGGCTTCCAGACGGTATTGGACCGAGCCGCGATGGCCCGCACGTTCTCCCCTTGCCGTGCTTTCACCAGCCTGATGCGGTCTTCGGTGATGGCGGCCCGTTCTTCCACCGACAGAGGCCGGAAGCTCTGTGTCACTTGCCGAAAGACTTGCTCCACACCTTGAAACTCTCTCGTGGGCGCGAATGCGGCGATGAGGTAGACCGTTCCTCCATGCGCAATCCAGGTCATATCAACGGTGAGTTTCGATTCGGCAAACCTGGTCGTGGCGGCCGGCAACCCGTTCACGTTCGTTGGATGGGTCTTGAGCTGCGTCTTGCTCGCGTTCTCCAGGGCCCTCACGCCCTCCCGTGGATCGTCACCCTCAGCCACCGCCTGGAACACCACCGCTCTGTGCCCGTCCTTCGGCGCCGAGACGATCTTGGTGGGCGTATTCTCGACCCGCCAGCCCTCCGGGAACTGGATGAAGAAGTTCAGATCAGGATGACGGAAGGTAGACTCTTCGACGATGCCGTTGGCCGCCCGTTGTCCCACGACCATCCCGTCGAGTCGTTCCAGGAAGGCCTCCTGAGAGGACGAGATCGGCTCGCGGACCGCTCGTGTGATCTGTTTCGCATGTTCGCTGGTGTTCTTCACCCGGTCGGGCGTCGCAGGATGCGAATCGAAGAAACTGGTCCGGCGCGGCTTATTGCTCGAGAGATCCTCCTCCCGGCTCAAAGTATTCAGAAACACGGAGAGTCCCTCCGGGTCCCAGCCGGCCTTGGCCGCCATCTCCTGCCCGATCTTATCCGCCTCGAACTCCTGAGACCGGCTGTAGGGGGAGAACACGAGACTCTGCGCGACATTGCCGACGCCCCCGATGACATGTCCTACGAGCGGACTGACGATCCCGGTCAGCCCCGATGCAATCCCGAACAGGACCGCGAAGGGACCCTGTTTGGAAACCTGCTGGACTGAGTGCCTGGCCGCCACATGGCCGATCTCGTGGCCGACCACGCCGGCCAGTTCATTCTCCGAAGTGACCAGCGCCAGCAAACCGCGGGTGACATAGACGTAGCCGCCGGGAAGCGCAAACGCATTGGGCTCCGCCATGTCGGCTATGTAGAAGCGATGTGTCACGTCCTGCCGTGGGGACTCCTTTACCAGTCTCTGACCCAGCACGTTGAGATAGTCCGTCAACGCCGGATCATCCAATAACCCCATCTGCTGTTCGACCTTTTCAGCCTCCTCTGCGCCGATCCGCTTCTCCTGCTCCACCGTCATCAAGGTCAGTTCTGGTCTGTGACTCACGGGGTTCACCGAGCAAGCGGTCACGCCGAGGAACAGGGGTAACAGAAAGGAGAAACCGCGAAGAGTTCTTGGAACCGAAACCGGAATCATCGACAAGGTCTTCACCATGTTGCCTCACGAGATGGTGGTTCAGGAACGACACAGGCCTCTATCAGCTGCACACTCTAGCATGGGCGATGCTTTAAATGGAGGGATTATCACCGAATCCCACCCGCAGGCATTGCAGGAATGAGGGGGCTCTGATATCGTTCACATCGCTTTTCGAAGAGCCGTCTGCAACATGAGAAAGGAGGGTGGAACCATGTCGATCCGTGCTGCAACCGGTTTGCTCCTATTCCTTGCGCTGTGTGGCAGTCTGCTGCTCTCGACGGCCTGCACTGTAACAGACAGCATCAAGAACACCTTGTCCAGCACGACGCCGAGTGATTGGTATGATGACAATGGGTTGCTTAAGGAGGAATACAAGGCCCTCGCCTTCGCGGCAGTGAACACCGATAACCTGCTGCAGGACATGGCCAGGGGGCGCGGTGAGTATTTGGAATCGATGGGGAAGCTCCTTGGGGTGCCTCCGTCTCACGAGCAGGAGTTTTTCGAGCGAGCGCAGCGTCGCATGGCCGACGGAGAGCTATCTCTCCGACCAAAACCAGAAGAGCTCGTCGCAGCCCTTCGATAGGACTCATCGGCTGCCAAGCCGGTGGGCAAGCCGGTGGGATAGGGACGATCTGAGTGAACGGACAGAAGGTCGTCGCCGTAACCGATGCTGTCCGCAATCTTCGAAAGGCAAGGTCGATGACCATGAGCTTGATCGCCGGGAAGGGCTGCTATTCGCGCAGGTCGTTCCTGCGGACGACCTGCCTCCTGTTTCTCATCGTCACAACGACAGGCTGTCCCCGCATCGTCTCACTGAAGTACGAACCGACCAATCCTCTGAAAGGACAGGGATCTGTCGGCGCGGTGCCCTTTCGCTATCAACCGTCGGATGAGCATCGCGTGAGTCCGCGTCAGGTTGAAACCGATCCGGCATCGAAAACCAAGTTGTACCTCGCGCAGGAAATCGGTGTCTTCTTCTCAGACGCCCTCCGCAAAGAACTGGACCGGTCGGGGTACCGGACAACAGAGCCGAGCGACCACCTCGTGTCCGGCACCATCACACGATTCTATGTTGACTGGAAAAGCGGACAGGAACGATCGTTCGACCTGGTGGTCGACTATATCGTCCGCTCGGGCGAGCGCACACTTTTTACCTGGCACTGCACGTCGACGCAAAGAGGGCCGAACATGCTGGCGCAGGATGGAATCTTGATTCGCGAGGGGATCACCGATTGCACGCATAGGTTTCTAGCGGCCGCACAGGACGCGGGTGTTTTTTAACGGGCTGCGAAGAACCTCCGTTCGTCCTTCGAGAGCCTCAGGACGAACGGGATGTAAAGCGATTTCTGACGCACTACACTAGCAGTGTGTCGGCCTACAGGCGGGCGATTCTGGAAACCCCGCGATGCGGCCGAGTGCGTGGTCATGTCGTGGGCGGCGTGGCGGGCGGTGCGAACCACTGATCCTTCGGCACGATCTTGGGGTTTGCGGGGTCGTCCTGGTAGGCCGGAGTCATGATCTGCACGCCGTGCTCGTTGAAGAGATCCAGGATGTTGTGGTGCAGCGCGGCATAGAGTTGGGGACTTTCTTGGGGACGATCTGAATGGACGTTCAATTCGTATTGCACCGCGAAGTCGCCCAGCGACGGCAGCAGGACGACCGGCGGAGGGTTCTGCAACACCCCCTCCGTACGCCTTGCCGCCTGGAGCAACAGGGCTTCCACCTGTCGCCAGGAGGTTTCGTAGCCGACTCCCACGGTCGTATGAAGGATCAGCCCTCGCTCCAGCGCGAGCGAGCTGAAATTCGTGACGCTGCTGTTCAGGATCGTGGAATTCGGGATCGTGATTTCTTCGTTCTTGATGGAGCGCAGGTGCGTCACTTGCAGCCGCATGGCGGTCACATCTCCGACCAATTGGTCGATCATGACTCGGTCGCCGACTTTGAAGGCGCGGCGGTAAATCATTGTGTACCCCGCGATGGTGTTGGCGACGACTGAGGATGATCCGAGCGAAAAATGACGCCCAGCAGGATCGATACCCCTTTGAATGCTTCCGAGTCGGATCCCGGCACGTACGGGTACGCGACGACCAATGCGAAGGCGATGATCACCAATCGCAGAATGCGGAAGGTCGGAATCGCCCAGTCAGCATCGAATCCGCTGAGGAAGAACGTGCCCTGTTGAATGGCGGTGAAATACATCTTCAGCAGCTTGAGCGTGTACCGAATGACGACCGCGAGGATGACGAGGAAGATCAGCCTCGGCACCGCATCGATGACGGCCAGTCCCATAGTCCGGAGTGGATCGAGCACGAGCGACAGGAGTCTCGCTGAAAGCGCTTTCGTCCAGGGAAACAGGCCGAGGACGAACTGGCTATGGATGAACAACAGAAAGAGGATGAGAAACGTGCGCACGAGCTGCCCCGATGATCGGATGCCGCTCCAGATCAGTTCTGATTCTACAAACCGGAAGATCTTGCCGCGCAAGCCCTCCACTTTCGTCTGGTATCGTTTTTCCAACAACCGGTCCGCGCGTCTGAACGCCAGGACTAAGAGATACACGGACAGCAAGAACGTCGTGGTCGCACCCACCGCATAGATCGTATGAGTGAAGAGGATCTCCGGATTCCTGTCGTGCCGGTAGACGGCGAGCTCGGTCTTGATACGGCGTTGATACGCCTCGGCCAGAAGTTGGCGTGACACCCCTTCGATCTCCGCATCAGCGTCGTAGACCGTCATCACGAGCTCGTCCGAGAACTTGAGGAGAGAGCGGTCCCTTCGTTCCTCTACATGGAGGGAGTCCAGCGGGAGGCTTTCGTTCGAGGCGACGTCGCGCAGACGTTGTTCGATGAGGCCGGCCCGTTGCCCAGCCGGAAAGGCAGTGACCCCTCGCACTTTGAACAGAACTCGGCCATCCAGCGTTACGGGGGCCATCGGGAGCAACTCCGCCGCGGCGGTGGGCGTCGGGATCGCTCGCTGTTCGGCCGCGTACGACCTGTCCACTACCGCGCCGACGAGCAACAGCACGAGGACGCAGAGGCGGAAGAGGCGGCAACCGATGGTGGAACACGCACGGAGCCCTGAGCGTGGGAATGCTATGTGTGTAGGCGCACGAAAGGACATGCTGGACAGCGGACTCCGGCTGCTCTGTCGCGGAACGGCGTGGTGCAGAAGATATCAAAGGCCGGAAGGCCTTGCAATGTGCCACTCGCCGGCCCGCGTTTCCGGCTGGAGGGGATCGTGAATCGGCTCGAAGTGTACGGGATCTATCCGTCGCCCAGCCGTGTGGAGACTCAGATAATAATGGTGGTGGCTGACGGCTATCTGAATCCGTCCTTGCGATAATGTCTCGATCATTTCTCCCGCGCTGCAGTTGACTCTCAAGCGATCCCACCCTATACAAGTACAAAGGATCTCTACGCGGACTGAGCGGGGCCCAAGTCGGCCCGTCGGTGTTGGCTGCGCAGGGACCAGCAGACAGTTTCGATCCCAGCGAGCCAGGGGTGCAAAACAAAGTGCATAAGGACGACTCCTTCCTCTGCACCGACCAGTATTGCGCGCTATATTGCAGGCGGGCGAAGGCAGAAGTTAAAGGGGTCAGACCCCCATGGCACTACCTTAAGCCGCAAGGCCTCAGGCGTGCGAGAAAAAGGGGTTGGCTAAGCGCCTCGTGTTGTGACCATGGTGGGGTCTACCGTCATGGTCACTATAAGCAGAATTTAAAGGGGTCAGACCCCGTTTGGAATACGTGTCCCTTTTGTCGTCGACACCTTAGCTTATAATGCGGTCATTTCCTTTTATAGCCGGCATCGTAGGTCAACCGTAGAGAAACATTTGATCTTTGGTTCTGAGGTAGGTAGGCTTATCGCTGTAGAAGAGGCTCAATATGACGAAGGTGTACGAGGAGACGATTCTGGAGAAACTCCGGAAGTTGCCCCCGGAACGACTGGCCGAAGTCGAAGACTTTGTCGATTTTCTGGCGCACCGTCAGGCGAATGAGCGTGGTTTGACACAGGCCGCCGGACAACTTGCCACTGCCGCTTTCACTCGAATCTGGGACAACCCCGCCGACGCCGACTATGACCGGCTATGAGTTTGGGGATCTCGTTTTAGTTCCCTTCCCCTTCACGGATCAGTCAGCCATCAAACGTCGCCTTGCTGTGGTTGTCAGCAGCCCTGCCTACCATCGGGCACGCCCGGATCTCCTCATCACGGCCATATGGCCATCACGAGTCAACAGCTCTCGACACTCTCCGTAGGTGAGGTTCAGGTTCAGGACTGGCGAGGTGCGGGGTTGCTCAAGCCGTCCGTCATCAAACCGGTTCTCACCACCATTGATCCAGCTCTCGTGCTCAAAAAACTTGGACGACTCACGTCAACCGATCAGGCCACCCTTCGACATGCCCTCACTACTATTCTTGGATAGCCCATTCATGATCGTAAGAGGACATAATGTTGGTGCCGGCTCGGCAATTGCTGAAGGATCGCATGCCTTGAAACCCTTGAATCAATAATCTAACAACATCTCAACACTTTATATTTGACTCATCGTTCTTTACCCGAGTATAGGTTAGAAGCTCTTGTCTGTATTCGATCCATTTTCCGGGGAATGTCGAGTCGGCACTTCAAATCACCTCGTGCCGGCACGTCCCCAAAACGATCCGAAACAAGACAAAGGACAGTCAACCACAAGGAGGTACCAAGATGCGGTTTTGTGAGCAACAGCGATTCGGCACGTTCACCCGAGTTCTCCTCGCAGCGGTTCTTACCGGAACAGTGGCTGCGGGTGGCGCCGTGCCGGCCTTGGCCGGGGGTTCAGCGGAACAGCAGCAGCTCGTGGACAAATCCAAGATGACGCTGGAAGGTCTCCTTGCCGATCCCAGCACGGGCCCGGCGCTCCGCGCCTTGAGACAGGAAACCAAAGCCATCTACATCGTGCCGCAATTCGTCCGTGGCGCCTTTGTCTTCGGCGGGGCGGGGGGGAGCGGGGTGTTGCTCGTCCGCGATGAGGCAACGAAGAAATGGTCCGAGCCGGCGTTTTACAACATCGGCTCCGCCAGCTTCGGCTTGCAGGCCGGAGGCGACGTCTCGGAGATGATCTTTGTCGTGGTGACCCAGAAAGGGTTGGAACAGTTCTACCGCAACGAATTCAAACTCGGGCTTGACGCCGGCATGGCGATCGGCCCGGTGGGTGAAGGAGGGGGCGTCAAAGGGATCACGGCGGACCTCCTGGGCTATGCAAAGAAGAAAGGGGCCTTCGTCGGAATGTCGGTAGACGGCTCTGTCATTGCGGTCTCCGATGCTTCCAACGAAGCCTACTATGGGAAACCGGTGCGGCCGACGGACATCGTCGTCAAGCACGCGGTCAGTAATCCCAAATCCGCCGACCTCCGCAACGCCGCCGCCAAGTTCTGATCGAGCCGATCAATCCTCTCCGGCCCCTGCGACACCAGTCGACAGGGGCCGGAGCAGCGCAACAACGCAACAATAGGGTGAGTCAGGATCTCTCGAAAGCACCGCCTCGCGATAGTGGTCATGACCCTTGCGGTATTGCTGCGGAAGGCATGAGCGTCACCCAGGGCAGACGCTTGAGGCCCCGGCCCTTTGCTGAACAAAGGCATATTTTGAGTCGGCCGAGGCAAGCGGGTATTCCTCTATAACCTGCTCGACCTCAAACGCAACACGTGGGAAGGACCGGAGTTGGAAGCCGGCAAGCACACGATCGTGATCGTGCTCGACCTCGGGTTCGACGCAGACGGTTTCGGCAGGGGCGGCATCGGCAGGCTAAGCGTGGATGGCAAGGAAGGTGACAAGAAACCCATGAAAAACACAATTCCCAGCATCCTATAAACGGCAGTAGAAGGAGCGTACTGTCGCGTTATAGCCTTGGTGGCAGCGGATTGACAACGGATTTCTTGGTACGAAGGGAATCACCCAATGGGTCAAGCACCCCGCAAGGCGTTGGCAGGACAGAACGGGGCGATCGCACTCGATACCTTTGGAGGGCGAATCCACGTCGAGTGGGATCCGACCGCGGCCGTCGCGCCGCTTGGCCAGTTGCCCTTCTTCATCGAGGTTCTCAAGGTGAGCGGCGTCTTCGAAGCCTGGGTGACGGATTGCCCGCTGGCCTACCAGAGCAACCACGCGTCGGATAAGCGCGCAGTGCTCGCGACCTTGCTGCTGTCGATCCTGGCCGGCCACCACCGGTATGCGCCTATCACGGCGATTCGCTATGATGGGATTCACCCCGAGTTGTTGGGCGTTTCGAGACTCGTCTCGGAGGATGTCGCACGGCGGGCGCTCGCACGGATAGACGAATTGTCGGGCGTGGCCGGCATTGTCCGGGTGTTTGACGTCCAACAGGAGCACTGGCACCAGGCCGCCCGTGACACCGATGAGATCGTATTGCCAAGCCTGCACGATTACTGTCCGTGCTTCGATGGTCACGGCCACTGTGGGAGGAGAGGAGGTGAAGTCGGCCTCTCGGCTCCCAACACACCGGCTGCTCGTGCTGATTGCCCCACTCGTCCAGCTTCTGTTCAAAATATCCATTCCAGTAGAGGAGGCTGATTCCGACGGCCGGAATTTTGAGATCGGCAAAAGATCGGAGCGTATCTCCAGCTAGAACTCGCAATCCTCCCCTGTAGGTGGGTATGGTATTATGAAGCGCCACTTCCATCGTAAAGTACGTCACACGTCGACTGGAGGGGCCGATCGTCCCTGCCGGCTTGAGCGGTCGCAGGTATCTCTCCGGATCGGTGAGGAACGTGCGCCGACACAGGTCGGAACAGAAGTAGAACATCCGGTCTCCATAGGTTGCAGGCAAGGCCTGCTCTCGGAAGACGTGCATGCCACAGACTGGATCTTCCGCACGATTCATACGTCATTCCCCATCTTGTCTCACCACCACGCCGGCAGGGTAAAAATCGGCAGCACCAGCATCTGCACCACCGGAGCCAACCCGATTCCCAACCTCGGAACAATTCGAGAAACTGCTCGCCTATCAGGGAATGGCCGGCTCCTGTTCGCGATGCAGCTTGGCGAGAGCCTCCGCCTCGTCGGCGGCTTTCGTGTAATAGTCCATAAAAGAGCGGCAATGAAAGATCAAATCACTGTTGGACTCTTTCGGCGCAGGCCGATATGAAGCCTTTGCGTAGAGTTCAGCCATCTGGCGCATTTCCTCTGCCTTACTGCGCAGGCGCACGGCCTCCTGCTCGTACCACGTTGCCAGTCCACTGTGATCGTTGCGTTCAATGAGTTCGCGGGGTGGACTCGTCGAACAGGCCATGGCCCCCAATCCGAGCAACAGTACAAACCATGTGAACGGCCGCGAGATCTTCGTAGATGCCTCCCTCCTCCGAGGAAAAGGTCTTCTGCCAACTCAACAATCCGAGATTCAGAGCGCCGCCGAGATACCTCTTCGCATCAGTTGTGGATATAGGTGGCCTCGGCGTAGCTTATTTTGCTCTGCGCACAGGGACAGCCGCTCGTTCTCGACGTGCTGTCTATGGGCCTTGGCCACGACGCGTCAGGTTCTCGTGTGTGCTCGCCAGGGCTGCTGCCTCGTCGGCCATTTTCCGGTAGTTTTGAGCAACCTCCCGGCAATATGCCGCTTGTTCGGCTGCGTTGGTCGAATTATCGAGCTCCGGGTGATGCTCATAGGCGTCGGCCTTATTGTCCCAGAACTGCGCTTTCCCCTTGAACTCCAGAGCCTGATCGGCGTAGTACTTGGCAAGTTTCTCATGATCGCCCGCGGCACTCCCTTGAACAGGACCCATCGTTGTGCAGCCGTGCATCGCAAGGACCACTGAGAACATGATGAAAACAGCAGCCAACCTCAAAACCTGCGTCATCATAATAAATCCTCCTTTGAGTAGCAGTGACTCATTATCACTACCTATAGTTGAACATCGGCAACTGTTGTACCTAAGTACCAACGATGATGGCCTTCGGGCAATTTCGGTCGCATTCATTGAATCTTGACCGCACAGACAGCCAGTGTGTTCTCGCACGGAGCGTGGAGCATTGTGTCGCGCCTTGAGGCGCTTCCGCTTCGTCTCACGATCATGCGGGAGCCACACACACTTCGGACGTCTCCCAGAGAGATTGCTTACCCTTGCTTGCGAAGTTCATTGGCCATGCGGACCGGTCCCCACACAGGCTGATCAATGGCCATCTGCACAACGGCCTGTTCAGTAGGTGGCGGCACCCGATTCTTCAAGAGCGGCTTCTTGCGCGTGATCTCTTGAAGTGCCGCTTCACCGCCGGTCTCGTCGAGTCGCTTGAATCGATAGAAACTATCTCGGCTATAGCCCATCAGCAGACAGGCCTTTGACACATTGTCCGGTTGCTTCGCCGGTTCCAACAATCTCAACTTCATCCTGATGAGCTTCTGCTCCGCCGTCATGACTGTCACCCATCACCGCCACATGACATAGATAGGCGGAATCACAAACAGCGTCAGGATCATCGCCGAAAACACACCCCCTATTTTGAGGCGCGGCAATCTGTTTCATCACAACCGCCCCGGCTCCCGTCGCCCACATAACCGAGATCGACCCGATGACATCGACAAAGCCGATCATCCTATAAACGGCAGTTGAAGGAGCGTGCTGTCGCGTTATAGCCTTGTGGCAGCGGATTGGCAACAGATTTCTTGGTACGAAGGGAATCACCCAATGGGTCAAGCACCACGCAAGGCCTTGGCAGGACAGAACGGGGCGATTGCACTCGATACGTTCGGGGGGCGAATCCATGCCCTCGCCCCACTCTATCGCGATCGGGCCGATGCCGACCGCCTGCGGGCGATTCGCACCAGTGCGCTCGCCACATGCATGCTCTCGCCCGTAGGCCCTCCGACCTTGTGGTTCTCACAACCTGCGCCGACAGGAGACGGTGACTGCCGTTTTTGGGATCATGTTCCCCGAAAACGAGGATTTCGACATCGGAGCAGGATACCGGGACCCCACTCGCGCTCACTGACTATCGCTATGATGTACCGCTCAAGTTCACGAGCAAGCTCCACAATCCGACCCTCAACCTCGTGCCGGTACAGTACAGGGAAGCTGATAGCCTGTAGCGTCGGCTATTGCCGACCTGGTCGCTCGTTCGAAACACTAGGGGGGTCGCTATGAAAGGGGTGCTTGTTCTTGCTGCTGCAGGCGAAGCCGCCACCGGTGTGGCATTGCTGGTGGTCCCGTCGCTCGTTGGGCGGTTCTTGCTTGGTGAGGAGCTGAACGGCGTCGGCATACCGGTCGCCCGCGTGGCGGGCATCGCTCTGATCGCCTTAGGCGTCGCTTGTTGGCCGGGCAGCGATCCGGACCGTAGCGCCTTCCAGCCGGTCCTGGGCATGCTGTGTTACAGCCTGTTCGCCACGCTGTACCTTGCCTACCTGGGCATCGGTGGCGAATGGGTCGGGAGCCTGTTGTGGCCGGCGGTGGCGGTTCACGCCATATTCACGATTCTTCTGGTCCGCATGTTGGTGCAATAAGATTTCGCGGTCGGGAGCGATTGGCGCGGTTGGATAGTCGCAGGATGGCGCCGGCGGTAAGTTCATGCGCATTGAAGGTACGCGGGATGACCACATAGCGATTCCCGTTTGGCACTTTTCGCCTGGTTCAAGCTTAGGACGGGTCCGGCAGTCCCTCGCGAATCAGGCGGGAAAAGTCGGAGGACAAGCCGGCTGCCTTCGCCTTCTCAGTAATCTCGCTCTTTGCCCTTAGTTCTGGGAACGGCAAGCTGGTATCGAGCCGTCCCCGCTCATACCCCAGCTCATCGAGCCGACCGTTCAGCAACATCCGCCAGTCGAAGGCACCCGCTTCCCCGATATGCCGGCCGTGCATGCGGATCGTGGTCGTGCAGTTATGGGTCAGTGCGTTGTACCAGCGCGGCTCGTCCGCCAGGCGATTGATCTCCTTGAGATAATCGAGCAACCCAGCTCGCGCACTCTCAGTAGAGATCCGCATCCGGTAGAGATAGGTGCGCTCTCCACGGTGGTTCGTCCGCACACCGATCACGTCGCGCTCGTCCGCCACCACGTAGTACAGCTCGAACTGCCGGAAAAATCCACGGAGCGCGTCGTAGGACTCGCCCTGCTCCTTCCGGGTCTCGATGGAGATAGCGAGCGGCGGCCCGTCGTCGAACTCCCAACTCGCGATCGTGTGAGCGATGAGCGTGGGACCCCAGAACGAGAGAAACATGTCGAATCCCTTGAGTCGGTCGAGATCGTAGGTGCGTGTCTCCCATCGCTCCGTAAAGTCTGTCTCGCTGCGGTACTCGAAGTTACGCACATTCTCGATCGTCACGCGGCTTCCCACGATCGAGGCGCGGGGGAGCCGGGCCACATCGGGCGTCCAGTCTCGGTCGTTACGCGGCGCAATCTGGCTCCACCAGGCGACAACCAATACTAGTGCTGTCGCTGACAGGAGCGCCGCGCGGGCGAACGGGCGGAACAGGATCAGCAGGGCAATGTTGCCGGCGGCGAATGCGATGGAGAGGATCGCGGCCAGCGAGGGATTCGACGGGCCGTCGATCCACAGCGCGAGCGACGCCCAGGCGATGCCTATCAGAAGCAATGGCCACGCGACAACCTTGACGATTAGACTTTCGCGCCGGCTGTTCATCTTATGCTCGTGGCGTCCTCCATCGCCTGTCCTACCTCACTTCCTCCATGAATCGGTGACTGATCTCTGGCGGCTTGGATGTATGGGCACCGGACTGTTTCTCAGACTGAGACAGTTGCAGCCCTCTATCGCCTCCCCCGCAAGACCTCACACTCAACTTCATGGGCGACGGGATCTTACGCTTAGGGTCTTGACAGGTCAATTCATCTTGGGCAGTATCCCGCCCGGAGAAAGTAGCTGGCCCTCGTCGTTACCTTGTGTTCGTTGACTAGCAGGCTGCGAAAAAGCCCTCCGTTCCTCCTTCGAGAGCCTCAGGACGAACGGAACGCTCGTTGGATTTACTGAGGTTTTCCGTTCGTGCTGAGCCTGTCGAAGCACACAAATCGAGGTTTTCCGCAGCCTGCTAGGAAGCCCCATTGTTTTTCCCTCCTGATCGGCATCCTGTGCCTGGTTCTGGCGGCATGCGCCGGGCAGGTGTCAGCGGTTCGCGGAGACCCCAAGACGGTCCGGTTCGACTTGGCCCGGAGCGCTGTCACCACCGGCGACCCAAGCTGGCCGACGCGCAATGTGCTCTTCGAGCAAGGGCTATTCGACGAATTCGACGAGCATCCGGAAGATGCCATCACCGCCCTGCACCGGACCATGGTGCAGGAGCGGGGAGATCCCGACCTCCTGTTTGCCTTGGCCGAGCTTTCCTTCCTGCACGGGCAGAAGGCGAAAAGGTCCGAGTACCGTCTCGCGGCAGCAGTCTACGCCTACGCCTTCCTATTTCCGGAGGAGACGGGCCTGGCCCCAGGTCGTTTTGACCCGCGCCTCCGGATCGCCGCCGACCTGTACAAGTGGGCACTCACCAGCGCGTTCGCTTCGGAGGACAGATCAGAAGTCATCCTCAAGGGCGGCAAGTTCAACCTGCCCTTCGGAGAGATGGACGTGGCCTTCGATTCCGCCGCCCTACGCGCCGGAGATCGCGCCCTGTATCAGTTGATTCCGAGCTCTGAGCTGAAGGTTGAAGGTCTCGCGATGCGGTATCATATGCCGGGGTTGGGAGTCCCGCTTGCTGCTTCTACGCGACCCATCGATGAGTCACGGCCTGGCCGGGATATGGTGGCCCCGCGCCTGAAGGTGCCGCTGACCGTTCTGCTTCGGATTCCCCAGGCCAGGCAGAGTCTCGTGCAGGGACGTCCGCTGACGAGTACGCTTGAAGTTCATCTCCCCTGGGACGAGGAAGCGGTCTCGATCGCCGGCGAGGAGATCCCGCTCGAGAACGAACCGACGGCCGCTCTGGCGCTCACTTTTAATGACCTGCCGATCCTGAACCTCGAAGTGTCCAGGTTCTTAGGTCGGCTGGCCGGAAAGGATCAGCCGCCTCCGCTCGTGTCCAGCACGCCCTATCATCCCGGGCTCATCCCCGTGGTCTTTGTGCACGGCACGACCTCCAGCCCGTATCGTTGGATGGAGATGTACAACCGGCTCCTCGGCGACCACGAGGTACGAAGCCGCTACCAGTTCTGGTTCTTCTCGTACGATTCCGGCAATCCGATCGTCCTGTCCGCGCTCCATCTGCGCGAGGCGCTGACCGGGGCGATGGCGCGGCTCGACCCAGAACGCAAGGACCAGGCTCTGCGCCGGATGGTGCTGATCGGGCATAGCCAGGGAGGCCTGTTGGTGAAAATGCAGGCGATCAGCACTGGGGATCAGCTCTGGAACGCCGTGAGTCGCAAACCGCTCCAGGAGCTGGAGCTAAAGGACGAGACCCGCGACCTGCTTCAGAAGGGGTTCTTCCTCGAGCCGCAGCCCGCAGTCTCTCGCGTGGTGTTCATCGCCACCCCGCAGCGAGGCAGCTTCGTGGCGGGACGGCAATTCCTCGCCAATTTCGTCAGGCGGCTCTTGACCCCGTCCCCCCTCACCAGTGAGGTTTCTCAGGACGTCTTCAGGAACCGGGACGTCCTCGTGGGGCTTCCGGTCGTGCCGACGGCCGTCGACAACATGTCGCCGAACCATCCCTTTATTCAGGGCCTGCAGAAGATCCCCGTCGCCTCGTCGATCAAGGCCCATTCGATCATCGCGGTCGAGGGGGATGGGCCGGTCGAACAGGGCAACGATGGAGTGGTGGAGTACTCGAGCGCCCACATCGACGGGGTCGAGTCCGAGCTGGTGGTGCGGTCGAGCCATTCCACACAGGGGAAGCCCGAGACCATCGAGGAGGTGCGCCGTATCCTCCTGCTCCATGCGGGCGAGAAGTGACAAGCTAATTATTGAAGAGTGGGAGACGGGAAGGCGACTGTCCGGCGGTGAAGAGATGGCTCTCCATTGCGTTTGGCATCCTGTGGGCCATAGGCGTCATCGCAGGCTCTGTCGCCATCGCCGATAAGGAACTACCGGAGGGACCGGCGGGTGGGCCTGGTGCCAAACCATCCGGGGGAAAACAGCCGGAGGCTGTGGGGGGGCGAATCGGCGGGCTTGAGTCGCGCGTCATGGGTGCTACGCCAGAAGAGCGTACGCGGTTAGCCGAAGAACGAAAGCGCATCTCAGCCGCAGCGGCCGCAACCGGCAACGACCCCACCGCCATCGTCGGGTACTATCAAGCCGGTTATGGGCACACTGAGTTCACCAACGGTCTTCGTCTCGACACAGCCACCGCCGTGGTCCGAGTACCGCTCACACCCAACTGGCTCTTCCAGGTCACTCTCCCGTATGCGTGGGCTGATCTTGACAGGGCGCCCGGATTCCCAACGGACGGCATCAGCGACACGGTAGTGCGAACGGGCTGGCGACTCTATGCGAGCCAGAACGTGGCTCTGTTCATCGGCGGCGACGCCTCGTTCCCGACGGCCTCGGAACGGCCACTGGGCACGGGCAAGTACACCCTCGGACCGGGTGGCGGGGTGGCGGCCCCGCTCCCGAGGCTACGGTCGTTGTTTTTTACACAGGTGGAGGACTTCATCTCCGTCGGCGGCGATCCCAGCCGAGCCGACATCCACTTCCTGCGGGTCCAGCCGGGCCTCAACACGATCTGGTCAGAACGGTGGTGGAGCCTGGCGGTGATGACCTGGAACATCGATTGGACCCAGCGTCTGGAGAGTACCGTGAACCTGCAGGGCACGGTCGGCTACCGGTTCGATAACCACTGGAACATATTTGCTGGAGGAGGCTTGGGGATCGTGAACCGGGATTCGTCTCTCGGTCAAGACTGGACGGTGCAAGCCGGCGTGCGCTGGGTGTTTCGGACGCCGCTGATCCCGGAGACCATTTGGGGAGGTCCACTCGGCCCTTCCGCGCAGAGGAGGAGCGAGCGGGAGGTGAAGTGAGGACCGAGGCGCGAAATTTCGCCGACATACAGCCTGTGGTGATTCTCGCTATAAAGAATAATGTTCCCTTTTAGAGGTGTTCATCGTCTGCATGCCGGTAACCGCCTCAATTGAATCAAGACGAGGGGAAACAACGTGCACAACAGCACGATGTTGGCTGTGGTCCTTGTAGGCATGATGCTGCCGGTTTTTGCGCAGACGTCCGAGGGGGAGAGTCAAATGACTCGCACCAATGTTTCAGGTCGGGAGCGCCCTGGCACCAAGTCGCTGGAAAATATCATCCGCACGGACGAGCGGTACGGGCACGACGGTTTGTTCCAAGGGCCTCGGGGCTGGGTCTATTGGAATTACCTGGAAAACCCCAAGCCCATCCAGAACCCGAATCTCTGGCCCGACATGCACTCAACGTATTTCATCGGGCGATTCGCGATGCCTGCGGGAAGTTCCATGACCTTGCGGGGGACATTTCCGCATGCGCGGTTTTTCCAGTTCGCGCTTTACAAATGGGAGCGCAACACGTTTGTTGCCTTCGGCGAGTCGCTCAGGGGAGCGGACATCGAACCCGATTCCGGCTCGACCAATCCCTTTCACGTCGGTGCAGATCGCTTGGCTGAGCATCGCAACTTTACCATCCAGGTCCTTGCCAAGGAGCCGCCGAAAGACCTGGCGAATCGCGCCAAGAACACGCTGTACGTCGGCGGCGAAGGCACTGACATCCAAGGCCTCATCCGCATCTACTTGCCCGACCAGAATCGAGACGGCACCGGCTGGGGACCGCCTAACTCGTCCTTCGGCGGGAAAGGGTTCCCCACCTATGAAGGAAAGCTCGCCGACGGGACGAAGCTGCCGGCCGAGCAAATCGTAAAACAGTGGGCCAAGCCGATCGTCGGCGAGACGCAAAAGCCGATGACGCTCGAGCAATGGGAGCAGCTCGTCAACGCAAAGGACAACGACCCGAAGCTCACGCCCCAAACCGTGCCCGCTCGGAATCCATCCGAGTGGGTTATGTTCACGACGATTCGGTACTCGGTGATCGGCGTCTTCAAATCCCCGGTGGACCGCGCTGAGATCCCGTTTGGTGGCGCGATGGAGGGGGGCGGCGAAGGCCCGTACCTCGTCACTTACCTTTCCCGGTATTACGGCCCGGTGTACGTGATGCAGGGAAAGATGCCCACATTTCCCGACACGTATGCCGGCAAGGACGGCCGGGGAGCCGCCACGACTCAGGAGGCTCAGACGCAGTATTGGTCACTGGTCAGTTGCGAATCGGTCGTCACCGGGCAGGTCGTTGATGGCCTGACCGACTTTCAAGTTCCCTTGGACAAGGATCGCAACTACACGATTGTGGTGAGCCGACCCGAAGACCGGCCGAGAAACGTAACCAAGGAAAACGGCATGGCGTGGGTCAAATGGAGCCCGCGCGGAGAAGGAATCGACGGGCCGGAAAACCGAGCCGATTTCGGAATGCTGGTCCTGCGGATCATGGGCAACAGCCCGAACTGGAAGGAACGCCCCGACAATATCACTAAACCAGGCACGGAAGAAGCCGTAATGGGGCCGTACTTCCCCCGAGGCTACTACACGACCAAGGCGGAGTTCGAGTCGAAGGGGCCGAGTCGGTAGGACACACAACCGGCTGTGCATGCGCTCACGACCGACCCGACAATACTGATGAAGCAACGACAGACACCCACGAAAGGGAGGGAAGTATGGAAAATGTGCCGAGTGAGCCGAACAAGTCCGTCAAGCCATATACCTTCACCAACACGCGCAATATGCGCTTCGCTGAGATCCTGGTTGTCAAGCCGGGCGGCATCGATGCTTATAACACGACGGGACTGAATGACTGTCCGGCCAAGCTGTGGGATGGGCTGGATCTAGAGAAACTCAAGAAGGAGTTCGGCGCGGCGGCGATCCAGAAGAACGGACCGAAATATTGGATGATGGATTCACAGACTGTCTCGTTTGGAGCGACGGCGTCCTTTCAAGGTCTTGAAGCCAGATGGGCCGCCAGACTCGATCCGGCGATGTTGAGCAAAGCGGCAAAGGGCTCCGAGCCGTACAAGATCTTCAACCCCAAGAAGACGCAGCGAATGGTGTACGCGAAGGGCAAGCCGGTCTTTGAGCTCGTCGACCCCGACGGTCACTGCTATGTCCTGCAGGCTCGCGATGAAGCGTTCCCGATCGATTCGCTCGCGACGCTTGGCGCGCGGATGAAGCAACTGCCCAAGGGCTGGCAATACCGCACTCGCATCCTGACCGAGGACGTGGTGTTGGACCTCAAGCCAGACCAGACAATCTATGCAGTCGGGGATGAATTCCATCAATATTACATGCGGATTCCGAAGGCCGCATGATCGGGTTGGTTCAGCAACGGTCCGGCGAACAGTGTGGAGAAGGTCTGGCCGCAGGGTTCAGCGTGAAGGCGAATGCATTGCCGGATGGTGCCGGGCCGCTTTGCAATCAGAATGGAGGAGGGTTGGGCTGGTTCAGGAGTTGGAAGATGAACGAGACTGGCAGGTAGCGCGTGAACGATCAGGATAGCGAACGACCCTCTAATCCTTCGACGTTTCCAATCTTCAGCGGCGGTCCCTTCTACCGTCTGCAAGAAAGGCTTGGCCTTGTGCAGGCGGGGAAGCGGCGCCTTGGACGCTGCGTGCTCTTCATGGTACTGGTCGCCTGGGTGCCGATGGCTATCCTCTCCGCGCTGCAAGGCCTGGTACTCGGACCCACACGTATGGAGTCCTTCCTGATGGACTTCGAGGTGAATGTGCGGTTTCTGCTCACTGTCCCGGCCTTCCTGTTCGCTGAGGAGTTGTGCGAGAGGCTACTTCGCGAGGTCGTCCAGCAGTTTCCGCTCAGAGGATTGGTGAGGAACGCTGCGCGAGCGCGCTTCGACGCACTGGTTCGTGAGGTCATCCGACTCAGCCACTCCGGGAGAGTGGAAGCCGCGCTGCTTGGGTTGGCCTACCTGCAGTGTATGGTCCCGATCGTCTTTTTCTTCGAGCTTCCTGAGGCCACTTGGCGTCTGTCGGTTAGGGAAGGGCACCTCGCCGTCTCCCTGGCCGGGTGGTGGTATTTTCTGGTTGCTTTTCCGATGTACGCGTTCCTCCTCTGGCGGTGGCTGTGGCGATTGGGGCTCTGGTGGCGGCTATTGTGGCAGACCTCCGGGTTGGAATTGCGGCTGAGCCCGGCCCATCGGGACGGGGCAGGGGGGCTGGGTTTCCTGAGCGTGTCCCTCGGAGCGTTTTCCGGCTTCGCGTTTGCGGTGACAGCGATGGCCGTCGGTGGGTTTGCCGACCTCGTGGTCTATGAAGGCCGGTCGCCCCTGGAATACCAATGGGAATTCGGCGGGGTCGTGGCGTTCCTGCTGCTCCTGATTGTGGGGCCTGTCTTGCTGTTTGTCCGGCGGCTCTATGAGGCCAAGGAGAACGCGAAGTACCGTTACGGTCAGCTGGCCAGCCATCAGATCCAGCACGTGGAGGAGAAATGGCTTTCGCGTGAAGCTTGGCCGGACGACGCTGAGGCGGACTTCCGGGCCGTGTCGCACCTCGGCAGCTCCGTAGCTGCCGTGCATGCGATGTCGATCTTCCCGCTCTACAAGGATGACTTGTTGGTACTGCTCCTCGTGACCTTACTCCCCTTCCTGCCGCTGCTGGGCACGTTGGTTCCGATGGAGGAGGTCCTGGGTGTGTTGCTGAAGGTGCTGGCCTAGCATAGGTGATCGTGAGTCGTGAGGGGATCGCTGACTACCTGCACCGGTTTCTAGCGGCTGCACAGAACGCGAGCGCCTTCTTAGCGACTGTGGTTGGTGCAGCTCGCCCCCCCATTGACGGTTTGTCCTTGTTCTTGCAGAGGCCCTAGCGATATATACCTACTCCAATTTCTCAATAATTCAACACCGGATTAACACCTTATCATTGACTCATCCTTCTTTACTGGGGTATAGCTTACAAACTTTTGTCTGCGATCGATTCATTAACTGCGGTATGTCGAGTCGGCGCTTCAACTCATCTCGTGCCGGCGCGTCCGCTAAGCGATCGGATAAGACAAAACACAGTCAACTACAAGGAGGTACCAAGATGCGGTTTTGTCAGCAGCGGAGATTCGCCATGTTCACCCGAGCTCTCCTCGCAGCGGTTCTCACCGGAACAGTGGCTGCGGGTGGCGCAGTGACAGCCCTCGCCGAGGATTTCGCGGAACAACAGCAGCTCGTGGACAAGGCCAAGATGACGCTGGAAAGCTTTTTCGCAGATCCCAGCATGGGACCGGCGCTCCGTGATCTGAAACAGGACACCAAAGCCATCTACATCGTGCCGCAAATCCTCCGTGGCGCCTTCATCTTCGGCGGGGCGGGGGGGAGCGGGGTGTTGCTCGTCCGTGACGAGGAAACGAAGAAATGGTCCGAGCCGGCTTTTTACAACATCGGCTCTGCCAGCTTCGGCTTGCAGGCCGGAGGCGACGTCTCGGAGACCGTCTTTATCGTGCGGAACCAGAGGGGGCTGGAACAGTTCTATCGCCACGATTTCAAACTCGGGCTTGACGCCAGCATGGCGCTAGGCCCGGTCGGTGAAGGAGGGTCTGTGAAAGGGATCACCGCGGATCTCGTCGGCTATGCAAAGAAGAAAGGGGCCTTCGTCGGAATGTCGGTGAATGGCTCTATCATTGCGGTCTCCGATGATTCCAACGCGGCCTACTATGGGCAAGCCGTGCGACCGACGGACATCATCGTCAAGCGCAGCGTCAGTAATCCCAAATCCGCCGACCTCCGCAACGCTGCTGCCAAGTTCTGATCGAGTCAGAGTTGGTCCGGTCCGGCCCCTGCGACATCGATCGTCAGGGGCCGGAGCATCAGGCAGGCGGTGGCGGCTCCACGTTTTCGCTTTTCTTCCACCTGTCTCACGCGACCGCAACATAGGAGGTGAGTCGTGACGATTCGTAAACGCCGTCTCACGATCACAGTCATGGCCGTTGCAGTGTTGCTTCCGGCTTTTGCACAGGCCGGCGGTGGCCTTTCGCTCTACGAGATCGCCACCTCGGACGTCGGTCTGGCGAGCGCGGGATGGGCGGCTCGCGCGCAGGACCCGGCCACGCTCTTGAAGAACCCAGCCGGGATGAGTCGGCTGGAAGGGAACCAGTTCCAAGGCGGCGCCCAGCTCCTCTATGCCAGCATAGGATTCAGCCCCGGCCCTGGCACCACCGTGTCCGGCAACGATGGGGGCAATCCGGTCGGCCTCCTGCCAAACCTGAGCGCGTTCTATGTGCATGGACTGGGCAAGGATGTCAAAGTGGGCCTGGGCCTCTTTTCGAATTTCGGGTCCGCGCTGAACTATGACTCCGGGTGGGTCGGCCGCTACTACGCGCTTGAGAACACCCTGATCGGCGTCAGCGTCATGCCGGGGGCGAGCTATCGCCTCAACGAGCAATGGTCGATCGGGGCTGCGGCCAACATCATGATCGGGTACCTGAACTACAACGCCGCCATCAATAACAATGTGCTCGCCGTCACCAATCGTCCCGATGGGGAGATCCAAGCACGAGACACGACCGTCGGAGCAGGCGGGAATTTCGGCCTGCTCTATGAGCCGAGGAAGGGCACGAGGATCGGCGTGACCTACTATTCCCAGATCAGCCTCAACTTCGGCACCGTCCCTGCGTTCACCGGCTTGTCCAATCCGGTCTTCGTGGCCATTCAAAATCGGGGCCTGTTGGGCAACGAAATCGATCTCGGGATGACCGTCCCACAATCCGTGATGCTCAGCTCCTACCACGAGTTCACAGACCGGTGGGCCATGATGCTCGATTTCGGATGGCAGCAATGGAGCAAGTTCGGCAAGGTGGATATCGGGATCACCGGAGGCAATGTGAATCCGAGCCTCACGACCGACATCAACTACCAGGACACCTACCATGTTGCGTTGGGAAACCGGTATCAGCTGAATGACAAGTGGCTGGTCAACGCCGGTTTTGCGTGGGACAGTTCTATGGTGAAGGATCAGGACCGCACAGTCACGCTCCCAGTGGGACAGGTTTTTCGGTTCGGGCTGGGGGCGGAATGGCAGGCCCGTCCCACTCTCAACGTCGCGTTCAGTTACGAGCTGGCCTACACCGGTGATATGCCGGCGGCTCAGAACCGAGGGCCGTTGGCCGGAGCGGTTGTCGGATCGTTCCCCGGGACCTACCTCAATTTCTTTCAGGTGAGTTTCATCTGGGGCAAGGGGGCGGGCGGATGGGCCAAGGGGGCGGGTGGAACCGGATCGGCGAAGGAGGCGAGTTGATGTATCGAGGGCCAGGGCGGGAAATCGAGCGGGCCGCGTGAGATGAGTGACAACGCGAGCGCGGAACTACCAAGCGCTTCACCATGTCCTAACACTTTCTATATTGACTCGTCTTTTATTATTGGCTATGGTCCGTCCCGTTTTGCATGAACAAAAGCAAGACAAAGGACAGTCAACCACAAGGAGGTACCAAGATGCGGTTTTGTGAGCAACAGCGATTCGGCACGTTCACTCGGGCTCTCGTCGCAGCGGTTTTTACCGGAGGACTGGTTGCGGGTGGAGCCCTGTCCGCCCTGGCCGCTGATTCCACGGAACAGCAGCAGCTCGTGGACAAGGCACAGGTGACGCTGCAAAATTTATTCACCGATCCCAGCGTGGGACCGGCGCTCCGTGACTCGAAAGAGGACACCAAGGCCCTCTTCATCGTGCCGCAATTCATCCGTGGCGCCTTTATCTTCGGCGGGGCCGGAGGGAGCGGGGTGTTGCTCGTCCGTGATGAGGCGACGAAGAAATGGTCCGAGCCGGCCTTTTACAACATCGGCTCTGCCAGCTTCGGCCTGCAGGCCGGAGGCGACGTCTCGGAGATGATCTTTGTCGTGGTGACCCAGCGAGGGTTGGAACAGTTCTATCGCAACGAATTCAAAATCGGGCTTGACGCCGGCATGGCGCTAGGCCCGGTCGGTGAAGGAGGGGGCGTCAAAGGGATCACCGCGGACCTCCTCGGCTATGCCAAGAAGAAAGGGGCCTACGTCGGAATGTCGGTAGACGGCTCGATCATTACGGTCTCGAATGATTCCAACGCGGCCTACTATGGGAAACCCGTGCGGCCGACGGACATCATCGTCAAACACGCGGTCAGTAATCCCAAATCCGAGTTCCTCCGCAAGGCGGCCGACAAGTTCTGAACAGGGCATGATCGGTCTGCTCCGGCTCCTGCGACATCGATCGTCAGGGGTCGGAGCGCCATCATCGAGATTCTTGGAAGGCAAGAGGGCAGCTATCGAGCATGAGCTACAACGCGAGCGCGGAGCTACTGCTCATCGGGCTCTTCGTCGGCATGATCCTGTGCCTGCTCATCGGGCAACGGCTGGGTCGTCGAGACCGGGCCGACGCGATGGATTCAACCCACCCGCGGCTCGCTGCCGTCGAAGCCGCGATCTTCGGACTCATGGGCCTGATGATCGCCTTCACTTTTTCAGGGGCGTCGGATCGCTTTGAATTCCGACGGCAGCTAGTTGTGGAGGAAGCGAACAGCATCCGCACCTCCTACATGCGTCTGGATCTGCTGCCTGCTACCCGCCAGCCGGCCCTTCGTGATAAGTACCGCCTGTATCTGGAGACGCGACTCGGCGCCTACCGGGCCTTGCCTGACCTCGAGGCCTCGAATGACAAAATGACCATTGCGAGTGCTCTCCAACAGGAGATTTGGGCTGCAACGGTCACCGCCCTTGCTGAGGTGGATCCCGAGATGATGGACGTCGTGCTTTCCCCGCTGAATCATATGATCGACGTGACGACCAGTCGCGCTGCTGCGGCGATGACGCACACCCCGAAACTCATCATGGCCATGCTGGTGCTGCTGAGTCTGGTCTGTGCCCTGTTAGCGGGATATGTCATTGCCGGCAGCCACACTCGCCAAGTCGGACTGCACCTGCTGGCCTTTGCGCTGGTGATGACCGCGACCATCTACCTCGTCATCGATTTGGACTATCCCCGCTATGGGATCATTCGTGTGGATTTCGTAGACAAGGCGCTCGAGGATGTTTTGGTCGGAATGAAATGAGCGGTGGGACGTTGACAGGAGTGCATTAACGGGATCGTCATGAGACGCTGGTTCAGCGAACCATTGGTGCATTTTCTGATCCTGGGCGTACTGCTGTTCGGCGCCCATGGCTGGATAAATCGGGGGAACGGCGATCCGCCTCGCGTGTTGCGCGTGACCGCTGCGGAAGTGAACTGGCTCGCGGAAACCTGGACCAGGCAGTGGCAGCGACAGCCGAGCGAACAGGAACTTCGCGGTCTTGTCGCGGACTATGTGAAAGAAGAACTCCTCGCCCGCGAAGCCAAAGAAATCGGGCTGGACGAGAACGATACCATCGTCCGCCGCCGGCTCGCGCAGAAGATGGAATTTCTCGTGCAAGACACCGCTCGGTTGGCTGAGCCGGGAGAAGATGAGTTGCGCCGACTCTATGACGCAGAAACGGCCCGTTACCGAACTCCCGCGCGCATTTCTTTTACGCAAATCTTCTTCAAGACGGAGGCCGGAGCGAGAACCGGACTAGCCCAAGTCGCCCTGCATGGTCCCGCGCAATCGGGCGATGACACGTTGCTGGACCGCGATTACGCAACGTTGGATGAGCAAACGGTGTCAACCCTCTTCGGGGGGCAGTTTGCTCAACAAGTCTTTGCCTTGGAACCGGACCGATGGCTGGGGCCGGTCTCCTCGGCCTATGGATTTCACCTGGTGAGGGTTACTGGGCGGGAGAGCTCACTGGTGCGCCCCTTCGGAGAGGTGCGGACTCAGGTACTGGAGGACTGGCACCGCGCGCAACAAGCCAGGGCGAACGAACAGTTTTTTGCCAGCCTGTTGAAAAAGTATGAGGTAGTCGTCGATGAAACAGTCCGGCCGCTGATGGGACCCTTCGCGAAGGTGGCTCAATGAGGGGCGGCATCGTCGTGATGCTGCTGATATTCCTCACCGTTCCGGCCGCTGCCCATGAAGTGCGGCCGGCCTACCTTGAACTGCACGAAACTGCCTCCGGCGAGTTTGCCGTGCTCTGGAAGACGCCGATGCGCGGGGAAATGCGGCTGGCGTTGTCGGTAGACTTCTCAGGACGAACAGAAAAGTCCACAGCGGTCGTCAGGCGCGAGACCGGCGGCGCAGCGATACAGACCTGGCGGATGAAGGCGATCGACCCCTTGCGCGGCCAATCGGTGCGCCTTGTCGGGTTGGAAGGAACGATGACCGATGCGCTGGTGCGGGCCGAATTTGCCGACGGCACGAGCTGGACGCAACGGCTGACACCCCAACAACCGGTGGCGGTGATTCCCGCAGGCCAATCCGACATCATGGTCGTAGGCCTGTACCTCAAGCTCGGCGTCGAGCACATTCTGCGGGGCATTGATCATCTCTTGTTCGTGTTGGCGCTCCTGATCATCACCCAAGGAACATGGCGCATGGTGAAGACCATCACGGCCTTTACGATCGCGCACAGCATTACGCTCGCCCTGGCCACGCTCGGATTTGTGCAGGTGCCGCAGGCGCCCGTGGAGGCGGTCATCGCGCTCTCGATTGTATTTGTGGCGGCCGAGATCATCCGCGGATGCAACGGGCGGGAGGGGCTCACGGCCCGCGCGCCCTGGATCGTGGCGTTTGCCTTCGGGTTGCTGCACGGCTTCGGATTCGCGGGGGCGTTGAGCGAGGTGGGCCTGCCGCAAGGACAGATTCCGGTCGCCTTGCTGTTTTTTAATCTCGGCGTCGAGGCCGGACAACTGCTCTTCGTTGCCGCCGTGCTCAGCGCGATGGCAGCCGTCCGTCTTCTCCGCAGGCCGCTCCCGAGCTGGTCGGAGCTTGTGCCGGCCTACGCCATCGGGACTGTAGCGATGTTCTGGGTCATCCAACGTGTAGCGCAGTTCTAACTAGCAGGATGTTTCTGTTCTGGTCCGCGGCATCCCGAGTTCCATCTTTTCAGGGTGTCGAAATAGTTTTCAACAGCCTGTTACGGAGGTAGCCATGTCATCGTTCCGTATTTCAGCCATCGTGGTCTTAGTGGTCGGTCTCAGTACCGCTCCATGGGCCTTGGCGCATGAACAGAGCGATATCGGATCGGCCGACAAGGCCGCGCTTGAAAAGGTTCATCCATCCAAGCCGGCCTATTCGCCCTATGCGGGTCGCAATTTTCCAACCAGACCGTTATTCGGCGACCAGCATCTGCACACCTCTTTTTCAATGGACGCGGGCGCCTTCGGCGCGCGGCTCACGCCGCGTGATGCCTACCGGTTCGCCAGAGGGGAGGAGCTCGTGTCGAATACCGGCCAGCCGGTGAAGCTCTCCCGGCCGCTCGACTGGTTGGTGGTGTCGGACCACTCTGACGGGTTTGGATTCTTTCCGCAGTTGATGAGCGGCGATCCGGAGTTGTTAGCCACTCCACAAGGCAGGAAATGGTACGACCAGATCAGATCCGGCCATGGCGCCGAGGCTGCGATCGATATCATCGTCAGCTTCGGAAAAGGACAACTTCCCAAGGGGTTTCCTCTTCCGGGCACCCGCGCCTATCGCTCTGCCTGGCAGGAGGTCATCAAGGCGGCGGAAGCCTATAACGATCCCGGTCGGTTTACAGCCTTTATCGGCTACGAATGGACCTCGAACACGGGGGGTAACAACCTGCATCGGAACGTCATCTTCCGCGAGAACGGCGCGAAGGCGGGCCTGGTCGAGCCCTTCACCACGCTGAAGCCGCTCGGCAGCGACAACCCGGTGGATCTGTGGAAGTGGATGGCGGCCACGGAAGACAAGACCGGGAGCGAAGTGCTCGCCATCGCCCATAACGGCAATGTGAGCAATGGCCGGATGTTTCCCATGGTCGAGGCCTTCGAGAAAAAGATCGATCGCGAGTATGCCGAGACACGCATGAAATGGGAACGGCTGTATGAAGTCACGCAGACCAAGGGCACCGGCGAGGCGCATCCGGTCCTCTCGCCGACCGATGAATTCGCCAATTTCGAGATTTGGGACAAAGGCAACCTCGACGGCACCGAAGCCAAGAAGCCGGAGATGCTTGAATTTGAATATGCGCGCTCGGCTTATAAGAACGGTCTGAAGCTCGAAGCGCAGCTCGGCGTCAACCCCTACAAGTTCGGCCTTGTCAGCGGGAGCGACGCCCACAACGGCCTTACCGCCATGGAAGAGGATAACTTCTTCGGCAAGACGGCGCCGCAGGAGCCAAGCCCGGAGCGTATGACGAGGGCGTTCTTCAGCAATCCCAAGACCGGCGTGAAAGTCATGGATTGGGAGGTTTCCGCCTCCGGCTACGCCGCAGTCTGGGCGACGGAGAACACACGTGAAGCGATCTTCGACGCAATGAAACGCCGCGAGACCTATGCGACGACCGGTTCCCGCATGATCGTGCGGTTCTTCGGCGGCTGGGACTTTGAGTCCCCCGATATGCACAATCGGCTGCCCGCAGCCGTCGGGTATACCAAGGGTGTGCCGATGGGCGGCGATTTGACTGACGCGCCAAAAGGGAAGGTCCCGACCTTCCTCGTTGCGGCGTTGAAAGATCCCATCGGGGCCAACCTGGATCGGATCCAGATCATCAAGGGGTGGCTGGATGGAAAAGGCGACGTGCACGAGAGGATCTATGACGTTGTCTGGGGCGATGCCGACAAGCGCAAGCCGGGAAAAGAGGGCAAATTGCCGTCCGTTGGGAACACGGTGGATGTGGCCAATGCCACCTGGACCAACACGATCGGCGATCCGGAACTGATCACGGTCTGGAAGGACCCGGACTTCGACGCAGGCCAGCGCGCGTTTTATTATGCCCGTGTCATTGAAATTCCCACGCCTCGCTGGACCGCCTATGATGCGAAGCGTCTCGGCTCGAAGCCGCTGCCGGGCACCGCAATGGTACTTCAGGAAAGGGCCTACACGTCGCCGATTTGGTACACGCCATAAAGTCGCCTGCCGTTCCTGCTTCCTCCGCCTCCCAGGGAAGGAGCACGGAAGAGGTAAGGCAGGGTGAGTTGGCTAAGTATCGTGGATGCGGCTGGTGAGAAGGGCAACTCATTTCTTGACGCCACGAGTGGGTGGCTTGTCTCAAGAAACCTGCCGCAGAATGATCTTGCTTCAGCAGATCAACAGAAGAGACAATGCCGACCATGTCGCGGCTCTCATGGGTGGTTTCGACGGTTGTATTCGGCGGGCTCGTCGTCGCAGGTTTTTGGCACTGGTTTTACGACAGTTCGCGGTCGTCAGCGGCCCCGACCGCCATGACCTGCGACATGGGCATCTCGTCCGCCAAAGCGAATCGCGATTCTCAATCTGCCGGCAAAGAGGCCTCTGCCGTCGAAATCTCAAGGGCCCAACCGGTCCCAGCATCAACGCAAAAGAAACCAGCCCCGCCCGGCCCGGCGCCGGACGGAATGGTCTGGATAGCCGGCGGCGAGTTTTGGATGGGCGCCGATGAGTTCCCGGATGCGCAGCCCTGGCATCGGGTGTACATCGAGGGGTTTTGGATGGACAAGACCGAAGTCACGAACGAGCAGTTCGCGCGATTCGTGCAGGCGACCAAGTACGTGACGATCGCCGAGCGGGCGCCGCGGGCGGAGGATTTTCCCGGCGCGCCGCCGGAGAATCTCGTAGCGGGCTCGGTCGTCTTCTCGCCGCCTGACAGTCCTGTACGACTGAACGATCATTTCCAATGGTGGAGTTATGTGAAGGGAGCGAACTGGCGCCATCCGGAGGGACCGCAGAGCCACATCAAAGACCGTGGACAGTATCCCGTTGTCCATATCGCCTACGAAGACGCGCTGGCCTATGCAACCTGGGCCGGGAAGCGCCTGCCCACCGAGGCCGAGTTTGAATCAGCCGCACGCGGTGGTCTCGACCGCAAACCCTATCCCTGGGGCGATGAGCTGAAACCGAAGGGGAAGTTCATGGCCAATACATTTCAAGGGCATTTCCCCGACAAGAACACGAAAGAGGATGGGTACCAGCATGCCGCCCCTGTCGCATCCTTTTCACCCAACGGCTATGGGCTCTCCGATATGGCGGGCAATGTCTGGGAGTGGACCAGCGATTGGTATCGGTACGACTATTATCGGATGTTGGCTGCGCAGGGATCGGTTGCCCGCAATCCGCGAGGGCCGACAGACAGTTTCGATCCCAGCGAACCAGGGGTGAAGAAGAAAGTGCATAAGGGCGGCTCCTTCCTCTGTACCGACCAATACTGTGCGCGCTATATTGCAGGCGGTCGAGGAAAAGGCGAGCTGGACACCGGCACGAACCATCTGGGATTCCGGTTGGTAAAGGGCGCGGACTGAAAAATTTTGATGTCGCCGGGACCGTGATCGATCCTCGGTGAGATCATGGATTTCAACAAGAACGTTCGATGGAACAACAGAGGAGGAGCAGTATGAAAACAATGATGATGGGAGCGGTGCTTGCGATGCTTGCGGCAGCCGCGACGGTCGACGCGGTTGCCGGTGCGGAAGAAGGGACGGTGAAGGCAGCGGCAACATGGAATGGGCGGTCGTTCGCCTTTCCGGTGGGCCAGGACCAAGTCTACTTGGTGGGCGTGTATAGCGGGACCTTCTATATCGATGACGGCAAAGGCGCCTTGCACGCCGCGTCCATCGTCTGTCCCGCAACCGCCGAAGGCGATCTGAAATCGATGACCAAGGCAGGGCAGGGCCGCTGCATCCTGACCGATGAGGAGGGCAATCGCGTCTATGCGAGATTTACCTGCAAAGGCGATCTCGAAGGCTGCCGCGGACCCTTTACGATTGTCGGGGGCACCGGAAAGTTCGAGGGCATCACCGGAGAAGGCGAGATGATTTCACGCATCTTGGTCCGCCAGATCACGACGGTCACTGGGTTCCAAAGCGCAGAACAGGAGGGTGAAGGCATCGCGACATGGCCGTCATTAACATATCGAATCCCGGACAAGAAGTAAGGCGGCCATCACCACAGCATCATGATCAAATCACCATGTACGATTCGGAGGAGCTTATGAAACCTGTCGTGTGTCTTATCGGAACGGCGCTGCTGAGCGGTCTGATCGGAGTCTCAGTCGACGTCCATGCCCAAGTGTTCATCTTCCCTGAAAAGGGGCAGAGCAAGGATCAACAGGAGCTCGACCAGTTTACCTGTTACAAGTGGGCAAAAGAGCAAACGGGCATTGATCCGAACCAGACGTCAATGGCCGCGGCACCACCGCCCCCCGAACAAGGGCAAGCCGTGCGCGGCGCGGCGCGCGGCGCGGCCGTCGGCGCGATCGGGGGCGCGATCGGCGGCAATGCCGCTAAAGGCGCGGCGATCGGGGCGGGGGTCGGGGGAGGGGCCGGCGCGATACGGCGTCGCCGTGCGGAGATGGAATATCAACGCGAGGTGCAGGAGGCCTCTGTCCAGCAGCAGCAGCAACAGCAGGAGTTCAACCGCGCCTATGGCGTCTGCCTAGAGGGCAAAGGCTACAAGGTGGGGTAAGAGAGCCGCTGACTCTCCATCGCAATCGAAACGATTGCTTGTTGCGACTGATCGGGATGACCGGTCACAGCAGAGGCCGCTGCCTGGGCGACAACACGATCCGGATCATGTCCGGCCTGCTGACCTGTCGGACAACGGATGAAAGGAGATCCTCCAAATGACGCGTCCGATCGTGGGTCTTGCCCTGCTCGCTCTACTCATCTTGCCGACTTGGGCGATCGCTCAGGAGGTGCTGCCCCGGCCGGAACAGCCCTTCAAGGGCCACATCGGGCGCACGGCGAAGGACTCCAAACCGGACTTTCCGAAGCCGGTCCAGGCGCCCAAAGGCGCGCCCAACGTGCTGCTGATCATGACCGATGACGTCGGCTTTGGCGCGTCCACGACGTTTGGCGGACCGGTTCCAACCCCGACGATGGACCGGCTGGCGCAGGCTGGGCTGCGCTACACGCAGTTTCATACCACGGCGCTTTGCTCGCCCACGCGCGCGGCGTTGCTCTCAGGGCGCAATCACCACTCGGCCGCGACCGGGGTCGTCATGGAGATCGGCACCGGTTACCCCGGCTACAACTCGCTCATGCCGAGGAGCACCGGCACGTTTGCCGAAGTGCTCAAGCAGAACGGCTACAACACCGCCTGGTACGGCAAGAACCACAATGTCCCTGACTGGCACACCAGCCAGGCCGGACCCTACGACCTCTGGCCCACCGGCTTGGGATTTGAGTATTTCTACGGCTTCATCGGCGCCGACTCCAACGGGTGGAACCCGCCGCTCGTCGAGGGCACCAAGCCCATCGAGCCGCCGCATGACGCCAAGGACTACCACCTCGACAGGGACCTGGCCGATCACGCCATCGCGCGCATCCGCCTGTTGAACGCGGTCGCGCCGGACAAGCCGTGGCTGCAATACTACGCCCCAGGTAGCTCCCACGCCCCGCACCACGCGCCCAAGGACTGGATCGCCAAGTTCAAGGGCCGGTTCGACCAGGGCTGGGACAAGGTGCGGGAGGAAACCTTCGCGCGACAGAAAAAGCTGGGCATCATCCCGCCCAATACGCAGCTCACGCCGCGTCCCAAGGAAATCCCGGCGTGGGACTCGCTCAATGCCGATCAGAAGAAAGTCTACGCGCGCATGATGGAGGTCTATGCGGCGGCGCTGTCGCACGCCGACCACCACATCGGCCGCGTCGTTGATGCCATCGAGGAGATGGGGAAGCTGGACAACACACTGGTCATCTATATCCAGGGTGACAACGGTGCCAGCGCCGAGGGTACGCCGCAGGGCCTGCTCAACGAGTTTGCCATCCTCAACAACATTCCGGAGGATTTCAACCAAGTCCTGGCGCGAATGGACGAGCTCGGCTCCCCTATGACCTATAACCATTATCCGGTCGGCTGGGCGCACGCCATGGACACGCCCTTCCAGTGGACGAAGCAGATCGCGTCGCACTTCGGCGGCACGCGCAACGGGCTGGTCATCTCCTGGCCTGCTCGGATCAAGGACAAGGGCGGCATCCGTACCCATTTCCACCATGTCATCGACATCGCTCCGACCATTCTAGAGGCGGCGGGCCTGTCGATGCCCGCTGAGCTCAACGGCGTGCCGCAGAAGCTGATCGAGGGCGTGAGCATGGTGTATACGTTCGATGAGGCGAAGGCGCCGTCCACGCACCGCACCCAGTATTTCGAGATGTTCGTGAACCGCGCCATCTATAACGACGGCTGGGTCGCCGCCACCACCCCGGCTGTCGCGCCATGGGTCATGGGCCAGTCGCCCGGTATCGATGCCTACAAGTGGGAACTCTACAATGTTGCCGAGGACTTCAGCGAGGCTGTGAACCTCGCCGACAAGCAACCGGACAAGCTCCGCGAGCTGCAAGAGCTGTTCTGGATCGAGGCCGCCAAGTACAACGTCCTCCCGCTCGACAACAGCAAGGTCGAGCGCTTCGACGTCAGCATCCGCCCAAGCCTCACGCGCGGGCGCAGCGTCTTTACCTACTTCGACGGCATGACGCGCCTCCCAGAAGGCACCGCGCCGGATCTCAAGAACAAGTCGTTCAAGATCGGCGCCGACGTGGACATTCCCGTCAAGGGTGCCAACGGCGTAATCGCGACGCAGGGTGGACGTTTCAACGGCTGGGGCTTCTATCTGCTCGACGGCAAGCCGGTGTTCCACTACAACCTCGTGGGAGTCCAGCGGTTCAACATCGCAGGCAAGGAGAAGCTCGCCCACGGCAAGCACGTCATCCTGGTGGACTTCAAGTATGACGGCGGCGGCATTGCCAAAGGTGGCACCGTCACGCTTACCGTGGACAACAAGCCGGTCGCCTCTGGCCGCATCGAGCGTACCTACGCCTTCCGCGTGTCACTCGACGAGACGCTGGATATCGGCGAGGACACCGGCACCCCGGTGAGCGAAGACTACAAGGTGCCGTTTGCGTTCACCGGCAAACTGAATCGCGTCCTCATCCAGCTCGGCGACTCCCCACTCACTCCCGAAGATGAGGAGCAGATCCGGCGCGCCAAAGCCGCCATCACCATTTCACAATAGGCCGGTTCGTCGTGGGATTCCGGTTGGTGCGGGATGGTCGGCAATGACGAAGACACAAAGGCCGATCAATCTCGATACCTTCGGGGTTAGCGATACCTTCCGCTTCTGAGCAACGATTTGATGTCATCGTGGTCTCCTAGGAAGGCGATGAATAGATCGGTCTGCCGATCTTGGAAGATGAAACGTACGGCAAGACTGCCCCGACACTCGAACAGCTTATGTCCCAGCTTTCGAATGCCCAGACCGCAGTGGGCGTACGGTTGGCCGAAACTTTCTCTCAGCTCACAGAGCGCCGACAAGCACTGGACCGTTTCGGCACGTGGCAGTCTTCGCAACCGGCGTAGGTCGTCCGGATCGATCGTCAGGGCTCTAGCCAAGCATTTTCTTCAGTTGCTCGGCCGTAACGGAAACTAGTCTGCCCGACCACCGCTTGAGTCGCTGGTACCGTCTGTCCGTGGCTTGCCCCAGAGCGGCGACTTGTTCGGGTGTCGCCCCGTATTCGCGCTGCGCGTAGTCGGTCGATTCTACCTCGACCTTTCGCAGTGCGATGATGTCCGCCCCGCAGATAATCCCGACGTCCTCACCGCGAGAAGCAGCCGCCAACCAACGACTGAGATTCTTTCTGGCAGCCGTAATCGTCAGAGTCTTCATATGGTTAATGTAAAGTCTGTATAGAGTTCTGTCAAAGGATGGCGGTCTCTTGAGCTAACTCGAGCATACACAATACTGCGTCTATTCGGTGGAAGAAGGCGCCGATGTGGGTTAGGATTCGGCGAAGGTGTGGACAACAAGATCCGCGTTCTGCAGCGGCGGAGTTATGGCTTACGCGGCGAGGAGTACCTGCGCCTAACAGGTTTCACCTGCATGCTCGACCTGATGTGAAATCTGGTCGAAATCACCCCCGTGGAGAGGAGAAAATCCTGTCATTTTTGATAGTTCCAATTTTATTCGCTCCTATTGTATAAATACGATCAGCATGCCGGCAACGTGAGCCGCATGTATGCAGCGGTTCCAGATAACGCTCTTGCCGCCAGCGATTCTTTCCACAAAAAGGAATTCAGCCACGTGGCGATTGGGAATCGTCGGACCGAATGGGTCGACCGCTGAGCAGATGGAGGTCCGGTGATACGTCGCGCATGCCGCGCGCCGATGTTTCCCAATGGTGAGGCTATGTGAAAGGCGGGTCGTTGCTCTGTACCGATGAATATTGCAGACACTATTTGCGGGAGGTCGAGGCAAAGGAGAACCAAAAATACCGACACAAACCTAGCTGTCCTCGTGGCGGCGGTGTCGGCGGACATCCCATCGGTGTTGATTATTATTCGCCGATCAAATTGAATTTCTCTACCACGCCACCTTTTCGAATTTGGGGACGATCGGGGCCGCTCTCCAAAACCACGGGGTCTTCACGCGTGGACTCGATCTGGAGATCTCGGTGTTGTGAGGCAGCGTTGGCGGTCGGTGTTGCTGTCTGGATCCTGGTGGGCGTCGATGGGTCGGAGGCCTCAGACCAGCCGGAACTCGTAGGCCCGCAAGTCCAGGAGGTGGGGCAGGGGGCTGATTCGCTCCAGGAAAAGAGCGGTCTCGAAGCGATAGAGAGGAGCCGTAGGCAGATCAAGCGGATGCTGGCTGTTCTCGCGGCAGAGAACGGCACCGATCCGACCGCAATCATCGGACAACTATCCCCCAGAACCAGATACCAAAACCGGGAGACAAACGAAAGGCTACAAGAGATTTTCCGGGTGAACCTGCCCTTAGCTCCTAATGTGATCTTGAGGGTTGATGCGCCCTTCACCTATCAGATTCCGAAGGATCCAAATGAGAACTCGGTGGTGGGGTGGGGCGATCTTCGGGCGAGACTCGGCTGGCGCGTCCTGAATTCGATCGACGGATCCCTCTTCATCGGATCCGAATTCTACTTCCCCACGGCGTCGAATAGTCAACTGGGGTCGAACCAATACCAAATCGGACCGGCGGTCGTCGGGTCGGTCCATCTGCCCGATTTGAAATCCACCGTGTTTCTCTGGATTGAATACTTGACCGCTGTGACCGGCCGCGGGTTGAGCACCGACGAGACCAGCAGCAGCGAGTCGAGGGTGAGGCTGCGGGTGAATACAATCTGGTCCAAGGAATGGTGGACGTTCGTTGAGTCGCGGCTCTTCATAGATTACACGGAAAACGCCAAGACCGGGATGGTGCTTTTTTTTGAGGGTGGGCGACGGCTGGATTCGCACTGGCGGCTTTACGTCAGACCGGGGGTAGGGCTGTGGGGACGAGACGTCCCCGGTGCCTTCAACTATGGAGTGGAGCTGGGAGTTCGGTACATGTTTTACGTGTTTTAGTCATGGCGGAGGAGATTTCTGGGATATCCGAGGCATGCTTCGGCAGTAATGGTGTGATCGGTTTGCGAAGTTCCAGGTGCCGAGAAGTGCAGGACACTGAAGGACACGGTCGCCTCTTGTGTCAGGGTGGAGGCGGATCGTCGGTCAGCTGGACCAAAGTGGCCGGCAAAAGCATCAAGCGCGCTCAGTTTGAGTTTTGCCTCGATTTGGGCGGCAAGTTCCTGAAGGCCGCCTTTAATGGATGCCTCGATGTTGTCTCGCGATACCACAAGACCGACCAACCAGGATGGGCCGGGTAAATCCAGGCGAAAATTTTCTATGGAATGGGCAAGGACCTTGGATAGATCACCAGACATGTCAGGTTTAAGAACCAGCTTGCCCGACGCGCGCGCTCCTTTGCCGCCGCATTCGAGTGCGACGCTCGCCGCAGCGATCGTGCCGCGAATCCACTCAAGATCCGCTTCTTCTGCTTTTGTACGAGCGAGCAGCGCCGACAAGTCAGCGCCGTTGAAACCGGATGCGGTCGGGATGATGGTGCGAGTGACATCGATCTCCCGTGGCCGATCATCCATTGCGGCAGCCACAAAACTTGCGGAACGGTACCAACAGCCGACCTCTTGCTGTTCCACGCCGGATGCCGAGGTATCCCGGTCGGCGCCGATCATGAGAAAAAGCTGGTCGTCCGAAGAAGGGACGACATGAAGGTGAAAGTTGCCGGTCCTGTCCGTGGCTGTCTCGATGAGCACGCGCCCGTCCGTCCGGCAAATCCTCGCGCGCGCATTGCACAACGGCCGCCTCAATCCGTGCAGACGAGCACTATCACCGTCCGAACAATACTCGACAAACGCCGTGACATTGGTGACTTCATTGACGCGCCCGAGCAGTTTCATGACTTTTCCAATCCCGTGTGTCCCGCGCGATCGTTCCGGTTTCTTCGCGACCGCCGGACGTCATTCTTATCCGATGTGTGCGTCCCTTGTCGAGTTCGCAATGCTGTCCTTCCGTCTCTAGGAGCCAGTCCGGCATTGCCGTTCGTGACGAGGCGAAGGAGGTGCGGCAAGATGCGAGGCCGCAGGCCCGGAAAAACCGGAGGTGTATTCGATGGAATACATTGAGGATTTGTTCGGGCCGAGAACGACGCAGATGGCTGCAGATCGTTCGTCGCAGTAGAAAGGTCAATGTCGGACAGGCTCCTAGCATCAGGGAGGTGAACAATGGTGGAGCTGCATCGCGTAGCAGGCAGACTGTTAGTCCGACGCGCGGCCTCTTGGGCGGCGCTCGTCGTGGTGACTGCACTGGCATGCCTCATACCGGCAAACAGCGGGCAGGCGCAGATATCCGAAATCCCGTCAGCTGTCGAAGACTGGCTGTCACAAATCCAGAAAGGGTTGTTTGGGGACGGGTTGTTCAAGGCTGAACCGATACCCAAAGTCGAACCCCTTCGTCCGGGACCCACCGTCTTGCAGCTCACAGTGGACGAAACCATGAGCTTGTTCCTGAAACAGAACTTGGACCTCCTACTGGCACATTACGGAATTGATGCGGCCAAAGGCCGTCAAATCACCGCCCGGCTCTTTCCCAATCCCACGCTCAACGTCAACACCCTGAGTGCCTATACTCAGGGGTGCAACATAAGCAACTGTGGAATGGTCGGTCCGTCTGTGAGTCAACTGTTCGAAGTGGCTGGAAAACGAGGCTACAGAATCAAGGTTGCCGACTTGGAAGCCTCATCCATAGAGGCAGGATTCGAAGACATAGTCCGGCAACTGGTGTTTGTGCTCAAGGACAGCTATTTTAATCTGCAGCGACAGCGTGGCCACCTGGCTATCGACCAAAAGGCGCTGGACATTCTTTCGAAATCGCTTCAATCGAGGCCTGGCAGGAAGTCAGATTCCGACGTCGATCGGGTGAGGTTGGGTCTGCTGACCGTCAACACGGAAGCGGAAGTGCTCAAGGATCTGCAAGCCGTCGAAGACGCTTCAGGCGACCTCCGGGTCCTCTTAAGGCTGTCCCCGGATGTCGAAATCGAATTGGAAACACCCCTCATATTCTACCCAAAGGAGCTAAAGCTCGCTGAACTCGTGAGCTATGCGGTGGAAAACCGTCCGGACATCCGGGCCCGCCGGATCGTCCGCGACAAACGAAAAACCGAGCTGAAACTGGCACGAGTGATTCCCTATCCCAACGTGACGGCCCAGCTGGGATACATGGTCCAGGGTCCTCACGGTCCGGACAACCAGCAACAGTGGGGCATCGGTTTCAGCGTGCCGCTTCCGGTCTTCGATAGGAATCAAGGAGGGATTGTCGAGGCTGAGGTGGCCATCAGGATGGCCCAAACCGAAGTGGACAAGGCGACGGTGCTGATCCAGAACGAGGTCAGCGTCTCATACCGCAGGTTCCTGCACGCCAGGAAACTGGTCGATGCGACCAATGGAGCAATCGAGCACTCTTCCATGGTCTTTCAGGCCGCTCAAGAGGGTTATTCGAAAAAGGAAGTCGGAATCCTCGACTTGGAAAGCGCACGCCGCTCCTATGGGGAAACAGAAATCAATCATCTGGATGCTCTGTTCGGCTACTACGAATCACTGTTCCGCCTCGAACGGGACACCGGACGCACGATCAACTTTTGACGCGAGGAGGAGATTGGTAATGAGCCTGAACCTTCTGCTGATCTGTATCCCCATCGCCATCGCGCTGGATTGGTATGAGGCGAGTCCGATTGCCGTTTTTTTGGTTTCCGCCCTTGCCATTATCCCGCTCGCCGGCCTCATGGGACGTGCGACGGAGCAACTCTCGAACTATGTGGGAGCCACCATCGGCGGACTGTTGAGCGCCTCCCTTGGTAACGCGCCGGAGTTGATCATCGCCAGCTTCGCCCTCAAGGAAGGCTTGATCGATGTGGTCAAGGCCTCGATCACCGGGTCCATCCTGGGCAATACGCTGTTTTCGTTGGGTCTGTCGATGATTGTCGGTGGCTGGGGCCGGCAAGGTCAGCACTTCAACAGGACGGTGGCCGGCATGAGTGGAGGGCTCATGTTCGTGGCGTCGATAGGACTCCTGATTCCGGCGATGTTTCATTTCGCAAGCGGTCAGGAGCGTGCGGTGAGCCTGGAGATTTCGATCGTCCTCTTTGTCACCTACATTCTGAGTCTCGTGTTTACCCTCAAGACGCATCGGCAACTCATCCAGAAGGATCCTGAGACGTCCGGTGCGGAGGCGTCCCACGGAGCCTCACACGAAGCCCACTGGAGCAAAGGGAAAGCCATCGGCGTGCTGGCCGGTGTCACCGTCGTGATCGCCGTGGTGAGCGAAATCCTCGTCGGAGCCATCGAGCCGGCCTCCGAGTCGCTCGGATTCACCCCGATCTTCGCCGGGATCATTTTTCTCGCACTGGTCGGTAATGCCGCAGAGGCGATGAATGCCGTGGGGTTCGCACGAAAGAACCAGATGGATTTATCATTCGGTATCGCCGTCGGGGCCAGCACGCAGGTGGCGCTCTTTGTGGCTCCGATGCTCGTATTTGTGGGCTATTTCCTAGGCCAACCCATGGATCTTCACTTCACCTTCTTTGAGATCATCGCGATCGTGCTGGCTGTCGCCATCGTCAGTCGGCTGACCTCCGACGGAGAGTGTCACTGGATGGAGGGCGTGATGCTGATGGCCGTCTACGTGATGTTCGCGATCGGGTTTTTCTTTCTTCCGGCGTGAGGCAGACGCATCGAGAGTCCGGATCCTTTAACAGCCCGGTCCGCTACAGCAGCAGCGCAAGGAGAATGGCTCCGCCCGCCAGCCATCCGATATAAACACTCCGCTGCTCCAGGGACTCGATACGGTGCATCAGGTTGGTGCTCTGCGGGGGCGTCGGAGTTTCGATGGACCGTGGCATGTCGGCATGCTCCAGTTTAGGCTGGATCGGCTGCGCGAGCGGCTTTGTCTTCCGCTCCGCCGGTTGAGCACTACTCGTGCTGAACGATTCCTTCAAGGGACGTGCGGCTTCGGGGACCAGACTGTCCAGTGGATTGGTGCGGATCGTCTTTCGCTTTGCCATCAGATCTCTCCTTGTTCCAGTGATTGGTTCTTTTGCACGGACTTAACCCGCATTATTCATGACGGTTCGTCGCGAAATCGTGGAGTCGCCAAGCGAGACGGGCAAGCACAGCCGCGAGGGACCGAAGCGTACTTGAAACAGTACGGTGAGGAACTAAGCGGCGAGCACGCTCGCCGACTGGCTTGTCGTAGCGGCGAATGCGCGATTGCAGCAGAAGCGTTCATGAATAATGTGGGTTAGGGTTTGGCTGCATGCTCCTGTCGAATCACTTCCGTCGCAAGCCGCCGATAGTCTTCGGCTCCATTGCAAGCTGAATCGTATCCTGTGATCGGTTGGCCGAACGAAGGACATTCGGCCAGGCGTACATTCTCCCGGATCAGCGTGTTGTATACGAGCGGTCCAAAACGACCTCTGAGCTGCTCGACCACTTCCTGAGCATGGCGGGTTCTCAAATCGACGCGGCAGGCGACAATGCCCGCCAGAGTAATCTCGGAATTGAGACGCTCCTTGACGATCTCGAGGGTGTCCAGCATATGGGCCAATCCGCCCAGAGCCATGACATGGCTCTCCACCGGCACCAACACTTCCCGGGCCGCCGCCAGCGCATTGACCGTCAGCAGTCCCAGCGCCGGAGGGCAATCAATCAGAATATACTGCCAGGGGCCTTTGAGTGCGCCGAGCCGTTGCCGGAGAATCGCTTCGGCACCCACTTCGCCGGCAAGTGCTTTCTCTGCTCCGATCAGCCAGGAAGAAGACGGGATGATATCGACGCCGTCCGCCGATGTGGGCTGAACCAGTTCGGCCAGCGGTGAGCGGTTCGTCAGAACGTCTAAGAGCCCCCGTCCGCCCTCCTTCACTCCGAGCCAGCTCGACGCGGAGGCCTGAGGATCGAGATCCAGGACGAGCACGCGCCGCTCTTGCTCTGCCAGCGTGGCCGCCAGATTGACTGTCGTGGTCGTCTTTCCGCTCCCGCCCTTCTGGTTGATGATGGCAATGAGGCGGATCATGTTTCGAGAGAGTCACGAAAGTTTCGGGGCCTCGACGAGGTGGGCGAACAGATTGTATCTGACCTGCCCCACAGAGGCAACCAAGAATCGGTCATTATTTGAAGAAAACTGTTTTTGTACGCCGCGCCTTCTTGACTGCCTCAGGGTGGATGCGCTATAGATCGGTACTGTCATTCATACCTAAGATCGGTAATGCCATTCGTACCTACGAATACCTACGAAACTTGAGAGACATCGAGAGTTCAACAAAGACTGATCACGTCATAACATAGGGAGGGAACCGTGGAAACTATTATCAGCGGCATCGTCGGAGTGGTCGTCGGTGTGGCAGCCAGCAGTCTGGTGCCCGAAATTGCGACCGGCACAGGCAAGGTGTTGCGCGGGGCGGCCAAGGAAGTGATCAAGGGAGGGATCGTGATCCAGGAGGCCGCCTCCGACTTGTTCTCAGGGACTGGTGGGTATTTTAGTGATCTTGTGACCGAAGCCAAGAACGAATTGGCAGCGCCTGCATCCGGGGAACCAGTCTTGAGTAAATAAGGTGTCGTAGGGCCGATGTAGCCCAGGTTGTAAAGACACCGTCAGGTTTGACTGTGGGTCGTTGATTCTTTTGGAACCAGGCAGTCGGTGTTGTCGCAGCGGCGTATCGGCAGTTGCAGTAGAAGCGGTCATGAATAATGTGTGTTAGGGCGCGGTAGTTCCTGCCGAGAGTCCTAGATGGAGGTCAGCCGTGGAACGCATTATTTCAGGGATCGGAGCTATTTTCCGTCCCATCGCGAAGGAATTGATCAAGGGCGGGATCGTTCTGGCTGATGCAGCCTCAGAACTTGTTTCTGAGACAGGCGAACAGTTCAAAGATCTGCTCGCCGAGGCTAAGGCTGATTTGGAGAAGTCCAAGAGCCAACAGCAAGGGAACGGTACCCCAGAAAACCAGACTACTGAGAGCAACCCCAAGACCTGACCGGACCATCGGAGAAGTTCCCGCACAGACCCGTTGATCCAGAACGCGGAACGCGCCAGCCGGCCGCTTTCCAGGGAGGATTTTATTGCCAATGGGAGACACGACGACCGGAAAGTCTGTCATCAAAGTTCGCAAGCAGCGCGCATCGAACGTTGAGACGGAGAAAAACACAATCGCTCGCGCAAAGATCAATGCCACCGCACATGGCAAGGGTGCCTCGAACGGCATGCTCGACGGTGGTAAAGATACATTAACGTACAGCTCTGACGATATTCCCGCTCCTGAAGCGAGTCTTCTCTGGTTCCCCATCAACGGGACCGATCGAGACGCGCTCGCCACGCTGATCCCCCAACACAGTCCGAAGACTCAGGACGCTTCCACTACCGACAGCGTTGCACCATCTCAAGTCGGGGGCGAACCTCTCAAATCAGGTCCGACATTGGGCGCGACGAGCGTTGTCCATGCGATTCCCGGACGCGCACGGTTACGGGTTCCCGCGTTAAAACACTTACCCGGCCTCGCTGAGGGACTACACCGGCTTCTCCTCGATCAACCAGGCGTGACTGACGTCCAGGTCAACGATTGGTGCTTCAGTGTCACGGTCACGTGCGATCCTTGTATCTGGACAGCCGACAAGCTGAGCTCGTGGGTGCAGCCGCTGACAGTGCACGAGGTGATTGCCTATCGATCCGTCAAGGAACAACCGGATTCGTCGGCGGCCACGTCCTCCGATGAAGCCGGAGATGAACTGTGGTATTCAAGCGCCGGCATCGGCGTTGCGCTGCTTGTTGAGCCGCTCGCAGCGCCGCTGGTCCCCCTGTTGCTGCTCATCAGTGCCCTGCCGATGTTGAAAAGGGCCCATCGCTCGCTGTCGGACGACGGCAAGCTGAACGTCGATGTGCTGGACGCCTCGGCCACCTCGCTGCTCGTCGTACAAGGGAATTTCCCGATGGCGATCTTCATGGTCTGGCTGATCAACGTCGCGGATTGGATCCGCGACCTCACCATGATGCGATCGAAGAAGGCGATCGAGGAAATCCTCGGGTACCAGCATATCGAGGCGTGGGTGGTGCGGGATGGGCAAAAAGTGCGCGTCAACGTGGTGGAGGTTCAAGTTGGCGAGACCGTGGTCGTCTATCCTGGTGAACGCATCGCCGTGGATGGCACCGTCCTCAGCGGCAAAGCGTTGGTGGACCAGGCCTCGCTTACCGGCGAATCGGTCCCGGTTGAGAAGGAGGAAGGCGGTCAGGTGTATGCCGCGACCGTCGTGCGCGAAGGCAAACTCTATGTTCGGGCCGAGCGGATCGGAAGCGAAACCGAAGCGGCCCAGATCCTGCGCCTGGTGGAGGCCGCGCCGGCTCGCGAAACCAAGATCCAGAACTACGCCGTCAAGTGGGCCAATGATCTTGTGCCCTATAGTTTCGCTGGAGGAGCCCTCGGCGCCGTGATGGGAGGTGGCCTCCAAGGCGCGGCCGCTGTCTTGATCATCGACTATGGAACCGGGATCCGGATCGCGGCTCCGACGACCGTCCTGTCTGCCATGACCAAGGCGATTCGGAACGGCATACTGATCAAGGGGGGGCGGCATCTGGAAAGTCTCGCGGAGGTGGATGCCGTTGTCTTCGACAAGACCGGTACCCTGACCACGGGCAACCCCGACGTCCTGGAGGTGGTGCCGGTTCGTCCCAGGACGGCCGACGAAGTGCTCACGCTGGCCGCCGCGGCGGAACAGCGGCTGACTCATCCAGTGGCGACCGCCATCGTCCGGGCCGCCGAGGCCAGAGACCTCTCGATTCCCGAGCGGACCGCGTCGGATTACAGTCTCGGACTCGGTGTTGAAGCGGTTGTGGACGACTCGGTGGTTCTCGTCGGCAGTCCCAGGTTCATGACGCTCCGTGGCGTGGTCCTGTCGCCGGAAGTCCAGGGTCATATCTTGCGGATGCAGCAACAGGCGATTTCGCCGCTCTGCGTGGCGCGAGATGGACTGGTGATCGGCTTGCTGTCCGTCTCCGACCCGCTACGTCCTGAGGCGCGCGACGTCATTGAGGCATTGAGAAGCCGAGGGATGAAACGGATCGTGATGCTCACCGGCGATCACCAGGATGTCGCCAGGAGAATCGCTGCGGAACTCGGGATCACAGAGTTCGTCGCCGAAGTCTTTCCTGGAGACAAATCAGAGGCGGTTCAAAAACTGCAGCAGGAGGGATTCAAGGTCGCGGTCGTCGGCGACGGAGTCAACGACTCGCCCATGCTGGCCTATGCCGATGTCGGCATCGCGGTCGAGGGAGGCACGGAAGCGGCCAGAGAGACGGCGCCGGTGGTCCTCTTGCATGGAGGGCTCTGGAAGGTTCCCCTCGCCATCGACATCGGCCGTGAGACGGTCGACCTAATCAAGCAAAACTGGAAGATCATTTCAATTCCCAACACGATTGCGCTGGGGTTGGCCTGCGTCGGTCTGCTTGGACCCATCGGAGCCACCTTGCTCAGCAATGGGTCAGCCATCGTCGCCACGATGAACGGTCTGCGTCCCATCATGGAAGAGAAGCCGGTCAAGATTATTTCTCCATCACCCGTACACACAGCGCTGCTTCCCGCGCCAGGAGAACCGGTCACAGCCGGCTCATGAGGTCTCGATGTCGAATCAGGGCATACATCTCATGTCGGAAGGACTGCAGGAGCCATTCGGGAACATCCACATCGTCCATTCGATTCCGGGGCGCGTCCGGTTCCGGGTTCCCCTGCTCAAGACCAGTCCCAACATGGCACGCGGGTTGGAAGCGGTCCTGTCTGCCAGGCCGGGAATCATCAAGACGAGCGTCACCGAGCGATGTCAGAGCTTGACGGTGGCGTTCGAACCAGAGACGTGGACCGCTGAATTGCTTCGTCATGTATTGAATGATGAGACATCTAAAGAGATGGCAGTGTGGGCAGCTTCAGCGCCCGCGATCGATTCCTCCGACTCCTCTTCAACGACGTGGCTTCAGCCTTGGCGATTTCTGCAAAGCATCGAGGGCACTGACCAGGCGAGAGAGCCGGTCAAGTCCGTTTACTGGACACTGGGATATTACAGCATGATCATAGGTGCCATTCTGGTGCCTGTGCCCTTGCTTCCAGGTATCCCGTTCCTCATTTTTTCAAGCTACTGTTTTGGCAAGGCCACAATCTGGAAGGAGAAACAAGAGGCTGAAGCCGGAAAACCAGTTTCCAAGACAGGTGAGTAGACCTTCTCCGAGACTCTGGCACGATGCCTCGGGTCGGAGTTTCTCCCGACTCTCCTTCGTACTGTACCCGAGACATCGTCTCTCACCGTTGTAGGGTCTAGTCCAGAAACTGGCCACCCACTCTTGGATTGGGCCGGAAAATGATTGTCAGTCCCATGCAGGTGGGGCAGATCATCAGTAACAAGGGGAGTGAGGAATGTGCGTCATCTCCGATGGGTAAAGCCCAGATGACAGGGTTGTCGGCCCTGCACAGTCTGCTACGGAGGATTGGTCAAGCTGTAGTAGGGGGTTCGCGCACATTGTGCCGTCCGGCTCAGGGACATCCGAGCGTTGAGGGACCGATTGATTCTGACGGTGTCACACCGGGCGATCGCGTCGCTCAACCCTGAGGGCCGGCCATGAAATCACTGCATCTGTACTTGAAACGGACCTACGAGCCTGACCGGCTCTGTACGATCGCGGACGGCGTGTACGCGATTGCCATCACGCTCCTCGTGCTGGACCTCAAGGCTCCGGAGGTTCCCGGGACCACCAACCCCGAATTAATCGCGGATCTCCTGACGCAAGTACCCAACTTTTCCGCCTATGTCATAGGCTTTATCGTGATCGCCTACTTCTGGATTAATCATCACCGGTTTTTCAAGGCGGTGACCACATGTGATGACCGGGCTCTGCAGTTAAACCTGGCTCATCTGCTCTTCATCTCACTCACCCCCTACGCGGCGTCCTTGATCGGCCATTACGAGGGAGACCGTATCGCTACGATCGTATTTTCCGCGAATCTCGGCCTAGCCTTCTTGTCGCTGGCCCTGCTGGGAAAGTACCTCATGCAGAATGAACAATGGCAGAAGAGAGATGGGGACGGCGTCTGGATTAAGACCTCCTGGTGGGCAACCTATGCCGGTCCTGGACTTGCGCTGATCAGCATCGCCGTTTCGTTTATCAACATCCACGTCGCGCTCCTAGTCTGGCTCCTTGTGCCACTGAGAGACTGGTTCCTTCTGCGCAGGGTATCCCCTCACCCGCCTCAAGCGAGCGACCTCTGATTCTCTGGCAGATCCGTTCCTGCTCCCTATCCACCCCAAGGTGATTTGAAGCCGTCTTCATGAAACAGACATATATTATAATGTGATCGGTCTGTTCACTTCACGCCTGGTCCCTACAGACGTTAGCATTATGATCATCGTGGTTCTTTTATACAACGACCGTGTTCCGGAAAGCCCCTGCCGATAGACGACTACACTGATTCCAATTTCCCGGCAGCTTTCGCACCCTCGCCGTTCTCTCTTCGCTAACAGCGGCTGCTGTACCTGCGATGGCTGATTTCGATGCCTTTACAGGCTGCTTTCATTTCAGATATCATGGTCTCCTCAACACATGAGTATGAGTATAGGGAGGTGTACCATGGAGGAGAGTGCAACCGAGACGATGGAATCCGAGACCGCGTCTTGGACTGACTCTATTGCTGCGAGCAGTAAGAGTGTGTTCACGACCGTCGAAGATGGTGTGAACGCGGCAGGCCGGGCCACGTGGCAGTTCTTTCACGATGTCCCGGGTCACGGCACGTTGCTCGGCTTCGGCGTAGGTCTTGGCGCAGCAATGGTCATCGGGGTCGCCGAACTGGCAACAGCTTGCTTCGCGGCCTATGTCAGCTATCGAATGTTCGGGTATGGAGAATCGTTGAGCGAGGCAATTGAAAAGGCTATCAAGTTCGAGGCGGGCAAGCTGGAGAAAGAAGAGATCGATAAGCCCCTCCCTGAATAACCTCTTAAGTTTCGTGAGATCGACAAGGGCTGGTTCACCCGGAGCTTGCGCAACAGATGTTGTTTGAGAAGACGGTGCCCCCGGTGATCAGAATCGAGCGCCAGTTGGAGGGTTCGGTTCGCGCCGACAACGGGAATCAGAAGAAGAGCCGCATGGACACAAACACATAATCGGTATTCTTATCATTTGGTGCGCCCGCCACGCCCTGGTTCACCAGATTGGAATAGTAGCTTCCTTTCATCAGATACAGCCATCCTCCTTCGAGCAGCAGATTCTGGCCGACGGTCCAGGCCAGGCGCAGGTTAAGTTCCGACCCCACATACTTGCCGGCCTGTCCGGTTGGATCTTGCAGATCAGATCCGACGAATTCGTCTTTGGATTGGGCGAGCCACCAAAAGCGTTGCTTGAAGATGACCTGGACATCCTTCAGCGGTTCTACGGACACGATATAGCCGGGAGAATTGATATTTGCCCGCTTGAACAGAGACCAAATGCCCGTGTACGTGAACGGGAAATTTTGCGTGCCGAAGAGCGGATTAAAGCGACCGTTTGAATGGTCGTTGGGATCGCTATCGCCGCTGGCGTAGTCGTATTTGAAACGGATCGACGGTGTCCAGGGAAGCGCGAACGTATAGCCCACCTCCGCATGCTGAAAATATGCGAATGTGGTCAATGGGGGGCTTCCAGGGTTGAGAGCCGATCGGCCGAACTGATAGGCGGATTCGATTTCGTAATCGAAGGTCGCCTTGGCCGCAGGTTTGAAGAGTCGAAAGCCCGGGGTGTAGAGGTCCTCCAGTTGGCCTTGGGTGCTTTGATCTTGATTGACGCCGGTGGTGCCCGGTGCCTGCTCGTTCTGCGATATGTAAAAGAGGTACAGTTCAGTATGGAGCCAGGGTATGCGTTGGTCCAGATACGACAGGCCGCTGAATAGCGTGTGGGAAGCGACAGTGTCCGGCGACGTCTGATGATTCTGTACCGGGAGCATGGCGAACGCGCGGACTTCCCAATCTTTGCGCGCTCCCAACGTCCAGTGAGCGCCCACGAATGAAAAGGGGACATTGCTGTAGTTGCTCCTGGCAATGAGACGACCCTTTCCAAAGACTTGAGTAAACTTACCGATCTGCAGTTCGGTCGGCAGACTCGATCCAAGAAAATTGTCCGTCCCCACGCTGCCATAGAGCTGTAGCAGATCGTTCTCGTTTTCCATCCGGTTGCTGACCGTGAGACCGTAGTTGTAAAGCGGGCGGGCATCCAGAAACTCCAGATGAAATTTGAACGGCTTATAGCGTACGGCGACTTGAACCAACGTACGCTCAGAAAACTGCTCAGCTCCTGTGGTTTCGTTCTTTTTGACCGGCTGGGAGTACGCTTCGTAGCGCGCACGAAAGTCGACGCCGAGATGAAGCCATTCAGGCACTTGGAGTAGCTGGTCAAGGTGGAGCGGGGACTGCGGGGTGATGAGTCGGAGATCGTCCGAGAAAATAATCTCCTGGAGGCGGTGCCTGAGCGGCCCGATACGCGGTTCACGATGGCGATCGGAGGGTTGTTCTCCCGTCGACGGCTCATCCGTCTGCATGGATTTGGATAGAGATGGCGGCGCGCCCTCCGTTTCACCGGCCCGGGCTGGTTGAATTCCGAGATGAATAGCAACGACCAGCAGGGCGCCGAGCGCGGCGACGTGTAATTCCTCACGGGTGGTCAAGACGCTCATCGAGTCAATCCCATTCTTACTCATCGGTCGGTAATATGTAATCCCAAAATGATCATGTCCGCTTTCACCAGGATCGAAAGGTCCTCTTCGTGGGAAGACTGCTGCCCTTCACAAGGAGAGCGCGATGGTCAGAGAGGACAAGATGACGATGAGCGGCAAGGAATTGCGCCGGGTGCATGTGATTCGCCAGGTGGTGGAGAAACGGAGCACACAACGGGAGGCGGGCACGCTGATGGGGCTGATGGATCGTCAGATCCGACGCCTCATGCGGCGGGTGAAGCAGGAGGGCGACCAGGGGTTGCTGCTGGTCTTTGATGCGCCGCAAGCGCGGTTCGATCGCCGGTACGGCACTGGCCAGCCGGCGGTGTGGCTGATCCGACGTGCGTCAGCGGTCGACCTTGTCCGCCGGTTGTCCGAGTTGCGCGGTGAGCGACTCCAGGCACTTGGTCGTCTTGAAGCTGAGGCCAAAGCCCCGAAGACGCCTGGCCAATGCAGCGTCAAGGTTTCCTCCAGCCCCTCCTCCAAGCCGGCTGTAGCCGACCGGTTGATCAGCCATGGTTGCGCTCAGGTTGTTGCCCTGTGCGTCGAACCATTAACAAGTTGTCGAGCCGAGGTTCTCCACGTCGCACGGTTCCTTCACGTCGTGCCTCAGAAAAAGCGTGATCACTTCATCTTTGGCAGGGTCAACTGTCTTCCTTCTACGACGACATAGTCTCTCCCCGGCCACACGAAGTGCCTGCCCTCAGGGACGTGAATCTGAATCCCGGTAAACAGGCCATAATCGCTTCGCATGGGATCCACGGTCAGCCGTATCATCCGCTCCAGTTCCTCGAGGATAACCGCGTACGCGATTCGGGTCAAAGAGACCAAGTCTGGGACGTCACCGTATCGGAGCTTGCCCAACAGATGTCGTTTGAGCACGCTTTGCTCAAGGTCGTCCGGATCGACCGCCAACTGGAGAGACCTGCTCGCCAGTTCCTCCTGGAAGGCTACTAAGGCCCCACAGGCATGGGACGCATTCCGACGGCCTGGACGATGATAGACGCCGAATTCTCCCTGAGCATCGATCGCAATATGCGGCAAAGCGTAATAGACATATCGTTCCCGGTCACCTTCGATCGGGGCATGTCGATGGGCGGCCAGGAATCCGGTCTTGCCCAGGGTGAGCATGCCCCCCAGACTTGAAAACATAAACACCTCTCCCCAGGTGTTCTCGATATCATCCACAAAGGGCATCGTGAGCTCATCACGGCACACACTCGCGAACGCGATGGTGTTGTCCGCCCGAAATCCGTGTTGGTGGAGGGCTTCATAGGATCTGGAGACGAACTGATCCTGTGGCACAGCCTCAGGAAACTCACGGAACAGCGCCGTTTGCCAACTCATCGTGCCTCCCGTTACAGACTGGAATCCAACCGGAGCTGCCCTTTCCCTCTCTATGCTCTCGCGCGATCAGGAGGAGCCCGGCTGACTCGCCTGGTCTACATTCAGCATATCGCGCAGCCGGCCGAGTTGGTCAGTTTCCATAGACTCGGACGGCGGTGGCCAGGATGTGCTCGCGGGCAAACCGGTTCGGCGACTTCTCCAAAGCGTTTCGCAGGACAAAATCCACGGGTCTTCCGATCAATTCCTCCACCTCGCCCGCCGTTTCAAGCAGCTCGTCCGTGGAAACGGAAACTGACTCATCCAACATTACCAGCAGATCAACGTCACTGTCCGGACGCACATCGCCGCGCGCTGCCGAACCAAACACCTCCAGTCGATAGATACGGTGTTTTCGCAAAACGGTTGCAGCCGCCTACGTAGCTCGTCAGGAGAAAGGGCGTGAGCATTCTCTGTCATCATGGCAAAATACCTGGATAGGCCGATCGTTTCAAGCCTGGGAGCGACCTGTCGCCCTTTTGATTGGAGGAGTATGCCGATCTCGCTGAAATTCGTGGTGACTTGTCCGGTAAGGCCAGTCTGCACCGCACTCGAAACAAGTGTAGAGGCGTTCTGCCGCAGGCTCACACCAAGATGGTCGGCTGCATCGGTGACGGACAGGCCCAGGAGGGGCCGGCACCAACTCTTTGAGAATTTCGCCCGGATGGGCGGGGTGGTACATACTGATGGTCTGATCTCTTCAATGATCATCCCCGTCGCGAGCAACAAAGGGGTCGGACCCCTTTGTTGTAACACGTGGTCAGGCCACTCTCGCTTGCGACCCGCTCCAGGAGCCGCTTCGTCTTGACGGGAAGGCTGATGGTGAGTGTGTCCCTCATGCCTGTAAGCTGAGATCGTACAGTTGGGGATGTCAAGCGACGTTGCCCCCTGGAGAACCCTTAGCTTGCATTCATGACCAGACATGACTATCATAGGGCCATGATCAAGGTGCGCATAGCTGATCTGAAGAGCCATCTCAGCGAGTACCTTCGGAAGGCGAGGAGCGGTCGCAGTCTCACCGTACTCGATCGGGATACTCCGATCGCCCGCATTGTCCCGTATGAAGAGAACGGTGCATCACTCAGGGTGAGGTCCCCTATGCCTGGCTCCCCCAAGCCGGCTCGGGTACCGCTACCCCCTCCTCTGCGTCTGCGTGTGGATATTGTGAAACTTCTGCTCCAGGAGCGCCAAGGAGAACGGTGATCGCCTATCTGGACTCCTCTGTCCTTCTCCGAGTCGTCCTCGGGCAGCCAAATACTCTTCCGGAATGGTCAGCCGTCGAAGCGGGGATTGTCTCCGCCTTGGTCGAGGTCGAATGCCTCCGTACACTGGATCGTCTTCGATTGTTACAGGGCCTCAGCGATGACGAGCTCGCCGCGCGACGAGAAGGCATATACCGACTGCTTGATGCTGTAGAGATGATCGACCCCACACGTCCGGTGTTAAGCCGTGCAGCGCAGCCACTTCCCACGGCACTGGGTACGTTGGATGCAATCCATCTGGCGACAGCGATCCTCTGGCGAGAACAGAGACACGCCGGGCTCGTAATGGCTACCCATGATGAAGCGCTGGCCACAGCCGCCAAAGCCAGCGGTTTCCGTGTCGTCGGAATCTGACTCGCACCACTCACATCTGTATTCGCCGCAGATCATCCCCCGTGGGGGTTGGATTCTCCCCTGTCACTTTTGTCGTTTCCAGGGGGAAGGAGGACATGGTATACCGAGCCCGCAAGTGTCGCGGCGATGAAACTTCCCGATTGTCGAGGAGTCTCCTTTGGTTAGACACACAAGGATGGCGCGAGCAAGAAGCCGTCGGCCAGGACACACATCGACCCGGGCGACCATGTATGTGACGGTGGCCGAGCGGGTGCCGCGGACGGAGGATTTGCTCGGCGCGCCGCCGGAGAGTCTCGTGGCGGGATCGGTCGTCTTCTCGCTGTCCGATCATCTATCTTTCGGTACAAGGATTGAGAGGAAAACTGATGGAACAAAGTGATCACGCCCGAGCTTCCGCTGCCTCTGACTTCCCGATCTTCGGAGGCGGGCCCTTGTATCGCCTGCAGCAAAGAACGCGTCTTGTGCGGGAGGACCGGCGCCGGATTGGACTTGCCGCGCTCTATGTGGCACTTATCACATGGGCACCCATGGCGCTCCTTGCCGCGGCACAGGGGTTGGTGATTGGGCCGACACGTCTCGAATCGTTCCTGATCGATTTTTCGGAGCACGCGCGGTTTCTTGTCACTGTGCCGGTCTTGCTGTACGCCGAGCTCATCTGTGGAGCACAACTCCGGACTATTGTACGGCAGTTTGAGGATGCGGGCCTGGTGGTCGAGGAAGCAGGCGAACGGTTCAAGCGACTGGTTCAGGAGACCGTCAGGCTGAGCCACTCAAGTCGTGCGGAAATGGTTCTTCTGGGGCTGGCCTTCATCCACGGGCTGTTTGTTTTCCTCTACCTGCTCAACTATCCGGAACCGACTTGGCGGTTGGTCACAAGAGACGGAGGACACGTCCCCTCCTACGCCGGAGTCTGGTATTTCCTGGTTGCGTTTCCGATCTACTCGTTCCTACTCTTGCGGTGGTTCTGGCGAATCGGCCTGTGGTGGCGATTACTAGGGCAGATCTCGAAGCTGGAGCTGAACCTGTCCCCCGCCCATCGTGACGGCGCCGGCGGGTTGGGGTTTCTCAGCGAGTCGCTCTCGGCATTCGCCGGCTTTGCGTTCGGCGTGACGGCGACTGCCGCAGGTGTGACGGCCGACTTTGTCGTCTACGGAGGCGACTCGCTGCTGAAGTATGAGTGGGAGGTGGGTGGTCTCTTGGTACTACTCGTGTCGGCGATCGCCGGACCGTTGATGTTGTTCGCCCATCGACTGTATGAGGCCAAGGAATCGGCGGTGTTCCAATACGGCGCGCTGGCGAGCCGCCACATTCAGCAAGTCGATCGGAAATGGCTCTCGGGAAAACCGTTCACCGAAGACGTCGGGATCGACTTCCGGGCCGTTGCGCACATGGGAAGCTCCGTCAATGCCGTGCGTCAGATGTCGATTGTTCCGCTGTACAAAGACGATTTGCTGAAACTGCTGATCGTCGCGTTGCTTCCGTTCCTGCCCCTGCTGGCCACGCTGGTGCCGATGGATGAGGTGCTCAAACTGATGCTGAAAATGGTGGTCTAGCAGGCTGCGGAAAAACTCGATTTGTGTACTTCGACAGGTTCAGCACGAACGAAAGACCTCAACAAATTCAATGACCGCTCCGTTCGTCCTGAGGCTCTCGAAGGATGAACGGAGGGTTTTTCCGCAGCCTGCTAAGCATGGAGTCACGCTTTGGGGAGACCTGTCAAGTTTGACGGTGTTCTCGTCTAAGTCTGTACTGTACAATGCGTCTCTGGCTGCTTGGGCCTCGCGCGATGGAAGAAACCGAGCATGAGAATACGTACCACCCTAAGGTCCCCACGGTCATCATCTGAACACTCGGGAGCGATGATGAACCTGGGCTGAGCCATGACCGCTTATCACCCATTTGATCCGCACTTTCACTTGGAGGGAGCGCTATGAACAATCTCAATTCTCACGAGCAACAGCAACAGCAGATGAAGACACATCCCGGTTTCATTGCGGCACTCGATCAAAGCGGGGGCAGCACGCCCAACGCACTGCGTCTCTACGGAATCGAAGAAGGCGCGTGGTCCAACGAAGATGAGATGTTTGACATCGTGCACCGGATGCGCGCGCGCATCATTACCAGTCCCGGCTTTACCGGAGAGCGGATCATTGCCGCCATTTTGTTCGAGAACACCATGGACAGGGAGATTGAGGGACGGCCTACTGCGGACTATCTCTGGAACGTGAAGCGAGTGGTCCCTTTTCTGAAAGTGGACAAAGGGCTTGCTCCTGAGCAGGACGGAGTCCAGTTGATGAAGCCCATGCCTGCACTTGCTGCGCTGCTCGACAACGCCAACACGAACGGGATTTTCGGAACCAAGATGCGGTCGGTCATTAAAGCCGCGAATGGAGCCGGCATCAAGAATATCGTGAGCCAGCAGTTTGAGATCGCCCGGAACATCCTCTCCGCAGGGTTGGTGCCGATCATTGAGCCTGAAGTCGACATTCACTGTCGCGACAAGGCCGAGGCCGAAGCGTTGCTCAAAGAAGCGCTGTTGAAGGAGCTCAACGAATTGTCGAGGAGTCAGGTGGTCATGCTCAAGCTCACGCTCCCGGAGCAGGACGACTTCTATGTTGATTGTATCCGACATCCCAATGTCTTGAGGGTGGTGGCGCTATCGGGCGGTTATACGAGGGAACAAGCCAACGACCGACTGCGCAGGAATCACGGCCTGGTCGCGAGCTTTTCGCGGGCGCTGGTAGAAGGGCTGTCGGCCCAGCAATCCGATGCTGAATTCAACGCCATGCTGGATAAGTTCATTCAGAGCATCTTTGATGCGTCCAATACTTAAGGCAACCAGCGACGGACTGTATCGAGGGCGAGGGGAGCATGTGGTTCTTGCAACAGGCGACGTAGGTGTGAGTGATATCACCCCGAAGTTCCCCTCATTGAGGATAGTTCTGCAAGTCAAAGCCACCACGATAATCACCCAGGGCCGACCGGCGCCATTCGGGAGGCTGATGCTGTTCCTCTTCGGCGTCGCGGTGCTGGCGACCGGTTGCGCCCATTATCCGGTCAACGCGAAATTGGAGAAATACCAGCCGGCCAGAATCACCATGGGGCAGGCGCTGAACGCGCCGACCCGCGCCGACGACCTCTTGATGGTGGTGTCGTTTTCTGGGGGCGGCACGCGCGCCGCCGCGTTGGCCTATGGGGTCTTGGAGGCATTGAACGAGGTGGAACTTCCGCCCCGTCCCGCCTCGCCCGTTGCGGAGGAGAAGGGACGCCGCCTTGTCCAGGAAGTGGATCTCGTCACCGGCGTATCCGGAGGCAGCGTCACCGCAGCCTACTTTTCGCTGCATGGCGACGGAATCTTCAAGGACTTCAGGCAAAACTTTCTCAATCGGAACGTGACGTGGGGTCTGATCTGGCGCCTGCTCAATCCGATCAACCTGTACCGGGTGGCGTCCGCCTTTTACAGCAAGAGTGATCTGGAAGCGGAGTACTTCGACGACCTCTTGTTCCACGGGGCCACGTACAAGGATTTGGACCCGCAGAGAGGACCGGCGCTCATCATTCAGGCGACCGACATTACCGACGGATACTATTTCACCTTCTCGCCCCTCCAGTTCGGAATGATCTGTTCCGACCTCGGCTCGTATCCCCTCTCGCGCGCCACCGCGGCGTCATCTTCCGTGCCGGGCCCGCTTGGCGCCATCACGATTCGGAACTATGCCGGCCAGTGCGGTTTTCAGGATGAATCCTGGATGGCTCCTGCGCTGGCAAATCCAGATTTTACGAGCCGAGCCTACCGGTATGCCCTGCAGTTCAACTCCTACAAGGATTGGAACAACAAGCCGTTCATCCATCTGGTGGACGGGGTGATCAGCGACAATCTCGGACTGCGGGCCTATCTTGATCTGTTCATGACCTATCCGGACGTACCGACCGCGCTGAAGGACCGGGGGCTGGAGCATGTCAAGCGGATCGCCTTCGTCATCGTCAATGCGGAGACGAAGCACTCCACCCGGCGATGGAGCCTGCTGGAAGAAGATCCTGGTCTGACCGATGTGGGCGACGTCGCGCTCACGGCCATGATCAACAACTACACATTCGAATCAACGGCGCTCTTGCGGCGGATGGTCAAGGATTGGTCCGTCTTCCGCCAAACGGAAGTTCCGCACGAAGCTCCCCTCGACTACTACGTGACGGAGGTGAGCTTCCACGCACTGCCGAATGTGGAGGAACGGGCGGGGTTCCTGGATTTGCCGACCAGTTTCAATCTGTCGGATGAACAAGTTGACCGGTTGCGCGATGCCGCCAAGAGAATCCTCTACAACAGTCCTGACTTTCAGCGACTCGTGCGGGACCTCGGAGGAAGCCTACCGGGATCGAAATCCGAACCGGTCCGCTCTCCGTCGCCCTCATCCTAGCCGGTTGGGCCAGGGTTCCAAAAATTGCGATCGGCTCCTGTGTGAGCACCGTCTGGTTGAAGGAGGGGCGGAGCGGCCCCGGCAAGAGCCGGGGCCAGCCGCCTTACTTGACCGCGTAGCCTTTGGCGTCCATGCAGACTTCGAACGCTCGTTGGTATCCGTCCACGCTCGCCTCGTACCGTTTCTCGGCCTGCTGCTGAGCTGCTTCCTGTTGTTTCTCTGCTTGGCGTCGTCTGTGAGCGCCGCCTGCTGCGCCGACTCCGGCGCCGATCGCCGCGCCTTTGCCGGGGTCCCCGGCAATCGCTCCGCCGATGGCGCCTACTGCGGCACCCTTTGCCGCGCCGGAGGCAGCTCCGCCCTGGGGAGGCGGCGTACTCGCCTGCGCAACCGGTTTGGTCGGATCGAACCCCGTTTGTTCCTTGGCCCATTTGTAACAGGAAAAGGTATCCTGCTCCTGTTGGTCCTTGCTTTGATTCTGCTTGGGATAGACAAAGACATCGGCTGCCATTGCAGGGACAGCTCCGGCCATCAAGAAAGTCGCGGCCATGAGCACAACGATCTGTTCAGTCTTCATTGGAGCACCTCCTTGTTCATGTACTCGGTTGCTTGCCGCGTTCCAGCGTTTATTGCAACCGAGGCTTATAGCCAACTCAGCAAGATCTGTCAATGAGGAACCGGAGATAGGGCGTTCACGTCGCTCACGGTCGCTTCGAGCCAGAGACCCGACTCGACTTCTCACGTCAACAACGAAGCAAGGCGCTCCCGCAACCCATCGATCTGCGCGGACAGATCGCTGCGGGTTTCAGACTCGATGCGCGCGAGCAAGGTCTTGTGGAACAGGGAATCGGCCAAGCTCCGACGGGGATCATCATATTATTTATTGATGTTGGGGGTATATGGGAATGGGCACGTCTCCAGACAGAACGGGTCGAGTCGGACGATACAGTCCCAATGGGCACACCCCTGAGCCGAGGCCGGCAGACTATTTCACCGCGTAGCCCTTACCTTCCATGCAGACTCCGAACGCGCGCTGATACCCTTCCACACTCGCCTCATACTGCTTCGAGGCCTGCTGCTGAGCTGCTGCCTGTTGTTTCTCTGCTTGGTGCCTTCTATGGGGCCCGCCCTGGGGAGGCGGCGCACTCGCCTGCGCAGCCGGTTTGGTCGGATCGAACCCCGTTCGTTCCTTGGCCCATTTGTAACAGGAAAAGGTATCCTGCTCCTGTTGGTCCTTGGTTTGATTCTGCTTGGGGTAGACAAGGACATCGGCCGCCATTGCAGGGACAGCTCCGGCCATCAAGAAAGCCACGGCCATCAGCACGACGATCTGTTCAGTCTTCATTAGAGTACCTCCTTGTTTATGTACTCGGTTGCTTGCCGCGTTCCAGCGTTAGTTGCAACCGAGGCTTATAGTCAACTCGACAAGATCTGTCAATGAGGAACTGGAGATAGGGCGTTCACACGTTGGCCGCGCCTCGGCCGTTTTCCGAACGCTGGAAGTACAGGTAGGTTTCCAGCCTCAGAAAATTGACGATGACTGCGATCATAAGGAAGATTACGGCTCGCCCGTGGACGGGCTAGCCGGCTTCTTCGCCGGCTCGACCGAAGCCTGAAGATACATCTGCATGTCGTCAGGGGACCAACCACCGCCCAACGCTTTGTAGAGCTGGACCACCGAGACCAACTGAGTGCGGTGAGTGCGTGCCAACGCGAGTTCCGCGTCGAAGAGACTCCGTTGGGCCGTCAGCACATCGAGATAACTCGCCCGGCCGCCTCGATAGCGGAGATCGGCCAGGTCGAGCGCGGATCGTAACGAGGCGACCTGAGCTTCCTGCGATTTCCCCTGTTCGCGCGACTTTTGCGCGGCAATCAGGGCATCCTCGACCTCTCGGAACGCCGTCACGATGGCCTTTTCATACTGAAGCGACGCCTGTTTGGTCCGCGCTTCGGCGACCTTCACTTGATAGCCGAGCGCGGTGGCGTTGAGAAGCGGTCCTGTGACGGCAGCGGCGGCGTATTGTGTAAACGCAATGCCCGGTGAAATGGAACTCAGTTGCGGGTTCGCGACCCCGAGCGCGCCGGTCAGCGAAACTTGTGGAAACCGCGAAGCCTGCGCGACGCCGATGCCGGCCGTGGCTGCAGCGAGGTCCTGTTCCGCCTGCAGAATGTCGGGTCGGCGCCGGAGCAGGTCGGACGGAAGCCCTGCCGGAATGTCGGGCGGCATCGTCTGTTCATCGAGTGTGTTCCCGCGTGAAATCTGAGCGGGTTTACGTCCTAGTAGGAGGCTGATCTGGTTTTCCTTCTGAACCGACTGCCGCTCCAGGTCTGCGAGTAGCGCAGCGGCATGGGCGTCCTCCGCTTCGAACCGATCCAGATCAAGCTTGGAAATGGCGCCCTGATCCAATTTGAGGCGCGAGATTCTCACGGTCTCATCCCAGGCTTTGAGTGTCCGCTTGGTAATGTCCATCTGCAGATCCAGTTGCCGCAAATCGAGATAGGCCTCGGCCACCGTGCCGACCAGACCAAGAATCACTGCCCGCTGGGCTTCCTGGCGAGCCAGCAGTTGCGCTCTCGTAACCTCAATCGATCGTCGGATCTTCCCCCAGAGGTCCATCTCCCACTTGAGCCCGCCGTGGGCGCTCTCATTGGAGAGCGTCGCCCCAGTTTGATTGGGGACAAAGACCCCCCCGCCTCCGGGCATCGGAATACCGAAGGCATTTCTAGTGGCATTGAACACGAAGGCCTGGCCTCCGTAGCCCACGGAAGGCGCGAGGTCGAATCGGGAGATGACAAGCTGAGCCTGAAATTCCTCGACCGAAGCGGCGGCCGTTCGCACGTCTTGATTTTCCTCCAGCGCCGTGCGGATCAACCGCTGGAGTTCCTGGTCTTTCAACAGTTCCCACCAGGGCAGATTCGCGATGGACTCAGAAGTCGTGGCGGTCATGCGCCAAGCATCGGCGCTGGGCGTTTCCGGGCGGGTGTAATCCGGTCCCATGCGGCAGCCAACGGTGAGTATCGCAAGGGCTGATGCGGCGAGCAGTCGTCTCATCTCAATGCCCTCCTTCCAGGCGCGCAGGTGGTGAAAGCTGCTCTGGTTCGAGCACCGGCGTCTGGTGCCGGCCGTCACCGGAAGAGTTCGGTGCCCCGGATCCCATAGTCCCTGGCCGACGATGGTCACCCCCACCGGAAAGTTTTTCAACGACATAGAAGGTGACCGGAATTAAGAAAATCGCGATCACGCTGGCAGCCAGCATGCCGCCGAAAACCGCAAGACCAAGAAGAACCCGTCCGTGCGCACCGGCTCCGGTAGCGAGCACGAGCGGGACCACGCCGAGAATGAAGGCAAACGCGGTCATCAAAATGGGGCGGAGCCTGACCTTGGCTGCGGCCAGCGCTGCATCGGCCAACGGCTTTCCTCCCTCATGCTCGACCTTCGCAAATTCCACGATGAGGATCGCATTCTTGGCGGCCAGGCCGATCAGCATCACCAACCCGATTTGAGTGAATACGTCGTTCTCGCTCGCCTGAGGGGCAGCCAGTTTGAGGAGCCATAACGCGCTGAAGGCACCGAAGACGGCAACCGGGGTGCCGAGGAGCACACTGAAGGGCAGGGCCCAGCTCTCATATTGCGCGGCAAGAATCAGGAACACGAACAGCAGAGAGAACCCGAAAATGACGCCGGCCGGCACACCTTCCGCCGCGGCCTTTTCCTGGAACGACATTCCCATGTAATCAAACCCCATGCCGGACGGCATCGATCCGGCAAAGACTTCTTCCAATGCCTTCATCACTTGGCCGGAGCTATAGCCTGGCGCAGCCCCCACCAGCAGCTGCGCGGAGCGGTATTCGTTGAACCGAATCGTAAACTCCGGACCGTGGAACCGCTCCATCGTCACGAGCGTGGACAGAGGCACCATGTCGCCGTCGGCATTGCGCACATAGAATTGTCCGACTTGATCCGCTTGTGTGCGGTACTCTCCCTCCGCCTGAACATAGACCTGCCAGACGCGACCGAACCGGTTGAAGAAATTCACCATCACTCCGCCCATGAATGTTTGTAGCGTCTGGTACACGTCGGAGAGGTTGACTCCCTGTTTGAGCACCTTATCGCGGTCCACTCTGGCGAACACCTGAGGAACGTCAGGGATAAAGGTGGTGACGATGCGCCCGATCTCAGGCCGGCTTTTGGCGGCCTCCATGAACTTCTGGGTATTGTCCGCCAGGAAGGCAATATCCTTTCCAGCTCGGTCTTCCAAGACGAACGTGACACCGCCGCTGGTGCCGACACCAGGGATCGCAGGAGGTGGAAAGAGGAATGCTTTGGCTTCTGGGAGTTCGGCGAGGCGTTTGTTGACATTCTGAAAAATCGACGGCAACTGCTCCTCGGGTTTTTTGCGCTCTTCCCAAGGATCGAACGTGACGAAGAAGAAGGCGTTGTAGGTGGTGCTGACCATGCTCAATAGACTGAAGCCGGCGAGGGTCGTCGCATATCTGACACCGGGGGTGTCTTTCAGGATGGCCTCGATTTGTTTACAGACCTGATCGGTTCGTTGGAGCGACGAGGCCTCGGGAAGCTGGACGTTCAAGTACACATAACCCTGGTCTTCCATCGGGAGGAAGCCGGTCGGCAGTTGCGCACCCAGCCAACCGGAGACAACGGTGATTGCCACAAGGAGCAGCATCGAGAAGCCTGCCTTCCGAATGAGCCCACCGCAGACCGTCACGTAACCGTCTGTCGCGCGCCCGAACCATCTGTTGAACCAGCCGAAGAAAAGTCCCAGCGGCCCTCTTGCCGGTTTTCTCGGTCGAAGCAGAAGGGCGGAGAGGGCGGGACTGAGAGTCAGCGCATTGAACGCAGAGATGATGACGGAAAGGGCGATGGTGACGGCAAACTGTTGATATAACCGGCCCGTAATGCCGGGAATAAACGCGGTGGGGACAAAGACTGCCGCCAGGATCAGCGCGATGGCCACCACCGGCCCCGAGACCTGCTCCATCGCCTTGAGACTGGCCTCTTTCGGCGAGAGGCCATGTTCGATGTGGTGCTCGACCGCTTCGACGACCACGATGGCGTCGTCGACGACCAACCCGATGGCGAGCACGAGGCCGAAGAGCGAGAGCGTGTTGATCGAAAAGCCGAGTAATGGGAAGAGCATGAACGTGCCGACCAGCGAGACGGGGACGGCTAGAAGGGGAATGAGAGTGGCCCGCCAGCCCTGGAGGAAGATGTAGACGACGATGATCACCAGAACCAGCGCCTCGAAGAGCGTGTGGACGATCTCGCTGATGCCTTCCCGCACGGCCTGTGTCGTATCGAGCGAGGTCACATAGTCGAGGTCGCCCGGAAAGCGGGACTTCATCTCCTCCATCAATTTTGTCGCGGCGTCCATTGTCTGGATCGCGTTCGATCCAGGAAGTTGGTAGATGGCAATAATCGCCGAGGGCTTCCCGTTCATCCGGCCGATGATGTTGTACATCTGTGCGCCTAATTGAGCCCTGGCCACGTCTTTCAATCGAACCATCGAGCCGTCCTGGTTGGCCCGGATCACAATGTTCCCAAATTCCTCTTCGGTCTCCAGGCGACCCTGGGAGCGAACGCTATAGGTAAACTCCTGTCCCTGCGGCACCGGCTCGGCGCCGATCTGGCCGGCCGGGTTGACGGTGTTCTGAGCCTTAATCGCGTTCGTGATTTCAGTGACCGTGATCCCAAGTTTGGCCAGCTGATCGGGTCGCACCCAGAACCGCATCGCGTATTGGCCTGCTCCGAAGATCGTCACCTGACCGATGCCTGGCACGCGGGTCATAGGATCATTGATGTTCACGTAGGCATAGTTGGCCAGGAAGATTTCGTCGTAGGTGCCGTTCGGGGAGTACAACGAAAATAGCGCGAGGGGACTGGTTGCGGACTTCTTGATCGTGACCCCGAAGTTCCGCACCTCCTGAGGGAGCTGAGATTCAGCCTGCGTATAGCGCATTTGCGTCAGGATCTGATCGTCGTTCGGTCTGGTATTGATGTCGAAATCCACCCGAAGCGTCATTTGTCCGTTGTTCGCATTCACCGAGTACATGTAGATCATGTTGTCCACCCCGCTCACCATCTGCTCGATTGGGGTGGCCACCGACTTTTCGAGGGTGACGGCGTCCGCGCCGACGTAGGTGGCTGCCAGTTGGATTTCCGGAGGGGCGATGTCGGGAAACAGAGCAATCGGGAGCTGGACCATCGCGACGATGCCCAGGATGACCATGATGATCGAGATCACCATCGCGACGATCGGGCGGTTGATGAAGAATTTGGCCATAGAGATGAGGGAATAGAATCAGGGAGTGCCGCGGAGCTGCATCAGGGCGGTCCGGGAATCATGCTGCCTTCTCCATCGGCTCCTGGAACGGTTTGGGGTTGACTGTGATACCGGCTTTCACCTTCTGTAACCCTTCAACGATGACGCGTTCACCCGCCTGCAACCCCTCTTCGATAACCCAGAGGTTTCCCGTTCGTTCCGCCACTCTGACGGGACGGATCTCGACTTTGTTCTCCGGGCCCACGACTGCCAACTGGTAGCGGCCCTGCAACTCGGCGATGGCGCGCTGTGGCACCATGAGCGCACCCTGCTTCATGTGCGTCACGGCACGAATGCGGGCAAAGAATCCTGGGCGAAGAACATTGCCTGGGTTGGGAAACAGGGCCGCGACACGAATCGTCCCGGTCTTCACGTCCACCTGGCGATCGGCCAGCAGAAAATTGCCCCGATGGGGGTAAACCGAGCCGTCGCTGAGGATCATTTCAAGCTTGTCGTTCCGCTGCCTGTTCGGGTCTTTGTAGGCTGCTTGTACTTTCTCGGCGGCCTTGAGGTATTCCTGTTCACTGACCGGGAAGTACACGCGGATCGGATCGACGGTCGAGATCGATGTGAGAGGACCAGTGTTCGGGCCGACCAGGTCCCCGATCTGGGCCTTGGCAATCCCCGTGATACCGTCGATCGGCGCTTCAATTCTCGTGAAGGTCAAGTTCAACTGCTCCTGTTCGACCGCCGCCTTGGCTGAAGCCAGCGCGCCCTTGGCCGCGGCGTTCATCTGGATCGAATCCTCCAGGTCCTTCTGACTGATCGCTTTGGCCAAGGCGAGAGGGGTGTCACGTTTTACGTCCAGTTCGGTCTTCACGAGGCGGGCTTCTGCTTTGCTGAGTTCGCCCTTGGCTTGCGCGAGGGCCGCTTGAAACGGACGAGGATCGATTTCGAATAACAGATCGCCCTTCCTGACGAAGGAACCTTCGTCGAAGGTACGTTTGATGAGATAGCCGCTGACTCTCGCCTGTATTGTGGCGTTGACGAAGCCATCGGTGGTACCTACCCACTCCGCATGAATAGGCAGATCTCGCTGAAGTACCTCCGTCACCTGGACTTCCGGTACTGTTTCCGATGCGGTCGAACCAGCCTCATTCTTGCAGCCGGCTGACACCGGTATCAGGGCCAGTCCGAACAGCACGAACAGAAACCTCCGGGAGGTCTCATTCACAGTTCCCAACTATGACTCCTTGGTGAGAATGGGACAACGTTAGGCGGCCCAGTATAGACGTGTGGAACTCAAAGAATAAAGAGAGAACCTCAGCTCTTAGGAAAGCGGACACAGACTGTGCCTTGAAAGTTTGTTTGCCGCAGAGTACAGTCCGGGCTGCTGCCCCTTGGAACCTCGGATCGTGGGTCTGATGTCGATCGCGTTTCCGTCAATCCTGCCGCAACCGAACGACTCCGATCCATGGATGAATCAGACGCCGGACCGGATCAACTATGAGGACAACCGTTCGATGAGCGTCCCTGCAGGCGGGCGACTCAGATCCATGACGGTGCTGGGCCTCTTCCTGTTGTCGATGGGGATGGGGCCGGTGGTAGCCCTTGGCGAAGGCACTGCCGACGATCCTCACAAGGAACCCCCCGCGAATCCGGTGGACGAGCCTCCTGCCGTTGAAAGCGAGCCGGAGGCCCCTGCGTCAGGTTCGGGGAAAGAACCGAGACGGCGGCTGTTGAAACGAATCGGGCCACAGCCCGTGACGCAGGAGGAACGGGAAGAGGCCGAGCGGCTCCGCCAAGTCGCGGCGAAATACGGAACGGATCCCACGGCGATCGTCGGGCGGGTGCAACTGACCAGCCAATACCTCGATCTGCCACAGGGTGCGCAGGGGACCGTGACGACGGCGCGCGTCGATGTGCCGTTTCGCGGCAACTGGCTGATGCGGGTTGATACGCCGTTTCTGAAATGGAGCGACCCTGATCGCCCTGGTATACCCAGCGAGCAAGGGCTCAGCGATCTCGCCGTGACCGCCGGGTGGCGCGCCTATAACACGCCGGAATATGCCTTGCTCGTCGGCATGGTGACGACCCTGCCGACCGCCGCCGAACCCGGCTTGGGGCTCGGCAAGTATACGATCGGCCCTACCGTTGCCACGGCCCGGTTTGTTCCACGATGGGATTCGTTCCTGATTGGCTTGTTGCAATATCAAACATCCGTTGGCGGAGATCCGTCCCGAAGGGATCTCTCGCGGTTCAATGCGGCCATCCAAGTGAATTCCTTCTGGGGCCGGCGGTGGTGGACCATTGTTAACGCGGTATGGAACGTCGACTTCGAGCGAAGCGGGAAGAGCGCCATGACGATGGAGTTTGAGGGCGGTCGGAATTTAGTCGGCCGGTTCGGCGCGTACGTCCGTCCCGGAGTGGGCATCTGGGGACGTGATGTCGCCGGGGCCTACGACTGGAACATCGAAGTAGGTATTCGCTACATGTTCGCGAGTTTCTGACAGGAGCTCGTGTAAGGCTCTTTGCGTGGATTGCTCCAGGCCGACAACTGGTCTTTTGCAGCGGACCGGATGAGTGGGACCTTCATGACTCCACTGCAATTGCTCGTAAAAATCACCGTCGTCGTCTTTGTTGTGTCGAGCATGGTCTCGATCGGTCTTGCGGCGCGGGGCACCGAGATCATTGCGCCGTTCCGGCGCCCCCTGTGGGTTCTCCGTGCCCTGACCGCCAACTTCGTGCTGGCGTCTGCGGTGGCCCTGGCGATCGCCGGGGCGCTGCCGTTGGATCCGGGGTATGAGCTGGGGTTGCTCTTGCTTGGTTTCTCCGCGGGCTCGCCGCTGTTGCCCAAGCTTGCCGAAGCGGGCCGGAGCGACGTGGCAAGCGCGGCCGCTCTGATGGTCTTACTGATGGGTGCCAGCGTCGTGGTCATGCCGGTGGCGCTGCCGTTGTTCGCCACGGGCCTGCAGGTGCAGCCGGGACGGATCGCAATGCCGCTGGTCGTGCTGATGCTCGCGCCGCTTTTGCTCGGCATGGCCTGGCAGCGTGTGGCACAGCAGACCGGCGCCAAGCTGCTGCCCTGGATCACCAAGACGTCCAATATCGCCTTTGTTGCGGTGGTGCTGCTCGTCTGCAGCACGAACTTCACTGCGCTGGCCGGGGTTTTTGGAAGCGGTGCGATCGGTGCGGCGATCCTGTTTGTGGTGCTGCTGTTCGCCGGTGCGTGGGTGCTTGCTGAGCCTGATCCGGCTGGGCGCCGCCTGTTGGGCTATGCGACTGGCGGCCGCAATATCGGTGCGGCGCTTGTCACTGCGGGGGCGAGTGCCGTCGATCCCAAGGCGGTCGTCATGCTGATCGTGACGGGAATGGTCGGACTGGTCCTGCTGCTTACCGCAGGAGTCCGGGCTCGTCGCACAGAGAGCCCAATCTCCCTCCAGCCTCCGCGGAGGGCTTCCCGTGAGCTGTGACCATTCCGTCGTCCGGAGGGGCTGATTTCGACGACGTTGTCATGAAGGCTGTGGTGTGGTGTCGGCTCTCGCCGATCGATCGGAAGTCCAGGGGCTGGGGGATGAGAGAGGTTATTTGAGAGCTTCGGCGCCGCCGACGATGTCCATGAGCTCCTTCGTGATCGCCGCCTGCCTGGTCTTGTTGTAGTAGATCGTGAGCTTCTTGATCAGTTCGCCGGCGTTCCGCGTGGCGCCGTCCATCGCTGTCATGCGGGCGCCCTGTTCCGCTGCAGACGATTCCAGCAGCATCCGGTAAAGCTGGACGTGCAGGTGGCGGTGCAGGAGTTGTTCGAGTAATTCGTCCTCGCTCGGTTCGTACAGGTAGCCCCCCGCCAGTGACTCAGTCGTCTGAGCAGCGTCCTTCATATCGGCAATCTCCACGACCCAGTCGATCGGAAGGAGACGCTCCACGACCACCCGTTGCTGGATGGCGGACTTGAACTCGTTATAGATCGCGTACGCCGCATCGATTCGACCTGCCACATAATCGTCGATGGCCTGGAGCTCTGATCCCATCAGCATGCCGTGCTCGAACGTCAGTTTGTCGAAGACGTCCACCAGCTCCCGACGCACCTTCCAGCTACGCCTTCGAAAAAAGTCACGACCTTTGCGGCCCACCACCGCCACCTCGACCTGCGCGCCTCCGGACTCGAATTCTTTCAAGGCGGCGGCTGCCGTACGGAGGATGTTCGCATTGAACGCGCCGCACAGTCCCCGGTCGCTTGTGATGACTGCAACCACGATGCGGTTTCCCTCGCGTCTCCGGAGCAAGGGATGCGCTTCACGATTGACGCGCCGGCTGAGGTTGCGGATCGCATCCCGCATCTTGAAGGCGTAGGGCCGAGCGGCCAGAATGCGGTCCTGCGTGCGTTTCAGCTTCGCCGCCGCGACCATTTTCATCGCTTTCGTGATTTTCTGAGTTTTCTTGACGGAGTCGATTTTCCGCCTGACGGATTGAAGGCTGGGCATGTCGGCTATACCTGACGGTTGTTGATTAAAGCGAAGTCGTTATCGCACTCACTGTCAATGGGAAGCAGAAGCTACCATCAGCAGTCGAGGCACGTCAAGTTTGGCGGATTCTGTGATTCGCATACGATGCTTTGAGAAGAGGGAGCCGTCGTTCGATCTGTATTTCTGTATTGATGACACTTCTATTGCCCCCTGTGCTCTGGACTAAGGAATTCATCGTGAATTTATCGTTGCGAAAAAATTTGCCATTGTAAAGCTATGGAGCGCTGGATATTCTGAACGCATCGCCATTTTCTTGCCAGACCAATCGGCCAGAAAATAATTACCTTCTCCTACGGCCGTGCCCTTCAGGACGAGGGCTGCGTGCGTGGCATGGCAAGACGAATCAGATGAAGGCCGGTTAGCAGGCGTTCTGCCACCCGGCCCAATGTAATGGCGCTGCGGCTCTTGGGAAATACAGTGATGCACCGGGAGGCAAGGGGACAGCAGTGGCGGCAAGTGCAGGCGTGACGGAGGGGCATGATGATTAACGAATCAGGACTCCTGCTGTGAGCGCGCAGTGGTGACATGCAGGTTTTGGTGATCAACAGCGGTAGTTCGTCGATCAAATTTCGGCTTGTCGATGTGGTTGAGGAGCCGAAGGGACTGTTGACCGCTCGACCGGCGTTGCTCCAGGGCGCTGTGAAGGGGATTGGGAGCGTCGCAAGCATTGAGCTCATGGGCCGGACCGTCGGCCGTTCGACGAGGACTTTGGAAATCCTGGACCATGCGCATGCGTTGCATATTCTGCTCGATCAACTGGTCGGCTCTCTGGATAAGATCGAAGCGGTCGGGCATCGGGTCGTGCACGGAGGGGATCAGTATGTGAAGTCCACATTGATTACCACGCAGGTGGAGGCCGGAATCGATGCGCTGTCGGAGTTGGCGCCGCTGCACAATCCCTCGTGCCTCGCGGGGATTCGTGGAGCCAGAGCGGCGTTCGGCCCGGCGCTGCCGATGGTGGCCGTGTTCGATACGGCTTTTCACCAGACCCTGCCCGCAGTCGCCAAACAGTATGCGCTTCCTGTTGAGTTGGCCGAGCGGCACCGGATTCGCCGGTACGGTTTCCACGGGATTGCGCACGCCTCGCTCGCGGCCGGGTATGCGGCCTACACGGGTCATCCATCGGAGGAAATGCGTCTGATCACTCTGCAGTTGGGAAATGGTTGCTCCGTCACCGCGATCGCACAAGGCCGGTCGGTCGAAACCTCGATGGGGTTCACCCCGCTGGAGGGGTTGGTGATGGGGACACGCTCGGGCGATGTGGATGCCTCTATTGTCGGCTACCTGTCCGATCGGGAGAAAGTTGAAGTGGCTGAAATTGAGCGGTGGCTCAATGAGCGGTCAGGCCTTCTAGGCCTTTCAGGTCGGTCCAACGACATGCGGGAGCTGCTCCGCTCGGCCGAGCAGGAGCAGGACAAACGGGCGGAGTTCGCCATTGATCTATTCTGCTATCGGGCACGGAAGTATCTCGGCGCCTACCTTGCCGTGTTAGGCGGCGCGGATGCCGTCGTTTTCGGGGGCGGGATCGGGGAAAACGCGCCGGAGATTCGTGAGAGGATTTGCCGGAACATGGAATGGTGCGGTCTGGAACTCAGCCGTGACCTCAATCGAGCGGTGGTCGGACTCGCCCCGGGTCGCGCAGCACGGATTAGTGCGCATGGATCGCGGGTGGCGGCTTACGTTGTCGCGGCGGATGAAGAAACATGGATTGCCAGGGAGACGGTTCGGTGCGTGCTAGATTCATGAGTCAAGAAAGCCTCCTCTAACAGAAGGAAAGGAGAGGTCATGGATAGTCCGTTATCTCAGAAGGAACTGAAACTGATCGATGCCTACTGGAGGGCGGCGAACTATCTCTCGGTGGGGCAGATTTATTTGTACGAGAACCCGCTCCTGAAACAGCCCCTGAGTAAGGAACATGTGAAGCCTCGGCTCCTGGGTCATTGGGGCACCACCCCCGGCCTCAATTTCATCTATGCCCATCTGAATCGAGCGATCAAGGCACGGGATCTCAACATGATCTACATTATCGGCCCCGGCCACGGGGGCCCCGGCATCGTCGCCAATGCCTATATGGAAGGCACTTATTCGGAGGTCTATCCGAACATCGCACAGGACGAAGAGGGCATGCAGCGTCTGTTCAAGCAGTTCTCGTTTCCCGGAGGCATTCCCAGCCACGTGGCGCCTGAAACCCCGGGCTCAATACACGAAGGTGGCGAATTGGGATATGCGGTCTCTCACGCCTATGGGGCTGCGTATGACAACCCCGACCTGATCGTGGCCTGTGTCGTCGGCGACGGCGAGGCGGAAACCGGACCATTGGCGACCTCCTGGCATTCCAATAAGTTCCTGAACCCGGCGTCCGATGGAGCAGTGCTGCCGATCCTGCATCTGAACGGGTACAAGATCGCCAATCCTTGCGTGCTGGCTCGTATCACCCACGAAGAACTGGATCAGCTCTTCCGTGGTTACGGGTATACGCCTCATTTTGTCGAGGGCAGCGATCCGGACAAGATGCACCAGCTCATGGCTGCCGTCATCGACATCTGCATGGAGGAAATCCGCAGCATCCAGACTCGGGCGAGGAAAAACGGCGTGAAAGAGCGGCCGCGCTGGCCGATGATCATTCTCCGTTCTCCGAAAGGCTGGACCTGCCCGAAGGAAATCGACGGCAAACGAACCGAGGACTACTGGCGCAGCCACCAGGTGCCGATGGGCGAAATGCACGAAAAACCGGGACACGTGAAGATTCTTGAGAAATGGATGAAGTCGTACAAACCGGAGGAACTCTTCGACGAGACCGGCCGGTTGAAACCGGAGCTCGCCGAATTGCCGCCGAAAGGCGCGCGTCGCATGAGCGCCAATCCGCATGCCAACGGCGGTCTGCTGCTCCGGGACCTGCGTTTGCCGGACTTCCGCGACTATGCGGTCAAGGTGACGAAGCCCGGTTCGGTCAATGCCGAATCCACGCGCCTCATGGGGCAATTTCTGCGCGACACGTTGAAGCTGAATATGGAGAGCCGGAATTTCCGGCTCTTCAGTCCGGACGAGAACAACTCAAACCGCTGGCAGGATGCATTGGAGGTGACCAACCGGGCCTGGATGGCGGACCGCTATCCCTACGACGACCATCTGGCGCCGGATGGCCGGGTGATGGAGATGCTCAGCGAGCATCAATGCCAGGGTTGGTTGGAGGGCTATCTCTTAACCGGCCGGCACGGATTTTTTTCCTGCTACGAGGCGTTCATTCATATTATCGACTCGATGTTCAACCAGCATGCCAAGTGGCTGAAGGTTTGTAATGAGATACCCTGGCGGCGGCCGATCGCCTCGCTCAACTATCTCTTGAGCTCTCACGTCTGGCGTCAGGATCACAACGGTTTCAGCCATCAGGATCCCGGCTTCATCGATCATGTCGTCAACAAGAAAGCAGAGGTCGTGCGTGTCTACCTGCCGCCGGACGCCAACACGCTCCTGTCGGTGACCGACCATTGCCTGCGCAGCCGTAATTACGTCAACGTCATTGTGGCCGGCAAACAACCGGCTCCGCAATGGCTGACGATGGATCAGGCGGTCAAGCATTGCGCGGCGGGCATCGGCATCTGGGAATGGGCCAGCAACGACAAGGGGGGAGATCCTGATGTCGTCATGGTTTGTTGCGGAGACGTGCCAACGCTGGAGACGCTGGCCGCCGTGGATCTCTTCCGCCAGCATGTTCCTGAGCTGAAGATTCGCGTGATCAATGTCGTGAACCTCATGAAGCTTCAGCCCTCGAGCGAGCATCCAAATGGCCTGCCGGACAGGGACTTCGACGCGCTCTTCACCAAGGACAAGCCGATCATTTTCGCGTTCCACGGCTACCCCTGGCTGATCCACCGCCTCACGTATCGGCGGACGAACCATCACAACCTGCACGTGCGTGGCTACAAGGAGGAAGGGACGACGAGCACTCCGTTCGACATGGTCGTCATGAACGACCTCGACCGGTTCCACCTCTTCGGCGACGTGATCGACCGGTTGCCGCAACTCGGATCCCGCGCCGCCTATGCCAAGCAGGCGATTGGTGACAAATTGCTTGAGCACAAGGAGTACATCGCCAAGTACGGCGAAGACATGCCCGAGATCAACGACTGGCAGTGGGGACAGCGTGCCTCGGCGGGACGACGCGCGTCATCCACGGAATCGGACAATGTGTAAATGAGTTACTCCATGGAGCGACAATCCGATCTCATGAGTCCGGCGGGAATGCCAAGGAGGTGATGCGATGACGAGCGGTGCAGTTCCACTGACGCAAGGTGTTGCTTGGAAGGCGCTTCAGGAACATTACGAGGCGGTCAAGGGCCTGCACATGCGGGATCTGTTTGCAAAAGATCCCGGGCGCGGCGCACGTCTGGTGTGTGAGGCGCAGGGAATCTATCTTGATTATTCGAAAAACCGCCTCAGGGACGACACGATGCGTCTGTTGCTGGAACTCGCCGACACCGGCGGCTTGCGCGCCGGTATCGACGCGATGTTCCGTGGCGAGAAGCTCAATGTGACCGAGCATCGCGCGGTTCTCCACGTCGCGCTGCGCGCTCCCGCCGGTGCCGCCATTCGAGTGGATGGCGAGAACGTCGTGCCGAAGGTCCACGCGGTGATCGAGAAGATGGCCGGCTTCGCAAACCTTGTGCGCAGCGGCCAGTGGAAAGGTCATACCGGCAAGCGCATTCGCACTGTCGTGAACATCGGAATCGGGGGCTCGGACCTGGGGCCCGTCATGGCCTACGAGGCGCTGCGGGCCTACAGCGATCGCGCCCTGGCGGTTCGGTTCGTCTCGAACGTTGATGCGACCGATATCGCTGAGTCGACGCGGGACCTCGATCCGGCGGAGACCCTGTTCATCATCTGCTCGAAGACATTTACCACGCAGGAGACCCTCACGAACGCACAGACCGCGCGGGCCTGGTGCCTGCAAGCGCTTAAAGACGACGGGGCGGTGGCCCGCCACTTCGTGGCTGTGTCCACGAATGCGGGGGAAGTCGCGAAATTCGGAATCGATCCTGCCAACATGTTCGAATTCTGGGACTGGGTCGGAGGCCGCTACTCGCTGCCTTCGGCCATCGGCCTCTCACTGATGGTCGCCATCGGACCAGAGCGATTCCGTGAGATGCTGGCCGGATACCATGCCATGGACGAGCATTTCCGGACCGCTCCGTTCGACAAGAACCTGCCCGTCTTGCTCGGGCTCATCGGACTCTGGTACGTGAATTTCTTCAACGCCGAGTCTCAGGCGATTTTGCCCTATGATCACTACCTCGGACGGCTGAGTGCCTATCTGCAGCAGCTCGATATGGAGAGCAACGGGAAGCGTGTGGATCGAGGGGGGAGCGTGGTGAATTACCAGACGGGCCCGGTCATTTGGGGACAGCCCGGCACCAATGGCCAGCACGCGTTCTATCAATTGATTCATCAGGGCACGCGGTTGATCCCGTGCGACTTCATCGGGTTCTGCCGATCGCTCAATCCCAGGGGACAGCATCACGATCTGTTGGCGTCCAATCTGTTTGCGCAGACAGAGGCCCTAGCCTTCGGCAAAACGGCCGCGGAAGTGGAGGCTGAAGGGGTAACTCCGGCTCTCGTGCCGCACCGGACGTTTCCAGGCAACCGCCCGACGAATACCATCCTGGTCGAGCAACTGACGCCGGAAATGTTCGGAAAATTGATCGCGCTCTACGAGCACAAGGTCTTCGTCCAGGGCACGGTCTGGCGCATCAACTCGTTCGACCAGTGGGGTGTGGAGCTGGGTAAAGTGCTGGCCAAACGAATCACGCCGGAATTGACGAGCGGGACAGATCCGGATCTCCGACACGACAGCTCGACCAACGCGTTGATCCGGCGTTACCGCCGGTTTCGCCTGACGGGCTGACAGGTCATCTAAGGAGTCGGAAGTGAGAACTGAGAATCGAAGGGAAGGGAACCTGAAGGCCGAGGGCCGGTTCAAAGCAACCATGTTATGAGCGAAGATCTTCCGATCGTCTACCTGGCCAGGCACGGTGAGACCGCTTGGACCATCTCGCGCCAGCATACAGGACTGACCGATTTGCCGCTGACTGAGCGGGGCGAGCGCACCGCTCGCCGGCTTGGAGAACGGCTGAAAGGATTGACATTCGCCAAGGTGTTGACGAGTCCGTTGCAACGGGCAGCCCGAACATGCGAACTGGCTGGCTTCGGGGCAGTGGCTGAAGTCGATCGGGATCTGGTCGAGTGGGACTACGGCCGGTATGAAGGACGCCGCACGGATGAGATTCGGGCGGAACGTCCGGACTGGGAACTGTTCCGCGATGGATGCCCGGGAGGGGAATCCCCTAAACAAGTCGGCGAGCGTGCCGACCGTGTCGTGCGGCGGGTGCGCGCGGTGACAGGGGACGTCTTGCTGTTTACCAGTGGGCACTTCATGCGCGTGTTAGCCACCAGCTGGCTTGGGCTTGAACCGACGGTCAATTGTAAGTTCTTCATGCTGAGCACGGCGAGCTTGAGTGCCTTGGGGTACGAACATGACCTATCCCGTCCGGTGATCCGACTGTGGAATGAGACTCGCCATGTAGACGTTTGACTCAATACGCGAGCGCAAACCATTCGATGAGAGAAATCGATGGATGGCAGGGAGTCCGGCTGAAACCGTTGTGAAGCATGTCGATGACTCGATCCGAGGCACCTGGTTCGAAAGCCAGGGAACTTGTCAGACTCAGCGACCTGATCGAATGGGCGAAGACCTCCATGTTGTCGACGGATCCGCCGCCGGCCAACCCCGGGGAAGTCGCTGCTGGACGTGCGTGGTCAGGGCGAAGAGTGCGACAGGATCGCCCGACGCAGCGGATGGTCCACGGAAGCGGATTAGATCTGAGTCGAAGCGAGATCAGATGAGAGGCAAGGGGATAGGCCCAGGGCGAAGCGCTCCGCTTAGGGCGACCGTCGATGCCGACGGCGTGAACTTCAGCCTGTACTGCCGAAGCGGCACGCTTGTGGAGCTGCTGAGGCAGGGTACTGACCCGCCGACCGGCTTGGCGGCAAGGTACATTCATGAATCGTTTCATGGAGGTGGTATGAACGTTCGTCTGAACGAACTGCTCGAACAATACGGATGCGGCCCCATCCAGTTTACCGGCACGAGGGATGCGCTCTATGAACGACATTTGATTTTCGACCACGTTCTCGATCCCGAGCGGGCGACCCAATATGAGCAATTCGAGGCGGCGGCTCGGTCGGTTCGGGACGTGATTTCGCAGCGTTGGCTCAAGACAGAAGAGACCTATGAACAGAAGAATCCCAAGCGGGTGTACTACCTCTCAATGGAGTTCTTACTCGGGCGTTCATTTATCAACAACCTCACCAACGCGCTGTTGGGACCGTTGGCGTTGAAGGCCATGAACAAGAGAGGGCTCGACCCGCTCGCACTGACTGAGTCCGAACCGGACGCCGGCCTGGGCAACGGCGGACTCGGGAGGCTGGCGGCCTGTTTCATCGACTCGATGGCGACGCTGCAGATTCCTGGGATGGGGTATGGGCTCCGCTACGAGTACGGTATCTTCAGGCAGACGATCAGGGACGGTTGGCAGTGCGAACAGCCGGATAACTGGCTTCGGAGGCCTGATCCCTGGGAGGTGGCGCGCCGTGATGATGCCGTCGAGGTCAAATTGAACTGCTCATTCGAGTTGCAGGCCGGTGCGCTCAAGCCGGTCCATGGACGGCCGTCCACGTTGCTCGGAATTCCCTTCGATCGCCCTGTCATCGGGTACGGCGGCAAGACCATCAATACGCTGCGGCTGTGGGCAGCGGGCACGCCCGATTATTTCGATTTTCAGCAATTCAGCAGCGGTGATTTCGTCGGCGCGCTGGCGGAAACCCTCGGCGCCGAATCCCTCACGCGCGTCCTCTATCCGGACGACTCCACGTCCATGGGGCAGGGGTTGCGGTTCCTGCAGGAATATTTCCTCGTCGCCTGCTCACTCGCCGATCTCATCCGTCGCTTCAGACGCGCACAGGACGACTGGAGTCTGTTGCCTGAGCAGGTGGCCATCCAATTGAACGACACCCATCCGGCGATGGCCGTGCCGGAACTCATGCGGATCCTACTCGATGACGCACACCTGGGCTGGGAACAGGCCTGGGACCTGACGCAACGGTCGCTTGCCTATACGAACCATACGCTGCTTCCCGAGGCGTTGGAGAAATGGCCACTCAGATGGTTCGACAGCGTACTGCCGAGGCTGGCGGAAATCATCTGCGAGATCAACCGTCGGTTCCTGGATACGGTCCGTGGCCGGTTTCCGGGCGACGAGGGGCGCGTGGAACGTGTCGGTCTGATCGAGGAAGGCGCGAACCGAAAGGTCCGGATGGCCAATCTGGCCATCGTCGGATCTCACAGTACGAACGGCGTCGCGGCCATTCATTCCGAATTGCTCCGCACGATGACGGTCAGGGATCTGGCCGAGATGTTCCCCGCGCGGTTCAACAACAAGACCAACGGTGTCACGCCACGGCGATGGCTCTTGACATGCAACCCCGCCTTGGCGCGGATCATCAGCGACGCCATCGGCGACGGCTGGATCACCGATCTCGGCCTCCTGGCCAAGCTCAAACCATTTGCCGAAGATAAGAGTTTTCGCGAGGCCTTTCGCACGGCCAAGCGGGAGGCGAAGGAGAGATTCGCGAAGTGGCTCAAATCGCAGGTCGGGGAGGCGGTGGACCCGGAGAGCATTTTCGATTGCCAGGTGAAACGCATTCATGAATATAAGCGCCAGCTCCTCAACGCCTTGCACATCGTGATCCTGTACAACCGGCTTCGCGAGAATCCGAGCCTCGCCTTCACGCCTCGCACCTTCTTCTTCGCCGGCAAGGCGGCCCCCGCCTATCGGCTGGCCAAGCTCGTGATCAAATTCATCAACAACCTGGCCGGCACGATCAACGGCGATCCCGCGGTGAAAGGGCGCCTCAAAGTCCTGTTTCTGCCAGACTACTGTGTCTCACTGGCCGAGCACCTCATTCCCGCCAGCGACGTATCCGAGCAGATTTCGACCGCCGGCTATGAGGCCAGTGGTACGAGCAACATGAAGTTCATGATGAATGGAGCTCTCACCATCGGGACGCGGGACGGCGCGACGATCGAAATGGCTGCAGAGGCAGGGGAGGAGAACTTTTTCCTGTTCGGGCTCAGCGCGGAGGAGGTCGTCGACAGCCGGGGCTGGTATAACCCTCGCTGGCATTATGAGCATGATCCGGAGACCAAGTACGCGCTTGACCTCATTGCCTCGGACTACTTCAGCCGCAACGAGCCTGGCGCCTTTACCCCTATTTGCGATACGCTGCTGGCCCACGGGGATTTCTACATGCATCTGGCGGACCTCACAGCATACAGCCGGACACACGAGGCACTGGGCCGTCTGTACTTGGACCAGGAGGCGTGGGGGAACAAGACGATCCTCAACATCGCGGGCTCGGGAAAGTTCTCGAGCGATCGCACCATCGCCGAATACGCGTCCGACATCTGGCGAGTCAAGGCCTGCCCGGTGGACTAACAAGAGGTTTCAGGAGGGATCAGAGACCGGTCATATTGAAATGGGTGTTGTTGCAAAGATTTTACCGGCCTAAGCAAGCAGTCACGGCTGTTGAGCCGTGGGGCTTCAGGCACGAATCGCGATCGGAGGTTGAGGCATCATGGCCAAGGACAAGGATCGGGAAGCAGAGAAGGACGGGAAGCTGAAACGTAAGGAATACGAGAAGGAACTGCGCAAGCTTCAGGCTGAGCTCTGTTACCTCCAGGATTGGGTGAAACAAAAGGGTGTCAGGATCATGGTGGTGTTCGAGGGCCGCGACGGCGCGGGGAAGGGCGGTACCATTCGCGCCATCACCGAGCGCGTGAGTCCACGCGTGTTCCGTGTCGTGGCCCTGCCCGCCCCTTCGGATCGCGAGAAGAGCCAGATGTACATCCAGCGCTACATGGCTCACTTCCCGGCGGCCGGCGAAATTGTCATTTGGGACCGAAGTTGGTACAACCGTGCCGGCGTCGAGCATGTTATGGGATTCTGCAGCAAGGAGCAATATGAGCGGTTCCTGGATCTCTGTCCGGTCGTCGAGAAATACGCCGTCGAGGGCGGGATCATACTAGTCAAGTACTGGCTGGAGGTGAGCAACGAAGAGCAGGAGCGCCGTTTCCGGGCACGGGTCGATGACCCCTTGCGCCAGTGGAAGCTGAGCCCGATGGATCTGCCATCGCGCGAAAAATGGTACGAGTATTCGCGCGCGCGGGACCGGATGCTGGAGGCGACCGACTCGAAGCATGCACCGTGGTACATCATTCGATCGGACAACAAGAAGGCCGCGCGGCTCAACTGCATCAGTCATCTGCTGAGCCTGATTCCCTACAAAAAGGTGAAGCGCGAGAAGGTGAAATTGCCCGAACGATCGAAGAAGTACAAATACGATGACCAGGCGACGATGAAGGACAGAACATTCATCCCGGAAAAATTCTGAAGACGTTTGGAACAGCTTCATGATGCCGACAACCTTTCTCACCAGCTCAGTGGCGACACCGCTTGTGCCCTGTCCATGAACAGGGTCCATTGGGACGTTCCGGCCATCACGGGACAGCTGCAGGAAGTCCCGACAGTAGAGCGACCATCATGCATATGAGGCAGTCTCAGGACAGGGCCATCGGAATTCTCGTCGGCGGAGGCCCGGCGCCGGGAATCAATGGTGTCATCGCGGCTGCGGCGTTGCGATGCCTGGCAGCTGGCCGCCAGGTGATCGGCATTCGGGACGGATTCAAGGGGTTGATCGCCGGTGATATGAGCAAGGCCGCGCTCCTGACGATGGCGGAGGTGAGCGGGCTCCACCTCCAGGGCGGCTCCTATCTACGAACCGCTCGGGCGAATCCGACCAAGAACCCGCAGCATATGGAGAACGTGATCGCCACGCTCCGCAAGCTCGACGTGTCGGGCCTGATCACGATCGGCGGCGACGATACCTGTTTTTCCGCGCTGAAGCTGGAACAGGCAGCCCAAGGAAGTCTGCGCGTCGTCCACGTTCCGAAGACGATCGACAATGATCTGGATCTGCCGGAAGGTGTACCGACCTTCGGCTTCGAAACAGCCCGGCACATCGGCGCGCAGATCGTCAAGACTCTCATGGTGGAGGCGCGTAGCACCTCACACTGGTTTATTGTTGTGGCGATGGGACGGCAGGCTGGCCACCTGGCGTTGGGCATTGGGAAGGCAGCCGGCGCCACGCTCACGCTCATCCCCGAAGAGTTCTCCGCGCGCCCGCTCCCCCTCTCCCGTGTCGTCGATGTGGTGGTCGGCGCAATTCTCAAGCGATTGAGCCAGGGGCATGAGGACGGCGTGGCCGTGATGGCAGAGGGGCTGGCCGAGGCATTGGATCCCGAGGAGTTATCCCAAGATGCGGCGTTGCCTCGCGACGATCACGGCCACATCGAGCTGTCAAAAGTCAATCTTGCTGAGCTGCTCTCACGCGCCGTCCTGGCTCGGCTCGTGCCGCTGGGCATCGAGCCGGTGTTCCGCGAAAAGGATATCGGATTTGAGTTGCGATGTGCGGATCCGATCGGGTTCGATCTCGAATATACGCGGGATTTGGGATGCAGTGCGGCCGGTCTTCTGCTGGAAGGGGGCGGAGCAGCCGTGGCGGCGATGGTCCATGGGCGGTTCATGCCCATCCCGTTCGACGAGATTCTTGACTCCCGCACCGGCCGGACGAGGGTCCGGCCGGTCGATGTCCGCTCTGCCGGCTATGAGATCGCCCGGCGGTACATGGTCCGCCTCGGACCGGAAGACTTCGAACAGCCCGATTTGCTCGGTAAGTACGCGACCCTCACGCGCATGACACCGGCAGAGTTTCGATCGAGTTTCGAGTATGTGGTCGAGGATGAGCGTCGGCGGGGTGGATCGTGATCAGTTATGCCGGTGGGAGATCAACCCGACCACAGTAGCTGGAATCCCCAGAAGAACAAGCGAAAGGCTCGTGCGAAGGGCGCTGATCGTTCGTTGCGCTGACCATTGCGGGCTGGCTGGCTTCTATGTTAATGGGAAGCCCTACCCTGATCGTCCTGATTGTGCGGTGGCGTTTGTAATAGGGACGATGTATCTCGGTCGGAAGCCAAGTTTCAGTTTGATGGGAGGGATCAACGATTATGATCAGAACAGCCCTTGTCGCTGCCTTGGCAGCGAGCATGGTTTCAGCGTTTTTTGTCGTGGCGCCGCCGCCAGCCGCTTTTGCCGAAGAGCGCGATGCTGGCTCGGACATTGAGCTGTTGCGCGCGGACCTTCGGACGAAGAAGATGAAACTGATCGCGGACCGGATGCAACTCACACGCGAGGAAGCCGACATCTTCTGGCCCCTCTATCGGAAATACGAAGTGGAATCGGCGGCCATCAACGACAAGAAGATTGCGGTGATGGAGGACTATAGGAAGTCGTACGAGTCGTTTAGCGACGCCGGTGCCAAGGATCTGGCGCGGCGAGTGTTTGAAGTGGATCAGATGACGCTTGACCTCCGGAAGAAAGCATTTGAGGAGCTCGCGGGGGCCTTGTCTCCCAAAACCGCAGCACGGTTTCTCCAACTGGAACGCCGCCTCCAACAACTGGTGGATGTCCAACTGGCGTCGTCTGTTCAGCCGATCAAGAAGTAAGGCGGGCTCTGTCGAGAGTAGCCTGGACGACGTACTCCCGGTGCCGTCATGAGCTGCCTTTCTTGAATGCCGCCTTGCCCGTTTCCAATGCTCGCTTGGCATCCAGGAGGCCAAGGAGCCGGATCAGTCTCGCCACGCACCCGGTCCAGCCGGTCTGGTGGCTCGCGCCGAGGCCCGCCCCGTTGTCCCCGTGAAAGTATTCATAAAACAGGATATGGTCGCGCCACTGAAGATCGGATTGGAATTTTTCCGTGCCGCCGGCGACAGGACATCGGCCCTGTTCGAATCTTCATGCTGAGATCCGAGGCATACCCGCCTGTGCAAATTGCCGGACGAACAGGGAATGCACTATAGCAATTGGCCATCAGTGAATCATCCCTGATTTCCCGGCGGGAGTAGATTCGAACAGGTCTTTCTGATCTCACTTAAGCACGAGGCTCCATGCGAGGGTTAGATTAATTCGTTGAAGAAAGACGACTCATGCCACCCTTCAGACATCCCGACTGGGTACGCACCATTCCCGCCTTTGCAGTCGTGGTATGGGCGACGGCCTGCGGCATTCTGCTTGCGGTCCATGCGGGTATTGATAGTGAGGCGGGCACGCACACGTGGGTCTTCGTGTGTCCGGACGAGTCCAGCTATGTCGTGCGAGCCACGAAAAACGAAGCGTGGGTGTTTGGTGAACGCGCAACTTTGCGCCTCACGGCTGTTCCTGGTGCGAGGCCGTCTCGCTACGCGCAAGGCGAAGTGGAACTCGTCATCGAGGGCGAGCACGGCATGCTGTCCGAGCCAGGAAAGGAAACCCTCATCTGCCGCAACAACCACCGGCGCGCCGTATGGGAGCACGCGAAGCTTGAGGGCGTGGACTTTCGAGGTATCGGGAACGAACCGCCGTGGGTGCTGGAAATGCGCGAGATGTCGCGCATCGTGCTGATTACTGAGTACGGCGAAAAGCGCATCGAACGCCGGTTGTCGAACGCGGTCACCGATCAGGCCCGGAAGATCACCCGGTGGGATGCGGGCGATCTGCAAATCGAAATCACCGCTGAAGTCTGTCATGACAGCATGAGCGGCGAGTCGTTTGGCTCGCGTGTCGTCATCCATTGGCAGGGACAAGTACTCACAGGGTGCGGACGTCCGTTGCATTAGTCGGCATGACAACCGATTGTGTGGGGCGATCAATGATGTTGACGCCGTGTTGCAATGATACTACCCTACGCGCCGCGTGGCCGAGAGGTCGGTTCGAATACGGCCATACCGGTGTCCAAGAGATCAGGAGCGGTACCGGGCGTTGATCTGAACTATGAACTCGAAAGATCGATTGGATGGCAAGTATGAAACGATTGGAACATGCTGCACTTGTTCGGCTCGCTGTATTGTTAAGTGGACGCCAAGCGCATGTGGGTGTCAGGTATACGGCGGATGGAAAATCGAGGGAGTATGAGGCAGAATATTCGAGCAGCGGTATTACTGGTCTGCATGAGTCTATGGTCTCTGGTAGCCCAAGGTTGTCAATCAACTGAGGTCGCGTCGAAGCAACAGTGGAGCTCTCAACCCATTGAATCCTTCGGTTCGGTTGCCGGCAAATGGGCCGGGCTCGTGGTGCGGTCTCCCAAAGTGCGCGGGGACGATTGGCTTCGCGTGACCATTGCCGACGACGGCCGGTACGAGTTTGCAAGCTATCGAACCATCGGTGCATTCAGCGGACGCGGGCAATTCACGTTGGCCGAGGGCAAGCTGACCGTGACGACCGAGCGCGGCACAGTCACCGGTTCACTATATGTATCGGAGAATTCGCGCATGCTGCGAATGAGCGGAGTCATGGAAGACGGTACAAGGTATGCGGTCCAGCTCCAACCGTCTCACTGAACTTTCGCGCAGATTTCTGATCAGGTCTCGATTCCTTCCTCAGAGTCCCGCGCCGTTTCCACTGCTCGATATTTACATCACGTCATGAGGAGACGGCTCCGTCGATGTAGTTAGCCACGTAGGATTTTGAGTGGGATGTGAAGTGCGTGGTCTCGCAGGGAGGAACGCCGAACATGCGGCCGAACAGGCCGCCGACGGCATCGCAGCCGTCGACCAGTGTCCCAAGGCCTCACGTTTTCAGGAGTGCGCGGCGATGGATCGAAAATATAGCATCATATTGTGAAGGTTACTCAGTGCTTTTGCTTATGCATGACCACCTCTTGACTCTTGAAAAATACCTTGTTATCTTGTTGCTCGTTCTTGGTGCAGTGTCCCTGCCTGATGACCGCGCCTGACAGCGAGTCACGGTGCGGTGCCGAAGGGAAACTACCCGAATTTATTTCGAGCGGGTCCCTTGACACGCCACCGTGCACATTGTATAGTGCGCGGCTCGCGTGATGAACGCGATCGTTCTTTGAAAACTGAATAGAGGACGTTGAGCAAGGTGTAAGGTGTATTGAAGTGGTGGCCCTTGGTCCAAATTCTAAGAACACCTATTTGAGAGTTTGATCCTGGCTCAGAACGAACGCTGGCGGCGCGCCTAATACATGCAAGTCGAGCGAGAAGACGTAGCAATACGTTTGTAAAGCGGCGAACGGGTGAGGAATACATGGGTAACCTACCCTCGAGTGGGGAATAACTAGCCGAAAGGTTAGCTAATACCGCATACGACTCTCGGTCTGCGGATCGAGAGAGAAAGCGATACCGTGGGTATCGCGCTCTTGGATGGGCTCATGTCCTATCAGCTTGTTGGTGAGGTAACGGCTCACCAAGGCTTCGACGGGTAGCTGGTCTGAGAGGACGATCAGCCACACTGGCACTGCGACACGGGCCAGACTCCTACGGGAGGCAGCAGTAAGGAATATTGCGCAATGGGCGACAGCCTGACGCAGCGACGCCGCGTGGGGGATGAAGGTCTTCGGATTGTAAACCCCTTTCGGCAGGGAAGATGGGACGGGCAACCGTTCGGACGGTACCTGCAGAAGCAGCCACGGCTAACTTCGTGCCAGCAGCCGCGGTAATACGAAGGTGGCAAGCGTTGTTCGGATTTACTGGGCGTACAGGGAGCGTAGGCGGTTGGGTAAGCCCTCCGTGAAATCTCCGGGCCTAACCCGGAAAGTGCGGAGGGGACTGCTCGGCTAGAGGATGGGAGAGGAGCGCGGAATTCCCGGTGTAGCGGTGAAATGCGTAGAGATCGGGAGGAAGGCCGGTGGCGAAGGCGGCGCTCTGGAACATTTCTGACGCTGAGGCTCGAAAGCGTGGGGAGCAAACAGGATTAGATACCCTGGTAGTCCACGCCTTAAACGATGGATACTAAGTGTCGGCGGGTTACCGCCGGTGCCGCAGCTAACGCAGTAAGTATCCCGCCTGGGAAGTACGGCCGCAAGGTTGAAACTCAAAGGAATTGACGGGGGCCCGCACAAGCGGTGGAGCATGTGGTTTAATTCGACGCAACGCGAAGAACCTTACCCAGGCTGGACATGCAGGTAGTAGAAGGGTGAAAGCCTAACGAGGTAGCAATACCAGCCTGCTCAGGTGCTGCATGGCTGTCGTCAGCTCGTGCCGTGAGGTGTTGGGTTAAGTCCCGCAACGAGCGCAACCCCTGTCTTCAGTTACCAACGGGTCATGCCGGGAACTCTGGAGAGACTGCCCAGGAGAACGGGGAGGAAGGTGGGGATGACGTCAAGTCAGCATGGCCTTTATGCCTGGGGCCACACACGTGCTACAATGGCCGGTACAAAGCGCTGCAAACCCGTAAGGGGGAGCCAATCGCAAAAAACCGGCCTCAGTTCAGATTGAGGTCTGCAACTCGACCTCATGAAGGCGGAATCGCTAGTAATCCCGGATCAGCACGCCGGGGTGAATACGTTCCCGGGCCTTGTACACACCGCCCGTCACACCACGAAAGTTTGTTGTACCTGAAGTCGTTGGCGCCAACCGCAAGGAGGCAGACGCCCACGGTATGACCGATGATTGGGGTGAAGTCGTAACAAGGTAGCCGTAGGGGAACCTGCGGCTGGATCACCTCCTTTCTAAGGAGTCTTATGACTCTGCAGAAAACTCGGGCTGAGGGCCACCTCTTCAATACATACTTACACGATACGCACGATACGATTGTTGTGAGGGTTCAGACGGCGCTTCTCCACAAATGGTAAATTATTGCATTTATGGAGAGATCGAGTCGAATACGGGCCCTGGTCGCTTCAGACTCAGCTGGGCCTGTAGCTCAGTTGGTTAGAGCACGCGCTTGATAAGCGCGGGGTCGATAGTTCAACTCTATCCAGGCCCACCATCTGAGTCCTGATTTTCTGGGCGCGACGCGCACGGTATCAGGAGCAGACTCTTTCCGTTGAGAATGGGGCTGTAGCTCAGTTGGGAGAGCACCTGCTTTGCAAGCAGGGGGTCGTCGGTTCAATTCCGTCCAGCTCCACCAAACCGCGCTTGCGCGTACCGTTTACCACCGTAATTTATTTTCTACGAGGGTTGGGTAAACGGAGAGTTAGTGCGAATTGACTTGTCCAACGTCCTCTAAGCAGTTCTCGGCGCAACGGCGCCGAGGTTGTTCTTTGACAACTGAATAGGTCTTGACGAAAGACCATGTGTATCAGGAGCAAAGTGATTGTTAAGCTACTAAGGGTGTACGGTGAATGCCCTGGCATCAGCAGGCGATGAAGGACGTAGCTAGCTGCGATAAGCCGCGGGAAGCCGCAAGCAGGCCGTGATCCGCGGATGTCCGAATGGGGAAACCCAGGCGATGAATGCCGCCTATCCGCGTCTG